>JARRJP010000111.1:0-12150 GCA_037389025.1 Reinekea sp. | reverse complement strand
TCCAGGGGCAGTGGGAGGATTTGGAGACGGGGCTTTATCAGAATCTGCATCGGTTTTATGATCCGCACTCGGGCAGATACATTAATCACGACCCCATAGGACTCATGGGTGGGCTGAATCAGTATCAGTATTGTCCGAATCCGGTGGGATGGGTGGATCCGTTGGGGTTGAGTTGTAAGGAAGTTCTAGACAGAGAACCATTTATCCTTTCGAAGAATGTAGATGCATGGAAGGATACGTTTGGTCAGCCGGGCGAAGGTTTAGCAACACGATTAAATGACTTGCCCAAGCGGGATCCTATGAGAACTAAATGGGCTCGAACCTTAAAAGATATGAGAGCCAACGGCGTTCCTATTAGGCAAGACTCAAGTTTAGGTCCGACAATTGGAGTTTTCGGTGGAGACAGTCTTGAAACTGGACTTTGGTTCCGATATCAACCAGATAAAATGCGGTCAGTAGATATGCTAGAAGAGGCTGTTCATTGGGAGCAGATGCAGGGGGCGATGTATTCGAAGCGCGTGCCATTCAAGTGGCACTCAAACAACACCCGGCTAACGTCATCGCCCACATCGATGGACTCGCCGCTTCTGCTGCCACCTATGTGGCTCTGGGTGCCGATGAAGTCGAAATGGCCGACGGCGCGTTCTTCATGATCCACAACGCCTGAACCCTTGGCATCGGCAACGCCAACGACTTCGAAGAGCTCGCCGGCATGCTTCACAAGGTCGACGGTTCCATCCGCAAAGACTACCAGCGCAAAACCTACCAGGAAGACAGTCAACTGCAACAGTGGATGGACGACGAAACCTGGTTCACCGCAGGTGAAGCCAAAGAATACGGCTTTATTGATCGCATCTTCGACGGCGACAGCGAAGAAGACAACACCGAGAATCGCACCCAGTGGGATCTCTCCGCCTACGCAAACACGCCAGAAACCATGCAAAAGCCGCCGCCGGTGGACGATGACACAACCGAACAGGCCAAAACCCACAAAGCCAATTTACTGCGCCGCGTGAACATGCTCGACGCCATTGCCAGTTAGCGGGTTCCCGCTGAAACCATAACCGCCCGCGTGGCGGTTTTTTATTGCCTAAAACAAAGAGGAAACACCATGAAATCGATCCAACAACTGCGGGAACAGCGCCAAGCCAAAGCGCAAGCCATGCGCAAGCTGGTGGAAGACACCTCCGAATGGAAAGACGAACACCAGAGCCAATACGAGACCCTGGAAAAAGAAATCAGCGATATCGACGCGCGGATCGAGCGCTTCCAGAACGTGCTCGACATGGAAGCCAAAGAGAAGTCGAACCTGCAGGAGCGTGCCGATCGTGAAGGCATCAGCACCGATGAAGCGGAACACCGCAACGAGCAGGATGCCGACATCTTCAACACCTGGATTCGTGGCGGCGCCAATGCCCTGAGCATGGAACAGCGCCAGCTGATCAACCAGCGCGCGCGTGAAGTCCGCAACACCATGAGCACCGGCACCGGTGCCGAAGGTGGTTACCTAGTACCGAACCAGTTTGCTGCCAACATGCTCGAAGCCATGAAGTCATTCGGCGGCATGCGCGATGTGGCGACAATCCTGCGCACCGAAAACGGCGCAACCATGGACTGGCCGACCACCGATGCCACCAGTGAAGAAGGTGAAATCGTCGGTGAAAACCAGTCGGCGACCGGCTCCGACCCAACGTTCGGCACCAAATCGCTGAACACCTGCAAGTTCAGCTCTAAAGTGGTCACCGTACCGTTTGAGCTGTTACAGGATTCCGTCATCGACCTGGAAGGCCACATCCGTGAACGCCTGACCGGCCGCTTGGCGCGCATCAACAACCGCCTGTTCACCACCGGTACTGGCACCACGCAACCGGGTGGCATCGTCACCGCCTCAGCTGCCGGTAAAGTCGGCCAGACAGGTCAAGCCACTTCAGTAGCAACGGGCGACCTGCTAGACCTGATCCACTCCGTCGACCCAGCCTACCGGGGCAACGCACGCTTCATGTTCCACGACATGACGCTGAAAGAGCTGAAAAAGCTCACCGACCCAACGACCAAAAAGCCGCTGTGGCTGCCGGGCTTCGACGTGAAAGAGCCTGACACTATCAACGGCTACGGCTACACTATTAACCAGCACATGCCGGAAATGGCCGCCAGCGCTAAGTCGATCCTGTTCGGTGACTTCTCCAAGTACCTGATCCGCGATGTGATGCAGATTCTGCTGTTCCGCATGACGGATTCGAAGTACACCGAAAAAGGCCAGATCGGCTTCTTAGCCTGGATGCGGGCCGGTGGTGACTTGATGGATGTGGGTGGTGCGGTTAAGCACTATCAGAATTCGGCGAGTTAATATCTAGAACTGACCTCATGGGAGCTACATGCTCCCGTTCAGTTTAACTATTTTTTAAATTTATATTATCTAATTAGTCATCAGTTAAAAACTTATTCAATTAATGATATTTGTAGCATTAAAAATATTGTGAACATGGACAAAGATAATGATTGGATTAGAAATCCCCGTAAGTCAACTACCAGTAAAAGAATTCCTTATAGGTATTGGTGCATTAGCATCAGGTTCTGCAAAAAAACATTTCCGAATTATGTCAAACAAAAACAAAGTAAAAAAAGTCTACGACCATTTACGAGATTTAGGAAAGGTTAGAACAATTTGGCAGACAGACAGACCTGTAAACATTAATAATTTCTACTATCGCCAAGAATTGGAGTTTGATGGGTATCAACCGAAAACAATATCAGAAAGTCCCTGTCTTTTTGGAGTTCCGAAAATTCAAATCTGGAAAAAACTTGCATGAATACATTCTTGACTATATTGAAGATATCGGATTCAACCATAAAGATGAGTCACTTGATTTCCTTCTAAAAAATAACAAAATAACACTACTTCTAGATGCATTCGATGAACTGAACCAAGAGATTGAAAATGAAATACTTTCAGATATCGAAAGATTTTGCGTAAAACATCCAGAAATAAATATAATCATTACTTCGAGACCAAACACTTCGATTCAAAACAGTTCCTATTTTTCAATTTGTAGAATTACTCCTTTATATATTAACGACATACATCCAATACTGAAAAAGCTAACAGCAGAACAAGATTCAGCAGATACAATATTCAATAGCATATTAAATTCAGAAAGTAATATAATTGAACTACTTACTACTCCACTGATGGCTACATTACTAGTATTTGTATACAGAGCCGAGCAAAGAATACCTTCAAAGCCGATTGAATTTTATGATTCCCTTTTCGAAACTGTCTTTAGTCGCCATGACAACTCAAAACCCGGGGGAGTAAATAGGAATAGAAAAACCAACTTATCCAACTCTGAATTTCAAGATATCTTCAACTTAATTTCCTTTAAATTCAGCCAGGAATCAGAAACATCCATTTCGGAACGAGAAATCTTAAAATATATTGATTCTGCAAAATCATATTATAATTACAAATTCATTGAATCTGATTATCTAAATGAACTATGCAAAATCACTTGCCTAGTACTGAAAGACGGGTTCAATTATAGCTACTTACATAAAAGCATACAGGAATACCACGCATCCTGTTTTGTTAGCAAACTACCTACAAACAGAAAAATTGAATTTTATCACCATATATTAAAGAAAGATAATTGGAAGATATGGGCAGAACACATTGAACATTTAATCGAACTGGACGAGTACGAAATCAGTAAAAACTTCCTACTTCCAAGCATCAAATTATTACAAACTGAATTTTTGACTCGTTCAAATAACATTAAGAAAGAAAAATTAAAAGAGTTGATTGACAACTCTTACATTAGTGTTTTTTCACTAGAGAGTAGACCCAGAAAACGATCATTTTCACTTAAAATTAAAATTCAACCTAACGAAGATAAACCCGTCCTTTCTGAGTTTTATAGCGGAAATATAATATTAACCAGATTTAGATTCTCGATTTTTGATTTATTGGAAAATATTGAAAAAGTACAACCTGATAAATTTCGCAAATTTTATATAGAAAATGTTGGATCTGGATTTGTAAAATTAGACACCTTTCTTGAGACCTTTAATTCTAAAACTATTTTTATTGATAACCTGAACGAAAATATTAGAAAAAAAGTATCCGAGGATGATAAAGTGTTAAATGATACAATTAACCGTATAAACAATACGGAATCAGTCTTTAATTTTTAAGCACTTTCAAATCAAAATTCCAACTAATGCCCCGCCACCGAGCGGGGCTTTTTCGTTTCTACCACCGGAGAAAAACAATGGCCAAGAAAAACCAAACCACCCAGGCAGAATCGTAGGGGTCAGAGTCATTGATTTTTAACTTTTAACCTTTGCCATAGATTAAAGCCCTGATCTTCGGATCGGGTTTTTCTTTTAGACAGCATTAGCGGAACGCCGCCCGGTGCATTCCTGCACGTCAGAGATTGCAACAACCGCGCCTGTGCCTGCGTTCCCTAAGGGAAATCTGGTCCACGGAGCATGAGGTGTATGGCAAAAAACATAATGCCAGCCTGAAAACGCATCCGAAAACAGGGCAAGCGGTTGATCCGAAAATCCGGTTCCAGGGGCAGTGGGAGGATTTGGAGACGGGGCTTTATCAGAATCTACATCGGTTTTATGATCCGCATTGTGGGCGGTATATTAATCATGATCCGATTGGTTGATGGGTGGACTGAATGCTTATCAGTATTGTCCGAATCCGGTTGGGTGGGTTGATCCGTTGGGGTTGAAGTGTAAGGAGGTTTCAGACAGGATCTTGGATGAAAACGGAAATCGTATACCCCTAGGGTTTAATAATCTGGATGAGTTTAGACAGTTTACGAATGTATCATCTGAAGGTCTTCCTAAAGGAGCGCATATCGTATTTAAGGGAAGTTCAGTAACAGATAAGAGTTGTAAATCTTTCGATGATAGAAGAGTTAGTGATTTTGACATTGGTTTGGTGAGTGATGATCTATTTATTGAATCATTAGATCTTGGTCGCGACTTTGGGTTTAAGGTCAAAACTCAGCCGGATAGAATTGGGCCTTTGGAGCCAACTCAGCTTGAGTTGCTTAATCTGAAAGATTTGCAAACGACTTTGAGTGAAAAGGCAGGTAGGCCTGTTAACTTCCAATTACCGTCCGGCATTTTAACACGATTACCGGGCAACAATGGCTGGCACGCCGCATCCATCTGGTTGATCATTGTCGCCATGTCGGACGCGGTCTCTCTGACCAAGGCGGCAGAGACGGATGTTTTCAGACCCTTGAGTTTGTTATAGACGGAGGTAATAGACACACCGATGTTGTCTTTATTCACCTTGTATGCGGCATTGATCAAGGAAAAAGTGCACATCACAACAAGGCTCATCAGATGGAAGACAGAGTCAAACAACAGGTCACGGGTGTATTGCTTATAAACGGGGATATAAAGGCTGGTTATTTTTTCACCTTGAAAGGGCTGCTCTTTATACTTAACTTTTCGCATTCAACAAATCAGTCAATAACACTATTTTTATTAGCAAGTACCACCAATTAAAGTAGCAAAACAGCCATTTTATGCGATTCCAACGCTGGCATGAGCTATGCAATAATTTCATTATTCATTTTCAAGAAGGAAAAGACCATGAGCACAAAACTGGATGAAGACAAGATCAAAGCACAATTTGAAAAAATGAAGCACAAGGCTGAGCAGGTTATTGACGATCCGGATCAGGTAAAAAGCATAGCTGAAAAAGCCTGGGAAAAAGCCAAAGAACTTAAAGGACCGATGGGTCAGGTCTGGGAACAGTTCAAGACAATGATTCAATTAGTACGAGCCTGGTTTGCCGGTGAATACAAAGAAGTACCAACCACCAGTCTGATCGCAATGGTTGCCGGGCTGATGTACCTGCTCTCCCCCATCGACCTGATTCCAGACTTTATCCCTGTGATCGGCTATCTGGATGATATTTTTGTTCTCGGTGTGGTATTCACCCAAGTGGCAAAAGATTTGAAAGCGTTTGAAATGTGGCAGGCGGCGCATCGTCAGGAAACATCAACGGAGCAGCCACCCGAAACGTCAACGCCAACTGCAACGGTTGATAAAGATATAACGGAATAAGTGATTTCCAAGAGAGATCAAACGTGCACCAAGGATCGGTGCATTTCAACCTGAATCCGCTGATGAAGTCACGGATTCAGGTCAAATTCAAACGATTCATCAGAACCATTCAAAAAAGCATTGCGTAACAGACGACTGATATCTGCGGCACGCGATGGAAGTCCCTGTTGTTGATACTGCCTGGCCTGCTCAGCAACGGCCAGTTGAAAAGGCTTGCTGTCTGTTGGTTCACCGGAAAGGTTGTCCACGCTGACTCGAAACGTTCGCCCACAGGCGTTGGCAAAGTGCCATTCAATGGCCTGAGGTTTAATCTCTACTCGTTCAAAGGTTTTCTGCTGCTGTTCCGTTCGGCCATCCGGCTCATACCAATAACCGAAATCCGGCAAGGTGCGGCGGTGTTCTCCGGCAATGCACCAGTGCGCCAGCTCATGTAAGGCACTGTTGAAATAGCCATGAGCAAACTGAATCTGATGTAAATCATCGACCGACCTGGCCGGTTGATAGAAGGGTTCATCCACGGCGGCCACCAGGCAGGTCTGCCAATGTTTAATCAACCAGGGATTCAAACAGTCCAGCAGACGATCAACATCAGCCTCCCATTGAGCTGGCGGTAGTGAATGGTTTACTTCAATCACGCTTAATTTTCCTGCAACCAGATAAACGCCCGATTATACGAGGCTGGGCCTAAAATTAAATCCTGAATCCGTGACTCCAGAGTGGATGCAGAGTGTAATAGCCTGATTTCTATTTGTTTTTCAAAAATTGCAGGGCACCCATAGGTTCACGCCAATTTTTGGGAAGCAAAGAGGAATCAATGGCTTGCGCACTGCGCCGCGATGGAGTTACGGATTCAGGTAAATCTCTAACCGAAACCTAAGAATTCCAGCGAGCCCAAAAGTTTTTCCAGATAACATTTTGCTATGATACGCGCCCCGTAAAAGAGGCATAACGAATGACCGAGCCTGTAGACCAGTTACATCAACCTCAGCCGCATGCTGAGTGGCCGCTGATGAAACGCATTCGTGAGGAATGGGGTACACTGCTGAAACTGGGTGCACCAATTCTGATCGGGCAGTTGGCACAGATGTCCAACGGTGTGATTGATACTGTGATGGCCGGCCGCGCCAGTGCGGATGATCTGAGCGGCGTTGCGATCGGCAATAGTTTATGGGTACCAATATTCCTGTTCCTAATGGGTATTCTGAATGCGACTCAGCCAATTATCTCCGGTCACAATGGTGCGGCTGAACATAAAAAAATACTGCCGGTCACCTGGAATGCATTCTATATCGCCATAACCTCTGCCGTGCTTGCGATGCTGATCCTGTTCAACATTGATCCGATATTCGGTCTGATCGGTCTTGATAACAATCCAGCACGCATCAGTAACGGCTATCTGGAATCTTTTGCACTGGGCATTCCGGCGCTGCTTATGCTGGTGAGCCTGCGTGGTCTGACTGATGGCCTCGGACATACCAGAATATTCATGCTGTTCTCGATTCTGACCGCCTGTATCAATGCGCCACTGAATTACATCCTGATTTTCGGCAAGCTGGGAATGCCTGCGCTGGGTGGTATCGGCTGTGGCTGGGCGACCGCTATCGCCCAGTGGATTACCCTGATTGCCGCGTTGACTTACCTGCACTTCAGTCCTGACTTCAAAAGCTTCCATCTTTGGCATAACAGAAGCTGGCCACAATGGCGGTCAATTCAGGAAATTCTCCAACTTGGTGTGCCCATCGGCTTCACTATTTTTGTTGAAGCCACTATGTTTTCAGCCATTGCACTGCTACTGGCATCGCTGGGTGCAGCAACCGTTGCTGGACATCAGATTGCACTGAATGTCGTCAGTGTTCTATTTATGGTGCCGCTGAGTATCGGTTCTGCATTGACGTTGCGCATTTCATTTTTGATTGGCGCAAAGAACCCGGAAAGCGCGCGTTTGGTGGCGCGAAGCACTATTGTTCTGGTGCTGGCGATTGCCTTCAGCTACGCGACATTGTTATTCGTATTTGCCGAACCCATCGCCCGAATTTATACCACTGAACTGGCGGTCATCGCTGTTGCCAGCACGCTGCTCGGGTATGGCGCAATGTTTCAGATTGCCGATGTATTACAGGTTGTCTGTATTTCGGCATTGCGCGGTTATAAGGATACAAAAATTTCGATGTACATCATGCTCAGCTCGTTCTGGGGTATCGGCGTACCGCTTGGTTATAGTCTGGCAATGAAGGATTGGCTGGTGGAGCCGTTGGGCGCTCCCGGCTTCTGGATTGGTATGATTGCGGGCCTGAGCCATGCGGCGTTTTGGTTGGTAATACGGTTGTTCTGGTATAGCGGAAAACAGATTCCAGCCTGATAAACAAAAGGCAGCCTATTATCTGAATCCGTGACTCCATAGCGGCGCAGTCCACAAGCCATTGATTCCTCTTTGTTTCCCCAAAATTGGGGTGAACCTACGGGTGAACCTGCAATTTTTGAAACGCAAATAGAAATCAAGCTGTTACATCCTGCATCCACTCTGAAGTCACGGATTCAGGTATTAACGACTGCCTTTTTTTATCCAGAAAAACAATTCTGTTTCACTGCTGTCGCTGGCAAGCAGTTGATGCGGTAAAAATTCGCAAAACTGCGGAATATCACGCTGTGTTGCCGGATCGGTTGCCAATACCTTAACGATCTGATCAAGCGCCATTTTCCGTATCTGGCGATGCAGCATCATCACCGGTTCAGGACAACGTAAACCTCGGGTATCCAGCTCAACATCGGCGTTTAATTCATCGCTCATCCGTTCTGATTCCCTAAATCCAAGTAAACAGTAATCTCTTCACGATCATGATACAGGTGCTTAGCTCTGAAAATGGCTTTCGGATGCTGCTGCGTAATCAGCGCCTCCAGATAGTCTTTTATTTCCTGCCATTGCTGATAGCGTTTTTTCATCGGCAATTTCAAGTTAAACATCGCATAACTGGCATGACGCTGATCGAGCCAGTCGTATATCAGCCGTGCAACACGCGCCGGTTTTTCAACCATATCGCAAACCAGCCAATCGACTTTTTTTGCCGGTTTCCAGACGAAACCATCTTCCTGAACATGATCAACCAAACCGGAATCCATGAGTTGTTTATCCATTGGACCATTATCGACCGCGTAAACATGAATTCCCTGATTCACCAGTTGCCAGGTCCAACCGCCGGGTGCGGCACCAAGGTCAACACCAGTATTGGCACGCTCCAGTTTCACCCGCCAGCTATTACCAAGAAAATATTGAAAGCCCTCTTCCAGTTTCAGGGTGCTGCGGCTTGGTGCCGCTGCTGGAAATTTCAAGCGGGCAATGCCCATGGGCCAGGGTGAGCGAATGCCAGGTCGATCCAGGCCAATTAATACTTGTGAGGAATCTTTGAAGAACAATCGAAGATAAGGCTGACGAGCCTCATCCTTTGACGCAATCAATTGCTCGTTACGCAGTCCCTGGCGCACTGGGTGAACAAATTTTCCGGAAAACTTTGCCGTGGCACGATAGTCATCACCCTCGGCAAATTCGGTAGACACTCCACCAATGCGTAGCGCTTCCTGTTGTTGCTTGAACTGTTTAACGACGTGGATGATGGGAGCGAGCCGGTCTTTTGGATTCAGATCATCCAAGCGCGCCAGAATCGGCCATGCATCACGACTAAAAACCAGGCGAGGCAACAGTTCATAAGCCTGCTCGGCCTGTTCGGTTTCAAACAGCACGAAACCGGAATTCATTTCCAGGTTAGCCCAGCCAAAAACGCTCCGTTCACTGCCAAGATCCGTGATTTCCGCCAGACATTCTTTTTCAAAGCCCGGTCTGCAATAAAGTAAAATGCCGTTATACATCAAAGCTTATGCCTCCAGTGTTCGGCAAACGCAACGGCGCGATGTTCTGACCATAGCGAGTCATTCAGTTTCCAACGCACAAAACCACAGTGCCCGCCATGTCCGGGAATTTCCAGAAACAGTTTTGGAGAACGCTCGCCCAAACGGCAACCTAAACATTTGTCGTTAAGAAATGGATCATTCATGGCGTTGACGATCAGTGTTGGTTTTTTCAGATCCTTCAGCACATGACTGCTGGAACAGGATTCCCAATACTCTCTGGCATCACGAAAGCCATGCAATGGCGCAGTGTAACGATCATCAAATTCGTGAAAAGTACGAATACTGTCGTAGCCTTCCGCCGATATCAGTTCGGGAAAGTGATTGGCTTTATATTCAATCTTGGGCTTCAAATCACGCAGAAAACGTCGCATGTAGATCGATTGTGCAGGCTTTGCCAATTTATCGGCACAGCCGACCAGATCCAGCGGCACACTAAAGGCGGCCGCACCAATGACTTCATCCGGCAGGTCATCTTCCGCCATAGTCAATACGGTTTGATTACCACCCATACTGAAGCCAACCAGAAATATCTGTTTGGCTTGATGTGCCGTCAGTACATGTTGAATCACATGCTTAAGATCATCGATTGCGCCGCTATGATAAAACTGTGGCAGGCGATTGATTTGACCACCACAGGAACGGAAATTCCACGCCTGTACCTGCCAGCCAGCACGATGAAACTCACGTGCCATACCTTGAATATAATGACGGCGACTGGAACCCTCCATACCATGACTGAGAATGACCCACGGGGCATTAGCATCTGCTTGCTTCAGTGTATCCAGCAACAGAAAATCGCCATCTGGCAATTCCAGTTGCGAGGCTTCAAAGGGCACGATGACCTGTCGTAGCAAGGTAGGCAAAATAGACTGGAGGTGTCCGCTGGATAACCCGAATCCTGGACTGTAAGAAGGGAAGTCAATCAACGCTTGTGTCACTGCGCACTGCCTTGCAGATATTTTTGTGCGGCATCATAGCGTTTTGACTGGAAGAAATCAGCAGCTTGTTTCAGCCTCCGAAAAGTAAGACCTGAATCCGTGACTTCTTCAGTGGATGCAGGTGCCCGCCATCCCAGCCGGTTCGGCCAGTCTCCTTTTACTGTGTGTCTGCGAGAGGGACCTCGCAGTCGAGTGATATACGGACAGACTTGAACGGCACAGTAAAAGGAGACTGATTGAGCCGGTAAACCGAAGCCACCTTTGCAGGCTGATTGCCTATTGGGTTCCGGTAACCCTGGAATACGAAGCTGAAATCCACAAGGCAAAAAAACAGATCAGATCAACCTGTCAAATTCATTGAGAAATGGTACAAGCCACTCAAAGCTGACCCTGCGCTTTCAAAAGGCCATAACCAATCAACAACAACATGGTCACCACCAATCCACCATAGCGAATACACTGACAATAAGGGCACTTTTTGTTTGCCATTAACCTGTCTGCCATTAACTTGCTTGCCGTCGACCCAACGCCCGTTTAGGCATATATCGAACAGACAGGGCGTCAAAAAAGCTCTCTTTCAGTTGTGCAATATCTTTTTTGACTTCGTCAATCAAATGAATTTCCTCCCCACTCAATGACTGATTTTCAGCGTAGATCTGTCGACGCAGGTGGACAATCCTGGCGCCATAGATTCGTAAGGATCGCTCAAGGCGCTTTTCTCCCAGTAACAAGAGTGTACTTTCCGCTTCCGTCAGCGCCTGAAACGATGCTGCCAGTTCATCACCCGCTTTTGCCAGTTCATCGCGCCGTGCTCGCGGCCAGTGCTGACCATAACGGGTAAACTCTGTCGCCAATGCGAGATAACGCTGATAAACAAAATGTACCTGGCCCACATTGGCAGCAACCTGCTCAAGCAATTGACGGCGACGATTAACCTCAGCCTCGGTTTTCGAATCCAAGACCGGATGACGGTGCATATAAAGCAGAAACATCAGACCACTGGCTAACATGCCTGCCGCAAATTTGACACCCGCATCAACCATTTCCAGAGTCAACATAGGCTACCTCGCTGAATTTTGACGTTTTATCATAGGTACAATGGACGCAGCAAGAACAATGCCTGAGTGCAGCGCACCAAAGAAAATCCAGAAAAACCTAAAACAAACAATCAATAAGGTGTTGACAGATGTGCGTTTATCCCTAACATGCGTCTCCG
>JARRJP010000110.1:0-9021 GCA_037389025.1 Reinekea sp. | reverse complement strand
TTAGCGGTCTGTAGGCAACCACTTTTTCTGGATACTGCGTCGCGTGACGGAATATCTGGTGAGTGAAATTGACAGGGGTTGGCTGTGTGCTAAGTTTGAATGGGTCTGAGGAGACTGGGTGGTATTAAATTGCTCAGGAAAAAGCGTCTTCTGGATATTTTGTCAGGTGATGTAGAATAAAACTGTTAAGCAAAAGGGCAGGTAAATCGAGCATTAATAGTTAAGGAGTAATAATGAAAAATCTAGTAAAAAAATTTTCCACATGGGCCTTTCTAGTAGGTCTATTTTTCACGGCTTTTGGTCTTTTGGATATTTTTCAAGAGAGAAATGTTGGGCAAAAACCAGTGGAGATGACTATTGATAGTGTTGTAGATCCAGCAGATGAATTAATCTATGCCTCGATCAATGGAGGTAGACTGGATTTGTCTAATGCATATGAATATAGCCTCAGTACAAAGAAATCTGATGTAAAATTGACTTCCGATTTTTTTATACCTGTGTTTAAAAATGAAGAGAGAAAAGTGATTTATATCCTAAAAACTGCTCTAGAACCTACAATATCTGATATGGCAAAAGCTCCGACTTATCAAGGTCTACTTAAAAGCAAAAACGAACTTCCGAGTAAAATTCTCGACGCATACAACGGTAAATTCAATAATGACAATTTTTACTTTCTAGATTCAACGTACGATCCTAAAACGATACTAGAGAAATTACTTGGTCTTAAATTTTTTATAGGTCTTTTAATTATAGGTTTAGTTGTTCGCTTTCTTGTTGGCAAAAAGGCTATCCCAAGTGCTTGAGATTTAGAGAATATGTTGATGACAATTCGCTTAACAAGGCAATCAACACGGATTGTCACTACTTTCGCCTTTTTTGGTGTTGGTCGCTGCTCTTCCTTTATACACCAAAAAAGGCTCCGCAGTGCCAACCGGTTATTGCGGCGTTGGTGCGACAAGCGAAGCTTGTCGAAACTTACAGGGTGAAAGTTCCTGTCTGGTCAGAGCTCTTAATGGGTGCGCTCTCCAAAATCCTGTCAGCTTGCCTCTGAATTACTGGGCGTTAGCGGTCTGTAGGCAACCACTTTTTCTGGATACTGCGTCGCGTGACGGAATATCTGGTGAGTGAAATTGACAGGGGTTGGCTGTGTGCTAAGTTTGATGAGGTCTGAGGAGACTGGGTGGTATTAAGTTGCTCAGGAAAAAGTGTCTTCTGGATATTTTGTCAGGTGATGTAGAATAAAACTGTTATGGCCTTTTATGAGTATTGATCGATATAGTTTACAGCTACTAGTCGGTGCAATTGGTTGGTTCGTTGGATCAAACCTAATTTATTACCTGCATCCACTTTGGAGTCACGGATTCAGGTTGAGTGCTCTGGTGACTTTTTTGCTCAATACACTTTCATCAATAGAAGTGTATATATTTTCAAACGTCGCTGTACAAGCTCACGTATATTTGAGAGTTACAGAGATTAAGTTTGCAGCCGAGCCATAACAAACCAAAGCTGTTCATACCCGCCAAAAACCACGTTCCTCGGCGGGCATCGGACGCAATTACGCTGCGCTCCATTGCGCCGCAGTTTAAGAACGTTATATGAGATGGAGGATTCAGTGTACGTAGTGTCGTTATCTTACAAGGTCGACTTGTCCGAAGTTGATAATTATATAGAAGAGCATGTTGCTTTTCTTGAAAAGTATTACGAAAAAGGAAACTTTATGGCCTCTGGCCGCAAAGTACCACGAACGGGTGGCGTGATACTTGCCCAAGCAGAAAGCAAAGAGTCACTAATGACTATTTTGCAGGAAGATCCTTTTTTTAAAGCGGATATAGCAAACTATGAAATTATTGAGTTTGCTCCAACCAAGGTGGCTCAAGGCTTTGAATCACTCAAACCTGAATCCGTGACTCCATAGCGGCGCAGTGCGCAAACCATTGATTCCTCTTTGCTTCCCAAAAATTGGGTGAACCTATGGGTGCACCGGCAATTTTTGAAAAACCAATAGAAATCAAGCTCTCACACCCTGCATCCACTCTGGAGTCACGGATTCAGGTCAAAGATAAGCGTAGTATTCCCGCCAGTCGCTGTCGGGATGCGGTTCAGTTCAGTTCAGTAAGCCGGACAATGGCCGATCAAATGCTGAAGCGGGCTGCGCGGCACCCGCTGTCGGTGGATGCCCAGTGTCTCCTCCCTTGTCAAGAGCTGGAACGAAGCGGTGGACTTCTGGAGGGCTTCTCGAAGAGTTAGCCGCCGTTTTTCCAAATAATACCTATGCCGCAACCGTTAAACCGGCGGGTCATCTTACTATGCGTTTTATTTGAGACACTACAGCCTGCTTTGTTACCGGCTACTTTTCCTGTAGAATTTCGGCCCTTTGATTTTTCAATGACACATTATTTAGTAGGAGTCATCATCGTGGAAGTTAATCCAATTCGGGAGTTGATCAAAGATCTGCAAGCACGAACCGATGTGCTTAGGGGGTATCTTTGACTACGCTATCAAGAAAGAACGACTGGACGAAGTAGAGCGGGAACTGTCACAACCAGAAGTCTGGAATGAGCCGGAGCGCGCTCAGGCTCTGGGCCAGGAACGTTCATCGCTGGAAAAAGTAGTTAATACCATTGAAACCATGGACAACGGCCTGGCTGATGCCGCCGACCTTCTGGAAATGTCCGTAGAAGAAAACGATGAGTCCTCTGTGGCAGATGTTCAGTCCGAATTGGAGCATCTACAGGCCGAGTTGGAAGTATTGGAGTTTCGTCGCATGTTCAGTGGCGAAATGGATCCAAGTAATGCCTATCTTGATATTCAGGCCGGTTCCGGTGGCACCGAAGCACAGGATTGGGCCGAAATGCTGCTGCGCATGTACTTGCGCTGGGGCGAAGAAAAAGGCTTTAAAACCGAATTAATGGAAGCCTCCGCCGGTGAAGTGGCCGGTATTAAATCTGCTACCGTGCGCTTTGAAGGTGAATATGCCTTTGGTTGGTTGCGTACCGAAACCGGCGTGCATCGTCTGGTACGGAAGTCGCCTTTTGACTCTGGTAACCGCCGTCACACCTCCTTTTCTTCGGTTTTTGCATCGCCAGAAATTGACGATACGGTTGAAATCGAGATTAATCCGTCCGATCTGCGTATCGATGTCTATCGAGCCTCCGGTGCTGGTGGTCAGCACGTTAACCGAACGGAATCTGCTGTTCGTATTACCCACGAACCAACCGGCATCGTTGTTCAGTGCCAGAATGATCGTTCCCAGCACAAGAACAAAGATCAGGCCATGAAGCAGTTGAAAGCAAAACTTTATGAGCGCGAAATGCTGGAGCGGGCCGAAGCTGCGCAGACCGTCGAAGACAGTAAGTCTGACATCGGCTGGGGCAGCCAGATTCGTTCCTATGTTCTTGATGATTCGCGCATCAAGGATTTGCGTACCGGTGTCGAAACCCGAAATACTCAGAATGTTCTGGACGGCAATCTTGATCCGTTCATCGAAGCATCCCTGAAAAAAGGACTCTGATCAGAGTCCTGTCCACTAACCCTAAGCCTTAACCATTTGGAAATTTGAAATGAGCGATCAGTCGAAAGATTCAAACCTCACTACCAACCCGCCAGAAGACAATCACATCATTGCTGAACGAAAACAGAAGCTGGCGGAGTTAAAGGATAAACGTGGCGTTGCCTTTCCAAATGATTTCAAGCGGGAAAACAAGGCCGGTGATTTGCAGGCGGCCTATGGCGAGTTGGAAAAAGAAGCGCTTGCGGAAAAGGCCATTCCTGTTTCGGTTGCTGGCCGCGTCATGCGTCGTGGTGGTCCGTTTATTGGCATCCGCGATACCAGTGGCAGCATTCAAGCCTATCTTGGCAAGCCGTTGCAAAAAGAAAGTGATGACTGGAAATTACTGGACATCGGTGACGTCGTCGGTGTATCCGGTACGCTGGCGAAATCTGGCAAGGGTGAACTCTATGTGCATATCGAATCGCTTGATAACCTGCGTATTCTGACCAAATCCCTGCGTCCGTTGCCAGACAAGTTTCATGGTTTGGCCGATCAGGAAGCCAAATATCGTCAGCGTTATGTTGATCTGATTGTCAGTGAGCAGACACGCAACGTATTTGAAGTGCGTTCTAAGGTGATCAATGGCATCCGCAATTACTTAGCGCAGCGTGATTTCATGGAAGTCGAAACGCCAATGCTACAGGTGATTCCCGGTGGCGCCACGGCACGGCCGTTTATTACCCATCACAACGCAATGGACCGAGACCTTTACCTGCGTATCGCCCCGGAGTTGTATCTGAAGCGTCTGGTTGTGGGTGGCTTTGAACGGGTTTTCGAGATCAACCGTAACTTTCGTAACGAAGGGGTGTCTACCCGGCACAATCCAGAATTCACCATGTTGGAATGGTATCAGGCCTATTCAGACTACAACGATCTGATGGATTTGACTGAAGATATGCTGCGCACCGTCACTAACGAGGTACTCGGTACAACTGAAATTCACTATCAGGGGCGCGACTACGATTTTGCCAAACCGTTTGCTCGTTTGACTATGTTTGACTCAGTGTTGCAATACAACCCAGAACTGAAAGCAGAGCAGATAGCCACCTTGTCAGCAGCAGCAGAAGTTGCACAGAACCTGGGTATCTCGGTAAACGAACACTGGGGTTATGGTCGGGTGCTGACGGAAATTTTCGAAGCAACGGTTGAAGAGAACCTGCTCGATCCGGTATTTATCACTGAGTATCCGGCAGAGGTCTCGCCGCTGGCACGGCGTAACGATCAAAATCCGGATGTTACCGACCGTTTTGAATTCTTCCTGGGGGGGCGGGAAGTGGCAAACGGTTTCTCCGAGCTGAATGATCCAATGGATCAGGCCGATCGCTTCCAGAAGCAGGTGGCTGAAAAAGATGCCGGTGATGACGAAGCCATGTTCTATGACGCAGACTATATCAACGCTCTGGAATACGGTATGCCGCCGACAGCGGGCGAAGGCATTGGTATTGATCGTCTGGTGATGTTTTTGACTGACTCGCCAACAATTAAAGATGTGATTCTGTTTCCACATATGAAGCCAAAAATTAGCGAGTAAGTTGCTAAAAAAAGCTTATTGTCGAGTTAATGCAAAACAACAAACAAAGCGCACATCGGTGCGCTTTTTTTGTGCATTCTAAAGCTGTTTGTTTTTTGATCTGCACAAAATATAACAAAAAGAATTGTTTTCCATATTGCTGCTTCCAAACAAACACGGTATGCAAATATCCCCAATGCTGATAAACATGGCTATTGTTTGCATTTATTGGATATTTTTGAGTCCTGATGTCAATCACTTGGAAATAGCTTATTGTAAGTCATTGAAAAATAAAGAGTTTTTGTATGTGATCAAAAAATAACCAAATCATAAAAGGTGCGGTACTTTGCCGACTTGGTGACCGATTGAATTGGTTTTGCACAAACTTATCCACAGATTTTGTGGACACCCTTCTAAGACCCAGATGCGGTCTTGTTTTCTTCAAATAAGACTCTTGAGTCAAATAGTTGCCGTGTTGATCAAGAGTGATTGTCAAGCTTTTCTGTGCCGATTTCAGAGGCTTATTTGTCCCGATTTTGTCCGTAAACTCAACACTGTATGTACGTCGTGCATTGCTCATTAATGACTGACTGAAAGTGCAAAATCTCACTGAAGTTGCTGCGAATGTCTCGACACCGAAAGAAGGTAATGTAACCTGAATCCGTGACTCCATAGCGGCGCAGTGCGCAAGCCATTGGTTCCTATTTGCTTCCCAAAAATTGGGGTGAACCTATGGGTGCACCTGCAATTTTTGAAAAACAAATAGAAATCAAGCTCTTACACCCTGTATCCACTGTGGCGTCATGGATTCAGGATCAATTCAGGTCAGAGTCATTGAATGAGCGTTATGGTTCAGCTTTAGTTAATATCATTGCAGCTAAGATTTGCATTATTGGTAGTGGACAATTCAGGAGTCCAACGTGAACAAGAAAATAGTGATCAGTGGTTTGGCATTGATAGCGCTGTGCCTTGGACAAGCCGTTGCTGGCAATCGTTATTACGAGACATCTCGTCAACATTCAGACAGGTATGACGACAATATTGTAGAAACATTTTACGTCGAAGGGCGGGTAGTCAGTGCAACCCCCGTCTACGAAACGCATTGGTATTATGGCTCGCGCGATAACAGTCGATATGATCGTTATCGTGAGACCTGTCGTATTCGTGATATAGAAGTACATCGGTCTTCTTCCTCCGCAGGTCCTGCGGGCGCTATTATCGGCGGTGCGATTGGCGCCCATGTCGGTTCGCATGCAGGTAACTCAACCGAGTCCACTATTGCAGGTGCCATTGCCGGTGGTGTCATTGGTGGACTGGTGGGTAATGAGATTGATCGGGACAACACCACAGTTCATTACCGCAGGGAAACGGAATGTGATACCCGGTATCGTCACGAAAATCGCGAACTGATTGGCTATGATGTGCGCTATCGATACAATGGCCGCGAATTTTCGATTTTCACAGAGCAGCACCCGGGTCGCTACATTCAACTAAGAGTGGAGGTTCAGCCCAACGTGCGGTAGCGGAGGGCTACATGACCAAATTCATCGGGGGAGCGATATTGATGCTTTGCTTGGTTGCTGCCAGTTATGCGGCAGATCCGACAAAGCACCCCTGTACCCATGAAACAATCCCCCTGACCACTGAAAAATCAGTTGTGCAGGCTGTTGAGTGCCTTTATCAGGGGCGAGTTGCAAAAGTGACGCAGGTCAAAACAGATCAGGGAGACTGGTACTACCAGCTCAGAATACTGATTTCAGGTGGTCGTATCAAAACGGTCGATATTAACCCTGAAACCGGTTTGCCACTGGACCCTGTGGAATTGGAGAGTCTGTATGAGATTATTAATCGTTGAAGATGAAGCCAGTCTGCTGGAACACCTGGTCAGTGGCTTCAAAAGTGAAGGGTATGCCGTGGATACCAGTGATAACGGTCGGGAAGCTCTGTTTCTTGGTTGTGAGACAGATTATGACGCAGCCATCATTGATGTTGGTTTGCCGCAGATGGACGGCCTCGAAGTCATCCGTAAACTGCGCAAAGAAAACCGAGCTTTCCCGATAATTGTCCTGACCGCTCGTGGTCACTGGAAAGATAAGGTTGATGGTTTGGAGAGTGGTGCCGATGACTACCTTGCCAAACCGTTTGTCTTTGATGAATTGTTGGCACGGGTTAAAGCCCTGTTGCGGCGTTCGGTCGGTATGAGTTCGAATACTCTTACTGTCGGCATTTATGAACTGGATACCGCAGCGAAACTTGTTACCGTTGCTGGTCAGCCAGTTGAGTTGACCAGCTTTGAGTACAACACTCTTGAATACCTGATGACCCACAAGAGCAAAGTGGTTTCAAAAGCAGAGTTGACTGAACATCTGTACGAGCAAGACTATGATCGCGACAGTAATGTTATTGAAGTTTTCATCCGCCGATTACGCAAAAAACTTGATCCGGACGGTATTCGCAATCCAATTTTGACTCAGAGGGGCCTTGGTTACCGTTTCAATATTGCATCCGCTTCCTGATCAATGTCAGCACTGCCCTCTAAAGGGTCTTTAACTCAGCGACTGCTCTTGGCAGCGGCTTTTTTGATGATCCTGTTTCTCGGCCTGACCGGTGTTCTTTTGGATCGGGCCTTTGTGAATAGCCAGATTGCAGCCCAAAGTGAGCGGCTTTTTATTCGTGTATTCAATCTGTTATCCGTTGCTGAACCAGATGATGTTTCCCTGACTTTGCCGCGCGCACTGCGCGAAGAGCGTTTTAATTCTCCCGAGTCAGGTCTTGTTGGGCTGGTGTTGGATGAAAATCGCCAAACGGTTTGGGAAAGCCTGTCCAGTGAGTGGTTTACAGACGGTGATTGGGTTCGTTCACTTGATAAGATTGATAGTGGCGCCGAAGAGTTTGGGCTGCACCGTGACTGGATCTATCAACGTAACGGTTTTACCTGGGAGGTCGCTAAAGATGAAGATCGTTATTTTGAATTTTGGGTGTTGGAAAGTGCAGAGCCATTAAACCGTGCCATACAGACATTACGCAGTCAGAATTTGGTGGGGTTATTTGCTGTTACTCTGTTGTTGTTAATTGGACTGGGTCAGGTAATGACTTGGGTATTGAAGCCAATGCCCTGGCAACAGCGACCCTTTGCTGCTGGCCACCAGAAAGGCGTGACGGGCGGCTATCTGTTCGTTCACCCAGGCCAACTGCCTCAAGCAACGCAAGTGTACGGGCAGTACTTTCTTTTGCAGGCACCCCTTGCATTTGCATGATAAATTCTACATTTTCTTTGGCTGTTAAAACAGGTATCAGGTTGTAAGACTGGAACACAAAACCAATATTGTGTAACCTGAAATCAATTAATTTAGAACCTTTTAACTGGCCAATTTCTGTTCCACCAATTATGATATTTCCTGAAGTTGGGTTGTCTAAACCACCCACCATATTTAAAAGGGTTGTTTTCCCTGAACCCGAAGGACCAACAATAGCTGCAAATTCGCCTTGTTCAAACTCCAGGTTTACACCATTTACTGCGTGAACCTGAACCTCAGAATCATTATATATTTTATTTACGTTTTTTATTTCTATTACTTTCATGGTACTTTGATTTTATGGAACACGGATTAGACGGATTGAACTGATCAAAAACGGATTTTTATATTTGTACCTGTTAACCACTCGTTCCAATTAATATTTTTGAATATTTAATTACTCTGTCCTAAGTGCTTCAGCAGGGTTCATTTTTAGTGCCCTTCGGGCAGGCCAAATAGATGCTATAACCCCGGTTAATATTACAAGAAGCGTTATTCTAATGTAACTTTCAACAGTAACCACCGGGTAAACTATTGAGGCATAACCCATTGCTTCAAAACCTTCGGCCCACATTGAAAAATTAATACCTGTTTTGCTTAACGCGGCTATAAAAGCTGCGCTAATGCCCATACCAATAATAGCTCCTGTTAAAGTCAGTAACACT
>JARRJP010000109.1:0-21055 GCA_037389025.1 Reinekea sp. | reverse complement strand
GGCGTTGTAGCGAAGATCATCGAGTAAGGTGATTTGCCTGCGTAAGTGAGCCATGAAATGGTTACAGGAGAAAGGTCGCTTCGGCGGCCTTTTTTTATGCCTGAATAACTTCGTTTTTCGTCCATATTCGCGGTCAGCAGAAGTTAAGGTTGAAGCGGAATAGCGTATTACAAAAAGCATATCCCACCCTTGATTGGCATGGGATTTGATTCAAAACCCTTGTTGGTGGGTGCTTTCCTGTTTTCATGGATCTACGCTGTGTTTTAACTATGCCCTGAATCCGTGACTCCATAGCGGCGCAGTGCGCAAGCCATTGATTCCTATTTGCTTCCCAAAAATTTTAATGAACCAGTGGTGTTCCTGCAATTTTTGAAAAACAGATAGAAATCAAGCTCTTACACCCTGCATCCACCGAAGAAGTCGCGGATTCAGGTATGCCGTTATTAGATCGTTCGGCAAGCTCTGATATGGCTCGCTTCAGGAACTTACGCACTATTATTGAGCGAGTATTGTCACTACTCAGGATAATTTTAGCTGTCACACCGAGCATATTCGTACTGTGGGCATCTTTCTCAGTCTAGAAGTTATAGACGGTAATCCTGGCCGTTTGGTTGGAATTTCTGGGGAAATACATATATTGTCCGTTCGGACGAGTTTGTAGAGTTTTATATCGAGATGTACTCCATAACAAAAACAAATAGCGCAGATGCCGGTTTTTGCAATCATGGACCAGAGTCATTCAAAACAACCGAATCTGGACCACTAACCGGCCTATCCGTTGGTGTTAAGGATTTATTTGCGGTCGAGGGTTACCGTAATTCCGCTGGTAACCCGGACTGGTATGCCAGCCACGAGCCTGCAACACAGACTGCAACAGCCCTAAATCAACTATTGCACGCCGGAGTGGAATTTAAAGGTTTTACATTAACCGATGAGCTGGCTTATTCGCTGGAAGGTAATAATCATCATTACGGAAAAGTAATGAACCCCGTCGTACCCGGTCATGCCTGCGGTGGGTCGACAATGGGATCCGCCGCAGCCGTGGCAGGCCATTGGGCCGACATCGGCCTTGGCACCGATACAGGTGGTTCTATTCGTATTCCTGCATCCTATTGTGGTCTGTTTGGTATACGCCCCAGCCATGGTTCTGTTTCCATTGACGGATTGATCGGTTTGGCTCCACGTTTTGATACTGTTGGTTGGCTGACCCGAAGCTCCGCCCTATTGAATCGAGTAGGTCAACTGTTATTGCCTGCCTGCCCATCACAACCTGCTTCAGTGCTATATGTTGATAAAGGGTTGTTTAATCTGGTCCAGACGGAATTTTATTCGGGATTGAAAGAAGCCTTAATCAGATTGGAAGCATCATTTGAGTCAGTTCAAACAATCGATTTGGGGCTCGATAGTCAGTTTAAAAATTTAGCGGATGTTTTTCGTATACTTCAAGGCCGGTCGATTGCTGAATATCATGGCTCTTGGCTGAAAGCGAAACAGCCAACCCTTTCTACGCCTGTTCAGGCTCGCATGGAAATGGCTTTGGCTATTACCGACGATGAAGTTAGAGCAGCAGAAGCTTTACGCCGGACATTTTGTACACATCTTGAGCAAACACTGCCTATGGACGCGGTGTTATTTCTGCCAACCACGCCAACAGTCGCTCCAAAATTGGGCGAAGATACCGGCGCGCTACGCCCTCGGTTGATGCAACTGACTTCGATTGCCGGTTTGACCGGTTCTGCCCAAGTGCACTTGCCGTTATTGCCGTGGCAACGTGCGGATAAAACAATAATGCCTTACGGGTTTTCGTTTTTGCAGCGTGCAGGTCATGATCTCAGCCTGTTAAAGACGGTGGAATCTGTTGTTGAAGCCTGGAATCATGAGGAGTTTTTATGACACAGCCAACGTCTATTGCTTTTACTGCGCCGCACTGGGCGGCAACGGAAGCCGGGATCAGAATATTGCAACAGGGTGGTACTGCCACTGAAGCTATGGTGGCCGCCGCCGCCGTAATCACTGTTGTCTATCCTCATATGAACTCTATTGGTGGGGATAGCTTCTGGCTGGTCCATAACTTATCTGACACAAAACCGATAGCCATTGATGCCTGTGGCCGCTCAGCAAGCAATCTTAGTCGATATCAATCTGCGGTGACCCTTAATAGCCGTGGAGGTGAAGCCTGCATTACCCTGGCCGGAACGATCCGGGGTTGGCAAGCGGCGCTGGCTGAAGACAAAAATGCCTCTTTGCCGCTCAGTGAGCTACTGGCAGATGCCATTCGCCTTGCAGAGCAAGGTATAGAGGTTACCTCAAGTCTGACCGCCGCCATCAATAAGGTTTTGGCTGAAGCGAATATTCCCGAAAGTTTCAAAGCGTTGTATGCCCCGGAAGGGCGTGTCTACCGGCCAGGAGACATGTTCTGTAACCCTATGTTGGCCAATACATTCAAGACTTTGGCAGAACAAGGACTCGACAGCTTTTATCAGGGGACGATAGCCGATTCAGTTGCCACAACCTTGCAACGCGAGGGAAGTGCATTGACCTTATCGGACCATCAGAGCACCAAAGCCGATGTTGTCGAACCGTTGATGGCCCAGCTTGATGGTATCCAGTGTTTTAATCTGCCTGCACCGACTCAGGGGGTGCACTCGTTGCAGATTCTGTCGCTGACAGATCGGCTTAAAGACAAAGCGAGCACCGCCGCGGATTGGGCGCATCTGGTTATTGAAGCAACCAAGCAGGCATTCAGTGATCGCAGTCGAATCCTTGCCGATCCCGCTCATGTTCCCACCGGGTACAGCGCAGCGTTGTCTGACTCAGTCCTGTCGGAAAAAGCTCAGCAGATTGATATGAATAGTGCCACGGCTTGGCCTTTTGTCAGCGAGCATGGCGATACCGTCTGGATGGGCGCGCGTGATTCAAATGGTCAGCTGGTCAGTTTTATCCAGAGTGTGTATTGGGAATTCGGTTCTGCGGTTGTCATTGATAATT
This sequence comes from Reinekea sp., assembly GCA_037389025.1. GTDB lineage: Bacteria > Pseudomonadota > Gammaproteobacteria > Pseudomonadales > Natronospirillaceae > Reinekea. The sequence continues at coordinate 18,067 of JARRJP010000109.1, read as the reverse complement.
GTGGCTTTACCTGGAACAACCGCGGTATCAGTTTCACTCTCGAAGACGGGGATATTAATGCGCTTGAGCCTAGTAAAAAACCACGCCATACGCTTAACCCAGCAATGGCACTGTTTGATAACGGCAAGCGCATGGCCTACGGCACTATGGGCGGTGAAGGTCAACCTCAAACTCAGGCAGCGCTGTTCAGTCGCTATGTTTGGCAAGGTATCTCTTTGGAAGAGGCTATTGCAACTGGTCGCTGGCTTCTTGGACGCACCTGGGGGGATGCCACGGATGATCTGAAGGTGGAAGCCGATCTGGCCGACCAGATAGGTGGTGAGCTGACTGCGCGCAATCATCAATGGCAAGCCGTCCCTGCCTGCAATGAAATGATGGGGCATGCTGGTGCAATCGTGGACGAAAATAATGTGCTGGAAGCTGTTACGGATCCTCGTTCTGATGGCCGAGCCACTGTTAGCACGCTGATTCAGAAAGACTGATAAACCTATGAATAAATTATTAATCTAAGCGAGATAATAAATGACAGAACTATTAGAGGCATGGCCAATTGCACTGGCGTTAATGGGCGCCGGTATTTTGGCCGGTTTGTTGGCCGGTTTGTTGGGTGTTGGCGGCGGTATTGTCATCGTACCAGTGTTGTACTTTTTATTTCAGGGGTTTGATGTCAGTGCGGAATCAGCAATGGCTATTGCAACGGCCACCAGCTTGGCAACCATTGTGCCGACGGCTATTTCCTCGATCCGTGCGCACCACAAAAAAGGTAATGTCGATGTTGAATTGCTGAAGTTCTGGGGTGGGATTATTCTTTGCGCTGCGGTTGGTGGTAGTTTGATCGCCTCCTCTATTTCCGGCACTTTCCTGACCTGGATGTTCGGTATTATTGCCGTTCTGGTCAGTCTGAACATGTTGTTCCGTGCGAAAGCACCGGCCTTGTTTAAATGCCTTCCAGGCAAACCTGGTCAGGCGCTTATGGCGACATCTGTTGGTGGCCTCTCGGTGATGATCGGAATCGGTGGCGGTACTATAGGTGTTCCTTTGTTGACCAGTTTTAATGTTGTTGCTCATCGTGCGGTCGGAACTGCCGCCGCTTTCGGGTTATTGATTGCCCTGCCGGGAGTGCTGACACTCCTGGCTGTTGGTGAAACGCCGGTGGATGCACCTGTTGGCACCTGGCATCTGGTTAACTTTCCGGCATTTCTGCTCATCATTCCATTGACCATTTTCTTTGCGCCTGTCGGTGCCAAGCTGGGCGCGAAACTTAATAGTACGCAATTGAAAAAGGCCTTTGCCATTGCGTTGTTTATTACTGGCTCGCGTATGTTGATACAGGTTGCAGGAGCTTAACATCATGACTGATTCCAAGATGCTGAATCCCCCTCCACGGTTATTAATGGGACCGGGTCCTATCAATGCAGATCCCCGTGTTTTACGTGCCATGTCCGCTCAGTTGATTGGTCAGTACGACCCTTCCATGACCGGCTTTATGAACGAAACCATGGCGCGTTATCGCAAGGTTTTTAAAACGGAAAATGAATGGACATTGCTGATTGATGGTACCTCTCGGGCCGGTATTGAAGCGGTTCTGGTTTCAGCGTTACGCCCGGGAGATAAAGTCTTAATCCCTATCTTTGGTCGTTTTGGCCATCTGCTGGCAGAGATTGCTGAGCGTGCTGGCGCGGACGTTCATACTATTGAAGCAGCCTGGGGTGAGGTTTTCAAACCCGAGCAAATCGAGACCGCTATAAAGAAGGTTCAGCCCAGAATGCTCGCCATCGTGCAGGGTGATACCTCGACCACCATGTGCCAGCCATTGGTCGAACTTGGGTCAATCTGCCGTGAAAACGATGTGCTGTTTTATACAGATGCCACTGCTTCGATTGTTGGTAATGAGATGCACGCCGATGAATGGCAATTGGATGCGGTTTCTGTCGGCTTACAGAAATGCCTCGGTGGCCCCTCTGGGTCGGCACCAATAACCCTGAGCAATCGCTATGTTGACTGGGTGAGAGGTCGTCGCAAGGTTGAGGCTGGTATTCGTACCGCATCGCATCAGGACGGCACCGAACCCTTTATTCGTTCAAACTATTTCGACATTCCAATGATTCTGGATTATTGGGGGGAAGAGCGTCTTAATCACCATACTGAAGCAACGACAATGCTTTATGGCGCCTCCGAATGTGCTCGCCTGGTTATCGATGAAGGTATTGACCAGTGTATTGCCAGGCACAAGCTACATGGCGAAGCGATGGCGACCGGTTTGTCTGCCATGGGGCTTAAGTTATTTGGTGATCTTGATCATAAAATGAATAACGTTGTTGGTGTCTATATTCCTGAAAGTGTTCAGGGCGATGAGGTTCGCGGGCAGATGCTCGAAGATTTCGGCGTTGAGATCGGCACTTCGTTCGGGCCGTTACATGGCAAAATCTGGCGTATTGGTACGATGGGCTATAATGCCCGTAAATCGGCGGTATTGCAGACTCTCGCCTGTCTGGATGCCTGCCTTGCCGCCAACGGATATAAAGGACCGGTTGGTGACGCAACCGCTGCTGCATTGGAGCATTACCGCAATGCCGGAAACTGATTGGCAAACTCTTACCCAGACAGTATTGGACCGTTGCGACCAACTGGCCGCCATCAGCGAAATGCCTGATGGTATCTTGCGCCAATACCTCACTGCCGAGCATCGACGCGCCAATAATCTGGTGAGTGAATGGGCTGAGCAATCCGGTTTAAAACCTTGGCAGGACGAGGTTGGAAATATCTGGCTGCGTTATGCAAGCTTACAGCCAGATGCAAAGCGGCTTATCCTGGGCTCGCACCTGGATACAGTGCCTAATGCTGGTCGTTATGATGGCATTTTAGGAGTCATGCTTGGTTTGATGGTTTTGGAAGTATTGTCCGCAGATAAAGTGGAATTGCCGTTTCATGTTGATGTGGTTGGTTTCGGTGATGAAGAGGGAACGAGGTTTGGCACAACATTAATTGGGTCTCATGCCATTGCCGGGAACTTCAACCCTGAATGGCTTAATATCCAGGACTGTAGTGGCACCAGTATGGCGCAGGCACTGTCAGACTTTGGTTTACAACCTGAATCGGTTTACCTGGCCGCGCTGAATGCTGACGAAATCTTGAGCTATCTCGAAGTTCATATCGAACAAGGCCCCGTGCTTGAGGATCTTGATCAACCGTTGGGAATCGTGACCGGAATTGCCGGCGCTAAGCGAGCTCGTATTAAGGTTCAGGGGCAGGCTGGGCATGCAGGCACAACACCAATGCACTTGCGCCTTGATGCACTGACCGCTGCAGCAGAGTTAACTCTGCAGATTGAAGCATTAGCTGCTAAATGTGTTTTCGGAGAAGTTGCAACGGTAGGCCAGTTACACGCCTATCCTGGCGCAACCAATGTTATTCCCGGAATGGTTGAAATGTCCTTGGACGTGCGCGCACTCAATGATGTTCATTTAAATTTACTGATTAGTCAGCTTTTGGACTTTGTTAATGGAATTGCACAAAAACGATCAGTATCTTTTACTGTAGACTGGACGCATCAGGCGCCAGCGGTTGTGTGTGATGAGCGTTTACAAGCCCATCTGCAGGAAACTGCTGGTCGTCTGGGATGGTCTCTGCCTAGTCTGCCGAGTGGTGCTGGACATGACGCTATGGCCGCTGCGGAATTGTGCCCGGTGGGTATGCTATTTGTCCGTAGCCCTAGAGGTTTAAGCCATCATCCTGATGAGTCAGTTTTCTCGACTGATATAGAAAAAGCGCTCTTGCTCTTCTTTCATTCGGTAGCTAGTCTAGAAGTTGGTGGAAGGACCTCCTAATGGGGTATAAAAAAGCTGTTTACATTGATATCGACAACGTTGGTGGCCCTGTGGTCATCAGCAAATGCTGAAGAGATCACTCTGACAACTTTGAATTGGCCTCCATTTACCTCACCGTCCATTGCTGGTGGCGGGATGAGCAGTGTTATTGTTAAAGAAGCCCTTGGTCATGAGGGCTATAAGGTGAATGTCGAATTTGAGTCTTGGGGGGATGCAATCGCCCGAGCAGAGCAAACCGATGAGGTTGCGGGCTATTTCCCGGCCTACTACTCGGAAGCGCGAGTCTCTAAATGTCTTTTCTCTGATGTAATTGGTACCAGTATGGTTGGCTTTGCCGTTCGCAAAGGCGAGCGTTATGACACCTCTATAACGGGACTGTCTGACAGAACCGTTGGTGTGGTCAGTGATTATGCAAATGAAGACCAGTTTGATAAAGCTGTTGCTGAAGGAAAAATCCCTGTCCTGGAATCCCCTGATGACGTGAAGAATATGCAGCAGTTGCTTGAAGGTAATGTTGATTTAGCCGTGATTGATAATCGGGTAATGAATTATCTGATGGTGAATGACAGCGTGTTGAGCTCATACCGCACGAAGGTGAAGTTTGATCCGCGAGGATTGAAGATGCACGGTCTTTATGTATGTTTTACCGGTCCTAAATCGGAAGAATATGCGGCCGCATTGGCCCGTGGTTTAAAAGCACTTGATCCAATGGGCTTTGGCCTGGCGAATGACCCTATGTATAAAGATCAGTTGAAGAAATGATCATCCCGGTGGAGGCGAGGTTCTTGACTCCACCATTCTTCTTTTCGGCAACATTATTTGTTTCAATTTCTCATGCAACCTCAGCCTCTACCTTGCAGGATTAGCATCCAGAATGGTCGGTATTGTTGTTGGGTATGTGAATGAGGAGTACTTTAACCTGAATCCGTGACTCCAGAGTGGATGTAGGGTGTAAGAGCTTGATTCCTATTTGTTTTTCAAAAATTGCAGGTGCACCCATAGGTTCACCCCAATTTTGGGGAAGCAAAGAGGAATCAATGGCTTGCGCACTGCACCGCTATGAAGTCACGGGTTCAGGTTTAATAAAGGGGTTGCCAACGGCCGGGTTCTGTGGAATCAGTGGATGCAGAACAGCATCCACTTTTTTTATCCCTTAACACAAATCACCTGTCGTAATGTGTACACGATCTCAACCAGCTCTTTCTGTGCCGCCATAACTTTTTCGATATCCTTATAAGCCTTGGGCGTTTCGTCGATTACATCAATATCCTTGCGACATTCGACGTTCTTTGTTGCTTCAATGTGCTCTTCAAGGCTGACTTCCTTTTTGGCCTGGGTACGAGACATAACCCTTCCTGCGCCGTGAGAGCAGGAGCAGAAGGCTTCTTCATTTCCAAGGCCTCGGACAATGAAAGACTTTGCTCCCATGCTACCTGGAATGATGCCGAGCTGGTCCTTTTTCGCGCTGACGGCACCTTTTCGGGTCAGGTAAACATTTTTGCCGTAATGATGCTCCTTTTGCACATAATTATGGTGGCAATTCACTGCCTCCAACGTTGCATCAATCGGGCGTTGCAATACCTGTGCGACCGCTTCAACCGTATGTTTCATCATGATTTCACGGTTAATCCGGGCAAAACTCTGTGCCCAGTTAACTGCCTCGATATAGTCGTTAAAGTGCTCAGTCCCTTCGGGTAAATAGGCCAGATCCTGATCCGGCAGGTTGATATGCCAACGCTGCATATCTTTTTTCGCCAGCTCAATAAAGTGTGTTCCGATGCGGTTACCAACACCGCGAGAGCCGGAGTGAAGCATGATCCAGACGTTATTTGCATCATCCAGGCACAGTTCAATAAAGTGATTTCCGGTCCCCAGAGTCCCCAGATGATTGATGTTGTTGGTCTTTTCCAGTACTGAATGCTTGCCGCAAAGTGTTTTGAATCCGTCAGCTAACTGTGCCTGCCACATCTGTCCGACAATCTCTGGAATTTGCCCCCAGGCTCCAGAGTCCCTTTTTTTATGTCCCACGATACGGCCATGTGGCACTGCTGATTCAATCGCGTTCCGCAACTCAAGCAGGTTATCTGGCAAATCACTTGCTGTCAGGTTGGTTCTCGCAGCCATCATTCCACAGCCGATATCGACACCGACCGCTGCCGGAATGATCGCCGTTGTTGTGGGGATAACTGAGCCAATAGTTGCGCCCCGGCCCAAATGAACGTCCGGCATGGCCGCAACCCATTTATGAATAAAGGGCAGGCTGGCAATATTCCTTAATTGTGCCTTCGCTTTATCTTCAAACAGTACACCCCTTGTCCAGGATTTTACTGGCACGCCGCCGGGCACGTTCATTACTTCAATAGTCATTGGATGCTCCTTTTGATAAATTCATGAGATCTATATCAATTACTATGCCATATTTATAACTTATTGATTTTATTGGATTTTTTGACTTTGGTGAAAGTTTGCTATTTTCACATAAGATCCATTTCGATCATTTATTATTTTAATTGATCAAAGCTGATTCCAAACTTTGATAGATATTGTCGCAGCCGATGCCCATCGTTGGTTGAGGACTTCAGTTCTCTGGATCTGTTGTATAGTCGTCGCCCGGCTTCGGATAATGTATGGCATTGTCGGCACACGCTGATCACGAAACTGAGCTGGTGCTGATCGAACAGATCCATATCGTGCAGATCTGCCTCTGAAATATAGTCTGTTAAGGGGGCTGGTGATGAGGTGTGTTGTGGCTGCCAGCGTGATTGCAGTTGTCTGATTTCCTCGCTGACAATCGCTTCATTAATTCGTCCACCTTCAGAGAGTGTTGTCATTCGCACTATTGACGCGTTGAGGTCGCGAAAGTTACCTGGCCAGTGTGCCTCGGGAGATAGTGCAAACTTGAGATAAGTAGCGCGAGCGCTTTTGTTCATTGAAACCCTGTGGTTCTGACTGCGCTCGCGCTGCTGCAGTTCGTAGTCTAGGTTAGGTTCGATATCTTCGCGCCGTTCTGCCAGGCCGGGAAGTCGATAGCTCCAGAGATTGATACGCGCCAGCAGATCGTCACGGAACAGTCCGTCGCCAATGCGTTCCTGCAATTGACGGTTGGTTCCGGCAATTAATTGGAACGCGCTATCGACAGTTGTGTCACTGCCAACCGGATAAAAGCATTTTTCTTCCAGCGCATGCAGCAGCATAGCCTGTTCATCCAGCCCCAGCTCACCTATCTCATCGAGGAATAGCAGGCCGCCATTGGCTTTGCTTAATATGCCTTTACGCGCGCTTTGTGCGCCGGTAAAGGCGCCCTTGGTGTGTCCGAATAAGGTCGACATCGCATTGTCACCACGCAAGGTGGCGCAATTGATATTGACGAGCTCGCCATGCAGCAGGCCCTGATGCTTCTTTAGTTCATAAATACGCTTAGCGATTTGCGACTTGCCAGCACCGGTGGGGCCAGTGATTAGTATCGGTGCATCGGATCGAATGGCTACTCGTTCAATTTGGTTGATCATGGCATTGAAGGCTGGATTTTTTGTTTCAATACCGCTTTTCAGGAAGCTGATGTTGTCCGATTGTCGCTGTTCAAAACGCGATGCCAGTTTGTCATATTTGGATAGATCCAGGTCGATTGTCTGGATGCGGCCTTCCGGTCCATTATCCGGTGTCGGTGATGATTGCAGTAGTTTGGCTGGGATATAACGTGCTTCACACAGCAAAAACCAGCAGATTTGTGCGACATGAGTGCCTGTTGTGATATGCAGAAAATAATTTTCTTCGTCGGGTTTGAATGGGTACTTGAGGCAAAAGTCGAGTAGCGCACTGTACATGGTTTCAAAATCCCATGGGTTTTCAACCTGATGTGAATGCAGTCCGACTTTGGTGCCGGGTGAAGCTTCTTTGATATCTGCTGCTATGCGATGGGCAAAACGGCCATAGTCCCGGTCATGCAATAGCTCAAAACGATCCACTGGGAAATCCGGTTGCTGGCAGACGCCGATGCTGGGTCGCCATTGATTCCATCGTCCTGCACCTTTGCCACGCATGTCCAGAACGGTTCCGACCAGGCCAATAACGACATTCTTCATTTTATTTATTCCGATCAACTCTTATCTTTACTGATCATAACAGGGATGTGTCGGCAGGGCAGTGAAAACTGGAATTTACTCGAATAAGAATTATTTTATTTAATAAAATCAGTAACTTATAAATTGGTTGGCGTTCAGAAAAACAGAGTTGGCACGTAGATTGGAATAGCATTGGTGTGTTGCTTTCAGCGGTTCGGGTTTGTTACCCGTCTGGCGCCTCTTCTCTGAAGCAGGGCGTACCGAAAGCTAGGGCGAGGTCCGAACGCACACCTGACTTGATAGCTCAGACAGGTAGAGCACCTGATGTTTTCAGGCTGGCGCAGGTTCGAATCCTGCTCAAGTACGCAATGTTAATTAGCTCATTTGGATAGAGCAGTCGACGATTAATCGATTGGTAGCGGGTTCGAGTCCCGCATTAACAACCAAGGCCTTTCACGCCTTCTTAAGAAAAACAGGTAGCCGGTGTCAGTTAGCAGGTTCGCTTGCTCGTCTTTCACCCGCCACCGGACAGTTGTGCAGCGTCCGCTGAAACTGGCCCGAGAATATTTGGTCGTTAGCCTGGCAGAATGTTGTTGTCAGGTTAGGTGAGCTGCAAGGATGCATCACCATGGGCAGATGCCGATGTGATCACTAAGGACTCTGGCCAGTTTCAAGAAGCTGTCCCTGAACGAGTGGCAGGCTACCACCCACAAAAGGAATTAAGAAATGATGTACAAAAAAACCATTGTTATTGCAGATCAAGAACGGGTTCTGCAGTTTAAAAACCGACAATTTCAGAAAGTGTTGATGCCAGGAAAGTACGTATTCTGGGACTGGAAAAATGAACTGTCATTTGAATCGCAGACGATTACCGAGTGTGAATTTAAACATGTCAGCGCCTCGATCCTGTTGAAAAATGCATTACTGGCGGAACACTTGCTATTAGTGACAACATCAGCAACGCAGGCGGCTTTGATTTATAAAGACGGCCGCCTGGCGACAATATTGTCACCCGATGATCAGCGTTATTACTGGCGTGATGCCGCGCAGTGGAAAGTGGTGCTGGTGGATCTGAATGAAATCGTACAGCTTGACGATGCACTGTTGCGTGAGATCATTCATCAGGGGTTGGAGAAAGCCTCCTACAATAAAGCACGGGTGCTGCATGTTGTGATTCCCGAGCAGCATATCGGCTTGCGTTTTGAAGATGGTCAACTGGTCGAGACGCTAAAACCAGGTCGTTACGGCTATTGGGCATTGCTACGCGCATTGCATGTTGAAACGGTTGATATGCGTTTGCGAACAGAAGAAGTATCCGGGCAGGAAATTTTAACGAAGGATCGTGTTTCCATTCGGGTGAATCTGAATGCAACCTACCGGGTAACGGATGCCGTTGTATTTACCACCCTGGTGAAAAAAGCCGATGAGCACATTTATCGTCAACTGCAATTAGCTTTGCGGGCAGCGATAGGGACAAAAACGCTGGATGAACTGTTGGAAAACAAACAGTCCATTTCACAGGATGTATTTGCAGCGGTTACTGAAAAATTATCAGCCATCGGAGTGACGCTGAACGATATTGGTGTTAAAGACATTATTCTGCCCGGAGATATGAAGGACATCCTAAACCAGGTGGTAGAAGCACAAAAGGCGGCGGAGGCGAACAGCATTAAGCGCCGTGAGGAAACATCGGCAACGCGATCATTGCATAACACTGCAAAATTGATGGAAAACAATCCGGTGTTATTGCGTTTGAAAGAGTTGGAGTCACTGGAAAAAATCGCCGAGCGGATTGAACGGATTCAGGTCGTTGGCGGTTTGGATCAGGTGCTGAATATATCCAGATTATTAACCTGAAATTTTGAGAGCTCGGTATTGAAAGGGAATTTTTTTACCGGTGCCGTTGTACTAAAAAGGAAGCAACGATGATCGATAAACGAATAGCAGAAGAAATAGCAACCCGCCTGGAGCGAGCCGAACAGGAGCATGATGTTAGAATACTCTACGCTGTTGAATCCGGTAGCCGAGCCTGGGGCTTTGCCTCAGTAAACAGCGACTACGATGTGCGCTTTGTTTATGCTCACGCTCAGGATTGGTATCTGAGTATCGAAGAGCAACGGGATGTTATCGAATATCCGATTGTCGATGATATCGACCTGAACGGATGGGATGTTCGCAAAGCGTTACGTTTGTTTCAAAAATTCAACCCCTCATTGATGGAATGGTTACATTCGCCGATTGTTTATCGGTGCGATCATGAGTTTGCGCCGGCACTGCGAAAGGAAGTTAACGCGCAGTACTCACCTATGCGTTCGCTACATCACTATCTGAGTATGGCTAAAACAAATTATCGGGGTTACCTCAAAAGAGACAAGGTGCCGTTGAAAAAATACTTTTATGTATTACGACCAATCCTGGCTGCCAATTGGGTTGAGCGGTATGGTCGAATGCCGCCAATATTGTTTTCTGAGTTGCTTGAGTTATTAGCACCTGATAGTGAGATATACCGTTCAATCACGGCATTGTTGACCATGAAAGCCCGATCCACTGAAAAGGAATGGATACCGGCGATACCGGAACTGAACGATTATATTGAACGTGAGCTGACTCGTTTGAGCGGTATGCAATGGCATGATCAGGGTAGATACACAACCAGGGATCTGGATCGGGTTTTTAATCTGGCGATAGCCTGATTAAGCAGCCCCATCAATTGGAAACCGGAATGCTCACCGATGCCGCCAAACCGCCCAACTCAGATCGGGCAAACACCAGTTTGCCCTTATATCCGTTAATAATGTCACGGCAGATACGTAAACCAATCCCATGTCCCTGAACACTTTCATCCAGCCTTGTACCAGGTTTCAGAACGTGCTCATACTGCTCCTCAGGAACGCCAGGTCCATCATCTTCAATAACACAATTGAAGGTATACCCCTGAACTGACAGACTAATGTGTACTTTGTGTTGCGAGAATTTCCCCGCGTTATCAATCAGATTGCCGAACAGCTCCAGCATGTCATCGCGGTCGAGATTTAGCAGGTTGAGGGAAGTTTTTACGCTGATACTGAACTCGATATTCGAGTGTATCTTTCGCATCACTACCAGCAAATCAGCCAATTCCGTTTCCGGATCGAACTGACCACCAATGTCGCGGCTACCGGCAACTTTGGCGCGGCGCAGTTCCCGATCAATAATATTTTTGATTTCCTGTAGTGGCCCCAGCAACGATTGATCCTGTCGTTGCTCAGCATTAATACTCAACAGTTGCAATGGCCTTTTCAACTCATGAGATAAATCCCCGATGGCACTTCTCGTTCGCTGGTTTCGCAGCTTAAGCTGATCAACCAATGATTGAATCTGTGTGACCAGCGGTTCGACTTCAGATGGAATATTCGCTTCATTCAAGGTGATTCCTTCGTCTGTTACTCGTTGAATCTTGTCTTTAAGCTGATTAAAAACATCGAATGAATGGGACAGGAATCGTTGCTGAATAATGATTAATAAGGAAATCAAAACAATGGAAACAAAACCGGCAAAAGTCAAAAAATTAAGCAGCGTGTGGTAGATAAACGTCATGTCCTCAGCCACCCAGAAAATGATGGGTTGACCTTCTATTTCAACTTCAAGCTGAAGCACCAGTAAATCCTGATCATCTTCTGTTTCTGTATCGTAAGACATGCTGAGTTCCTCCTGCGGGCGAGGAGGCGCAAGTTTCAGGTCGAAGGCTGAGCGACTGTAGATGATGCTTTTATCAGGCAGTTGGATTTGGTAGTAGCTACCAGAGTAGACGCTGTTATAAATTTCTGAAAAGTTTTCTGTTTCCAGTTGCCAATCACCGGTATCCGTCAGTGTCAGTGAGCGGATCATACTGTCTATGTCATGTTCAAGGTGGCCTATGGCATAGCTTTCAAAATCAGATTTCGGTTGAGTTGACGCTTGATTGAAAACATTAAGCCTTGTCTCTATGACATTCGATAGCCCTGACCGCGTAAGGTAACGATTCGTTCCTTGCCAATCAGTTTGCGTAGCCGATTAATATATACCTCAATCGTATTGCTGTCTTTCAGGTTTTCTTCTTCATATACATGTTCGCTGAGTTCGGTCTTGGATAATATTTTTCCCGGGTTCGACATCAGGTGGCGTAGTAGTTTGAATTCGATTGCGGTTAATTGAAGGGCATCATCATTATTATCGAGAATCAGATTTTGAGCATTCAGATTAAGCGTCAGATTGTCATACTTCAGTGTATTGTCCAACGTCCCTATATTGCGTCGTAAAATGGCTTCCAGGCGAGCCAACAGCTCTTCTATCTGAAATGGTTTGCCAAGGTAGTCGTCAGCGCCTGCTTTTAAGCCATCAACGCGTTCCTGCCAGGAATCGCGCGCGGTCAAAATCAGAATTGGGGCCTTCATATCGTTCTGGCGCCAGGCTTTCAGAACATCCAGGCCATTTTTCTGAGGTAAGCCAAGATCCAGAATGATGGCATCGAACTCTTCTTCAAAGCCAAGAAACTCGGCATCAATACCATTGTCGGCGTATTCCACAACATACCCGTCCGCTTTCAGGACGGGTTTCAGATGGTTTATTAAGGCATGGTCATCATCAATCAGAAGAATCTTCATGGCGCTCGTCCTGATCTTCATGTCGGTGATGCCGGTCTCTTACTGTGACCACTTCACCTGTTTTTGCATCAATTAGCAATTTGATAAATCGGTGGTGTTTATCAAGTAATTTAAGCTCATAAAAAACCTTATCGCGACTTTTTTCGACCTCCAGATCCAGCAGGCGGCCTGCAAAGTAGTCTGGATGCATGGCTTGAATTTCAGCAAGAGACAGCAATTGCCCCTGTTCAACCAGGTAGCGGATTTTATCATGATGAATTTCATCCGCCGCTACATTCAGGCTAATCGTCCCAACGGCCAATGCCAGGGATATCAACATCGTCTTCATCAAATATTCCACGCTCTGCTTCGCGATGGCAGGCATTGCACTGGCTCATTGAGGTCAGTTTAGGATCACGCTGCAAGACATCTTTTGGTAATTCATGGTGGATCCGGCGGTAACCAGGCATTTTTGTAATGCGTAGAGGTACTTCGTCACCAAGTTTGCGCAGCAGTTTATGCGGGCGCCCCTGGCTTGAGGCAACTTGCAGATATTTGCTGATGGCTGCTGTTGTGTCGGCATCCAACTCTGCATTTTCACCGAAATGGTCATCCAAACCGGTCATAATCTTATGCCAGCTGGCTGCGGGCAGGAATTTAGCCGGGTAGGCGATATGGCAGGCCGCGCATTCTTCTTTATACATGGCCTGCTCTTCAGGCATTATTGAATCCTGCTTGTTGCCGAACAGCTTAAAAGCCAGAACGGTTTCTTCAGAATCATGTTCGCTCCCTTCGTGTTCATCATCATGTTCTCCCCATTCGTCACCATCGTATTCATTGGCATCAAGGCTATAGGCAAAGGGGCCGATTGCCAGAGCACTGCCCAGCAACAGAGTACCAAGTACCATGCGTATTTTTTCATTCATCTTAATATTGCTCCATTGATTTATTGTTGGCTCAACCAGGTCAAAACATCGGCTTTTTCCTGAGCACTGCATTCGCGTCCCAGAGTCCATTTGCAGTTGCGTAGCAACCATTTGGTCATTTGTTTTTCATCACTCAGACGACTTGGATTGACCGAAGGGGCCATCGGTTCAATCAACTTGCCAGTACGGGCATGTTTTCCTACTTGGGTAACATCCTCCCCATGGCACTGGGCGCAGGCATGCCCCTCCGCTGTTTCTGTGATCCAGAACAGACGACCACGTTCAGCATCTGCTTGAGTCGCACCTTGCTGAGCAAAAAGCTCAAGTTGGTTATCAAGCGCCTGCCCGGCAAAGGAAGCCGAGGCGATAATGGTAAAAAGAAAAGTAGAGCCTAAGTTCTTCATTGATTCGCCCTTATTTCAGATCAATGGCATCGACACGATGCTTTTTCTTGCCAGTGAGCATGGCACGGGCCAGATTTTCTTTTTCCAGCTTGCTGCTGAAAATGACACCAGCAATATGCAACCCAATGAGTCCTAGCATGCCATTGGCAAAGAACTCGTGAATCTCTTTAACGGTGTGTTTATCAAAGCCAGCAATAAACGTACTTGCCAATGGGCCTTCACCTTCGGTTGCCAACAGCGACATTCCCGCCACAGTGGTACCAATCAGAAACAACAATAAAGCGATGACCATTGCGCCTGCTGCCGGATTATGACCCAGGTAATGCGGCGCCTTGCCAGCTTTCATTTGCTTCAGATGGCTGATGATTTTGCCCGGATGGTGGACAAACTGTGAAAAACGCGCGAAGCGGGTGCCGATAATGCCCCAGATAAGGCGAAATACCACCAGACCGAAAATGGTATATCCTGCCGGTTCATGGATAAAATCAAACTCTTCGGCTGTTAAGTAGGCGGTTGCAAATGCGATAACCAATGCCCAGTGAAAGATTCGAACCAGAGGATCCCACACTTTGGTATATTGATTGGACGTTGTCATGATTGTTCCTTTGCAGGTAAAAATATCCATGCAGTCTAGTCTGAGATTGCTTAAACGAATCTTAAAATTGGCTGGTTAAATTGACAAAGATCTGAAACACTGGGGCGTGTTGGATACAATCTCTCAACCCTTGTTTCGAAACAAAAACGGCAGGCAAGATTATTTATGATCAAGTTACACCATTTCGGCAAATATGACCGAAGCGGCAAAATTCGCTGGTTAGCGCATGAAACGGGCTTAACTGTGGATGAGTGCCCGGTCAAGCCAGGGGAGCACCGGCAAGCGCCTTTTACCGACCTTAACCCTTACGCAGCGATTCCGGTGGTGCAGTGGGGCGATCAAACCCTTATCGAATCCGAAGCTGCGCTGACTTATCTTGCTGAGCAGTACCCTGAAAAGAAATTGATTGTTCAGCCAGGCGAGGCCGCTCGTTACGACTTTCTGAAGTGGATGGCGGTCTCAGGCAATACGCTTGAGACAAAGCTGGTTGAGTACTCGCTTGGTAAATCGGGTTTGTTTCCGAGCACGTTTATTGAAATGAACGAGGAAACACTGAAGTTCAAGCTCAAGGTTGCGATAAGCCAGTTACCTGCCGAAGGTTATCTGGTGGCAGACCGGTTTACTATTGCCGATATCAGTTTTGCTTTTGTGTTGCGCCTGGCGGTGAATGCAGAGTTGGTCGAACTGGACAGCGTCAAACACTACCTGTCGATGTTGAATAAACAACATCCGGCAGCGCGTGAGGCTGATTTTTTTGGTCAGCTCGTGGAGCGGCTATAGCCGGTACTGCTTCAGAACATCTTTTTCTCGTTCCACACCGGAACGAGAAAAAACGATCAACCTCTTGGGTTCAATCTCACACAACTTCTTAAGTTTATCATTTCACTCTTTACTATCCACAACATCAAACCCAGCTATCTCAATGGCATCTATAACCGCCTGTCGGTCGGCATCACCATCAACCTTTGCCAGTTTGCTTTCCAGATCAAAGCTAACCGCAGCGACACCGGCGACCTGACCAACAGCCTTCTCGATGGATTTGACACAGCCACCACAGGTGGCACCTTCAACTGTTAATTCAATCATTTTTTTCTCCTCCGATAGCGTTAGGATTCCAACGCAACAATAACAACGAGCTGGATACCACACTGACACTGGAGAATGCCATTGCAGCACCCGCAATCACCGGGCTTAAATAGCCCAGAGCCGCCAATGGAATACCCACACAATTGTAGAAAAATGCCCAAAACAGATTCTGGCGGATTTTATTCTGGGTTTTTTGCGCAATTTGCACCGCTTCGGTAATTAAACCAAGTTGTGGTCGCATCAGGGTGAGCCCGGCTGTTTCCATGGCGACATCAGTACCATTACCCATCGCGATGCTGACATCGGCCAGCGCCAGTGCCGGTGCATCATTAATGCCATCACCAACCATCACAACCGGAGAAAACTTTTTCTTCAACTGCTCAATGGTTTGCGATTTATGTTCCGGTAATAAATCAGCAAAAAGATGATCAATACCTAATTGTTTGCTGACTGATTCGGCGGCTGTTTTATGATCGCCCGTCAATAACCAGCTTTGCCAATGTTGTTGTTGAAGCCAGTTGATAACAGCAGGCGATTCGTTGCGCACCGGGTCTGTTAAATCAAAACGGGCAACCAGTTCTCCGTTCAACGCCACCCACACAGTACTGGCTTCAGGCGCCTGGCTTTGGGCTTGCGCTGCGTCGATGGCAATATTCTGCTCAGTCATTAAGCGACGATTACCGATAAACAGACGATAAGTGTCAGCACTGGCTTTAACGCCCCGGCCGGAGATATTTTCAATCGTGAAATTCAGCTTGCCAGCGCTATAGTCACCTAATGATTCAACCATGGCATTGGCCAGTGGGTGCTGACTCTGTTGTTGAATCTGCTTTATCCATGCTGGCAATTCAGCCTCGTCGGACCAGAATGCCTGATGAATAACCGCAGGCGCTCCTTCGGTCAGGGTACCGGTTTTATCAAACGCAATAGTGCTGGCTTTGGATAGCAGATGTAGCTGATTGATATCACGAATCAATATTCCGCGCCGTGCGCCGACACCGCTGGCTGCCATAATAGCGGTCGGTGTTGCCAGGCCCAGCGAGCAGGGGCAGGCAATAACCAGAACACTGACCGCCGCAATCAGGGCGTCATTAAACTCGTTCAACCACCATTGAAAACCAAACGTCAGCAACGCGATAGCAATGACCACCGGAACAAATACAGCAGAAATTTTATCGACAGTTTTCTGGATGTCCGGCTTCTGCATCTGCGCATCGTTTACCAGCGCCACAATCTGCTTTAGTCGAAACTGTTCTGGTGGTTGATACACCCGAACCCGCAGACTACCATTGAGATTCTGAGTACCAGCCAGCACAATGTCACCGGAAGATTTTTCCACAGCCATACTTTCGCCCGTCAGCATGGCTTCATTAACTGTGCTGTGACCATGAATAACTTCCGCGTCTGCTGCAACGGTATCACCCGGTTGAACCTGTAATTCATCGCCGACAACAAGCGAGCTGACAGCAACACTATGCAATGAATCACCCAACCATTTTCTGGCCGTTGGCGGTTGCAGTTTCATCAACTGGCGAATGGCATTACCGGTGAGTGTTTTTGCACGCGCTTCCATCCACTTGCCCAGCATCACCAGGCTGATAACGACAGCGGCCGCCTCAAAATATAGATGCTCGGCACCGGCCACACGCCACAAATACAGGCTGTAAAAATAGGCCGCCGACGTACCCAAAGACACCAGAACATCCATGTTGGCCGAACCGTTTTTTAATGAGTGCCAGGCGCCTTTATAAAAACGCCAGCCCAGCCAGAACTGAACCGGTGTCGCTAGCAAAAACTGAATCCAACCCGGCAATTTCCAAGCGCCGCCAAACAGACTGACCACCATCACCACAAGCATTGGCAATGACAGCCCCAGGCCAAACAGAGAGAGTTTTAGCAGGTGCTGATGACTGTCCGTCAGCGCATCGTCCTGATTCTCCTCCACACGCAGCGCAGGGTAATTGATTTGCTCCAGGCGGTGGCGAATATCATTTAATGTCAGTAAGCCGCGATACCAACTCACCTTTACCTGACTGGTGGCCAGATTCACATTCGCCTGTTCAATGCCAGGCATCTTCGCCAGACTTTTTTCAATGCGGCCGACACAGGCCGCGCAACTGATATTCTGCACCGTCAACAAGGCCTGCTCGGTTTCCAGACCGAAACCAGCGCTGTCAATCCATTGTGGCAGTTCAGTCACAGAGCGTGCATCAGTCAATGTCAGATCAAGTGTTTCCAGTGCCAGATTAACACTCGCCTGATTTACCGCATCGCGTTTTGACAGCGCTTTTTCCAGTCGACTGACGCAGGATGCGCAGCTAAGACCGGTAACCGGGATGATGAAGTGTTGTTGGGTGGGCATGGTGACTGGCTCCCGGTGTGTTAACAGGTACAGGTACTAAATTCAGGTGCTAAATTTGAGCAAGAAATAGTATCAACCTTAAAGGACCTCTAAGGTCAAATTTATTCAGTCTTGCATTAGCCGAAAGTTACTTTTGTCAAGTGCGAAATATGAGTAACGGATATAAAAGCAATGAAGCAACCGGATACAATTTTTATTTGCGAAA
>JARRJP010000108.1:0-27890 GCA_037389025.1 Reinekea sp. | reverse complement strand
CGGTTTTATCATCGCTGACCAACTGCCAGGTGACCGGCAGAACCTCGTGATCCCGCTGCACTTCGACCAATTGATGGCCTTTGGCGTTGAAGAACTCGGTACCGGAGGCGTCCTGATTGAGCCAGGTTTTGCCGAAGGCGGTCTCAAATACCTGAATATCGAGTAAGTTCGGGTCGATGGGCTGGTTGAAGAACAGGCTGATCGATTCTTTGGTGTCGACGTTCTGAGCGCCCTGCTCGGGCTGAACTTTGCTCAGTTCGACCGGGACGGTTTGCGGGGTGCTGACCGTTAAGGTGCGGACAGGCAGGCTTGCGACCAAGGCGTTGTTCGTGTCAATCACGCGGGCTTCCAGCGCGAACTGGCCGGTCGCGCCTCTGAGGGTCAAATCGGTGCTGGCGGTGCCTTTGTTGAAGGTCAGGGTCTGCCAGCTTTCGGCGGTTTGTGTGTCAGTATTCACTAACCGGATCTGGTAACGGTGGCTGCTGGTCTGCTCGGAACTTTGCAGCACAATCTGCACGTCAAAGGGGTCGCCATAGCTCAGCAATTGACTGTTTTGCAGTGGCAATAACCATTTGAGTTCCAGGGTGCGGCGGGCTTGCAGGACGTAGCTTTGAGCCGTCCGGTTCCCGGCGCGATCCTGGGCGATTAGGGTGACGGTGGTATCGCTGTTGTTTGGCAGCGATACTGCGGTGCGGAACTGGTACTGGTCATTGCCTGCCGGGGTCACTTCCAGCAAGTTGCCGTTCAGGGTCAGGCTATTGAAGTTGGCGTCCTCGACACGGCCGGTTAATACATAGGGGTTGTCCAGTATCAGCGTGGCTTCCGGGTAGGGTCGTAAGGCGTTGTTCAGCGCGATAACCGGGGCTTGGGTATCGAGAAAGACGCGACGATGTTCGCTCAACTGGCGGCCATCCGCCAATTGCGCACTGACGTTTAGTGTCCACTCAGCCTGGCCTTGCGGCACATTGAGGGTGGTGCTGAAGCGGTAATACGGCACACTGGTGGCGAGCGTGGCGGGTTCACCATTGATGGTGACTTCTGGTGTGCTGTCGGCCCGGACTTCGCCACTCAGCGTCAGGTATTCACCATTGATCTGAAGCCCATTGGCGGGTGAGTTGATGGTCAGCTCAAACGGGGTGTCAGACGGTGGTTCGGTGTTCACTAGCCGTTCGACCAGTAAGCTGTCACGCAACTCGCTGTTATTAGCGGTGACGATCACCTCAACGCTATTAATCCCTTCGGTCAAGGCCAACCGGGCTGATCTGACGCTGTATAAACCATCAGACCACGGGCTGACGGTGGTGGCCTGCCCGGCGATAGTCACGGTAAATTCCGAGTCTGGCAGGTCCGTCGTCAGCAAACCGTCCAGGACAATATCGGCTGCCTCGGTTTGCAGGTTGGTGGCGCTTTGCCACTGCCATTGCAGACCACTGACCAGAACCTCGGTTTGCAGAGAAAGGCTGCTTTGATTACCCAACGTATCTTCGGCTTCGACGCTGAGCGTGTTGACGCCATCGTCAAGGATGACGGCGACGCTGAACTGATCACCAGAGAGGTCGACCGAATAGGGAATACCGGTGGTGGCATTGAGCACCCGGACTGATTGGATATTGGAGAGTGCATCACTAATCTGCCCGGTTACGGTTACGGTGTTGTCATCAACCGTTGGCGGTACGCTGGCGGTGATGACCGGGCCGCTTTGGTCGCTGATGAGGGTGGCGCTTTGCTGGGTCAGATTGCCCAGGGCATCGCTGGCCTGGATGGCAATGCTGTTGCTGCCTTCGGTCAACGCCACGAGCGCGCTGAAAGCCCCTTGCTCATCGACGGTAACGGCTTGACGGTTGATCGTCACTTGCACGGGCAAGGCGTCCTGCACCTGGCCGGACAGCTTGATGGTGTTCTGGGCGGTGGTTGCGGGCAGCGATGCCAGCGTTAATGTTGGGGCCTGGGTATCCAACTGGCGGGTAAAGGTCTGCTGTGTGGTGTTACCGGCGAGGTCGATTGCTGACACGATCAGGGTGTTTTGGCCTTCATTGAGTGTCACGGTGGCTTCGAAGTCATCATTTGAAGGCTGCCAGGTAACGGCTTGGCCGTTCAGTGTCAGTTGCTGCTCTCGGATGCCACTGGCATCGGTGACCTGCCACATAACGGCCATATCCGGGTTGTTGGTTGGGTCGGTATCACTGAGCCAGGTAATGGTCGGTGGGGTCTGATCCAGCGTCAGTTGAATCGCTTGCTGGCTTTGGTTTCCGGCGTTATCAATCGCGGTTACCGAGAGTGCATTGGTGCCATTAGCCAGGGTCAGTGCAAGGGTTGTTGAGGTCACGGTTGTCGGGATGCGCGCGCCATTCAATAACACCTCGATTGAGGCCAGGCCTGCGCTGTCATCCTGTACGGCCAGGTCCACAACCAAGTCAGGCTGGTCAATAAATAGGGAGGTTGCTTCGGTCAGTGCTGAACCGTTATAGGCCAGTGCGATGACCGGAGCAGTCTGATCCAGCAAGGTGGTCAATGCCTGACGGGCGCTGAGCCCGACTTGGTCGGTCAAGATCAGTTCGCCGGTTGACTTCCCTTCTGGAAGCGTCAGAACGGTATCGAATGCGCCGTCCACAACCGGGATGGGCTGTTCGTTGGCGTCAGCAAATTGAGCGACCAGGCGGGCAACACCGGAATGCGCATCCGTGGCGTGACCGCTGATGTGCCAATGGCGGTCGTTGGTGACCAGGGTCGAACTTTGATCCAGCGTCAGTTCTGGTGCGAGCTGATCGCGGCCAACTTCTATCGTTGCTTCGCTGACATTGCCTGCCAGGTCGCGCGCTTTGACGGTCATTTGATTGAGACCATCAACCAGAGTTTGCACGCTGGTGAAACGATCATCCGCTACAAGCAATTGCTCAGAGCCTAGACTGACGCTGGCAATACCGGCGTTATCATCGGTCACTGTTCCGGTGAGTTGATATTGCGCGTCAAGCTGCCATGGAGATGCTGGCTCGGCAAGGCTCAGTACCGGTGCGGTTGAATCTCTATTGATTGCAAAGGTATTTGTGACACGGTTGCCCAGTACGTCCGTTGCGCTGAAGGCGAGATTATTGGTGCCTTCTGTCAGCGCTACGGTGGCATTGACCAATTGGCTCCCGGTGGTGGCGGAGGTTGCGGAGGTTAATGTCACGGGAACCGGCTGATCATTCACCAGCAAGCGAACCTGCTCGACCCCAGAATATTGATCAAAAACCAGTACGGAGACTGCAACGGTTTCTTTATTCGTTAGCGAAGGGACATGCCACTGACTGAATTGCGGCGGTGTCACATCGGCACTAAATATCTGCTGTAGTTCTGTGTGGTTACCGGCACCATCAACGGCGGTGAGCACTAAGGTATTTTNNNTAACTGTAAATCACTGACGGAAAAATTCTGCGGTGAACTGATGGTTAATTCTGGCGCAATGGAATCACGATTAATGGTTCCGGTGATTTCAGTTTGGTTATCCCAGTTATCAAGCACAATGATGGTTAAACTATTAACGCCTTCAGACAGATTAATCGTGGCGCTATAGACATCCTCATCAAGAACCATGGCGACTTGCTCGGATGTCTGGTTATTTTTTAATTCAACCGATTTAATGCCGGAATACTCATCAGACGCGGTTGCGGTAACGGTAACCGATGAATTTGCCGTTAAACCGGGGAGTGATTTTAGTTGTGCGGTTGGTGCGATGACATCGGGGTAATCGGTTTGTGGGTCCGTTCCCTGGCGGATTTCATCGTCATTGCTAAAGCCATCACCGTCTCTGTCTGGGTCGGAATTATCGCCAATGCCATCGTGATCAAGGTCTGCCCATTCGCTACTGTCGTCAGGGAAGATATCGTTGTCGTTTGCAATGCCGTCGCCATCGCGGTCACTATCGAGCGCATCCGGGATGTGATCGTGATCCATATCAGGCGGGGTATGGTTGGGGTCTGTTGGGTCATAACCCAGTTGTTTTTCATGGTCATTGGTAATGCCATCGCCATCACGATCCTCATCAAACAGATCGTATTGGCCATCGGCGTCGATATCGCAATGGGCGGAGAAATCGGTCTGCCACAGTGCGCGATAGTCATAGGTAACCGTGGCGAAATCACCCAATGTAACGCCAGCGGCAGCGATACCGCCAGTCACGCTGCCACGAACATTGACCTCCCCTCCTGCAACCACCCACGCATGCACAGTCGCCTGATAAGAGACATCAAGATTATGGTTAATCACCAGTAATAGTTTTGAACTCGAATCAGCATTTAAAACAGCGTTGTTACCGACATGAGCATCGCCGCGGACATAAATTCTGGCCGTGCCGTTACCGACCACGGCCAGATCTGCATTTGAGTTCAACTGGAATGAATCAAACCAATAGTCGCCAGGTGTCAGAATCAGCTTTGCCTGATACAAAGCTTGCAGGTTACCCGCCCGGAAACGGCCACTTTGATTGTCGATACGCAGTTCGCTCTGAGCATTCAACACCAGATTTTTGTATCGATTATCGTCACGATTATCGATACTCGCGGTGGCGTTGTACGGAACCTGATAATCGTCTGTACCGCTAAACGGAGGCCAAACACGTTCAGGCAACCGGTCGGCAGGCGAACCACTGGCCAGGCAAGGGCCGGTTGCGCAGGTCGCCTGAGGTGTCCAGACAGGAACGGAGACTGAAGTAGATGGTAACATTAGGTCGGGTGAGGATAATAACTGGGAGCTATACCGAAATTTGATAAAACCATCGGCAGAAAAATTCTGTAAACCCGCTCGGAAGGCATCGGTACATTGGTTGGTATCAACCAGGTTTCCGGTGCCGTCATCAACCGTGACAAAACCATATTCTGGTTCTGACTCATGACTGCCTTGGCCTTCCTGACTATTTAAAATGCCGTCATTATCATCGTCAGGGTCAAGACCATCGGCCAGACCGTCAGCATCAATATCCGGCAGAGGACCAAAATCACTACACAAACCATTCAGCAAATCAGGCGCGACAGGCAGCCCCTTAACATTGACACCGCCAGCCAATTGAACATCACTGGCCGAAATAACGTTCTCCAGCCGGGAGCCAAAACCAACATTTAACTGGTCTGCTGAATAAAGGCTGGCATTAATAACATTATTGCCATCAAAATTAACCGAGCCCCAGGCGATCAAAAGCACATCGGCATCGGAATCCTGGTTAATACTTGCTTGATAACGGGCAACGACTGGCTCGCGAACAAACAGACGAACCTGACCACCCTTGGTTTTTATTTTGCTATAGGCCCCCAATTGCAGCGATTCAATCCAGTAGTCGCCCGGAGCAAGAATGAGTGATGAATCATATTCCAGGGTGAGTTCTTTAATCGCGTAAAACTGATCATTGCCACCAAACTCAACCGTCGACAACGCACCAACCTGGATATGTTCAAACTCATTGGCAAAATTAATCAACAGATTTGAGGCATTGAACGGCTGGACAAGTGCCAGTGAGGACGAGGTGGTAATGAAGTTTGGTAGTACCAATGACGTGGAAGCTGTGCCGCTGGCCTGACATAAAGCACCATGACAAGCAGGCGACCAGTTTGACTGATGCAACACCTCGGTTGGAATGACCGAGACATCGGCCTCAATAACAGAACCATAAGACAGACTGACTTGACCGCCATGGCTTTGAACGGGAGCATCCAAAACCCCGGCGCATTGATTGGCAAAAACATTGCCGGAAAATACCACGCTGGATAATAGAACAGGAATGGCAAATTTGGTTAGCTTACGGAAACAAACAAGGCTGTTCATACTTCATCCTTGGCTAGTAGTGTTTTACAACATCGCTCTCACTAACAATTTGTTCAGTCAGTGCTTTTACGGTTTTGCTAAGTTGTGTTGCGGCCAATCGTTTACGAATACTCGCACTGACTTCGGCTAACGGCTTAGGTGGTAGCTGTTCCTCACCCAAAACCCGGAATACCAGAATTTTATCCTGCTCAACAATCAACCCGGAAAGTTCGCCCACTGGCGTTGTTTTGATTGCACTTTGCAATCTGGCAGGCAACTGCGCATTGGAGGAGGCCCGATATTGCTTGATGTAAGAAGGTAGTGTGATTGCTGACCAGTCTTCGGCCTGAGCCAATTGAAACAGTTGCTTTGAAAGCTGAGCTTCAGGCATGGCTGCGCCCGTCAGGGAGGCTTCCATAATATGCAGGCGGGTAATGGTTGCCGCGCCAAATTCATCAAGATGAGACTGGTAGTACTCTGTGACCATGCTGGCGCTGACGGGCTCAATATCGCTGGTCGCCTCGATATAAGCGGCAATCAACCGCTCTTCCCGGTAGGCTCTTACAGCAACATCCAATTCGTTCAAAAGAGCAGGATCAAGCTCTGTCTGCGCTTTCTGAGCCAGGGCTCGTGATGCAATAAGACTGTCACGAATTTTGACTTCGGCACGAGCATCAACAAATTGTTCGCCAAAGAATCGACTCAGGGAATAGTTCAATTCCGCTTCTGTTAGCGGCGAACCATTAACGGTGGCCCATACATCGTCAGCGATGGGTTCCGCAGCCGGTGATACTTCCTGAGCAGCATTATTTTCGGAAGGTGCTTGTGAACAGGATAATACTGATATACACGCAAGCCCTATAACCAACCACTGATACATCCGTAACATGGCCTATGTCCGTTTATTTGTTAATGGTAATTTTAATTGAATTCAGTAAGCGCTCGGTTTCTGCCTGCTTTGCCTTCTGCCGAAGCTGATAGCGAATATCACCTTCAACCTGCGACAACGGAGCGACCTGCTGTTTCAGAGGATCAAGCAACTTAATAACGTGGTAACCGTATTGGGTTTTGACAATGTCACTGGTTTGTCCGGGTTCCAGATCAAATACAGCCTTGGCGAAAGCTGGATCAATAGAGTTTGCTGTCACCCAACCAAGGTCCCCACCATTTTCAGCACTGTAGAGGTCATCCGAGTACTCTGTCGCTAATGCGGCAAACTCTTCACCCTTGCCCAGTTTTGCCAGAACATCTCTGGCTTTTTGCTGGGCAGCTTGCTGTTCTGCTGCGCTCATTGCGCTATGAACCCGTATAACAATATGGGCGACATGTGCTTGCTTACGGGCAAATTCGTTCTGATGAGCGTTGTAATAATTCTCGATGGCAGTGCTATTCACCGATTTATCAAGATAAGTGGACATATAGCGGCTAACGAGCATTTGCTTCTTGAATTCGTCGACTTCGGCTTGTAGCTGGTCTTGATCAATGACATCACTGTCGGTAATAGCATTTGCTAACGCAGTTTGTTGAAGGTAGTGATCCAGCTCAGCATTTACCCGTTCCGTCTGATCCGGATTAATTCGCTTGAATGCGAGGTGAGCGTCAAACTGAGGCTTGGTTATTGTTTCATTGCCAACCTTGGCAAGATTGTCATCATTTGAACAAGCTACTAGCAGCACAATAGGTAGTAGTACAGACTTTAAGTCCATTTGTGATATATCTCCCAGAGATTCTGTTTGCTGTATGGCATTAGCACTGCCAACCAGTACTAATTTTTACACAAAAATATCATTCTTCAAATGACTTAATGGTGGAAACCAGAAGATAAATCATAAAAACAACTAAAATAACTGAAGATGGTCAAGCTATCCCTGTCAATGCAGGTCAGTATGGCTTGCACACTGGGCCGCGATGGAGTCACGGATTCAGGTTGTAGTTTCAAATATTGCCGTTCAGGCCGCTTCCCACTGCACCAATGTTTTCAACGACAATAACGCCTGGCGCCAGACTGTCGGAAGTTCATCCTGATCCAGCGCATCGAGCAAATTTTTGACCTGCAAGCCAAGTTCAACATCACCCTCAATAGACAACTGCCGCTGAAAGAACAACGTATCCGGATCAGCAGACTGACTGATCAAAGACAAAAAGGCAGGCACGGTGGCCGAAATAGTCACGTCTGCAGGCTGATCCGGCAACAGCACCAGTCGCTTATTCACCATCGTCAGGTTCCAGTGTAGATCACAATTACGCACGGCAATACGACAGCACCTGCCTTCCAGGAAATCAAACTCGCCCTCTTCGATCAGCAACCCTAATGCATGGTTCAACAACGGCGCCAGGGGACGCTGCTGCACCGCTGACGGTAAATGACCCAGTATTCTGGCCAGCAAAGCCGTGCCTCGATTCACCGGTTTTACACCACGACTGAGCTGTCGAGCCAACCCTTTTGCCTTAATGACCAACGGAGAATGATAAAGTGTTTTTGCACAGTGCATATCCATATCCAGTCAGACTATTTTTCCGCACCGTACCGCTTCTGCGCCGGAAGGAATTGATGCTCATCAACTTCTGAGCGACCAGTGACCGATAAACTGACGCGTCCACACTAAGATGAGGCCGTTATGGAACTGGTTTGCCCGGCAGGCAGCTTGAATGCCTTTAAAGTAGCTGTAGAAAACGGCGCCGATGCGGTTTACCTCGGCTTTAGAAATGAAACCAATGCCCGCTATTTCGCCGGATTAAATTTTAATGACCGGGCCGCACAAAAAGCGCTGACCTTAGCCCGTAGCAAAGGCGTTCGGCTGTTTGTTGCGATTAATACCTTTGCTAACGAATTGAACGCGGACAAGTGGCGACAGGCCGCTGATGCGGCAGTGGATCTTGGCGCCGATGCCATTATTGCTGCCGATACAGCGGTACTGGAATATGTCAGCCAACGCTATCCGCAGCAGCCTCTGCATCTGTCAGTACAAGCCAGTGCGACCAACAGCGGCGCGCTTAACTTTTATTATCGACACTTCAATATCCGCCGCGCGGTGTTGCCACGAGTGTTGTCATTACCTCAAGTAGAGGCTCTGTGTCAGAACAGTCCGGTTGAATTGGAAGTCTTTGCTTTTGGTAGTCTGTGTGTGATGGCTGAGGGGCGCTGTTATCTCAGCTCTTATCTGACCGGCGAATCCCCCAATACCGTCGGGGCCTGTTCACCTGCCCGTTTTGTCTCTTGGGAGGAGAACAACGGTAAAACGGACGCTCGCCTGAATGGCGCGCTGATCGACCGGTTTGAGGCCAATGAATCGGCTGGTTATCCCACCTTGTGCAAGGGCCGTTTTCACGCTTTAGGCAAGCGTTTTCACGCACTCGAAGAACCGACCAGCCTGAATACTCTGGATATCCTGCCGCGCTTGCATCAGGCCGGGGTCAAGGCACTGAAAATCGAAGGTCGTCAACGCAGCCCGGCTTATGTCGCTCAGGTGGTCAAGGTCTGGCGTCAGGCGATTGATCACTACCTTGCCAATCAGGAAGCCTTTACTCTCGACCCGGAATGGGAAAAACGACTACTGGAGGTATCCGAAGGCTCACAAACCACCATCGGCGCTTATCATCGCCAATGGCAGTAACAGGAAATACGATGCAGATTACCCTTGCCCCCATCCCTTTCTATTGGTCGCGAGACGACGTTTTCAGCTTTTATCAACAGGCCGCCGACTGGCCTTTGGATCGCATTTGCCTCGGTGAAACAATCTGTTCAAAACGGCGGGAAATGAAGCTGGAAGACTGGCTGGAGATCGGCCGGATGCTAACAGCCAAGGGTAAGCAAGTGGTATTAAGTACCTTAGCCCTGATTGAGGCACAAGCGGAGCTGAAAACCCTGAATCGAATCTGCCAGCAGGACGAATTTGAGGTTGAAGCCAATGATCTGGCGGCGGTCGAACAGTGTCACCAGTTGGGTAAGCCATTCAGTAGTGGTCCTTATCTAAATATCTATAACAGTACAACACTGAAACTGCTGGCCGACGATGGTCTGCAGCGCTGGACATTGCCTATCGAACTGGGTGAATCCTCATTGAAGGGGATGCTGGCGGCTATTGAGCAACAGCAAATCAACATAACGACAGAAGTGATGGTACACGGCTATCTGCCGCTGGCATTGTCAGCACGTTGCTTTACCGCACGGGCACTGGATAAACCCAAGGATCAATGCGACCGTATCTGTTTGGATTATCCTACCGGTATCGAAGTCACCAGTTCCGAGCAGCAGCCATTGTTTACTATGAATGGCATCCAGACACTCTCTGGCGACATTCTCGATCTGCGTCAGCAATTACCGCAGTTACGGGCATTGGGGGTGGACTGCATTCGGATCAGTCCGAGTCAGTTTGCCATGGGGCAGATCATCAATGCCTATGCCGATTCACATAGTGGTAACTACGACACCCCCACACCGCCGTCATCTGCTCGCTACTGTAATGGCTACTGGTTTGATGAGGCAGGGTTTGTTCATCACGGATTCAGATTAAAACCATAATGGCGCTTGAGATGAGGATTCGGCGCTATTTGATTCAGGTTTGAGACATGGTTCAAGTTACGCACATAATCTGTGGATAACTTTCTGGATAAACTTTTAGGAAGTCACTACAGACCAGATATTACGGTAGCTGTAGCGATTGCTGCAAAAACAGACAGTCGCGCAACCACCTATAAAAAACCCATAAAATCAATAACTTAGCAAGAGATATTTCAGTTTTTTCAATGTCAGTGTGCATAACTGCTGCTTTTGTGACCCATGCTGCGGGCGCGGTGGACAAATCCCCCCACCCTACAGACTCACGGCTCAGTTTCGTGATACCCATCAACTAATAAAAAAAATCCCGCAACCAGTGCGGGATTTTCTTAGTATGAGTTAAGGCTTACTCACGAACCAAGTCCACCATAACAGTACCCAGGTTGCCTGGATTGGCAGAGTCGGTACCCAGAGCGAATGAGCCGTAGTAACGATCACCCGGTTCAGAACCTGGCAGTACGAAACTGATGTTGGCATCGAATAGCTCACCGGCTGGTTGAGTGTATGGCACTTCTACCGTCATGTTACCCACTTCGCCTTGAATCGCAGCAGTGTGCAATGTGAAGTCAGTTGGGGTGTCATGACCGACTTCCCAGTTCTGAACAATGATCCACATTTTGCCCTCTGGTGGCGCCATCACGTTCACGAGTTCCAGAGCACTAGGCGTTGCACTGTAGGTCAACAGGGTATCGAACTCAGGGGTGTCACCAGTACCGATAAACAGATCCAGGTCACCTGATACAGATTCAGTGATTTCAGCCACAAAACGGGTAGAACCGGCTGGTACGTCTACAATGAATAACGCCACACCATCCACGGCAGGATCGAAACTGCCATCAAACGGATCACCATTGGTTGGGTCAGAGACCGCCGCTGATCTGTGCGCTTCAGACTTGGCCAAACCCGTTATCTCGACCGTTGCATCAGTGATTTCAATCGCTTTCAGACCAGGCAGAGTCACAATGTCAGAATCCTGGGAGGCGGTAATGCTGATTGCGCCAGGCAGATCAGACCGAGCAGACTGCGCCGCAACAGGGAAATGAGCACTTGGAATACCTGGCGTCAGGGACTGCACAGAAACCTGATCGAACAGCCACTCATCGGGCTCAACAGCCGTTACATCCGCAGTAAAGGTCAGCTCGGTGCTTTCACCTGGAGCCAGCATAAAGAACTTGGGTTCAACCGTTACGGATGCGGTGTCTCTAGACATCCAGCGAGTAGCTCGGCTGGAAACGTTAGTGACAGTACGGGTCCAGGTACAGTTTACAACACAGGAATCATTACCCAGGCCAGTCAGGTTAAGCTTAGATGGATCACCACCTGCTAATGGGTCAGCGGCCAGGAAGCCGTCCTGATCTTCATCCAGCAACAGTGCTGCACGAGCCGCCATTGGCAGGTCAATTCGACCACCACCAACATCAAACGGATCAGCCTGAGTTTCACCGTCTTCTTTGGTGTGATCCAGACTGGCGGTTGTCATCAGAGCAGATTGAATCTGCATTGGTGTCCAGTCAGGATGCAGAGCCGTCAGCAATGCACCAGCACCGGCCACATGAGGGCTGGACATAGAAGTCCCCTGAATAATGTTGTAGTCCTGCTCGGCGTCTGAGTAATCTTCGTTGAACGCAGCGAAGATTGCGCGGCCAGGTGCAGTCACGTTCGGCTTAACGATGCCCGGAACCGATGGGCTAACACCACGTGAACTGAAGTATGCCAGTACATCAGCATAGTCATCAGCCAGCTCTGGCGTAGTACCGCTCAGGGAACCACGATGCCCCGTACCTTTAGCCAGCCACGCGCGCAATACTGCAGCATCTTTATAAGTAATGTGCGTTGCCGGAATCACATGAGTGTCGGCTTCCAGGTAACCAGACCCATCTGATGACATTGGCGGACGAGTCAGGATCAGAGCCGAACCACCGTTGGCTTTAACATTTTCGCCTTTGCCAACACGTGCAATTTCACCGGCATCACAGAGAACAATCTGACCTTCAAACTTGGAAGTAAACTGACCTTCCAAACACAGAGGGTTACCATAATCAGCTGCATCAACGATGGCTGCTGGACCGAAAGCCGGTGTGATGGACTGACCAATAATCTCCGGCAACCTATCACCCTGATCATTGACCAGACCAACCAGAGAGTTTTTATAGAAGAAGTTATGCGAGCTTGCCGCCACAGCGGTTGTCCATGGCGAATCGGCAGGGCTACTCAGTGTTGCGAAATCAGGGCCTTCGTTACCGGCGGATACTGCAACAAAGATACCAGCGTCCATCGCTGACAGAAAAGCCAACGCGTCACTGGCCGCCCAAGGGTCGTTAGAACGACCACCGATGGAGTAGTTGATGACATCAACACCGTCAGCAATCGCCTGATTTACTGCAAACAAAATAGCGCTTGAATGGCAGCCTTGTTCATTACAGACACGATAAGCAATGATATTCGAACGAGGGGAAACACCGGCAATGGTTTTACTGACTTCAAAGCCAGTCGGCGCAGTGACTGTAGCATTATAAACGATGTTACCGGCCGTTGTACCCGCTGTGTGCGAACCGTGGCCTTCTTCATCACGAGGACTGCCTTCGGCAATGGCTTCAAAGCCCCAGGCACCGATCAGTTTATCGTTACATGGGAACTTGGGATCATAAACTTCCGTTTCAGGGTCACAGACACCAAAATATTTGCCTTTCGGATTTGTATGGCGGTAGCCGTCACCTGACACTTCAGAGAAAGAATCAGAAATCGGGTTGATACCGGTATCAATAATCCCCACAACAACGCCTTCGCCCATGGTGCCTGGCAAGTCATAAGATCCTCTCCAGATCTCTGGAGCACCAATCCAGCTGAAACCACCTTCGTAATAACAGCCAGCCATACCCAGCGTGGACGCCAGCATGGCAAATATCGCACTGTTACGACCCAACCAACCACGACGATAGGCAAAGAATGCCAGTGCCAGCAGTGCCGCCAAAGCAACACCCAGAACCGTCATGTTCATGGAGCCGTTAGTGTCCGTCGGTAATGCATAGCCGTTCGTTGTTTCAGTCTGGTGCAGTTGAAAAACCTGATCTTTCGCAATGCTGCGAACACCTCTCAACTGGGCAACTTTTTTGGCTTCCTCTTTGGTCAGTTCAACAACCATGGCGTTGGCTGCTAATTGGAACTGATTCAGAGGCGTGACAGTACGACCCAGTTGACGAGACATCTCGTTCAACAGTTTCTCCTGAGTGGTTGCCAGATACTCGGTATAGGCAACAGCCTTGGAGCTGCGTACATTCAGTTTGGATTTACCTTCGGTCGAGGTTGCTTCATAACCCTGAACTCCGCCGCGATAACGGGCGACAGATTCATCCACCAGACCAACGATATAGCGCTCAGTTGCCGCAACAGCGTTGAAAGTGCCGAATCGTATCGCAGATGCATTGGAGCCACGTGGCTCAATAGTTTTCTCGATTACAGGCCGTTCGACCTGAGTAGACTTCGGTTGAACCGAACTTTCTGCAAACGTATTTCCGGATTTATTGTTTTTAGGAATGGTTTAGGTCTGAATCCGTGATTCCATAGCGGCGCAGTGCGCAAGCCATTGATTCCTCTTTGCTTCCCAAAAATTGGGGTGAACCTATGTGCACCTGCAATTTTTGAAAAACAAATAGAGATCAAGCTCTTACACCCTGCATCCACTAAAGAAGTCACGGATTCAGGTTAGAGGCAACACGTAGATGCCTCAAGCGGGACTGATTGCCAGGAAGCCAGAAAGAACGGCCCCATTAACACCGACTACACCCTAGGCTCGTTTCGTGAACCTTCATCCAAACTACTGCAATTTCGAAACATCAGGCAACAGGGAACGACTCACCATTATCAATTTTGTGAAACATCTCTAAAATATAGAGTCAAAGAATGAACATTTAATTGATCTATACTCTTTAAACGTACTTTTATTACAGGTTATTGTGCGCAAAATACATAAATTTAGTCTAGCGGTTACACCTTTTGCCAAACCGCATCGAACGCTCTGCTTATTTCACCTCATAGGCTCAACCCATTTCTGATCGAACCGAGATTGCAACGCCGCGATGGAGTTACGGATTCAGGTATTAAAAACCCTATTCCATAACAGAGTTGAGGCAACAACCGCCAATGGCATGATTATCAGATTCAGCAATGGGATGGTCATTCCAATCATAACAATAAAACCGAATGACCAGCATAATAGAAGTTTCCTCTTCAGCATTTGACGCATACTACGGAAACTCAGCTGATTATTATCGAAGGCATAATCCATATACTGTAATGCCAGCATCCAGGCGGAAAAAAGCAGCAACAGTAGTGATGAAACCAGGTTAACCACTGGCACAAACGACAGCAACAGCAGCCCGAGAAAGCGGGGTAAAAAATAAATCAGTTTCTGTATTTCGCGTTTAATGCTGCGGCCAATTATCTTGATAAAGCCGCGCAACGTCATGGCTTCGTCAAACAGTTTTCCGGTGGTTATCTCCTCAGTTTTTTCCGCCAGTAATGCCATAAAGGGCGCTGCGATTATGTTCACACCAATGGAGAAACTGTAAAACATCAATAACAGCATGATGGCTGCAAAGATCAGATAAAACAGCCAGTGCAAAAATGAAAACCAGTCGGGAAGAAAACCCATTAGATAGTCAGCCGTGCTATCGATATAGCCGAATGCAACAAAAACTATTAGCCCCATCAATACAGTATTTGCCACGATTGGTGCGAATACAAACAGGCGAAGACGTCGGGAAAACAATAGCGGAAAGGCTTGCAATACTGCCGTAATGGCTTCAAAAAACTGCTTGATCAAAGGTTACTCCTATTCTTTTGAAGTCTTGCTGGCAATTATTTTTACCCGAAACAACATTTCATCGCCAACGGCGATCAACCCTGCACCTGATTTGAATGGTTTCAGGCCCAACTGTTCGTGAGTTAACGGGAATTCCGCCGTTGCGGTAATGGTATTGTCTGCTTCTGTCAGTGTCCCGGGCAGGTTTAAGGTATAGGACTGTCCTTTAATCGTTACTTCGGTAATGAAGGTTGTTGGCGAACCAGGTTCTAATGTAATAGCAACATTAATAGCCACTGGCTGCACTTTCATTTACCGGCTTATCCCAGATTTCAGGGTACAGAGCGGTTGTTTGTGGACGATCAACGAAAAACGCCTCCGGTGTGAGCTGTAATTCCGCAGTTGAATTGCCATTTGCCTCGTAGCTGACTTTACCCTCCAGTGGGCCGAGTTCAACAACATGTCGGTGAGCCAGCCTCTTGAGTGCACCTTGACGGCTGGTGATGACATGAATGTAAGACTGTTCAGCCTCAATCCGGTACTCGTCTGCAAAAACTGAGGACATGAGAAATAGCAGCAGATTGCTGACAAGTATCTGACTTAAAAAACGCATGGTACGTCCTTCTCTGATCAATTGTTTGAAGTGCAATATCTGAAATTGGGGTGAACCTATGGGTGCACCTGCAATTTTTGAAAAACAAATAGAAATCAAGCTCTTACACCCTGCATCCACTGAAGGAGTCACGAATTCAGGTCTGATTTATCGTTGAGTGTATCAACCTCTATTAGTCAGGCGTAGTTGTACTGACAGAATTTGCAAAAAAAGAAAGGAGCCATTATGTCAATGAAGTCCGTCCGTCGAGTGGTTACCGGCCATAACGAACAGGGTCGATCCATCGTCACTGAATCGGGTAATGTGCCAAAGAGCCTCGATTTTGAAGCTGTTCCAGGTATTCGGTTTCATGAAGTCTGGAATACCAGACAGACACCAACACCAATAGATAATGGTGAAGACCCAACTTTGGGGCCTGTCTCATTATCGCCACCAGCCAATGGTACTCGTATCCGGTTTGTGGACTTTCCGCCTGACGCTTCCCATCAGTTGAAAGGTGGTGATGCTGAAGTTAAGGAGGCTTTTGCCACCGTAGGTGAGGCCTCCGCGTCAACAGCGGCGGATTCATCGCAACATGCTTTTATGCACCGCACTGAATCGGTTGATTACGGTGTGATTATCGACGGTGAAATCACCTTGATTCTGGATGAAGAAGAAATCGATCTGAAGCAAGGCGATGTTGTGGTACAGCGTGGTACCAACCATGCTTGGGCCAATCGGTCTGACAAAGCCTGTCGGGTATTGTTTGTGTTAGTGGATGGAACATTCGAGCCAGAGTTGGCTGATAAGTTTAATCTGACTCCGTAGCGGTGCAGTGCGCAAGCCATTGATTCCTCTTTGCTTCCCAAAAATCGAGGTGAACCTATGGGTACACCTGCGATTTTTGAAAAACAAATAGAAATCAAGTTCTTACCCGGAGCCGTTAGCCACTTACCGGATTATTCTTGCTAACAAACGCCAACGTCTCTTCCAACGCCAATGTCAGTTTTTCAATCAGCTCATCAATCTGCACCTCAGTAATGATCAGGGGCGGACAGAACGCCAATGATGTTCCCGCGACAGCCCGAACAATCAAACCAAGACGCTGGCAGGCCGATGTAGCAAAAGCCGCAACCGAAGCATCAAACGGCTGACGAGTTGTTTTGTCTGCCACCAGTTCCACAGCAGCAATCAGCCCTTTACCCCGTACTTCACCGACTAACGGGTGGTCCGCGAAGGTTCTCAGTTTGCGTTGCAGCAACTCACCCATGCGCGCGGCATGAGTAAACAGGTGATCGCGTTGATAAATCTCCAGTGTTTTTAATGCCACCGCACAAGCTACCGGATGGCCAGAGTAGGTATAGCCATGACCGAAAACGCCGACATCGGCACTCGGCTCAATCATGGCCTGGTACATATCACCGCGAATGACTGCGGCACTGATCGGTAAATAAGCCGACGACAGTTGTTTTGCCAGAGTCATTAAATCCGGTTTGGCTATATGCATTGTGTTGCTACCAAAGTCCTGCCCGGTTCGACCAAAGCCGGTTATCACCTCATCGGCCCAGAATAGAATATCGTACTTGTTGAGAATGGCCTGAACTTTCTCGTAGTAACCCGGCGGTGGCACAATCACGCCGCTGGCCCCAGTAATGGGTTCCGCAATAAAGGCTGCAATTGTGTCCGGCCCTTCGCGTAATATAAGGGCTTCCAGATTAGCGGTAATACGAGTTACAAAATCCGCTTCGCTTTCACCTGCCTGAGCGCCTCGATAGTAATGCGGCGCATCGGTACGCAGGATACCGAGTGCATCAAACGGCAAATTGAAGTGCGTGTGATTGGCCGCAAGGCCGGTCAGCGATGCTGAGGCAACGGTTACCCCGTGGTAAGAACGTTCACGGGAGATGATTTTATATTTTTCCGGTTTACCCACGGCATTAAAGTAATAACGCAATAATTTGATGTGGGTGTCGTTGGCATCACTGCCTGAATTACCAAAGAAAATTCTGGCATTGTCGACCGGTACCATGCTGGCCAGTTTGTCAGCCAGATCAATCCCGACCTGATGGGTTTTACCACCGAACATGTGTGAGTACGACAGTTGTTCCATCTGCTGACGGGTCGCCTCGATCAACTCCTGGTTGTTATAGCCCAATGATGTGCACCACAGGCCGGCCATTCCTTCAAGGTATTGTTTACCGTCGGTGTCATAAACGTACACACCATCACCGCGTTCTAGCGTCAGGGTCTCGGTGTTTTTCAGGTTTGTGGCTGGGTAAATAATTGTGCTCATTTTATAAACCGCCCATGCAGATATATTTGGTTTCCAGGTAGTCCTCCAGGCCGTATTTGGAACCTTCGCGACCCTGACCCGATTCTTTAACCCCGCCAAACGGAATCAACTCTGAACTGATGGCGGTTTCATTAACCCCGACCATACCATATTCCAATGCCTCGCTAACGCGCCAGATTCGACCTATGTCGTTGGTAAAAATATAGGAGGCCAAACCAAATTCCGTATTGTTTGCCATGGCAATGGCATCGGCTTCACTACTGAAGCGAAATATGGGGGCAACTGGCCCGAAGATTTCTTCCTTAAACAATCGCATCTGCTCATTAACATTGGTCAGCACCGTTGGTTCATAAAACTGTGATCCTTTATCGCTGATCTTCCCGCCTGTTACCAGTTTGGCACCTTGTTCAATAGCTGAGCAGACCTTGGTGTGAATTTCGTTTGCGGCTTTTTCTGTAATCACCGGACCATGAGTACTTTGAGGATTCATGCCATCGCCAAAGCGAAATTCTTTGACTGCCGCGGTGAACTTTTCAACGAATGCATCGAAGATGCCGTCCTGCACCAAAAGGCGGTTGGCACAGATACAGGTTTGGCCGGAATTTCGGTATTTGGAAACCAGCGCACCTTGCACAGCTTTTTCCAGGTCTGCATCGTCAAAAATAACAACCGGTGCATTACCGCCCAATTCCATTGAGGTGCGTTTCATTGTGCGGGCACATCGTTCAGACAATAACTTGCCTACCGCCGTCGATCCGGTAAATGTCAGTTTGCGCACGATCGAATTGGATGTCATTTCTGCGCCAACGGCTGGAGCATTTTGAGTCGGCAGAACATTAAACAACCCGTCGGGCAAACCTGCCTGTCGTGCAAGTTCAGCCAAGGCTAAGGCGGAAAGCGGTGTTTCGGCGGCGGGTTTAAGCAAGGTAGCACAACCAACGGCCAGTGCCGGTGCAATTTTCCGGGTGATCATGGCATTGGGGAAATTCCACGGGGTAATGGCAGCAACCACACCGATTGGCTGCTTGATAACAATATTACGGCGATCCACTGGCCCTGGCAGCACATCGCCATAGATGCGCTTACCTTCCTCAGCAAACCATTTGACATAAGCGGCACCGTACTTCACTTCACCGCGCGATTCCGCTAGCGTTTTACCCTGCTCGGAGGTCATGATGATGGCCAGATCCTCAAGGTTATCCAACAACAGTTGATGCCAGTGCTCCAGAACAGCAGAACGTTCTGCTGCGGCCAGTGAGCGCCAGCTTTTCAATGCGGCATCGGCGGCTTCAATGGCTCTGCGGGTTTCTGCTTCACCGACATCTGCGACTTTTGCAATGACCTCGCCAGTCGCAGGGTTGATGACATCAAAAGTTTCGCCGCTGTCTGCATCAAGCCAATGACCGTTGATAAACGCCTGAGTTTTCAGTAGCGACGAATTGGTTAGGGTAATACTCATAGTTATCTCCGGTTGATCGATGGATTTCGAATCAAATCAGTTCAGGCATAACTATGGCGTTTACTGGATTATTCTGCAAAGGCATTTTGGGGTTATATCTGAGACCTGAATCCGTGACCTCTTCAGTGGATGCAGGGTGTATGAGCTATGGAGTCACGGATTCAGGTTTATTTTTCAAAGCTAATAATGGCTGATTTCACCAAAGCGATTTCGGTTCAAGCTGTTGATGTTTGGGATGGAACTGTTTTGTACCGAGTGCAACATAAAAGCAAACATTTTCCTGAATCCGTGACTCCAAAGTGGATGCAGGGTGTAAGAGCTTGATAATTGCAGGTGCACCCATAGGTTCACCCCAATTTTTGGGAAGCAAATAGGAATCAATGGCTTGCGCACTGCGCCGCTATGGAGTCACGGATTCAGGTAAAACACAATCAATATAAGAGCCTTTGGCAGGGAGAGGATATGTATTTCAAGAGAGGGGTGACCCTAATTGAGTCGCTGACAGTCATAGCTGTTCTTGGCATTCTTACTGCGTATTCTGCGCCTTATGCGGCTCAGCTAATACGAAAGAGTGCCGTTGTGACAGCCGGTGCAGATCTCCGCGATGCCATCACTCTTGCTCGTACCGAAGCGATTAACCGCTCAGTTCGAACGGGCGTTTGCCCTACTGTGGATGGCAAGCAATGTGCAGGTGCATCTGAATGGTCGCACGGCTGGATGGTTTATCTGGACGAATCGGATAGCCAACCGGCCTCCAATATAAAGCAGGATATAACTATTCTTCGTAGCTGGATAAATATTGAGAACGATCTGGAAATTGCAGCGTTGAAAGGGGGAGGCAGCCTTGCCCAAAAGATACACTTTGATGAATACGGTCTGCTGGTGAAAGAAACATCGTTGGATTTTTCTATGCGCACTTTCAATATTAAGTCGGTGGACTGTGACAGTGGTTATGCTCAGACAATATCTGTTATGCATTCCGGGCAGTTGTCTTTGCGTAAGGCAACATGCGCTCCGGTTTTGTAGGACTAGTGCAGTGTCTTGAACCTGTATTAAGAGAGCCCCTCCAGATATTCACCGCGAGACGCTGCTCGAAGGTAATGGCCCTTCCCTTGTCAAGAGCTGGAACGAAGCGGTGGACTTCTGGAGAGCTTCTCGAAGAGTGGGCCGCCGTCTTACCGAATAAGACCTATGCCGCAATTTTTAACCGGTGGGATTAGCTCTTCTTTTTACGTGCCGGTTTTGGTAACCCAACAATAGCGCCGTTCAGGCCTTCCTACCGATCCATAACTCACCTCTGCCCGGAGCTGTCCAGTCGTTACCATATACTCAAGGTAGCGGCGTGCCGTTGTCCGTGACGCGCCAATCTGCGTACCCACCTCGTCAGCGGTAGCCGCTGCTGAGCCCTGCATCAGCTGGATAACTTTCTCCAGAGTCAGTGAGTCGATTCCTTTGGGGATGCGCTCTTTTTCAACCGTGTTGATGGGTTTGGTGATAATGTTGTCCACATCGCGCTGGCCCACCTGATCAAGATTCGCCAGCGTCAGCAAATGGCGTCGATAGCGCTCAATGGACTCTTCCAATCGTTCATAAACCAGCGGTTTCAGAATATATTCGAAAACACCGGCGTGCAGTGCACTGCGCACGGTATCGACTTCCTTGGCTGCGGTAATCAGAATGACATCAAAGGTCTTGTGTTCGGCGCGCCATTGGCGCAGCACTTCCAGACCATTGCCATCGGGCAGGTGGACATCCAGCAGCATGAGCTGTGGCGCAAAGACTTCAATCAAATCCTGAGCGCTGGCTAACGAATGCGCGATACCGACCAGCTCAACACCGTCAATACGTTCCAGGAAACGACGCTGAATTTCAGCGTTACGTGGATCATCTTCGATGATCAGGACTTTGAGTTGCTGCGTCGTCATAATGCCTGCCTCCGTTTCGGGATATAACAGATAAATCGGGTTCCGCCTTCATCTACCGGTTCAATATGTATTGATCCCTGACTTTGTTCCAGTATCAGTTTGACCAGATGCAGGCCAAAACCGTGATTGACATCGTCTTTACTGGAAACCCCCTTTTCGAAAATGTGCCGTTGCTCAGATTCTGGAATGCCGGGCCCTTGATCCTGTACTTCAATAATCAGGTCATGG
This sequence comes from Reinekea sp., assembly GCA_037389025.1. GTDB lineage: Bacteria > Pseudomonadota > Gammaproteobacteria > Pseudomonadales > Natronospirillaceae > Reinekea. The sequence goes on along the minus strand of JARRJP010000108.1, from coordinate 6,262 downwards.
CCAAGATCAGTCAGGCTCAATTGAACTTCGCCATGAGCACCACGATGCATCCAGGTCGCTTCCAGTGCGTTATCAAGCAAATTACCCATTAGAGACACCAGTTGATCAGCCGAGATGGTCTCCGGCAGATCGGAGAGGTGGCTTTCCGGGTCAATCGACAGCTTTAGCCCTATCTCTTTGGCCCGGTTGAATTTACCAACGATACAACCGGCAATTATAGGATTGGGAATGTCTTCCTGAAGTAATTGAATGAGTTGCTGATGATCGAGTGTTTCACTGCCAATCAGCTTCAATGCCTCATCTTTGGCATCCAGTTGAATCAGTCCGGCGATGGTATGCAATTTGTTCGAGTATTCATGTGTCTGACTGCGTAATGAGTCGGCATATTGCTCAATCTGGGTCAGTTTACGGCTAACCAGATCGAGCTCATCACGCGCCCGGAAACTTGATACCGCACCGATAATCTCGTCACCCTGACGAACAGGGACACGGTTGACGATCATCAACCGGTCATGCAGCCAGATCTCCTGATCAAATTGCGGTTGGCCGTGTTCAATCACACTGATCAGATTCGACTCCGGCAATACATCAGCAATCGATTGACCGGGAATTGCTGTGTGGTCCGCAATGCCTATCGTTTGCGCTGCGGTGCGATTAAACGTGGTTATGATCCCGTCACGATTGATGGCAATAATACCTTCACGAACCGATTCCAGGGTGGCCTCGCGTTCTTCAAACAGCCCGGCTATCTCTTCCGGTTCAAGACCAAAAATCTCCCGTTTTAAGCGTGTTGCGATAATGACTGCCAGCCCAATGGACGCCAACAGGGCGATAGTCAGCACAGCAAGTAACCAGAAACGATAGCGTGCGATGGTATGGTCAATCTGGTCAACTGAATACCCTACGGACACGACCCCGATTAACGCCTCCCCGGTGTCATCAAATACTGGTGCCCGCGCCCGCATCGAAGGGCCAAGACTGCCATTGGCCCGATAAACATAAGCATTTCCCAGCACCAGTATGCTGCTTTCGGATCCGTCTTCATCATCGGCCATTGAAGCGCCGATTTTCTCAGGGTTCGGGTGCGCCAGACGGGTTGCGGTTTTGTCTCCGATCACAACGAACAAGGCATGGTTGACGGTTGTCAGACGCTGAGCGATATGATTGAGCGAATCAATATCTCGCTGCGCTATACCGTCAATAATGCTGTCAGATGCTGCGATCGTCTGTGCCACATTGACGGTTCGGGCGGCAATTTCCTCATTCAGCGAGCGGCTCAGGTGATACCAGGCAAAGCCGCCGATCAATAACGCCTGTAACAGTGACATCAAGGTCAATGCAATGATCAGTCGGGTAGCCAGCCTTAAGGAGTGAAAGTGAAAACGTTTCATGCGTCTTAAGTATTCCTGCATCCACTGAAGGAGTCACGGATTCAGGTTATTGTTATTAGGGAATATTGTTATTGGGGCATGTTTGACATCCGGTCAATAAGTCTACCAACAAGATCAGATTCTGTCCGTGAACATTATGAACAAAAAGAACTTAGAGTTTTTTATAGAGTAAACGGACACAAACTTGGGCATGTCTTCTGGTCGCGCTAGTGTAGCGCCTGGTTAATAAATGGACGGAAGAGAGCCGTCCGACAAGTGGTGACATTCGGCTGAATGCCGCAAATAAAACCTGAATCCGTGACTCCTTCAGTGGATGCAGGGTGTAAGAGCTTGATTTCTATTTGCTTGTCAAAAATTGCAGGTGCACCCATAGGTTCACCCCCAATTTTTGGGAAGCAAATAGGAATCAATGGCTTGCGCACTGCGCCGCTATGGAGTCACGGATTCAGGTAAAACAAAAACAACAAGGTTATACGCAATGAAAATGACACCTGCCCTATCCGTCGTGCTGGGTACAGCACTATCACTTTCCGCTACTTTTTCTCAGGCCTGGGAGCCATCCGGTAAGGTTGACTGTATTGCACCTGCAAACCCAGGTGGTGGTTGGGATTTCACCTGCCGCAGTGTTGGTAGAACGCTTGAAGACCTGAAACTGGTTCCTGGTGCAGTGCAAACCACCAACATGCCAGGTGCTGGCGGCGGTGTTGCGTTCGCACACGTCATCAGTAAGCGAAACGATGATGATAAGCTGCTGGTCGCCGCATCAACCGCAACGACAACTCGTCTGGCACAAGGCCAGTTTGCCGGCATGGATGCCAGCATGGTGAAGTGGGTGGGTGCCTTGGGTGCTGATTATGGTGTGATTGCGGTTGGCAAGAAATCAAAATATCAGACCTTGAACCAGCTGATGGATGCCTTGAAGGCGAATCCCCGCAATGTGAAGTTCTCTGGCGGTTCAGCCAATGGCGGTTGGGATCATCTGAAGGTGTTAATCGCTGCAAAAGCCGCAGGCGTGCAGAACCTGCCAAAAATCCCATACCTGTCGTACAACAATGGAGGCGAGGCCATTACTCAGGTTGTTGGTGGCCATGTCGATGCCTTTACTGGTGATATTTCCGAAGCGACCGGTTTTTGGGAATCCGGTGATCTGCGCATTCTGGCTGTCCTGGCTGAGGAACGTTTACCCGGAAAATTCAATACCATTCCAACCGCACGCGAGCAGGGCATTGATGCATTGGGACCAAACTGGCGTGGCTTCTATATGCCAAAGGATGCCGATGCCGATGCGCAAAAATATTGGGTCGATGCGGTTGAAAAACTCTATGGCTCAAAAGAATGGGAAGCCATCATGGCACAAAACGGCCTGATTCCATTCCACCCAAAAGCGAATCAATTCGAAGCTTTTGTGACTAAACAGGTTGCAGATATTCAACAACTGTCACGTGACATCGGTCTTTTGAAATGAGCCGTGTAGGAGATCGTTTGCTCGGTCTCCTGCTGTTACTGCTGGCTCTGGCTTATGGCTGGAGCGCGCAGCAATGGCCGGAACCATTTGGTAGCGCAGAAAGTTTTGGCCCGGAAACGTTTCCCACCATTTTATCGATCACACTGACGCTGGTCAGTTTGTTCCTGATGTTCAAACCGGATCCTGATGAAGCCTGGCCGGTCGGTAAATCGGCATTGGAAATCGTTATGGCTGTGCTGGCACTGTTTGTTTACGCGGGCTTGCTGGAATTACTCGGTTTTATTCTAAGCACCACCATCGCGGTATCGTTTCTATCCTGGCGTATGGGTGCCAAACCGTTGCATGCCGTGCTGATAGCGCTGTCATGCGCAACCGGGGTCTTCCTGCTGTTTAATTATCTGCTTGATCTGCCGCTACCTTTGGGCTTCTGAATAAGGGTGTCTCATGGAAACCATTCAATATCTTATGGATGGTTTTGCGGTTGCATTGACACCGCAAAACCTGATGTTTGCGTTAATCGGTGCCTTTGTCGGCACCTTGATTGGCGCCTTGCCAGGCCTTGGTCCCGCCAATGGCGTGGCGATTCTGATCCCGTTGGCGTTTTCACTTGCTTTGCCGGTTGAAACGGCATTGATCCTATTGACTGCCGTTTATGCTGGCGCCATGTACGGCGGCCGGATTTCGTCAATCCTGTTAAATATTCCCGGTGATGAACCGGCGATGATGACCTGTCTGGACGGCTACCCAATGGCGCGTCAAGGCAAGGCCGCAGAAGCACTGGCGATTTCAGCCATTGCATCCTTTGTTGGTAGTCTTCTGGGAACCTTGGGGCTGATTGCTCTGGCGCCAATATTGGCAAAGTTTGCACTGAGTTTCGGCCCGGCAGAATACTTTGCGTTGTTTGCACTAGCCTTTGCAACATTGGGCGGCATTACTGGAAAAAATCCAGCAAAAACCCTGGTTGCTGCTGTATTGGGTTTAATGATCTCTACCGTAGGAATGGATATCTCCACCGGTACGCAACGTTATACCTTCAATATTCTGAAACTGTACGAAGGGATTGATTTTATTCTGGCTATTGTCGGCCTGTTTGCTATTTCTGAATTGCTGCTGTTTATTGAACACCGCATGAAAGGCAATCAGGAGCGCATTAAGGTTGGTAAACTACAACTCTCGTTTAAAGAAATTATCCGATTGATTCCAACTACATTACGTGGTGGTGTACTTGGCTTTATTGCTGGTGTTTTGCCGGGTGCCGGAGCATCACTGGGTAGCTTTATTGCTTATACGGTTGAAAAGCGAGTGATCGGCAGTAAAGGCAAATTCGGTGACGGAGACGCTCGCGGTATTGCCGCTCCAGAATCTGGTAATAATGGCGCTGCCTCTGGTGCGCTGGTGCCAATGCTGACGCTTGGCGTACCAGGTAGTGGTACAACCGCCGTGCTGCTAGCGATGCTGATTTCACTGAACATCACACCGGGGCCACTGATGTTTACCCAGAATGCAGCGGTTGTTTGGAGTGTGATCGCCGCACTGCTGATTGGTAACCTGTTACTGCTGATTCTGAATATTCCGATGATTGGCATATTTGTTAAGTTACTGTCGATACCGACTCACTATCTATTGCCACTGGTGACGATGATTGCCTTCGTTGGTATTTATTCGATCAGCCACAGTAGTTTTGACCTGGGTTTTATGGTTGCCTTTGGTGTGGCCGGTTACCTGCTTCGAAAACTGGAGATACCGCTGGTGCCGATTATCCTTGGCATGTTGCTGGGGCCGGAAATGGAAAAAAATCTTGGTCATGCGCTGGTATTGTCTGATGGTAACTGGCTGGCCTTATGGAGCAGTCCACTGTCTATCGGCATCTGGATAGTCGCCATCTCTGGTCTGGTATTGCCAACTCTTATCGGAAAAGGTTTGCGCCGCAAGATGCAGGCAGATGTCAAACAGGAAACCGCATCATTGATGACGATCAATTAGTTGTCTCAATCTATGCAGAGGTGTCGGGAGCTTAGGCTCCCTTTTTTGTGCAGAAAAACCATGCACCTGACCATTCTTTCAGACCAGGAAGCGGGTTGGTAAAAAATTATCGTCATCGTCTTTTGATCAGAGTAAAGTGATTCTGCTGAACCATAATGCCGGGGAATGATGATGCGTTTATCTACTGTTGTAACGCTGCTGTTCGCAAGTACCGTAGCACTCAATGCCACTGCTAAAACGGGTGAAGGAACCTATTACCAGTATGACGGAGGTGGCAATTGCAGCTTTCCAATACAGAGTGATATTCCTACCGCCGCTATGAATGCCAAGGACTATAATAATTCTGCTGCTTGTGGCGCGGTGATCTCGGTTACCAACACCGATACCAGGCTCAGTGTGACGGTACGCATTGATGATCAATGTCCCGAATGCGCCGAAGGTGATGTCGATTTGACCCCGGCAGCATTTGAACAAATCGCTGCTTTATCCACTGGCCGTATCCCCATCAGTTGGCAATATATTGCCAACCCGGTCGCCGGTAATATCAAATTGTTTTTCAAGGAAGGGTCGAGCCAGTATTGGACGGCCGTTCAGCTTCGCAATCATCGCTATCCCGTTGCCGATCTCGCCTTTCGCCGAACCAGTTCAGGTGATGCTTATCAGAGCCTTAAGCGGCAGAGCTATAACTATTTTCTGAAAGAAGATGGTTTTGGCACCGGTCCTTATGATTTTCGGTTGACAGATTACTGCGGCCAGACGGTTGATATTCGAAGTGTTCCCTTTAGTGTGACAACGGAAATTGATGCCGGGCTACAGTTACCGGTTTATACCGGAACCAATTGCGATATTGCTGCCAATATCGGGAATGATGACATGTCAGGCAGCTCATCAGCCGACAGCAGTAGCAATGGTGGCGCTTTTAGTATGCCGGTTCTGTTGCTGTTACTGATCTTTCGTCGTCATCGCTGTATGTTTTTGGAACTCAGCTGGCAACGCCCGAAATAACTGATGTCTGATCAGTTGCTAAAGGGTTATCCCAAAAGTTATTCACAGAATTTGTGGGTAAATTAGTGAACTTCGTCAAAAAATAATTGGTTACTTTTTGAGCTCTGGCTTTGATAGGGCAAACTGAATCCGTGACTCCAAAGTGGATGCAGGGTGTAAGAGCTTGATTTCTATTTGTTTTTCAAAAATTGCAAGTGCACCCATAGGTTCATTGAAATTTTTGGGAAGCAAATAGGAATCAATGGCTTGCGCACTGCGCCGCTATGGAGTCACGGATTCAGGTGGAAATCATGGAGGATCGACATGGTCTGAAATCGACGCTGATCACCAGCCAATTACCGATCACGCAATGGCACAAGATGATCGGAGACGCGACGCTGGCGGACGCCATCCTGGATCGTCTGCTACACAACAGTCA
>JARRJP010000107.1:0-9877 GCA_037389025.1 Reinekea sp. | reverse complement strand
AATTTTTCGGATTCAAATTTAAACAAAGATAAGTCAATGGCTTACATTCTGCGCAGATATTGGGTCGAGGATTTAGGTATTAATAAAGTTAGTAAAAATATCATTCTTCTGATTAATAACCTGATAATTATTAATTAATGGTGGCTCTAGAGCCGGATTGCCAATCTGTGTCAGCTAGAAAATATAAAAAAATACCAGGTATTAAAATATTTTTAATTTTATAAATAAATAATTAAAGGTCGTTTTGATAATTAACAGAATACCAACTAGTACAGTGAATTTATTTTTATCTTCAAAAAAACATATTCCAAATTGAGAGGTTTGAAAGTCAATTGGCAAAGGGAGTGCATCGCGTTACTCTTTCATTGTTCAAGATCGAAGCTTCAGGCGATGGTATTGAGCAAAAAGAGCATTACAAAAAAATCAATAAGCTAAATAGATATGAGGTAGTGTTATGATTTCTCGTATATCATATTTAAGATTAGTTCCATTTTGTTGTATCGCAGCAACTCTCAGTGCTACGGCGACTGCGCAAGGCGGTTATTTTAAGGATGACTTCAGTTGGGGATTTAATTCCGGCATTTGGGAAGCCCGTAGCGGCAACAACGATTCGCCCTTTGGTTGCACGTTTACGCCCGACCAGATCACTCCCAGTTCGCAGGGCATTGCCCTGTTGTCTTCCTCAGGATCCTGTTCGGAACTGCGTACCAAGCAGAGTTACAGCTACGGCAAAGTCCAGGGCGCTCTGCGCTCCAGCGGTACTGCGGGCACAGTAGCTTCCATATTTTCATATACCTCTTGGTGGGACGTTCCGGGTCGCGCCTGGCAGGAAATTGATATTGAGTTCCTACCTAGTCGGGGCAATGTAGTGCACACCAACGTCATCTACCAGCCTCAGGGGGGGTACTACCAAAGCTGGGAGAAGGATATTGACCTGGGCCAATATGGTCTGAACGTAACAGAGAATGTTCTGACCATCGGCTTTGACTGGCAGAGCTGGAAGATAGACTGGTATGTTTACGATCAATGGGGCAATTACCGAGTGATTCGCACCATGTACAGAGATAACGGCGATGGCTATATTGCTAATAACGAAGTTCCTCAGTACGCATGGCCTAAAGACTCTACGCGCTTCATGATTAATAACTGGCATGGTGACAATTCTGGTCAAGCTCAGAGCTTTCCTGGCTGGTATAACCAAGAGAGCGCCTGGGCTTATTACGACTATATTGAATATCAACCTCACTAAGTTTTTTGCGGGCGCTCCGGCGCCTGCCATCAAGATCCCATTATTGATGCCACGATCCATATCCCTTTTCCGCAAATGATGGGCAACATGGCCGCATGAGAGCACCATTGCCACCAGTGTTATTATCAATGATGACCACACTCCGAGCTGAAAGCAGGTTAGGGTCTACCGCTGTGAAGCCGGGATGCGTCAAGCATCAAAATCATCTTGCCCCTTGGTAAAACCGCTACAGGCCTAACATTGTTAAGTTTGGAACGGATTATCGATTGTAAAAAGACTATTTCTGGCGAGAAAATAAAAAATCCAGTCAGGAATTTGACTATTTACAGCTTACCTACTTAACTTCGGTTAACGTTTTCTCAAGCCAATCTTTTGACAGTGTTCAAATAGGTTACCTAAAAGGTGTGCTGAACAGTATCCTGGAGCTAGCGCAGTGTTGAATGAAATCAAATTGCTACTTATTGATAATGAGGCTCAACGCCGACATGACCTATCAGTAGTCTTGGATTTTCTTGGTGAAGAAAAAATAATTGCCGAAGGCGAGAATTGGCTTAACGATGCAAGGAATCTGGTTAAATCACCGTCAGAGGTAGTCGGTGTTCTGCTGGGTGACGCCAGCCAGTCACTCACCAAGATGATAGAAGGAATTAAAGAGTGGGACGCCGGTATGCCGGTCATACTGTTAGGCGACCATCCTGACAGTGAATTGCTGAGCGACGAATTGCGTCAGCGCATTATTGCTCGACTCGGTTACCCGACAACCTACAACAAGTTATTGGATACACTGCACCGTGCGCAGATGTATCGAGAACAGTATGATTTGACCCGTGGTCGTGATCAGCGCCGCGAAGTGAATCTTTTCCGCAGTCTGGTTGGCAGCAGCCGAAATATTCAGTCGGTTCGGGAGATGATGGCTCAGGTTGCAGATAAAGAAGTCACCGTGCTTATCACTGGTGAAAGCGGTACGGGTAAAGAGGTCGTTGCACGTAACCTGCACTACAACTCTCATCGTCGTCATAAACCATTTGTACCAGTCAATTGCGGCGCCATTCCGGCTGAATTGATCGAAAGTGAGTTGTTTGGTCATGAAAAGGGTTCTTTTACCGGCGCTATTACCTCCCGTGCCGGTCGTTTCGAAATGGCTGAAGGCGGCACTCTTTTTCTCGATGAAATCGGCGATTTGCCACTGAATATGCAGGTTAAACTGTTACGGGTTTTACAGGAACGTACCTTTGAACGGGTTGGCGGTTCAAAAACCTATTCTGCGGATGTCAGGGTTATCGCTGCAACGCATCGCAATCTGGAAGATATGATCGAGCACGGCCACTTCCGTGAGGATCTTTATTACCGACTTAATGTTTTCCCGATTGAAATGCCAGCACTACGTGACCGGCATGAAGATATTCCGTTACTGCTGAATGAGTTGATCAGTCGATTGGAAAATGAAAAACGAGGTTCGATCCGTTTTAACTCTGCCGCTATTTTGTCTCTGGTTCAACATGACTGGCCCGGCAATGTTCGGGAAATGGCAAACCTGGTTGAGCGACTTGTCATCATGCATCCTTATGGTGTGGTTGGGGTTCAGGAGTTGCCGCTGAAGTATCGTCATGTTGATGAGTCGGACGACAGTGTATTGCCAACCTCTGTTGTAGAAGAGGCAATGCAGGAAGAGAGCCTGCGTTCAATCAGTATTACCGCGAGTGACCAAAGCTCAGCATTGCTGCCAGTGAATGGACTGGATCTGAAAGAGTATCTTACCGATCTGGAAAAATCCCTCATACAGCAAGCGTTGGATGATGCTCAGGGCGTGGTTGCCCGAGCCGCAGAAAAACTTCATATTCGCCGAACCACACTGGTGGAAAAAATGCGTAAGTACGACATCAACCGTCGTGAAGCATTAAGCTGAATTTACAGGGCTTTCTTATCTGAACTCGTGACTTCAGAGTGGATGCAGGGAGTAAGAGCTTGATTTCTATTTGTTTTTCAAAAATTGCAGGTGCAGCCATAGGTTCACCCCAATTTTTGGGAAGCAAAGAGGAATCAATGGCTTGCGTACTGCGCCGCTATGAAGTCACGGATTCAGGTATTTATATTCCAGCACACATTTCTAAAGAGTCGGTGGTCAGGTTAATTTAATTGAGACCAAGGTTTGGCTGTATGTGAGAACTATCCATCTTGAAGCTGGCACCTCCTTTGCACTAGACCAATACAATCGTCAAACTTTTGAATGGTCGCTATGCAAGCATTGCAAATCGCCGGAAAAACGTTGGACTTGCCTGACTCGAAAACGATCAGCCGCGAATCCATAGAAGAGCTGCAAAAAGCTTTTCATACCTTCACCTCAATGAGTGAACAACTCTCAGACAGTTACGGCGTATTGGAAAAGCGTGTTGTCGAGTTGTCCGGCGAACTGGCGACTCTGTCTGAGCAGCGACTGCAGGAATTAAACGAAAAAGAACGGCTTGCTGATCAACTGGAAAGCCTGCTTCGCTTAATGCCTGCGGCTGTGATCGTAATCGATAATAAAGGCCTGATTACTCAAATTAACCCGACCGCAGAACAATGGATTCGCAACGCGCTACCGGACAATGATCCTCAGGAAATATTAAAACAGCCCTGGGGTCGGATTGTGCAGCAGGTATTTACGCCCAAGCAGACCGACTATCACGAAGTCAGTTTGCGCGATGGGCGTTTGGTCAGCCTAGCGACCAGTCCGTTGGATAACTCGGGCCAGTTAATCATGATGACTGATCAAACTGAAACCCGACAATTGCAAGCCAAAGTAGCACGACAGGAACGATTGACAGCGATGGGGCAGATGGTTGCATCGCTGGCGCATCAGATACGTACACCGTTGTCGGCCGCCATGTTATATGCCGCCAACTTAAAGTCTCCCCGGCTGGATCAGAAAGTACATCACCAGTTTGTCGATAAACTGGTAGGGCGTCTTAATCATCTGGAAAAACAAGTGCAGGACATGCTGTTGTTTGTGAAAGGTGAAATTCCTCTGGTTAATCGCCTTTCTACAGCAAAGCTCATGGCACTGCTAAAAGAAGCCTGTGGTGGTTTTTCTCAAACACAGCAACAACAGATTCGATGGCAAATCGATTGCGAAGATCCGGTTATTCTTTGTCAGGCTGATACATTAATCAGCGCCTTTATGAACCTGATCAATAATGCGCTGGAGGCTTTTGATAATTCTGATGGGCAAGTGTCTATCCAGGCTATGCAGCGTCACCAGACAATTGATTTTTTCTTTCGTGATAACGGACCGGGTATGAGTGCAGAGCAGGTGCAGAAAATCCAGGAACCGTTTTTTACCACTAAAAGTTATGGCACCGGGCTAGGTATTCCGGTGGTAATAGCGACGGTCAAGGCTCATCGCGGATCGTTGGCAGTCAACAGTCGCCCCGGGGCCGGGACAGAATTCAGAATATCACTGCCCATTTTTAATGAGAGGTAAGTTCAATGAAAATTCTCATTGTTGAAGACGATACAAACCTGCGTGAAGCGGTCAGCGATACATTGCAACTGCATGGCTTCGATGTCGTAGAAGCGCAAAGCGGTGAAGACGCTATTCCCTTGTTAAAAACTGAGTTGATCGAGTTCATTATTTCCGATGTCAGTATGCCGGGTATGAGTGGACATGATCTGCTGGATTATGTGCGCCAGAATCTTCCGCAAATTCCAATGTTGTTGGTGACAGCCTATGCCGCTGTCGATCGTGCCGTTGATGCCATGCAAAAAGGAGCTGTAGATTATCTGGTAAAACCCTTTGCACCAAAGCAATTGATTGAGTTGATCGAACAGCATGCTCTGGTACAGAGTAAACCAACTGATAAACCAGTGGCGGTGGATGCCAATAGTCAGAAAGTATTGGCGTTGGCCCAGAAAGTGGCGCAAAGCGACAGCACCATCCTGATTTCCGGTGAATCCGGTACGGGTAAAGAAGTGTTGGCTCGTTATATTCACCAGTCATCGACTCGTGCAAATGGCCCTTTTGTGGCTATCAACTGTGCCGCGATTCCAGAAAATATGCTGGAGGCCACTTTATTTGGTCATGAAAAGGGGGCATTCACCGGAGCCGTAACCAGCCAGCCTGGAAAATTCGAACAGGCTAATGGTGGAACAATACTGCTTGATGAAGTTTCAGAAATGGATCTTGGTTTACAGGCAAAACTGTTGCGTGTCCTTCAGGAAAAAGAAGTGGAGCGTATTGGCGGCCGTAAAATTATTTCACTGGATATTCGCGTGCTGGCGACGACCAACCGGGCATTGGCTGAAGAAGTGAAAGTCGGTCGTTTTCGTGATGACCTGTTCTATCGGTTAAGTGTTTTCCCGATTGGTTGGCAACCATTGCGCGCCCGTAAAGCCGATATTATTCCATTGGCAGAACGATTACTGGCCTCCCATTGCAAGAAAATGCAGAAAGGGCCTCTGGCTTTGGATGCGAGTGCAAAAGAAGCATTACTGGCGCACAACTGGCCAGGTAATGTGCGTGAGCTGGACAACGCAATTCAACGCGCATTGATTTTGCAAAGTGGGCAATTTGTTACCGCAATGGATCTGGGGTTAAGCGGTGAGCAACTTATTGATTTTGAAACTCAGCGTGATTCCTACAGTACACCACCGAGCGAATACCTGATGCCAGAAGATGGCAACAATATCGACTCATCCATTAATGAAAGTATCCATGTCGGCTTGAAGCACAAAGAGTTTGAATTGATTCTGGATGCCTTGCGGATTCATAACGGACGTAAAAACAAAGCGGCTGAGCATTTGGGTATTTCATCGCGAACCCTACGCTATAAGCTTGCCCGGATGCGCGAGATTGGGATGGATGTCGACGGCGCCATAGCCGAAATTCGCTGAAGTAACTCGGGATTTGGTTGATGAAAAATGTGTTGTTGCCCTAAGTTTTGCTGCTGTAGCTATTTTGGCTAGCCCGGAACCTTCACCAAGGCGCGCTGAGATTTGCTGTAACTCACGAGTGCAGGGTACTTTAACCTGAATTCGTGACTTTATAGCGGCGCAGTGCGCAAGCCATTGATTCCTCTTTGCTTCCCAAAAATTGGGGTGAATCTATAGGTGTACTGCAATTTTTGAAAAACAAATGGAAATCAAGCTCTTACACCCTGCATCCACTGAAGAAGTCACGGATTCAGGTTTAACTTTCGATGGTGGAGATAATTTGTCACCGATCTTCGCTCATCGAAGCTGAGAAAATTTCCCACCACATTTCGCCCGATTGCCCTTGAGCCTTCTGAGCACTATCACGAAAGCAGTATTTGCAGATGACATTGCAAATACTGCTTTAATTTAGCTTGCGTTATCTTGATAACCTAGGACGCATACTGAATTAATAACTTATCCACCAATAAGGAGGAAAGTGGCGGTGCTTACCCAAGCTGAAGTAGATCGAGCGTACTAATTCACCATCTTCTGTATCACCGCTCAGTTCCCAGAAAAATGTTCCGCCCAGATTCTGTCTTTGAACGTAATGCATTTTCTCCATGATGCTAAACGGCGTATCGTAGCTCCACCAGTCGCCATCGCAATAAGCATAAGACGTACCTGCAATCATGCCGTTTGCCGGACAGATTTCTTTCAGCACTTTATAGTCATTAACACCGGCTTCATATTTTCCCTCTGCCGGACCTGTTGCCTGAGCGCCAGGAAAATATTCCTCTACACCAGTCCAGCCTCGTCCGTAAAATCCCAGACCCAAAAGAATCTTTCGTGAGGGGATATCTAAATCCTTGAGTACCTGAACTGCGTAATCAGTGTTAAATGCCCCGATTGGAATTCCGGGGTAACTGTAAAGTGGTGAGTGCGGAGCAGTCGGCCCTTGTTTGTCCCAGGCACCAAAAAAGTCATAGGACATCAGCATATAAAAATCAACGTATTTCGATGCGGTTGAGTAGTCCGCCGCTTTCAGTTTCGTTTCATTAACGGTAATGGCGGCAGTGACCAGTTGGTCTCCGAAACGCTCGCGCAGTGCTTTCATTAAGTCTGCATAAGCGTCAAAGCCGCTGGTGTCACATGTGGCACCACATTCATTTGGGTATTCCCAGTCAATATCAATGCCGTCAAACAATCCTTCCCAGCGCGGATCGTTAACAAGACTGTAACAGGAGTCCGCAAAGGCGACCGGATCCTGTGCCGCTTCAGTGAAGCCGCCGGACCAGGTCCAGCCACCGAACGACCAGAGAATTTTCAAGTGCGGGTATTGCTCTTTCAGTTTTTTAAGCTGCCCAAAGTTACCACGCAAGGCATCTGCGTCTTTTGAATCTGCGATACCATCAACACTATTTTCGGCGTCGTAAAATTTATCGATGTCTGCGTACGGATCGCCAAGTTGGCATTTCCCATCCTGAACATTTCCGAAGGCGTACATGATATGGGTCAGGCGTTCAGCGGAACCACTGTCACGGACATTTTTGACGTGATAATTTCGGCCATAAACGCCCCATTCGATAAAATAACCGACAACTTTTTTGTTGTCTCTATGATGATGAATCAGGTTTCTGTGATTTGAATGGTTGTTGCCGTTGTTTTCGTGAGAGTTTGTCGTCATGTTCCCAGCCAGGCCAATCACAGAAGTGGCCATCAGGATAGCTGTAACAGTCCCGGTTTTCAGTCGATGTATTGCTTTTTTATAGTTCATAGATATCCCATTTTTGTACGAATACTGCTTAAGTTAGGTTAACCTATTCAGAGGAAAGTTTCGATCATATTTTGGACAGTGAGCATAAAATTGGGGTGAACCTATGGGTGCACCTGCAATTTTTGAAAAACAAATAGAAATCAAGCTCTTACACCCTGCATCCACTGAAGGAGTCACGGATTCAGGTTAAACTCAATAATCCATTCTTATCGACTCGACGACCACCTTACTAACTCCCGTGCTTCCGTGATAAATTGCATCTTGGCAGCCTGCTTTGTTGCCACATCTGAAGCTTTGTGTGGAATCAATGGCGCATTACAGGTAATGCATCTTAAGAGTATTCATTGAAAGGGTGCACCTACAGTTTTTGAAAAACAAACCAGTAGCGCAAGAGTTCTGTGTCTGATTTTGAATGACATAACAAGAATAACAAGGGGAAATGTATGAGCAAGCGAATTTGTAGTGGGAAAAAATAGGTCTGAAAAGCCTGGTCAGGATTATTCTGTTGTCACTTCTACCTGTATCCGCTATGGAATTACGGATTCAGGTTCTATTTACGACAAGTTGCCTGCTCACTTGAACAAAGACTGAAAACTTATCCGTGCAGAGTAGCGAACAACCGCACAGCGGTATTCAGATAATCCCGCTGGATCGTTTTAATCTGGATATACGTCGCATTCATTTTCTCACTGATGATCAATACACCGCTGAGGTATTCTTTGTCGAAGAAGATCGCAAGGTCAGTAAAACCACTGGCGTTTGCTCCATGCAAAGCCAAAATACTGCACATCCTTGTGCATAAATGTGTTTTCCATTAACAATCAACGCTTCGAGTGCCCAGTGGATCTGCGTAATCAAAAAATCCAGGTGCGCTTTGACTGCACCCGGCGGGATCGCTTCGACGTTTATTTCAATGATAAACGCATGGGTGAGGCGATGCTGTTGAATCTGCATCAGAACGCAAAAATGCATCGAGTTACCACAACAGACAAAACCACAAGTGCTGGTGCCCCCTTATGATTATCCAAAACACCTTTGGTATTACCCGTGAACCGTTCCAACGTGACAAGCCGGAACTGCTGCTGGTGCAGGAAGCGATTATGGAGATCCTCACCATCCATGCTCAGCATGGCGGGTTCAGTGTTATTGTGGGTGGGCCGGGCGTTGGCAAATCGATTTTGCGGGCATACATCGAACAACTCGGGAAACAGAAGGAAAACGAGGTGATCAGTGTCAGCCAAACGCTGCACACCTACGGCAAAGTTATCCGGCAACTGGCGTTATCAATGAAGATTTAGGCCCCGGAAAAACAATTGGAAAAAGAACTGATCCAGACGGCGTATAAACATATTCGGGATCAGAAAACACTCTACACCCTGATCGATGAAGCGCACTTGCGGGACATGAATACCTTACGTAAACTGCGCTTGCTGTTTGATACATTTCCACCGAAACACAACCTGATCCTGTTCGGTCAGCCGAAGCTGTTGCATCATCTGGCGATGCAGGTGAATGCGGATCTGAAAAGCCGGATTACATACTCCGTTAATCTGTTGCCGCTGAACGATTATGATTTGGAACAGTTTATTCAGCGGGAACTGGAGATCGTCAAACTCGGCATCAATACCTTTGATGAGGGGGCGATTGAGGTCATACTGCTCAATACAAGGGTAACCTACGACTGTGCCGTAACCTGTGTTATGGCAGCCTGGTCGAAGCGTGTCGGGAAACTAATTAGTTGCCCGATAGCACGGACTCAAAAGAAAAACCCCGATCCGAAGATCAGGGCTTTAATCTATGGCAAAGGCTAAAAGTTAAAAATCAAACGACTCTGACCCCTTCGATTCTGACCCCTTCGATTCCGGATTCAGGTCACGATTAATTAATCACAGACCACCAAAACACTCGACCAACAACCGTCAGTTCCTCAGCCTGAGCGCCTTCAACTGTTTCATCAGGGT
>JARRJP010000106.1:0-21287 GCA_037389025.1 Reinekea sp. | reverse complement strand
GCAGGGACCTGAGTGAAGACTAAAAAATGATCGATTTGATTTATGACAAATTCTTCACTGCTGTTGGACATCCCCTCTCCTGACGAAGGCTTTCCACAACAGGATTGCATTGAGTTAAATAGGCGCGGTCAATACCGTTGTGAACTATGCCGGGCGTCCAAAATATTTTGCCTGGTTATGATTCAAATCTGCTGGTGAAAACAAATGAATAAAGCGGCTCTTTTGAACCCAAACAACCGACAATCAGTTTTTCCCTGCCATGCATTCTCAGAAATGCAACAGGTGTTGAACGAAATTTATTCGGATTATGAAGTTTCGGCATTATTTCCAGAAGCTGAAACGGATTCAACAATTAAAGTTTCTCATCTCTACAAGGCCAAGTTATTACAGATTACTCTGGCCGGAGAGCTGACTCTGAACTCCTGTGGTGAAGGTGTTACCCATCTTAGCTACATACATGTTATTGAGGGGCAGATTCGGATTCAGCTTGATAATCATGTTGAATATACCATCGGATCTGGCCAGGTTATTATTATTACACCAGGTTCTGAGGTTTCTGCATCGACCTCCCATCATTGCGTCTGGTACGAAATCCGTATCAGTCAATGCGATATCAAAAACCTGATGGCTACCTGGTTTGGTTTTGATGATAAATCGGCGCTTCAGTACACCGTTGTGCCTGACACTCAGGACCCCAGAATCATTGCCGGCATGAACACCATTCAATCAATGTTGAATTACATTGAGCAGTTCGAAGAGTTGAAACAGGCGCCGCTGGCATTGGAAAGTCTGGAGAGTGCATTGTGTATGACGTTGATCTTCAGCTTTTCCCAACAAAGAGACGTTTGTTTTGTTGAAGCGGATGGCTCAGTCGGATTGCAGCGGGTAGAAATGATTGAGCAGTATATTCGCGATCACGCCAGTGAAGCGATTGATATCAATCAGCTGGCCAATGTTGCGCGTTGCAGCCCTGCATCTCTGTATCGTGCCTATAAAAAATATCGTAAAAATACACCGATGATCTATCTACAGCAGATCAGATTACAAAAATCCAGACAAATGCTGTTGCAGGCAAATCATCGAACAACAGTTAGTTATGTTGCAACTCGTAGTGGCTTTTCTCATCTTGGACGCTTCTCAAAAGCTTATAAACAGGAATTTAATGAAAATCCTTCGATGACTTTGCAACGTGCGCAAGGAAGGGGATAGCAGGTGAATGTAACTGGCTAGCTGAGGCGATTCTTTTGACTACCTTTTGAGCAAGGCTTAAAAGGGGACAGCAACATGTACTCACAGCCAGTACTCAATAACCCGAATAAGCAACGGCGATTCGGTGTCAAAAGTTCGTTCCTGAGCGCCCTGATATTGGTTTTGGCCATCGCTGTTGTGATGTTGTCAGGTTCTTATATTGTATTAAAAGGTAATGTTGAAAAACATTTCTTAGAAAATAATGCTGATCAACTAATAGAAAATCAGCTCGTCATTGAAAATAAATTACTGCAGTGGAAACAGGATGTCCGCTTTCTATATTCTACACCACCTATATCTGGTATAGCGCGCGCGAAAGAGAATGCGGGTATTGATCCGGTAGACGGCAGCAGTATTGATGATTGGTTTTTTCGTCTGCAGACGATCTTCAATGCCTATATAGAAAACCATCCAGAAATTATGCAAATCCGCTATGTCGATGCTGTTAGCGGCTATGAAGAAGTGCGAGTGAACCGGTTGTCATCTGATTGGGGTAATCGGATTCAGATCGTTAGTGGAGCGGCATTACAAAATAAAAGTACAGAACCCTACTTTCAGGAAATAGAATCTCAGGCCAGTCAAGGTCCGAGAAATGAAGATGTCTACGTTTCCGAAATTTCCCTTAACCGTGAGCGCGGTTATTTGGAAATTGTTGGCGGTGAGTATTTAAAAACCATTCGTCTGGCGAAGCCTGTATTCAATGATCAGAGTAGATATATCGGCTTTATTATTATCAATTATTATGCTGAAAATTTTCTTGGGGACATCGAATTAGAGTCTGAGGACGGCATTCATTCCTTTATCGTTGATGAAGAAGGGTACTTCATTCTGGCACCAGTTTCAGAGTATGAGTTTGGTCATCAGAGGGGGTATGAAGAATACACTTGGGATAATTATTTTAAGGTTGAAGATAGTGACGTTCTTTTGCAAAAAATTCATACTGCCTTTGACCGTTTTCATCAGGAAAAATTCCATTATCAGACTGGATATATACCGCTTTCCCATGGTCGAAATATCAGGATGATTGCTGGTTTTCATGACTCTTCCGTTCAACGGTCTCTTTTCCATCTGTTGGTATTAATTGCGGCCGTTACAGGTGTCACCGTCTTAGTGGTTCTTACCATACTTTGGTTTTCCTACAGTTATTTACAACGTAAACTTTTGCTTATTGATCAGCAGGTCGAGTTTGAAGCTATTATTAAAGGTTCTAATGACGCGATTATCGATATGAACCTTCAAGGTATAGTCAGACACTGGAATCAGGCTGCAGAGACAATCTTTGGTTTTACTGAATATTATGTTGTTGGCAAGTCTATCTTTGATTTAATGGTGACACCGGAAGAAGAACAGCGACTTCGAAAATGTCTGACCGATATTTCAGCCGGTGGCATTGCCGAAGCGTTGGACTTTAAAGCCTGCCGACAGAATGGTGACTGTATTGATGTATCCGTTGCCTTTTCGGTTATCGCTTCCAGTAATGGCGGTCTGTACGGTGTTGCAGCTTTTATGCGCGACATAACTGAAAGAAAGCTCATTCAGAGTCAGTTACAGGATTTGAATGAATCGCTTGAACAGCAGGTAGTTAATCGAACGCTCGAACTTGAAAAGGCTCGCAATAATGCCATTGACGCCAGTAAAGCCAAAAGTGAGTTTGTTGCTAATATCAGCCATGAAATTCGAACTCCGATGAATGCCATTCTGGGGTTGACCTATTTGCTGAAAAAAGAGAATCTTCCTGCGTCTGCACTTGGTATGGTGGATAAGATTAATAGTGCCGGGACAGCACTGCTCGGTATTATTAACGATATTCTGGATTTCTCAAAAATTGAAGCCAGTAAAATCGAACTTGAAAACATACCGTTTCGACTATCTGAAGTGATTGATAACCTCGCCAGCATCATGTCGTCTTCTGTGGGTCAGCGGCAGATTGAGGCTATTGTATCACCGGCTCCAGCAGGAGCCGATTACTTGAGAGGTGACCCACTTCGATTAAGCCAAGTGCTGACCAACCTTGCCAGTAACGCTATCAAGTTTACCGAAGAAGGTGAGGTCGTTGTCAGAGTTCGCCTGTTGCACAATGATGAAGAGAATAAGCAGGTAAGGCTACGTTTTTCGGTTAAAGATACCGGAATAGGTATTTGCAAAGATCACCAGAAAAAAATATTCAACGCGTTTGCTCAGGCTGATTCCACGACAACCCGAACTTACGGAGGTACAGGTCTTGGCTTAACCATCTGCCGAAATCTTGTCGAAATGATGGGTGGTGTTCTGCATCTGAATAGTAAAATCGGAAAGGGCAGTGAATTCTACTTTGATCTTACATTTGGTGTGAGCCCACCGGAAACAGCTTCTGATCACGCTATGTTGCATCAACGGGTACTGATTGCGCAATCTAACCAAACCACCCTTGACCTATTGAATGAAACGGTTGCCAGTCTGAACTGGCCCTATCAGTCAGTCAGCCGTGGTGATGAGGTAATTGATGTTCTGTTACAGGCGAAGGAAAATCCGTTTGATATTCTGATACTCGACTTCGGTCTGGATTCAGTCGATGGCATTTCTGTTGCCAAAGAAATTATAGAGCAGGGTTTATATCGCGGTCTGATTATTATTTTAACCATATCTCCACATCAGCAGCAGGAAATGGAATTGATTGATCATCGTAATCTGGTGGATGTAGTACTGACCAAGCCTGTCACAACATCGACCCTGTATGATGCCATTCAGACTGCCAAAAAATCACGTGGGGGCTTATGTGTTCATCAGCAGGCCCAAGAGGAAGACATGTCACGGCTGGCAGGGGTTAACATTCTGGTGGTTGATGATAGTGAAGCGAATCGGGATGTTGCACTGGCCATTCTTGAAGACGAGGGTGCAATGGTCAGCCTGGCTGAGAATGGTCGCCTGGCTCTGAACTATTTACGCAAAAATTCGGAAGATACTGATATTGTTCTGATGGATGTTCAGATGCCTGTTATGGACGGGCATGAAGCAACAAGAGAAATACGTAAATCTATTTTACTACAGGAAATTCCCATAGTTGGTTTAAGTGCGGGTGCGTATAAGTCCAATCGTGAAGCGGCTCTTGATGTTGGGATGAATTCCTTCGTTTCCAAACCGTTTGAAGTGAATGTGCTGATAAATGAAATACTTCGTTTTATCCCAGATAAAGATCGTTCAGCGTCTGTCAGTCCATCAGTCCCGGTTGATCAGACAACGACAAAACAGCCCAGCGAGGCGCTTTCCGTCAAGACGGATTATCAGTTTATTGATGTTCTCAGTGCTCTGACCAAGTGGAAAAAAGATGCCCTGTTTAAAAAACAATTGAAGCTTTTTTTGGTCGATCATTTTGATGCTCAAAATCGTCTTGATGAACTGTTAATACAACAGGAATACGCTACTGCCAAAGCTATGTTACATAAATTGCGCGGTATTGCTGGTGCTTTATCGTTAACACCATTAATGAATATATCATCGGTACTTGAGCGTGAGATCGATGAAAATGGGCGTTCCGGCAAAGTAGCTGAGTCTTACCAGCAGTTTTGTAATGCCATGGACGGGACAAAAAAAGATATAGAGCATTATCTTGGACTGACCTGGATAGAACAAAGAAGCGGTTCAGATCATGACATCATATCTGTAACTGAATTGAGTTCTGAAGCCGTTGATGCATGCCAGGCTATTCTTTTCGCGCTGGATAGTGATGACGTCGTTGAGGTGGAGCAGGTTTTGCCAACAACAAAACAATATCTCCCGGAGCGCCTGTTGAAACAGATTTACGATTCGATTGGTCTGTTTGACTTCAATAAAGCTGAATCGTTAATAAAATCCTTTATGGATGTCAGGAGCTAATATGAGTTCATCTTATACCATTCTATGTATTGATGATGATTCGCAGAATCTTGCGCTAATGCGTCAGTTACTTGAAGACGACTATCAATTACGTTTTGCTCTTGGGGGGGCTAGAGGTTTACAGGCTGTTCAGAAAAATCCACCAGATATGATCCTGCTCGATGTCAATATGCCGGATATTGATGGTTTTGAGGTTGCTCGTAATATTAAGAGTGAGGTTCGTTTTGTCAATGTACCAATAATTTTTGTAACTTCATCCTCTGATGATATTGACGAGCAGACTGGGTTTGATGTTGGAGGTGTGGATTACATCCACAAACCGATCTCAGGTCCCTTGCTCAAGGCACGCATTAGAACCCATCTGTCATTGACTAATGTTTCAGCACTGGAAAGAAGCCAGCGTTCTGCCATACACATGCTGGGTATTGCCGGCCACTATAAAGACACCGATACAGGTGTTCATATCTGGCGTATGGCGGCATACAGTCGGCATTTGGCACGACTGGCCGGCTGGAATGTTGATCGTGCTGCCCGTCTGGAGATAGCAGCGCCACTGCATGACACCGGTAAGATTGGTATTACCGATGCCATCTTAAAAAAACCAGGACCTCTGACAGACGATGAGTGGGCTATTATGAAAACTCATTCCCAGATCGGTTATGACATCCTCAGCCAAAGTCAGGATGCGATATTTAAGCTGGCTGCCGAAATTGCCCTGAACCATCATGAAAAATGGGATGGCACCGGTTATCCAAACGGCTATGCTGGTGACGCTATTCCTGAGTCAGCGCGCATTGTGGCCGTGGCTGATGTTTTCGATGCGCTTTCCATGCGTCGACCTTACAAGCAGGCTTGGCCAATTCATAAAGTGGTTCAGACCATAAAGGAGATGACCCCAAACCATCTGGAAGAACGATTAGTGATCTTATTTCTGAAGCATCTGCCTGACTTTTTGGATATCCGAACTCATTGGGAAAAACAAGAACAACAGCAGATAGGGCACCGTACTATTGTTGGGCTTCAAACCGGGCAGCATTTTGCTTGAGTGGATTAATGGGGGACGGTTATAAACCGGACTGACAGAATAAAACCTGAATCCGTGATGGAGTTGCGGATTCAGGTATTAGTCAGAGAATTCAACCTTTGTATTAGGTGGTCGGTTTATCATCACGGCACTGTTCGTCCGAAAATTCGAACTCAATTGTTGTATGTTCCAATTGATAATCTGCCAGATAAACGCGTATGCGCTCCTTCAGATTTTTTTGTTCATCAATTCGAACATGTTCATTTAATACTATATGTGCTGTCAGCACGTGTCGCGCACCATCAAGTGACCACAGGTGGAGGTGATGAATTTCACTGACATTCGGCATCTGGCGAATGTCATCTTTTATTTTCTGATAATTGGTTTCTTCCGGGGTTGCCTGTAGGAATATGCGGATGGTCTGGTACAGAGTCTTGATGACATTCAACAGGATAAACATTGTAAAGCCAAACGAAAGCAAAGCATCAAGTAACGCCCACTGCCAGAAATACAGAACAATTGAAACGATCAATACCGCTACCCAGCCAAGTACGTCTTCGATCAGGTGCCAGTTCAGCATTCGTTCTGCGAGTGTTTTTCCGCTACTGAGTCGTAATGCGGCATAACCATTGACGGTCACACCCAGGATCGCCAGCAGAAACATACCTTCAACCTTTGGTAACACGGGATCGAATAAGCGTGGAATGGTTTCAGTCAGTACCCAGGCAGAACCACCAGTAAGAATTATTCCGTTGATGAGTGCGCCTAGTAAGGTAAGGCGCTGAAATCCGTAAGTGAACGAATGGTCTGATGGTCGTTTGCTTAATCGACTTAATATCCATGCCATACCAATAGACAGACTATCACCCAAATCATGAACGGCATCCGCCAAAATAGCCGTGCTGTTGGTTAAGGTGCCACCAATCAGCTCAATAATGGTAAAAGACAGATTCAGAAAAAATGCAATAGCGATATTGCTTTCTTCACTGTAGTGATGATGGTGCCCATGCCCATTTGAGTGATCATGCATAAATCATTCGCTACATTGTTTGAACCTGAATCCCTGACTCCATAGCGGCGCAGTGCGCAAACCATGGAATCACGGATTCAGGTTGAAGTTAAGCTTCAGGCGTGACGCTGACCGTTTTTGTTTGATCCTGTTTCTGTATCCAGGCAACAAACGAAAATGCCGGAATATTCATTAGCAGTCCATACATCAGTGGTATGACAGCCAGCGGTGGTTGATGCAGAATCGCCAGTGCTACCAGCATGGCGGTTCCTGCGTTTTGCACACCAACTTCGATACCAATGGTACGCTGCGCCTGAACAGATAACCCGGCCCTGCCTGCAATCCAAAAGGCAAGCAGCATGGAAATGGTTGATAACAGCAACACAGCCAAAGCGTTAAAAGACAGCATTCCGCGCATAACATTCACATTGGTTGCCATTAAAGTCAGTATGATCAAAATCATGGCAATGGTAGATAAGCGCTTAACGATTGGCTGTGCTTTGGCAGACCAGGTTGGTGCGAAGTGTCGAATGCTCATACCAATGGCAACAGGCAGCAAGGTAACCAGTGCCAGTTGTTTTATTGCAGGTAGTAATGGCAGGGAAAACTCATTGATGGCGCCGCCGCTGTGCTCCAGGTAAGTAAAAAACAGCATTGGCAATAAAAAGGGTGATAGCACGCTGCCAACAGCGGTCAGACTGACACTTAACGCAACATCGCCACGGGAAATATAGGAAAACAGGTTGGATGTAGCACCACCAGGACATAATGAGACAAGAAATAATCCAGCGGATGCGACTGGTGTCAGCGGTAGAATAGCGATGATTAGCAATGCTAAAAGCGGCAGAAAAAGTATTTGCAGCGACAGGCCTAACAGCGAGCTCTTTGGTTGTGTGGCAACGCGGGCAAAGTCTTTAACGGTAAGACTTAAACCCATGCCAAGTATAATGGCGGCCAGAACAACAGGTAATAGAACCTGAGCGACGAGGTGTTGCATAGTTGTCTCCAATGTTTAAACCTTAAAATAGACCTGAATCCGTGACTCCATAGCGGCGCAGTACGCAAGCCATTGATTCCTCTTTGCTTCGGGGTGAACCTATGGGTGCACCTGCAATTTTTGAAAAACAAATAGAAATCAAGCTCTTACACCCTGCATCCACTTTGGAGTCACGGATTCAGGTTAATATTTCACATCACTGCCGCCCTATACATAGCCCGGTTACGATCTCAGGTCCTATATCGGACTTCTCACCTGAAGTAGTGTAGGAAGTTTTTTTATTGATTTCATTGACTTGTTGCATCAAGGCCAGGCCGTTAAAAGATTTTTACCCTCGCGTGATATGTGGCACTCTTAAACCTGAATCAGATAGCTGGAGATATCAGTCTTCTATGTCGACACTAAATTCCTGGTGGATGGCCAGTCGTCCCAAAACGCTGCCAGCCTCTGTCAGTCCCGTGTTGCTGGGCTCGGCTCTGGCTTGGCAGAGCGGTCGGTTTCAGTGGCCTGTCTTATGGTTGGCCTTGATTTGCGCATTGGCACTACAGGTTACTGTGAATCTGGCGAATGATTTCTTCGATGCGCGAAATGGTGTGGATGGCAATAACCGGATCGGTCCGTTACGTGCGACGCAATCAGGGCTTATTTCCGCCCGGGCGATGAAATTTGGTTTATCCGTCGCCAGTGCAATCGCGATTATTTCTGGTCTTGCGTTGGTGTTTTTATCCCATTGGATTCTGTTTGTGTGCGGGATATTGTCTATGTTAGCGGTTTTTGCCTATAGCGCCGGGCCGTATCCATTAGCATCGCATGCATTGGGTGAGGTAACTGTCTTAATTTTCTTTGGTTGGCTTGCTGTTGGCGGGACCTATTTTGCTCATGCAGGTGATTTGAGCCTGACGGTATTTTTTTATGGCACCGTCGCCGGTTTGCTCAGTGCCGCCATAATGCTGGTAAATAACCTGAGGGACATTCCGACAGATTCTTCTGCCGGAAAGATGACTCTGGCCGTTGTTTTGGGAGATATGGCTAGCCGACAATTGTATATCTGCTTGCTGGTTGCAGCATTGTTGATGCATCTGCTGATTACGCTACCATTTTCCTGGTCAGCATCGTTGGTGCCTGTACTGGTGCTGACTCCCTGTGTTTATCGCCTGTCGGTGAATGTGATGCGATGTCGCGGTGCAGTGCTTAACCATCTATTGTCTAGTACAGCGAAACTGTTAATGGGTTACTGTGTGTTGAGCAGTTTGATGTTGTTGTTTTGATCGGTTTAAGTTTTAACCTGTTTGAGTTTTAACCGGTTTCAGAAAAAATTGCAGGTGCACCCATAGGTTCACCCCAATTTTTGGGAAGCAAAGAGGAATCAATGGCTTGCGCACTGCGCCGCGATGGAGTCACGGATTCAGGAAATCGTTAACTCTTCAGCATAACACCGAATTTTTGACCATTAAAAGTAACCCCAACAGTAATAAAGCAGTCGGCACCAACGACATTATAACAATGCCGTGCCAGCCACTGATGAACAGAATGGCACCGGCACTGAGCGAAGACAGAGCTTGAAAAACAAACACGGTCATATCATTAGCAGCTTGAACAGAGAATTTCTCCTCAGCGGTGTATGTCTTAGACAGTAATGTTGTACCGCCGATAAACAGGAAGTTCCATCCTACACCAAGTAGAACCAGCGCCCACCAGTAATGAAAAACTTCAACGCCGCTGAAAGCAAATGCAGTGGTGCCAAGATAAGCCAACAGACCGATAAAAATAATACGAGTTTCGCCCCATTTGCGAATTAATTCGCCGGTGATGAATGAGGGTAAAAACATAGCCATGATATGTGATTGAATCACCCATTTGGTTGATTCCAGGCTGTGCCCGGTCATTTCATGCATTGCCAATGGTGTAGCCGTCGAGCACAAATGCAATCACAATGGACAATAGAATGGCAATGAATGAGCCCGCATATTCTACTGCAAACCAGTGTTGTCCGATGGATGCCAGCTCGGTTCCTATAAAGGCCGCTGCTACATTACCCAGCATTAATACCGACACTGCCCGGCTGGATAATGCCGGGGTGTCGACCTGTTCGATCGCCGCGAAGCGGAATTGTTGAACGGCAGCCAGTGACATACCGGTGATGGTGACGCCAAGCAGAAATAGAATAAAACTGTGCAACCAGATTCCAAGTGCTGAAATCAGGCCTGCCAGCATCATGATCAGCATAGCACTCAGGAATACTTTCTTGCGCCCATAGCGCTGCATAAAAAAGGCTGCCGGCATGGCACCGAGTGTGACACCGACAACCATCATCGACAACGGCAATGTTGCCAGCGCATGAGCCGGTGCCAGTTGAGTGCCGATAAAGCCGCTAATTAATACAATGGCAGGTGACAGTGATAGTGCAAAAGGCTGGGCCAGTGCGAGAATCCAGATGTTGCGGTTCAAGCCGAGCATATATATTCCAGTTGATATCGATCAAATAAAGGTTTTACTCGAATGCTGCAGGCAGTGCAATGCTTAAACCTGAATCCGTGACTCCATAGCGGCGCACTCCGCAAGCCATTGATTCCTCTTTGCTTCCCAAAAACTGGGGTGAACCTATGGGTGCACCTGCAATTATTGAAAAGAAAATAGAAATCAAACTATTACACCCTGCATCTACTTTGAAGTCACGGATTCAGGTTAACTGTTCGCAATTAATTTTTGTATGCCCATTAGGAGCGCATTAAAGCTTTTAGATCGATTGTTTTTTAATCTTAATTTGGGGCCAATAGCTCGCGATCCAGATACTTTTTGGTAGTTATGTACTAACTTTTTCAGTTCCTGGGATGCATTCGCAAGTCTGTCGGGATCCCGGAATTTAGCGCTGTTTTGTTGTTTGCCGAGATTATTTTGACCAAACGCAATAGCAACAGCTTGTAGGTCTCCCAGATAGAATGATTCCAGTTCGTGACAGGCTATACGGACCAGAGTGTCAGGTTTGCCCGATTCCATGCAGATACGAGTCAGATTCTGTTTAATCTCT
The DNA here is from genome assembly GCA_037389025.1 of Reinekea sp. Lineage (GTDB taxonomy): Bacteria > Pseudomonadota > Gammaproteobacteria > Pseudomonadales > Natronospirillaceae > Reinekea. The sequence continues at coordinate 10,129 of JARRJP010000106.1, read as the reverse complement.
TTGCAGTCACCACTGTCTTGGTCGCGCATTACAATGAACTTTGTGCCTGGTTGCTGCCAAGCCTTCAGGCGAATTGGCAGGCGTTTCTCCAGATCCTGCTTGCCTTCGAAAACAACAAATCGTGGTATGATATTTTGAGGTAAAATAGCGGGTAACAGACCTTTCAACATCTCCCGTGCTGATGGTTCTTCCAGGAAAAAAACCAGTTGTGTCATTGTGGTTCGGCTCCCTGAAAGAATCCTTCTTTCCACAGATATCCCATCTGGTCACCCTCATTAATAAAGGCTTTTAGTTGCGGATCATCACTGGCACGTTTAATGGCTGTTCTGCCGTTTTCCTTTACAAGCCAATACACTTCATCTATTTCTACTGCATTTAAAAAATCCGGCGAATGACTTGAAACAAACACTTGACCACCTCGTTCTGCATAAGCTCTGAACTCTTCAGCCAATTCCCAGAGCAAAGCAGGGTAGAGCTGATTTTCAGGTTCTTCTACGCAAAGGAGAGGATGAGGGTTAGGGTCATATAGCAGCACCAGATAAGCAAACATCTTGATGGTGCCATCAGAGACATACCTCGCCAGAAATGGATCTTCAAATGCTCCATCCTGAAATCTAAGTAACACTCTTCCTTCTTCAGTGGTTTTTGCATCTACTGAAGTGATTCCGGGTACGCGTTCGGTTAGTTTTTGCAGAATAGTTTGAAAGGTCTTGGAGTGTCGGTTATGCAAATATTCCGTGACTAATGACAGATTTTCGCCTTCCCTGGACAGATGTTCGGCATATCCCGCTTCTTGCTCGGGTCGTGCTCGGCTGATATGAAAGTCAGATATATGCCAGTTTTCAATTAATGTCCCTAAGGTCATCACTGCCGGGAATCGCTCAAATTGGGCCAAACCTTTTACCGCCAATATATCAGGCGAGCGTAGTTTCTGGTGCTCTCGATCCAAGTCTGCAACATCGGTGATACTTTCCACTTCATTGGTAACAGCTTCACCTTCTCCGTTGGTGAAATCAAGAAAATGCCAGGGTCTGCCACCGCTTCCTCTACGATATTTAAGTATTTCACGAGCAACAACCGGACGACCATGTTGTTTTCCGACTTCAAGATAATATGTGACCAGTGGGGCATTTTCTTTTTCCCGGAACTTGATTTCTATTTCAATATTTCCAGTAGCTCCTCGGCTTCTAACTTCATGAAAACCACGACTTCCTCCTAATTTTGCTAATGCAGTATGTACATTGCTGGCAAGGGCTTCGCGCAAGAATTCGAATACACTGAACAGCGTAGACTTACCACTGCCATTTGCACCTACGATGACGCAAAACTTGGGCATATTACGCATTTTGGCATCTGCAAAACTTTTAAAATTTTTCAGTCGTATAGATTCAATGTGCATGGTTAGCTCCTGATACTTTCTATTAAAGTTCGACGATGAGTGTCTGGTATTTTACAAAAACTGGCGCCGCGCCTGCGCATTCAACAGAGATTTCACCAAACGCTCAACATCATTTGACGTGCCATGCGTTAACGCAATATGCAATTCATCGGCGAATTTTGCACTGCCGTCAACGGCATCAAAACTGGCCAGCCAACGGAATGCATCAAGGGTCAGTACGCTGTGGTTAAAGGCCGTTTGCTGTTCAACATCGCGAAAGCGAATCAGACCTTCTTCTTTCAGCCATAAAAAGGTATTGAAGCAGGCAAGGTGGCGTTCACTGTGCAGGCCATACTCATCTGGTGTATCTGGCCCACTGATGTCTTCAACATAAACAGACACCTGACGTGGAAACGCCCGGTACAGAGTAAGCAGTATCCGGGCGGTGTCGTTGTAAAACTCGGTGAGATGAATATCAATCATGATCAGTCTTGGCGATAAGTGCTGAAGAATCGTTCCATGCGAGAGGTCGCTTCCTGTAGAACTTCATTTGGTGGCAGGAATACCATGCGGAAGTGGTCCACATCTTCATAGTTGAAGCCACGGCCGTGAACCACCATGATTTTTTCCTGACGCAGGAGATCCAGAGCCATTTGCTCATCATTAGACAGGCCAAATTTCTGCTTGTCCATTTTTACGAACAGGTACAGCGCCCCTTTCGGTCTGACAACTGACAGGCCTGGAATACTGTTGATGCCATCGACAGCCAGGTTCATCTGATCATAAATGCGTCCGCCAGGTGCGATCAGGTCGTTAATGGTCTGGTAACCGCCCAGTGAGGTCTGAATGGCATACTGCGCCGGAACATTCGGGCATAAGCGCATGCTGGAAAGCATGTTGAAACCGGCAATCAGATCCTTGGCGCGATGTTTCGGGCCGGAAATCAGCATCCATCCAGAGCGCCAGCCACACAGTCGATAGGCCTTGGAAAGGCCGTTAAACGTCAGTGTCAGCACATCGGTGGACAGTGACGCCAGGCAATGGTATTTGGCACCATCAAAAATAATCTTGTCGTAAATTTCATCACCCAGAATAATCAGATTGTGCTGACGGGCAATTTCGATCAACTCAAGCAGCAGCTCTTTGGAATAAACCGCACCGGTCGGATTGTTCGGATTGATGATGACAATCGCTTTGGTATTCGAGGTGATTTTACTGCGAATATCGTCAATATCAGGGAACCAGTCGGCCTGTTCATCACAGCGGTAATGCACGGCTTTACCGCCAGCCAGAGTGACAGCACCAGTCCAAAGCGGATAGTCAGGTGATGGAATCAACACTTCGTCGCTATTATTGACAATGGCAGTACAGGCCAGGTGAATCAGCTCACTGGCGCCATTGCCCAGATAGACATCGTCCACTTCAACGTTATGGACCAGTTGTTTCTGATAGTGTTGCATCACTGCTTTACGGGCAGAATAAATACCTTTCGACTCGGAGTAACCTTCCGAATGCGGCAGATTTTTGATGACATCAGTAATGATTTCATCAGGCGCATCAAAGCCGAACGGTTTCGGGTTGCCGATATTCAGTTTCAGAATTCGATGACCCTCATCTTCCATGCGGGCGGCTTCATCGAGTACCGGGCCACGGATCTCATAGAAAATATTCGCCAGCTTGTCGGATTTATTGTATTCCTTCATGGGGTCTGCCTTTGCACCTGCTTGAATTATGAGTTTTTGCCATCACCATCAGTTGGAGCTGATGACAGCAATATCGAGTATAAAGTTATCGTCTTTTAAATCCTATCGGAGAATAGGGGTGACTGACAAAATTGTGAAAACCGACGCGCAATGGCGAGAGCAGTTAGATGATGAGCAATATCTGGTGACCCGGCATGCTCATACTGAGCGCCCGTTTACCGGGATGTACTGGGACGAAACGGCGAATGGTCTGTATCGCTGTATCTGTTGTAATTCCCCTTTGTTTCGCAGTGAGACCAAATTTGATGCCGGTTGTGGTTGGCCGAGTTTTTATCAGTCGCTGGATAAATCCGCCATTATTGAAAAACAAGACACCTCGCACGGTATGGTTCGTACTGAAGTCTTGTGTGCCAGCTGTAATGCACATCTGGGCCATGTATTTCCAGATGGTCCTGAACCGACGGGCTTGCGTTACTGTATCAATTCAGCGTCATTGGCGTTGGAAAAGGATGCCAAATGATCTTTGACCGTCTTTGGCAACAGGCACTGACTCATTACCTGAATCCGTGACTCCTTTTGATTTCTATTTGTTTTTCAAAAATTGCAGGTGCACCCATAGGTTCACCCCAATTTTTGGGAAGCAAAGAGGAATCAATGGCTTGCGCACTGCGCCGCGATGGAGTCACTAATTCAGGTGTCGGTCCGAGCTAATGAACCCTCTGATAATCATCCACTGAAGAAGTCACGGATTCAGGTATAAACCTTGACTGACAAACCCTTACAGTCAAGTAATGTCACGGGGAAATAAGGGTTGTAGAGAGGGGAGGGTACAGAGCCAGAGCCCTGTACCGGTGAAGCCTTATTGGCAGATGAGAAATTCAAGCAGCGCTTTCTGCGCGTGTAAGCGATTACCGGCTTGTTCAAAGACAATTGAGCGCGGATCATCAAGCATATCGTCGCTGACTTCCTCACCACGGTGAGCTGGCAGACAATGCAGGAATACTGCCTCCGGGTCGGCCTTATCCATCAAAGCAGGAGTGACCTGATAGCCCTCGAAGGCTTTCATTCGGGCGCGTGCTTCCTCTTCCTGGCCCATGCTGGCCCAAACATCCGTGGTCACCAAGTGTGCCCCCTGTACTGACTCTTCCAACGAGCGAGTAATGGTGACCCGATTTCCGGCTTTGTCGAGCAAAGCCTGCATTGGCTCGTAGCCTTCCGGGCATGCAATATTCAGTTTGAAATCAAACAGCATGGCGGCATTGATGTAGCTGTTGCACATATTGTTACCATCACCGACCCAGGTCACGGTTTTGCCCTGAATGCTGCCGCGCGCTTCCGTGTATGCCTGAACATCGGCGAGTAACTGACACGGGTGATAGTCATCGGTCAGTGCGTTGATGACCGGCACGGTACTGTATTCAGCGAACTTAAGGATTTTTTCATGCTCAAAGGTTCGGATCATCACCGCATCGACCATCTGCGACAGTACGCGGGCACTGTCCTCAATCGGCTCTCCGCGGCCCAGTTGGGTATCTCTTGGCGACAGAAAAATGGCATGACCACCCAGTTGTGCCATGCCGGCTTCAAACGAGACACGGGTTCGAGTGGAAGATTTCTCAAAGATCATGCCCAGAATGCGATTTTTTAATGGTTCAAACAATGTCCGCTGTTTGAAAATCGTCTTCAATTCGTTGGCACGATTGATGATCTGAATGGCTTCATCCGGGCTTAAGTCATTCAATGACAGAAAATGTCTAACGGACATCGTGTTACTCCATTTTTTAACAGGGAAAACGGCCAGATTAGCACGCAGTCACGGGCTTTCAAATAGTGAGTTGGCGCATTTTTTAACATGTTCCTGAATTCGTGACTCCATAGCGGCGCAGTGCGCAAGCCATTGAATCCTATTTGCTTCCCAAAATTGGGGTGAACCTATGGGTGCACCTGCAATTTTTGAAAAGCAAATAGAAATCAAGCTCTTACACCCTGCATCCACTTTGGAGTCACGGATTCAGGTAGAAATCAAGCTCCTACCCTGCATCCACTTTGAAGTCACGGATTCAGGATGTTTCCAAGCAGAATATGCAATATCAGGCCAGCACTTCTACACTTAAGCACGTCCCGAATGCCTATGGCACTGACTGGTGAAATCCGTACAATACCATCTTAAATATTTGACTGAATTGGTAGGTTATATGAGTGAGACTCTGGCAGACATCAAAGAACAGATCGAAACGAATAGCATTCTGCTGTATATGAAAGGCAATCCAAATCAACCTATGTGCGGATTTTCTGCCCGAGCAGTTCAGGCGCTGATGTCCTGTGGTGAGCGTTTTGCGTATGTTGATATCCTGCAACATCAGGACATTCGAGCAGAGCTGCCTGCTTATGCCAACTGGCCGACCTTTCCTCAATTGTGGGTTAACGGCGAGCTGGTTGGTGGATGTGACATCATCACCGAGATGTTTGAAAAAGGTGAGCTTCAGGAACTGATTAAAGAAGCTGCAACGGCGGAATAACGACCGTAGAGTGATGTTAAGATTTTAGCCCCTGGCATGAAAGTGTCGGGGGTTTTTTGTCTCTGACCTGAATCCGTGACGCCATAGCAGCGCAGTGCGCAAACCATTGATTCCTCTTTGCTTCCCGAAAATTGGGGTGAACCAGAAATCAGGCTCTTACACCCTGCATCCACTTTGAAGTCACAGATTCAGGTCTGAATTCAATTACCAGACAATCCAGGCTAGATTTACCATGACAGACTTGACCGATGACCAACTGCTTCGCTATGCCCGAAATATTCTTTTGCCTCAGGTCGATGTGGCCGGACAGGCCCGATTGCTGGCCGCGCATGTCGCGGTGATTGGTGCTGGAGGCCTGGGAACACCGCTTCTGCAGTATCTGGCAGCGAGCGGTGTGGGTACGCTGACGGTTGTGGATGATGATGTCGTTGAGGAAACCAACCTACAGCGCCAGGTGATCTTCAATCATCAACATTTGGGACAGGCCAAAGTCAGCGCCGCAGCGGAGGTGATTGCCCAGCTTAACCCAGAGATTCAAGTGAATACTCACCAATATCGTCTTGATGACACTAATGTTGCTGACTGTCTGCGGGGAGCTGAATTGGTCGTTATCGGCACGGACAACTTTTCCAGCCGTTACATCGTCAACCGTTACTGCCATCAGCAGAATATTCCGCTAGTGACTGGCGCAGCCATCGGCACCAGTGGTCAGATAACCAGTTTCAACTTTCAGGAATCTTCCAGACCATGTTTCCAATGCGTATACGAACAGGGCGATGATGAAGCACTGACTTGCGCTACTGCCGGGGTGTTGGGACCTGTGGTTGGCACTGTCGGCAGTGTAATGGCGATGGAAGTGATAAAAATTCTGCTCAACATTGGTCAACCGCTATACGGCCGTCTACTGGTTTGGGATGCTCTGGCCATGCAGTGGCAGACATTTCAGTATGGATCGAATGATGCCTGTCCGGTTTGTGGTGTTTGACACCTGAATCTGTAACACCATCGCGGCCTGGTGTAGTGTCTTGAACCTGAATCCACTGAAGGAGTCACGGATTCAGGTAGTTAGGTAAAAATTTACTTGATAGCAATCCCGTTTCCAGGACATACATCTTTCCAGGTTTATAGCGACGGTTTACATAGGCATTGATGACCTGGTCGTCACTGGCAGAACAAACTGGCTTGGACTAAACCGATACAGGTAATGATTCCGGAGGCGTTCTTGCCGAAGAGTGGCAAACCTTCCGGGTGACATGAATGGCATAGGAGTAAATGAAGGTATGTCTAATCAACGCCTGTCCTCAGGCCGAAAGGTAACGTTATGTCCAAACAACACAATGAATCGACCATCTTCGTTAATCCGAAATTCGGACCGTCAGAAAAACCGTGGGATGAGCAGGTTCCCAACATTGCCAAAAGCAACAACCTTGAAGCGTACCCCAGTGGTTATATCATTCAACCGCCTTCAGAAGACCCATTGGACGTTTATAACAGGCGAAGTCAGACCTATCCATTTCAGCAGAATGCGTTAAATGAGAAATTCGCACAATTACCACCCGATGGGCAAGGTGAGGATTACACAACCTCTCTGGAGGTGATGCAGAGTTATTACCAGAAACAGCGCAGTGGATTTACCGGTTATCAATGTGTTGAACAGTTCGACATTAGTCAGGCTATTTCACCTTTCCTTAATATGAGCTTGAACAATATTGGTGACCCGTTTGAAGACGGATATTTCACCATGAATGCCAAACAGGCCGAACGTGGCGTACTCGATTTCTTTGCCTCCCTTTGGCACGGGCAATGGCCGAGCCTACCCAAACCATCACGATTGGAATCCGCTAGTGAAACGGAATACCTGAACTCCACAGACTACGAGAGATACAAAGAATCCTATTGGGGTTACATTTTATCAATGGGCAGTACCGAAGGTAATTTGTATGCAGTGTTATCCGCACGGGATTATTTGTCCGGCTTCAGCCTTGTTGTGGATGACGCTCAGGAAGAGTCCCTGTGTCCACCAAAGATGATTGCCGATGACCCGAACAAATACATACCGGTCGCGTTTTATTCCGAAGCGGCGCATTACTCTCTGGCGAAAGCCGTGCATGCCATGCAAGTAAAAACCTTTTCCCAGATCGCACACGAACACCTCCTGCTGGGAGAGTCAGGATGGGATTGCCCACTGGGTGGAGACTGGCCGGATTCTGTTCCGACGGAAGAAACCGGCAGTGTAAAAGTGGATGACCTGGTAACGCTGGTGACTTTTTTTGCTGAAAAAGGCTACCCCGTTTTTATATGTTTTAACTACGGCACAACCTTTAAAGGCGCATACGATGACATCCCCCATGCCTGCGAAAAGCTCAACCCCGTGTTTAGGAGCAACGGACTGGACGACCGGGTCGTCGAGTACATCGATACTAATGGTGAATTGAAAACCGATCATCGTCGGGGCTACTGGGTGCATATTGATGGTGCGCTTGGAGCCTCCTTAATGCCGTTTGTTGAAATGGCCGTCGCGCATGGAAAGCTGGATAAAACAAACCTTGGGCCGTGTTTTGACTTTCGGAACGACGAAGTCATGTCGGTGGTGACAAGCGGCCACAAATGGCCTAGTGCTTCCGCACCGACGGGCATATATATGACTAAGAATAAATACCTGATTACCCCGGTTGCCACGCCGGACTACTTAGGTTCATCCGATACCACTTTCGCCGGTTCCCGAAACGGTTTATCCGCCATGGTGCTATGGAACCTGATTGCTCACAATGGCATTCCCGGGCTTGTAGAAATGGCTGAAAAAACCATGAATCTATGTGGTTATACATCGGAAAAATTTATTGCCTTACAACAAAAACTGGGTGATTTTGATATCTGGTTACAACGTGCCCCGCACGGTGGTACTTCGTTTATTTTCCGTAAACCGGTTGATGACATCATGTTCCGATATTCATTACCGATCGAAGTGGAAATAACCAAACAACCGGATGGCACTATTCGTAAACGAACTTATGTACACCTGTTTGTATTCTGGGATCGGGATAAAAATATGATTGACAATCTGATTGAGGAACTGTCCTTGAAGGATGCATTCGATGCAGAGACAGAAGAAGTGATTGGGCAAGCGGAAACTAAAGCCAAATTGCAAGGTGTTCAGTTACCGCCTAAGTTACTGAAACGGACCAGCTATAAGGGATTTCGTTGAGCGCGATTGCGTTATGTTCAGGTAATGTTGTTTCAGAATTGCAGGTGCACCCATAGGTTCATTGAAATTTTTGGGAAGCAAAGAGGAATCAATGGCTTGCGCACTGCGCCGCTATGAAGTCACGGATTCAGGTTTCAGTGAAATAACATTGTTGTTGGTCAGAGCAGTAGGACAGGCACTGTAAACTAATTTGTGCCTGTCCAGAAACGCCTTTGCACCAGCCTAAATGAAAACCTGAATCCGTGACTCCATCGTAGCGTAGTGCCGTTTCACAGCGGAAATGACGGCTTGAACTCCAAATATCAAACTTGATGCACCGGAAAAACAATTGGAAAAATAACTTATCCAGACGGCGTATAAACATATTCGGGATCAGAAAATACTCTACACCCTGATCGATGAAGCGCACATTCTGGATATGAATGCCTTACGTAAACTGTGCTGGCTGTTTGATAAATTTCCATCGAAACACAACCTGATCCTGTTCGGTCAGCCGGAGTTTATGCATCATCTGGCGATGCCGCTGAACGATTATGATCTGGAACAGTTTATTCAGCGGGAACTGAAGATCGTCAAACTTGGTATCAATACCTTTGATGAGGGGGCGATTGAGGTCGTACTGCGCCGTAACCTGAGTTATGGCAGCCTGGTCGAAGCATGTCGGGAAACTAAAATGACGGTGACGATCCAGCATGTGAATAGCGTACTCATCCAGCCGCACTGGCGCAGTCATGAGCAATTGATTCAGCAGCAGGTGCGTTAGTACTGCGATTGTCAGCGATAAAAAACAGAAATCCTGTTGTCCGATGGCACTGATTCAAGAGAAGAAAAGCCCCGATCTGAAGATCAGGGCTTTCTGGTAAAACAAAAATCAAACGTTAAAAATCAACTACTCTGACCCCTTTGATTCTTTTGCAACAAGCGTGACTGGGCCGGAGAGAGCGGGCCGCAACATTATTGCAAGCAGGGACGTGGCTATATCGACTACCACTGATGACCAACCGAGCGGGCGCTTGCTTTGCGGTTTTGTTTGCAAAGCATGTGAATGCGGGCCGTGGGTCTAGTTGTCCGATGGCGCGGGCTCAAAAGAAAAGCCCCGATCCGAAGATGGGGCTTTGTTGTTTGGGTTAGGGGTTTGACTTAAAAATCATTCACTCTGACCCCTTTGATTCGGGTGAAACTGTCGTCCACTTTAAGGCGAATCGTGCGGATATTGATGCCGTTACCCTGATAATCCCAGTCGTCCTGTTGCAAGCCATCGGCACCGTTGGTGGTGCGCACGGTTTGATCCAGAACATCATAAAACTGATATTGTTTTGCGCCG
>JARRJP010000105.1:0-48445 GCA_037389025.1 Reinekea sp. | reverse complement strand
GACCGCGAGGACAGTAAGAAAGCGGGCAACACGATTCCTGCCTTGAATGAGGGATTGTTGATTAATTATCTGTGGCAGATTTCCGGCAATATGGAGCTGGTACAGCAGATTGTTTATACGGCGCCGGAGCGGATTAGGTAGCCTTCTGTCTGCGGGGAATGCCCTTCGGGCTGGTGATAACTCAATTTAGGTTAGGCCTTGGGGGTGTGGGGAGTACAGATGGCCGACCGCTTTGGATCGTGCCGATATCGGGTAAGCCCCACGCATGTGGGGAATGCCATTTCACGGTTATATCACCGAATTGGTTGTGCGGTTAAGCCCCACGCATGTGGGGAATGCCGTGAATTTACCACGCCGGACAATCAATCCGCCGGTTAAGCCCCACGCATGTGGGGAATGCTCGGGCGCTTTTGAGAATATCGGTAACACTAACGGTTAAGCCCCACGCATGTGGGGAATGCTCTCATAACTCCTGAGCGAATTCAAAAGCTGTCGGTTAAGCCCCACGCATGTGGGGAATGCTTCAAAGAACAAGAAACAGCCACGAGAAAAAACGGTTAAGCCCCACGCATGTGGGGAATGCGCCTCTCACGGTGACGAACAACACGCTGATTACGGTTAAGCCCCACGCATGTGGGGAATGCGCTTTATTCAAATCAACAACTGATGACAGTAACGGTTAAGCCCCACGCATGTGGGGAATGCCTAGTTTTGCATCATGGATATCATAAAATTCTCGGTTAAGCCCCACGCATGTGGGGAATGCTGGAATGGTTAGTTATAGCTGCGTTGGTGGTGTGGTTAAGCCCCACGCATGTGGGGAATGCGGAGTGCAGGTATTGGTGTAACCATTTAAGCCCGGTTAAGCCCCACGCATGTGGGGAATGCTTCGTCACGAAAATATGCAACGTAGACAGGAACGGTTAAGCCCCACGCATGTGGGGAATGCAACTGGACGCCGAGCAAGTTCGCGTTGAGGCGCGGTTAAGCCCCACGCATGTGGGGAATGCCGAAATATCGCAGCGTGTAAATCTGGTCGTAGTGGTTAAGCCCCACGCATGTGGGGAATGCCAACAGAAACGGGATATCAATTATTTCACTGGCGGTTAAGCCCCACGCATGTGGGGAATGCCATTAGTCCGCTAGAGAGCGGGACTAGACGAGCGGTTAAGCCCCACGCATGTGGGGAATGCCATTGCGTCTCCGCCGTCCTCACCTGGACCACCGGTTAAGCCCCACGCATGTGGGGAATGCACCTGGCTCGCCGTAGGAGTTGGTCATAGTCCCGGTTAAGCCCCACGCATGTGGGGAATGCCCACGCATAATTCTGTCACTGGAGATGCGGATTGGTTAAGCCCCACGCATGTGGGGAATGCATGTTTTATTACCCCCGCGTGAATTGCCCTGGCGGTTAAGCCCCACGCATGTGGGGAATGCATCGACGATTTGGAACTAGGCGGGTAGGTACGTGGTTAAGCCCCACGCATGTGGGGAATGCATACAATCCCCCCGCGACGACAATGAAGTCCCCGGTTAAGCCCCACGCATGTGGGGAATGCTAACCAAAATCGCAGATTATAAATGAGAGTCGCGGTTAAGCCCCACGCATGTGGGGAATGCTTCAGGTACTGCATTCCACCAGCCTGATCTAGCGGTTAAGCCCCACGCATGTGGGGAATGCGCAGTTGGTGGTATCTAATTCGATACCACTCTCGGTTAAGCCCCACGCATGTGGGGAATGCCCCAATAAACCACGGTTCATATAGCGAGAATGCGGTTAAGCCCCACGCATGTGGGGAATGCTGAGCGGATCGAACGAGGCGCGTTTGCTGACGCGGTTAAGCCCCACGCATGTGGGGAATGCTGTTGTTATTTCAGTGGCACCGGCGGGGGAGCCGGTTAAGCCCCACGCATGTGGGGAATGCATTAATTGTCCAGCCTCTCACGGTGACGAACAAGGTTAAGCCCCACGCATGTGGGGAATGCCTGGCATAATTGGATAACAGGGCAGTCAAATTCGGTTAAGCCCCACGCATGTGGGGAATGCTTCGAGCTGTTCGGGATCTTGCTAGGCAGTCCCGGTTAAGCCCCACGCATGTGGGGAATGCAGCAACAGCGTATCGCTGGGAGGCCAGCGATGCGGTTAAGCCCCACGCATGTGGGGAATGCCCCAATAAACCACGATTCATATAGCGAGAATGCGGTTAAGCCCCACGCATGTGGGGAATGCTTCGTCACGAAAATATGCAACGTAGACAGGAACGGTTAAGCCCCACGCATGTGGGGAATGCGGTTAGCTGAAGCGCTGGACACAATCAGCCGACGGTTAAGCCCCACGCATGTGGGGAATGCTCGCGATCATTCGCGGAGCTACAAAAACGTACCGGTTAAGCCCCACGCATGTGGGGAATGCCATGGCCGCGTACATCTTGCCTATGTCCTCAGCGGTTAAGCCCCACGCATGTGGGGAATGCCAGTTTGGTCACGGTGAGACTAAATCAACATGTGGTTAAGCCCCACGCATGTGGGGAATGCCGTAACCCGAATCCAGGCCGCATAGGCGGCCCCGGTTAAGCCCCACGCATGTGGGGAATGCCGTTCCGATGTCGAAATCAGTCACTTCCGGCGCGGTTAAGCCCCACGCATGTGGGGAATGCCTGAGAAGGGTGATGACTACTTTGGAGTAGTACGGTTAAGCCCCACGCATGTGGGGAATGCTTCGAACCAGATGACGAATCAATCTATGAGGGCGGTTAAGCCCCACGCATGTGGGGAATGCCCGGGAAGGACCCGTTTCAGTCTCCGGACTTCCGGTTAAGCCCCACGCATGTGGGGAATGCCGTCACGGAAATCTGCACCCTGCAGGATAACGCGGTTAAGCCCCACGCATGTGGGGAATGCCAGCATCAACGATCCCCGCACCGTAAACTGATCGGTTAAGCCCCACGCATGAGGTGATAAAGTCGAACCCGGATTCAGTATTGGTGGCCCAGGCCATGACGACATTGCCGTCTTCCGCCAGTTCGCCAACCTGATACCAGATCATTTCCCGAATTTTTTTGCTGATATCACCGACATAAACACCGGCCCGGATTTCCAGCAACCAGACGGCGAGCCGCCCACGTAAACGCGGTGGCACCGCTTCGGTCACTACCACACAGAAACTCATTTGCTTCGATGCCCCGCGTCGCCGATGGATTCTGGTTCTGCAAGTGCCGGTGGTTGCATATCCGGGTAGGGTTCCGGCGGTTCAATTTCTCCAGCGGCGAGTACGTCTTCAATCAGTGGGATCAGTTTTTTCAGGGTTTTGTCTGTCCGAAACAGCTCCCGGCAGGCTATGCGCACTTCCCGGTCGGGCTTGGTCGGTCCTTTGGCTGCGATTTTAAAGGCCAGTGGTACAACGGATTCAAATTTGATGATGTCAGCAATATCGTAAACAAAGGATTGCGGCTTGCCAGTGTGCAGAAAGCCGATGGCTGGGGCGTACCCTGCGGCAAGTATGGCGGCTTCGGTCACGCCATACAGGCATGAGGTCGCGGCGCTGATACATTGGTTGACGATATCGCCTTTGGCCCAGTCTTTAGGGTCGTAGCGCCTGCCGTGCCAGGCCACGTTATATTGCTGGGCCAGATGTTTATAGAGCTGGCGGACGCGGGTGCCTTCAATGCCTCGAAGCTGATCGACACTGCGCCGTTCCGGGGCCGGTTCGTCAAAGCGCAGTTCAAACATTTTACGCACGACCTTTAACCGTAAATCATCATCCAGCGCCAGCTTGGCCTGATACAAGAGTTTGTCGGAACGTGCGCCTCCCGGCTGGCCTGCGGCATAAAACCGTACACCACCTTCGCCCACCCAGGTAATCAGTGTGCCGACCTCTGCGGCCAGTTTGATGGCGGCATGAGAAATTCGGGTTCCCGGTTCCAGCATCAGGCAGGTGATGGAACCGACGGGGATGTGCATACGTTCTCCATTGACGTCATCAACAACGACAAAGGCGCCGTCCTTTACATCGATACGGCCCATGCCGACAAAGATCATTGAGTTGCGGTCTTTGATCGGTATCGGTTTCAGCGGTACGAATGGCATTCTGGCTTCCTGGTCATATTGAAAATGAATTCGGTTAACTTACTTTGGCTACAACTCAGTATCAATCCGTTAGCTGCAATTTATTTTAGGCAAAAAAATACCCGCCGAGGCGGGTATTCAACTCAGATATCGTTAGGTCCCAGTTGTTTACTGGCCCGAACGCAATGCGTTTATGCGGTTCTCAAGGCTTGGGTGGGAGGCAAACATTTCTGAGCGCTTGCCGTTGATGCCAAAAGCAACCAATTGCCCCTGTAGTTCAGGCTCAGATGAGCGCTTCAGACGCTCTAGCGCGGCGATCATTTTTGCCGGGCCAACCAGTTTGGCGGAACCTGCATCGGCGCGGTATTCACGCTGACGTGAGAACCACATGGCGATAATGCTGGCCAGTACACCAAGCAACATCTCCAGTACAAATACGATACCCATGTAGGCGAGGTAACCCAGGCCTTCACCATCTTCATTGCTACGGGATACAAAGCTTGAGATGGCTTTGGCGATGATACGCGCCAGGAAAATAACAAAGGTGTTAAGCACGCCCTGAACGAGTGCCATGGTCACCATGTCGCCATTGCTGATGTGGGAGATCTCGTGCGCCAGCACCGCTTCCTGCTCTTCCTGGCTCATCTGCTGCAACATGCCGCTGGAGACGGCAACCAGTGAGCTGTTTTTGCTGGCACCGGTGGCAAATGCGTTAATGGATTGGCTTGGAAAAATCGCCACTTCCGGCATTGGGATATTCGCTTGTTGTGACAGGCGCTGTACGGTCTGAACTAACCAACGTTCCATCGGTGTGGATGGGTTGGCGATAACCTGGGCGCCGGATGCGCGTTTTGCCAGCCATTTGGACATGGCAAGCGAGATAAAGCTGCCGCCCATACCAAATAGCGCTGCGAAGACCAGTAATCCGGATGTGTTGCCCATGTTCAGGCCGAACATTGGCATGATGATGTTCAGTACGACACCCAGAACCAACACAATTGCAAAGTTAGTGCCGAGAAATAAAAGGGTACGAAACATTTTTGTGATCCTTATTTGAATTCACAGTTGAGAGTAGCTCTCATTGTGGTTACATCCTTGGGGCTTTCAAGCAGGTCATTGGTCATTTTTAGGTAAGTCTGACCTGAATCCACTTTGAGGTCACGGATTCAGGGATGAGTTAACAGTCTCGGAAATATCCGATATTCTGAACCATTAACAATGCCTGAATCCGTGACTCCATAGCGGCGCAGTGCGCAAGCCATTGATTCCTCTTTGTTTCCCCAAAATTGGGGTGAACCTACGGGTGCACCTGCAATTTTTGAAAAACAAATAGAAATCAAGCTCTTACACCCTGCATCCACTTTGGAGTCACGGATTCAGGCAACGGTCATAGTGAGTAACTGGTTTGATTCCCAGAAATATTGGTATTGCATGCTACTTTTTGATTCTGATCTCGGTGCTATTGCTGATTCTGACGCTGACTGCGACGCAGGAAATCTATTTACTGTACTTTTCCCGCCTGAATGAACTTAACCTGCAAACTCAGATCCTGCTTTCGCTGATCAACTCTGTGCTGACGGTGATCTGCTCTGTTTCAATTTTAAAAGGTTATGTACTGGGTCGACAGGTTTGGCATACATGGGCGGTTTTCTATTTTTTTATCAACGCCTGGCAATTACATGACCGGCTTTACTTGATTCCTGGCGCTGCAATCCTGATTTTTTCGATGCTTTTGCTCTATGGCAAACCAGCTCAGACGTTCTTTGCGGAAAATCGTAAGGTGCGCCCTGCCGGTCGGCGGGTCGATGATAGTTTTAATATTTTTGATGAGGATTGAGCTTCGGGCGGCTCGAAAAACAGAAATATTTCCAGCCTGTAGAAAAAATAAGCCCGCACCTGAGTGCGGGCTTATTTTTTTACTGCTATCGACTCCAGATATACAGTAAAACTGTGGTTTCAAGGCCCGGATTGGAACTTGAAGATAATTCAGTATTATTGTTCACTATAGCAATTCTTTTTCGCTTGTCAAAAAGGTAAGTAAAAATTGACACCTGTAGATTAACAAGCTTGGCGGGCTATATTTGCGAAGTTATTCTCCATAGTTTGTAAAACAATTCAAGCAATAATTTTGAAACCGCGTTTTAATTGTGACCCAGTAATGTTTTTACCATCTGATTCTCATCAGCGAATCCATTCTGGTGCCGGTGGTTTATTGTCAACAATGGTGTCGATTCTATACATCACATCATCCGTCAGCTTATCGACCACTGCCACGGCTTGCAGGTTATCTTCCAGTTGTGACAGGCGTGAAGCCCCCAGGATAACGGTACTGACGTCTGGATTTTTCATACACCAGGCCAAGGCAAGGTGGGTCAGACTGACGCCCAGTTCTTTGGCCAAGCCAGCAAGAGCGGCAACTTTTTCCAGATTCTGCTTGCCTTCATCGGAAAGCAAGCGGTCGCGTAACCATTCATAACCTGGGAGCGTCAGGCGACTGTCTTCAGGGATACCATTATTGTACTTGCCGGTTAGCAAACCACTGGCCAATGGTGACCAAATCGTCGTGCCCATGCCATAGTCGTCATACAAGGGGCGATATTCAGCCTCGACTCGCTCACGATGTAGCAGGTTGTATTGAGGTTGCTCCATAGATGGTGGCGTTAAATGCTCCTGACGAGCAATGGCATGAGCCTGGGTGATCTGCTGGGCAGACCATTCAGATGTGCCCCAATAGATGATCTTGCCTTGCTGCACCAGGTGATGCATGGCACGCACCGTCTCTTCTATCGGCGTTTCAATATCAGGCCGATGACAGAAGTAAAGGTCAAGATATTCCACTTTCAGGCGTTTCAACGCAGCGTCACAGGCATCCCGCAGATGCTTGGCGGAAAGGCCGAGCTGCATGGGTTGGCTACCACCCCAGTAAACTTTGGAGGAAACGGCATAGGTATCCCTTGGCAGGCCTAAGGCTGTTAAAGCATCGCCCATTATCTTTTCGGATACACCGGCCTCATATCCTTCGGCATTATCGAAAAAGTTGATACCACCATCGTAAGCAGTTTTCAGCAGGGTTTTGGCATCGTTCAAATCCACCTGCTTGCCAAAGGTGACCCAGGACCCCAGTGACAGCGTAGAGACCTGTAATCCGGCACGACCTAATCTTCGATATTGCATGGGAAACTCCTATTTGAAATGAGGATGCACATCGAATCCCTCCCGATAGGGTGAGTCAATTAGTCTTTCAGTGCTTTACGTAATCCTGAATACAGTTTCTCTGACAAGGTTTTCAAAACTCGCCCCTCTTCCAAAGTCAGATCAAATTGGCAAAACAGCGCTTCTGGTACGGATGCTGCCTGATCGGCCAGTTGTCGGCCCTGGTCGGTGACGATAACGACTTTCTGGCGAGAGTCCTCTTTCGATTTACGGATGTCGACA
This sequence comes from Reinekea sp., assembly GCA_037389025.1. Taxonomy (GTDB): domain Bacteria; phylum Pseudomonadota; class Gammaproteobacteria; order Pseudomonadales; family Natronospirillaceae; genus Reinekea. The sequence goes on along the minus strand of JARRJP010000105.1, from coordinate 40,945 downwards.
ATGCCTTTGACTTGCAGTCGTTTCAGGATCGGGGTCAGTGTACCGGCGTCAAGGCGAGTACGTTGCACCAGATTTTTAATGGCTACACTGTCTGATTCCCACAGGGCCAACATTATCAGGTACTGTGGGTAGGTCAGATCCAGATCATCAAGCAGTGGCCTGTAGGCTCGAATCAACGCATTCGTTGCCGAATACAGGGAGTGACAAATCTGATTTTCCAACTTCAAGTACTTATCGGTCATAACTGGCTCCATAAACGATAAAAATATTTTGCGCGCCAACTATTGATCCGTCAATCCATTTTGTGCATTATTTTGCACACAAACTAAAGGCTCCAAACCTATGAGGAAATCTGTTGTGGCTACCGCTCTGATTATCATTGTCGCTGTAGTGGCATTCAATGCTGCTTTTATCGTTATCCAGAATAACCGGGTTCCGGCTCTGGGTGTAACCAACGGTCAGTTCAAACCGGTCAGCAATAAACCTAACAATGTCTCTACACAGACGGATGTTGCGGAAAAGCAAGTCGCGACACTGCCGTTCAAAAGCACGCCAGAGGCAACCATGGCGGCAATAAAGAAAGCTGTTGAAACCTATGGTGGCGCCGAAATCAAGCAGGAAACCGCTGCTTATCTTTATGTTGTGTTCACGACACCCAGGATGAAATTTCACGATGATGTGGAATTCTGGCTGGATACCCAGAATAAAGCGGTTCATTTTCGTTCTTCGAGTCGTGCCGGTTATTCGGATATGGGCCAGAACCGCGCGGCGCAGTGCGCAAGCCATTGATTCCTATTTGCTTCCCAAAAATTGGGGTGAACCTATGGGTGCACCTGCAATTTTTGAAAAACAAATAGAAATCAATGGCTTACACCCTGCATCCACTGAAGGAATCACGGATTCAGGTAATGATCAAACCAATGCACACCGCCCTGAACAAGGATGGTTAACCAGGAAATGACAATGAAAACTTATGATTTAATCGTAATCGGTTCCGGTGCAGCAGGCCTGACCTCGGCCTTCACGGCGCTGGGTTTTGGCAAGAAAGTCCTGATTATCGAAAAGCATAAACCCGGTGGAGAATGTACCTGGTCCGGTTGTATACCGAGTAAGGGCTTGATCAACCGTGCGAAAGACGTTCACATCGCCCGCAAATTCGCTGATTTCAGTATCGATACGAAAAGCATCATGGCGGAAGTCCGCAGTGTCAGTGAAGCCATTTATGAGCACGAGACCCCCGAAGTATTGGAAAAAGCCGGTGCCGTGTTTGTTCAGGGTGAGGCCCGGTTTGTTTCCAGCAGGATCATTCAGGTCGGCAATGATCAATATCAGGGTAAAAGGATCATGATCGCAACCGGCTCCAGCCCGGCTGTGCCGCCAATTCCGGGGCTGGCTGAGATCCCCTACCTGACGAATGACAATTTCTTTGAACAACAGGCACTGCCTGACTCGATCATTGTTCTGGGTGCCGGTGCGATTGGTATGGAGTTATCCCAGGCGATGAACCGTCTCGGCGTCAAGGTCACCGTGGTTGAAATGATGCCTGAAGTGATGTTCCGCGAAGAACCGGAGTTCGCGGCGTTGATTCGAGAGAAACTCAGTGCGGAAGGTGTGGTCTTTCATATTGGAACCAAAGCGGTTGGCATCGAAAAAACTGAATCCGGCGTTCGTTTGCAGGTTGAGAAGGATGGTCAGCAAAGTGCATTGGAGGCTGGGAATGTCCTGGTGGCTTTAGGTCGTTCGCCAAACATTAAATCACTGAACCTGGATGCTGCGGGTATTGAATATGAGCGAAGTATCAAGGTAGACAGGCACCTGCAGACAAGCGCCAAAGGCGTTTATGCCTGCGGTGACGTGGCAGGCCCCTATCTGCTCAGCCACATGGCGAACTTTCAGGGCAAAATTGCCACCATGAATGCGATTCTGCCCATTAACCGACAGGCAAAATACACCCACGTGGCATGGGCAACCTTTACTGACCCTGAGTTTGCCCGGGCAGGATTAACCGAGGCGCAGGCGCGTGAACAGCATGGCGACAGTATTCGGGTTTACCATTACGACTTTGCGGAAAAACTGGATCGCGCCAAAACCAAGGCGGGGGATATTGGCCGTATTAAGTTGATTACCAGTGCCCGCGGGAAAGTACTGGGCGCGCATATCATTGGCGAACGCGCTGGCGAGTTGATTGCTGAAATACAGGTGATGAAAACATTGGGGCTGAATTTCGCCAAACTTCAAGGCGTTATACATCCTTATCCAACCTATGCTGACAGTTTGCGCCAAATGGCCCAGCAAGTGTTTATCGATAACCTGTTATTGCATCCGGTGGTGAAATTTTTCCGCAATCTGGGGTAGTGTCTTGAACCTGAATCCGTGACTCTATAGCGATGCAGTGCGCCGCTATGGAGTCACGGATTCAGGGTAGGGTTACCTTTTTCTCCGCTACTCTATCTGCCGATATAAGCGATCAATTTCCGCACTCCATTCTTTTTGTCTCTCCGGCTTCTGGAATTTTGCCTTACGAGCCTGGTCTTGTTCCAATAGGGTTTCCAGCTCAACGATCCGGGCGAGAACCTCTTCTTCATCATGAGACATCTGGTCGTCAACTGACACAATGTTTTTATGCGTGGCTACGGTTTGCGAGCCACCGGCCAGATCCATTTCCTGAAGACTATTAAAGTATTCATCCGGGTCATGCAATTCATGCATTTGCCCGTTGTGAATCCACCAAAAGCGGTTGGCAACGGTTTGTATAAAGCGCTGGTCGTGTGAAGTAAACAACAACGATATGCCGTTTTGAAGCAGATCGCCTTCCAGAGATTCCTTACCCTGTAGGTCGATATGATTGGTTGGCTCATCCATTACCAACAGGTTGGGCTGATCCAGTTGAAATGTCAGTAATAACAGCCGGGCACGCTCACCACCGCTCAACACTGACACCGAACGGCTTTGGTCGTTATAGGCAAAACCCCATTGGATCAGCGAGCGTTTCACCTCTTCCTCATTGGCACGACAGTGAGTCAGTACCCAATCGAGAATGGCAATGCCTGAGTCAAACTGTGTCAGTTCCTGATCAAAGTAGCCAATGCGCACATTCGGGTTAAAACGAATCGCCTGACTGGCGTCGGCTTCTTGTGCTGAATAATGTATCAACGATTCAATAAAGGTGGATTTGCCACAACCATTGACACCCAGCAAGGCAATACGATCCCCTGGTCTGAACGTCAGGTAATCAACTTTGAACAAGGTACGTTGATCAGGTGTGTTTACGGTCGCCTTATCAACTGCAAATAGCTGTTTGGCTTTCAATAATTCTGCATCGACCTTGAGTGTAAGACACGAACCTTTCGAGACGAAGGTTTTCTCTGCCTCAAGCCTGTCGATACGTTTCTCCATTGTTTTGGCTTTGCGTGACAGATCCTCGTTGTCATAGACCTTACCCCAGGTCGCCAACCGCTTGGCACTGACTTTCAATTTATCAATCTGCTTTTCTTCGGTCTGACGCGCCTTTTCCGCAGCCTCATCCAGCTCTGCCAGCGCCTGTCTGGCACTGGAATAAGGTAGGTCAAAGGAGTAGCAGCGCTCATCGCGTAACCATAACGTGCGTTGTGTAACGGAATCCAACAGATCCCGGTCATGAGAGATCATTAAAAAGGCGGGAGCGTCGGTGGATTGTAGATAACGTTTCAGGAATACCAAGGCGCGGCTATCCATATGGTTGCCGGGTTCGTCGAGCAATAGGAGTTCCGGTTCACGAATAATGGCGCGTGCCAGCAAAACCAGATTTTTCTGACCGCCACTCATGGTTTTCAGCGGTTGCTGTACCAGTGCAGAACTAAAACCAAGAGACGTCAGCAGCGTATCGACCTGATAGGCTCGAACCACTCGTTCATCTTGCGGAATACATTGTAGTACAGCCACATGTGCTGGGATGGATTCCAACACTTCCGGTAAAAACTGTTCAACCAAACCGATTTTCAAGCCGCGTTGTAAATGAAGCTGACCGGAATCAATGTCCAATTGTTCTAAAAGAAGTTTTAGAAGTGTCGATTTACCACAACCATTGTGACCAACCAGGCCAATGCGGTCACCAGATTGAATAGAAAAAGATAATCCATCAAACAGTTTTTTTGTACCCGCTTGATAAGAAAGGTCGATAACAGAAATAAAAGACATACTTCACCTATGTGCAAATATAAAACAAATGCACAGATGAGCACTGATCCGACGATGAGAAGGAAAATACGAGATTCAGCGAAATCTGTGCGTTAACGACAAATTTGCACTGAGCGTGGGTCTCCAAGGTGATATGCGTAAGCTGATACGCACGAATATGCAACGAATTGCATAGGAGGCTCCTCTGGTAGAGTGAATGGGGAGGTTAACCTGAATCCGTGACTTATTCAGTGGATGCAGGGTGTAAGAGCTTGCGCACTACGCCACTATGGAGTCACAGATTCAGGGTTAATTAAAGCGGCTACTCAAAATAATTGCAACTGCATTTCATGCCAGGTGAGGTCACCATGATTCGATTCTGAAACGCCCTGTGAGACGAAGCCAAAACCCGAATAAAATGGAATAAGGTATCTTTGGCACATCAGATAAATGGATTCCTTCCCCAAATTACGAGCATGTTCGATAAAAAAATTCAGTAGCTGACGGCCGTAACCTTTGCGCTGATAACCAGGATGAACAGCCAGTGACATAATAACCATGTGCTTGCCATTATCGTGATGGCCAACCAGTTCTTTGATGTCATCATTTGCCATTTCAATGTGATCGGCACTGGCTGAGTTAATCAGTCCAACCACCAGACCTTCGGTTTCATAGACAAAAAAACCTTGTGGATAACACTGAATGCGCTTTTCAATTTTTTCGCGCGTAGCGGCCTCACTACCGTCGTAGGCTATTTTTTCAATCTCATAGCAGCGATCCAAATCACTGAGTCTGACTTGACGGATCATACTTCACCTCACTACATAGCTATTGAAACAGTGTGCCAGAAATCATCCGTTTTCGGTTAATTTTTCTTTAAAAATTTCTCAAGCAAAAATTAGAGAAATTATATAGTTTAAGAGAAGACTGGCTAAGAATTGTAGAAATTTGCGAAGAATCAATCAGGCTTTAGCGCGACTCTTACGAGGTGCGGCTTTTTTGCTACTGGCCACCTTCGCAGCGCCAACTTCTTCGGTCAGGTTACGTTCATAACTTTCAACATAGGGTCGACCATAGTAGGAATCAATCAGAATCTGCTTCAACTCACTGATCAATGGGTAGCGTGGGTTTGCGCCTGTGCATTGATCGTCAAAGGCTTCTTCCGCGAGTTTATCAACTTTCGCCAGGAAGTCCGCTTCATTCACGCCAGCCTCTTGAATAGACATTGGGATATCCAGATCCTGTTTCAGGTCATCAAGCCAACTCAACATTGCGTCAACACGATCGACTGTATGCTCCTGATTGAAACCAAGATACTGAGCGATTTCACCATAGCGCTGCAGTGCTTTCGGACGATCATACTGGGAGAAAGCGGCCTGTTTGGTTGGCAGGTTAGTCGCATTGAAACGAATGGTATTGGTTAACAATAACGCATTTGCCAAGCCGTGAGGCAGATGGAATTCTGCACCCAGTTTGTGCGCCATTGAGTGACAGATACCCAGAAACGCGTTGGCGAAAGCGATACCGGCAATGGTTGCGGCGTTATGTACTTTTTCCCGCGCGACTGGATCATGAGCCCCATTCTTGTATGAAGATGGTAGATACTCTTTTAATATCTTCAGTGCCTGCAGTGCCTGACCGTCAGAATATTCATTAGCCAGAATAGATACGTATGCTTCCATTGCGTGAGTCACTGCATCGTAACCACCAAAGGCTGTCAGACTTTTTGGCATGTTCATTACCAGGTTGGCATCAACGATTGCCATATTAGGTGTCAGTTCATAATCCGCCAGTGGGTATTTCTGGCCGGTGGCATCATCGGTGACCACGGCAAACGGTGTCACTTCAGAGCCAGTACCGGATGTAGTGGTAATTGCCACCAATTCTGCTTTCTGACCCATTTTCGGGAATTTGTAGATCCGTTTGCGGATATCCATAAAGCGCAGCGCCAGCTCTTCAAACGCAACTTCAGGATGTTCATACATGACCCACATGATTTTGGCAGCGTCCATTGGCGAACCACCGCCCAGCGCAATAATGACATCCGGCTGGAACGATTTCAGTACTTCAGCACCCTGTTTTACAATGGTTAAAGTCGGGTCGGCTTCTACCTGATAGAACACTTCGGATTCAATGCCTTTTCCTTTCAGTTGTTGAATCAGTTCATCAACATGAGGCGTGTTATTAAACAGGAATTTATCGGTCACAATGCAGGCACGTTTCTTACCAGCCAGGTCATCCAGTGCCACGGCCATTGCACCACGACGGAAATAAATAGACTTCGGAAGTTTGTGCCACAGCATATTTTCTGCCCTCTTGGCCACAGTTTTTTTGTTGATCAGGTGTTTCGGACCAACATTTTCAGAAATAGAATTACCACCCCATGAGCCACACCCCAGTGTCAAAGAAGGCGCCAGGGCAAAGTTGTAGAGGTCACCAATACCGCCGTGAGAAGTTGGCATATTCAATAAAATTCGCGCGGTCTTCATCCGGTCGCCAAAGAAGCGAATGCGATCCGGGTTTTCATCCTGGTCGGTATAAAGGCAGGAGGTGTGACCGATACCACCCATCTCAACCATTTTTTCTGCCATATCGACAGCCTGTTCAAAACTGCTGGCACGGAACATACCGAGTGTAGGTGACAGCTTTTCGTGAGCAAACTCTTCAGATTCATTCAGTTCCGCACCTTCACCGATCAACACCTTGGTATAAGGTGGCACCTTAATTCCGGCCATCTCCGCAATTTTCAGCGCAGACTGACCAACGATGCTGGCATTCAACGCGCCGTTAATCAGAATGACTTTACGTACTTTGTCGGCTTCAGCGTTGGAAAGAATGTAACCACCATAGTTAGAGAAACGCTCTTTAACGGCATCGTATACCTGATCCATAACAATAACGGCCTGCTCAGATGCGCAGACAACGCCATTATCAAAGGTTTTGGACATCAGAATGGACGACACGGCCCGTTTTACATCAGCCGTTTCATCAATCACCACCGGTGTATTACCGGCACCAACACCGATGGCCGGTTTACCGGAAGAATAAGCGGCTTTCACCATACCAGGTCCGCCGGTTGCGAGAATCAGGTTGATATCAGGATGCTTCATCAATGCATTGGAGACTTCAACAGAAGGCTCTTCAACGTAGCCGACGATATCCGTTGGTGCGCCAGCAGCGACGGCAGCATCATGAACCAGTTTCGCTGCATAGCAAGTGGCTTTTTTAGCACGAGGGTGTGGTGAAAAGATAATGCCGTTACGGGTTTTCAGTGAGATCAACGCTTTGAAAATGGCCGTGGAGGTTGGGTTTGTTGTCGGTACGATACCGCAGATGATGCCAGTAGGTTCTGCAATGGTCATGGTACCGAATTCGTCATCCTCCTCAAGAATGCCACATGTTTTCTCATCTTTGTACTTGTTGTAAATGTACTCGGATGCAAAGTGGTTTTTAATCACCTTGTCTTCAACAACACCCATGCCGGATTCCTCGGCTGCCATCTTTGCCAACGGAATGCGGGCATCTGCAGCAGCGAGAGCTGCAGCACGAAAAATGGCATCGACCTGCTCTTGTGTAAAACTGGCATATTGTTTCTGCGCAGCTTTAACGCGGGCGACTAATGCATCTAACTGCTCAAGGGCAGGATTTTTTTGCTCAGTCATTTTATTACCTCCAGTAAGTTGAATCTGTTTTAAATGCCGCAGTTGGATGAATGTGTTGGATACTGTGACATTCATGTGCATTTTGAACGTCAGTCTAGACAAGAAATGACGTTCAAAACACACTCGTGGAGCACTTTGTTTTTTACACCCGCTGATTGTAGGAAAATTACAAAATTAAGGATTGATCCATATCATAAAGAGCAATGCAACACCGCTAAGGAAAGCGAAAACTGTAGATATTACCTGAGAATTAAAAGAATCATGCTTAAGCCAGAAACGGAGCTACCTCGGTAAAATTTTATAAATATTACAAAATTATCACTATTACCTGAATCCGTGACTCCAAAGTGGATGCAGGGTGTAAGCCATTGATTTCTATTTGTTTTTTAAAAATTGCAGGTTCACCCCAATTTTTGGGAAGCAAAGAGGAATCAATGGCTTGCGCACTGCGCCGCTATGGAGTCACGGATTCAGGTGTCAATCAACCGTCAATGCACAATCCGTCCATAATTCGTGCAAAGTTGGATTCCATACTGTTCTGCGTCAAAGGGTTAAAGCCCATTTAGAACAACAGGAGAACAGCAATGAACCTAACCAGAAAACTGATCATCACCAGCACCCTGATTTCAACTCTCGCGGTAGCAGGTGCCTATGCCTGTGGATCACAGAATGGCGGTAACCAACGCGGTGCACAAATTGATCCTGCCCAACGCTTTGAATACATATTCAATCAACTGGATTTATCAGCAGACCAACGTTCAGGGGTTCTGAGCATTCTGGAAGATCTGCAAGCCCAGCGGGATGAGCGGCGCAGCACGATGCAAGAGCAGATGCAAAGTTTAAACGATCGCCCCAGCGTTGAAGAGATGCAGGCAATAAGAGAGGCCAACCGCGCATCGATGCTGACGCAACTTACCGATGAGTTGAATACTGTACTCCCTGCAGATGATACAGCGGCGTTTATCAACTACATTGAATTTCACAGCCAAAGAATGGATCGCCATGGCCATAGCAATAGCAATGGCAATAGCAATAGCAATGGCAATGGCAATGGCAATGGCCACCATGGCATGCAACGAAATAATGGCGCAAACAATCCGACCAGACAGCAGTAACGGTTGGCATTGGGGTGAACCTATGGGTGCACCTGCAATTTTTGAAAAACAAATAGAAATCAAGCTCTTACACCCTGCATCCACTGAAGGAGTCACGGATTCAGGTTTTATTCTTCATTCCAGCGACAGCAGGCTATTTGCTGGCTTTTATTTCCGGGATACGTAAATCTTGGGCGAGCTTGTCCAGGACACCATTAACGAAACGGTGTGCTTCGTTAGCACCAAAGGTTTTGGAAAGTTCAACCCCTTCATTAATTATAACTTTGTATGGCACATCAATCCGATGTATCAGCTCGTATGTTCCCATACGGAGAATCGCCAATTCAATTGCCGTCATTTCATCAACGCCACGGCTGGTATGTTGGGTAATATGCTTATCAAGCTCGGACTTAGACGCCGGAACGCCGCGCAGCACTTCGGAAAAGTATTCTGAATCGAATTTGGACAGATCATTTTCTGTCAGAAATTCCTTTTCAATCTGAGTGACCGGTGCCTCTGCAACATGCCATTGATATAACGCCTGTAATGCCAGTCGGCGCGCTTTTTTGCGATGTGCAGAATTCGGTTTTCGCGCTGTCATTTAAGCTTCCTCGCTTATCTGACTGAGCAGGTTGACCATTTCCAGGGCCACCTCTGCGGCTTCAGCACCTTTATTGCCTGCTTTAGTACCACTGCGTTCAATCGCCTGTTCGATAGAATCGACAGTCAACACACCAAACACAACCGGCAGGCTGGAGTTGAGTGCCACGCTGTTCAAGCCTCCCGCAGCTTCACCGGCGACATAATCAAAGTGAGGCGTCCCGCCACGAATGACCGCACCTAATGCGATAATAGCATCGTAGCTGTCAGTATCTGCCAGGCGCTGACAAACCAGTGGCAACTCATAGGCGCCTGGTGCTTTCACCAGCGTGATCTGATCTTCAGAAATACCGTGACGTTTCAAGGCATCAAGGGCACCTTTCTGAAGGTGGTCTACCACAAAGCTGTTCCAACGGGTGACGACAATGGCATAACGGCCATTGTTTGCGGAAAAATCACCTTCAAGGGTACGAATAGTCATAACGGTTCCTGTTTTATTTTTGCGCCTGAAACGCACTGATTTCGGGGCGCAACTCTCTCAAAAAAGGGGCGCGGATACAAGCTGAGCACCAGACCGTGTCAATGAAAAAACAGCCCCTGCTTACAGCGGTTCAATAAATTCAACAACTTCCAGATCGAAGCCCGAAATACCACCGAAGCGCGTTGGTGAACTCAACACACGCATTTTACTGACGCCGAGATCACGCAGGATCTGCGAGCCGGTACCAATGGTATTATAGGTGCCGTATTTATCCACATTAGGATTCTTCGGCACCCGGCCCTTGCCGCTGAGCATACAAAGTTCAGATTCAATATCGGTAGAGTCCTGAACATCAAGCAGTACAACAACACCGGCGCCTTCTTCAGCAACTCGTGCCATGGCGGCATCCAGTGTCCAGCTGTTGCGGCCCGGCACCTGTACACCCAATTGGTCACGTAACGTGGATGTCGTATGAACCCGAACCAGCACTGGCTTGTCGTCATTAAACGGCCCACCTTTGGTCAGTGCCAGATGAGTGCCGCCAGTAATATCATCACGATAAGCACGCATTTCGAATTCACCAGCTTTGGTGGCCAAATCCATCACTTCAACTTCATGGATGGTCCGTTCATTCAGAATCCGATAATGAATCAGATCCGCAATGGTACCGATTTTCAGATCGTGTGTTTTGGAAAACTCCAGCAGGTTAGGCAGGCGCGCCATGGTGCCGTCTTCATTCATGATTTCGACAAGCGCTGCCGCTGGAATCAGGCCCGCCATACGTGCCAGGTCACACCCGGCCTCGGTATGTCCGGCCCGACTAAGAACGCCGCCCGGCTGCGCCCGAAGCGGGAAAATGTGTCCTGGCTGAACAATGTCTTCCGGTGTTGATTTCGGATCAACCGCGACACGAATGGTATGGGAACGATCCGCCGCAGAAATACCGGTCGTGACCCCTTCGGCCGCTTCAATAGAGGTGGTAAAGGGGGTGCCGTGGGCTGCCTGATTGGAATGTACCATCGGGGGAAGAGCAAGGAAATCGCAGCGTTCACCTGTCAGGGTCAGACAAATCAGACCACGCGCCTTTGAGGCCATGAAGTTGATGATTTCAGGCGTCACCTTTTCAGCGGCAACAATCAGATCTCCCTCATTTTCACGATCCTCATCATCCAGTAAAATGACCATTTTGCCTTGACGAATATCTTCAATAATTTCTTCGGTGGTATTTAGGGACACAGTGTTTGGGGTGAACCTATGGGTGCACCTGCAATTTTTGAAAAGCAAATAGAAATCAAGCTCTTACCCCCTGCATCCACTTTGAAGTCACGGATTCAGGTTTATGGATTACGGGGCAACGTCCGATATGCGGATATCACCTGTGTTTTCAACCTGAATCCGTGACTCAATAGCGGATGCAGGTTCAAGCAATTCGTAAACGCCAGCGAATATCCTTTCCAACGAAACGAACATCTTCAACCGTTAAGTCTAAAGCCTGATCCAGTGACTGCAATTCCATACTCAGTATCTGGGAGGTGCCAGAACCAAGAAATTTAGCGGCCTGATACAAAATAAACTCATCAACCAGGCCTTGCCGGGCAAAGCTTCCTGCCAGATGGGCACCCGCTTCAACCCAGAGCCGGTTTAACTGGGCCTCGCCGCACCAGTTAAGAAAAGCAGATAGATCGATGCTACCGTTCTCTCCGGTGACCATTTCGACACATTCAAAACCGGCTTCGGTCAGCGCCATCTTTTTCGCTTGTGGCGCATCAGAACAGTGAAGCAGCAGGGTTCGTCCAGGGTTTTCGATAAGTTTTGCATTAACCGGTGTGCGCAGGTGACTGTCCAGCACCAGGCGCAAAGGCTGCCGAGCAGTGCCAGGCAAGCGAACGTTCATTGAGGGGTCATCTGCCAGCACCGAACCAATGCCGGTTACGATAGCACAAGATTCTGCACGACCATGCTGAACGTCTCGACGGGCTTGAGGTCCAGTAATCCACTGGCTGGCACCATTGGCAAGTGCAGTGCCACCATCCAGACTGGATGCCATTTTTACGGTAACCCAAGGTAATCCAGTGCGCATTCGCTTGAGAAAGCCTGCATTTAACTGCTCGGCCTGAGTCTGTAAAACACCAGAACGAGTTTGAATACCCACCGCTTCAAGCATTGACAGGCCTTTACCGGCAACAAGCGGATTGGGATCTTTCATAGCACAGACAACGCTGGCAATACCTGCGTTTATCAGCGCCTGAGCACAAGGCGGCGTGCGACCGTAATGACTACAGGGTTCCAGCGTTACGTAAGCCGTCGCTCCTTCGGCACCGGCACCAGCCATAGCCAGGGCGTGAACTTCAGCATGAGGCGTGCCGGCTTTTTGATGCCAGCCCTCACTAATTTTTTTACCATCTTTGACAATCACACAACCAACGTTAGGGTTCGGTGTCGTGGTGCAGCGCCCTTTCTCTGCCAGTTTCAAGGCCTGTGCCATCCAGAATTCATCGGGGGTATGAGCAGATTCAGTCATCACGCTCCAACCGATCTATTTCACTGCGGAATTCATTAAGATCCTGGAACCTGCGGTATACCGACGCAAACCGAACGTAGGCGACCTGATCCAGCTCTTTAAGCTCATCCATGACATAATCACCTAACTTGCGCGACGGCACTTCACGTTCACCGATGGCGCGCAACGCTTGTTTGATCCGGGTAATGGCCGCTTCGATGTCTTCAATCGATACAGGGCGTTTTTCCAATGCGCGCTGCAGACCGGAGCGCAATTTCTGCTCATCAAAGGGTTCCCGGTTACCGTTCTGTTTGACGATACGAGGCATCACCAGTTCTGCGGTTTCATAAGTTGTAAAGCGCTCGCCACAAGCACCACATTCCCGTCGTCTTCTCACCTGTTCGCCTTCTGCGACAAGGCGAGAGTCAATCACCTTTGTATCCTGCGCATTACAGAATGGACAATGCATAAGCCAGCCTCGCTATTGAACGGATCAGAGTTTAACGCTCTGCGCGGAAAAATGGGAACTGTGATTGAAAGCAGTTATTTCTTTTCAAGGGGTTGACTTTCCTGTCATAAATTAAAAATAGGGGTTTTCTTAGTTAAGCTTATTCACAATAGCAATATGACTTAAAAAGCAAGCCTGAGACTGCTTTTTTATTTGTTAATTTAGGCTTGATTTTTCCACCACCTATTGATTCCAGTGGCTTTTAGCGCGAAAGCTCCATAGCGGCGCAGTGCGCAAGCCATTGATTCCTATTTGCTTCCCAAAAATTTCAATGAACCTATGGGTGCACCTGCAATTTTTGAAAAACAAATAGGAATCAAGCTCTTACACCCTGCATCCACTTTGGAGTCACGGATTCAGGGTTTACTGATCGATTTTGCAGGTTGAACAAAATTCAATCCACAAACATCAACACGTTCCAGGGCCAGATTATTTACCTGATGGATCCAGGCTGGAGAAATAAGCGGCCAGATTTTTCATGTCATCATCACTAAGAGGCGCCGCCAGGCCCCACATGATGGCTGCATTATTTCCGGTGCGCTCTTTACTCTTGAATGCCTTAAGGGAGTTGTAGATATACTCCTCTTTCTGACCGGCCAGGTTAGGGTACATCGGTATGGATGAAATCCCGTTAGTGTTATGACAAGCTGCGCAAGTGACCGCTTTTGCCTTACCAGCTTCAATGTCAGCAGCCCAGGCTGAACCGCATAAAATAGTGCCCACCAACATTGATATAGCCAGTTTATTCATGGTTCTCTCCTTCAGTTATTTATATTCAAGGGTTACTTTTTCATAACGGAATGATATTACTTGACGAACGTCAAGGCCATTTCTTTTATTTATCATGAAATGTTGATCTACGTCAGACATAAAGTGTCGTATTACGACGCTTCTGAGTTAACACCACTTTGGTAAAGCTAGACGTTGTTCATTTCTTCTACAAGCACTATCTTTACAATGGTTCATCTTACATTCAGCCTTGCGAGCAGAAATATGAGTATTACGACCATCACAAATGGAATTTCTCTGGGATTAATGGCAGTGATGATGGTCGCATGCGGCCCGGAAAATAATTCACGCTACGGAGATGAATACTGGGATCCAAGCGAAACCAAAGAAAAGTTTGACCCAGTTAAGTTACCTGGTTTTGAAGTGGTTTACTTCGACCAGGATTCAGACGAAGCGATAGAAGACTGGGAAGCCCGTATCTCAATCGACTTCACTGACCTTGCCCGTCGTTCAAAGGATGGCCTTATCGTGGCCCAATACCAGCGCGGCATAGCAAGCCCCAAGGTAATTGATGCACTGATCACCAGTCAGGATTCGGACCAGGCAGACACCCGCTTCTGGAATGATATTGAAGCCGGTGAAGACAAACGACTGACCTCGGATATTCCTGGCAACTATAAACTGATTTTTGATTTTGACGTCATTGCTCCAAACGGCAATACAGTGAGCTTTCTTCTTGATGACATCGAATTCACCGTACCCGGCTGCCAGACTAACCATGTCTACTACAATGATTACATCAACCCGATTCTGGCCGATCACTGTGTCACCTGCCACAGCTCCGGCTCTGCACGTAGCGCGCTGAATCTGGACAGTAACAACCTAACCACTCGTCGTGACAACTTTCTGAATCGGCTGGACAGTGGCTTGGAAAGGGAGTTCAACGGTACAGTACTGGCATGGATTTTTAACAATGCACACGCAGGCAAGTCCAATGCAGAAGCCATGACCAATACCGAACGTGGCATCTTCAATGCTTACGTCTCACTGCATCAAAGTGATGAAAACCGTGCTGCCGGAGACGACTTCGAATTCACCAGTGCAGATGGCCCTAACTTCTGCTTTGCCAAACCATCACCAATGGTCGTGGAAAACTAAACCGTTCAAGCGCCATACACTCGTCGGTGACAGCAGATTTCCAAGCGCTTTGGTGAATTTTCCAGACTTGAGGCTTGTTAACACATACCTGAATCCGTGACGCCTTCGGTGGATTCAGGACATATTAATCGACGGCTGCTGATGATTCACCGGCAGCCGTATTTCAAATTGCGTACCACTGCCTTCTTCACTTTCCACCTGAACTTCACCATTATGCCGTTCAATAATAGAATGGCTTATCGCCAAGCCAATGCCGGTGCCTTTACCAACTGGCTTGGTTGTGAAAAAAGGCTCAAATATTTTTTTGCGAATTTCCGGAGGCATACCGACACCAGTATCACTAATTCGAATAAGGACATGGTCATCGCCATCCTTGCGCGTAGTTACCTGAATCACACCAAAGTTTTCAATGGCATGACAGGCGTTAACAATGATATTCACAAAAACCTGATTCAACTGCGACACAATACACTGAACCGCTGGCAGTTCACCAAAGTCGGTATCGACCTCTGCCTTATATTTAATCTCGTTACGCAACAGGTTCAGCGTTGAGGTCAGCATGCGATTAATGTCTGCATTTTCATATTCGGCTTCACCAACATGAGCGTATTCTTTGAGATCTTTGACAATGTCACGAACCCGCCCTAACCCTTCGAGTGATTCTTCAGATATTTCCTTAATATCCTCAATATAACGAAACAATTTAGCCTGAGCCTTCCAGCGAGTATAAAGCAGCAAAGCAGCACCTGTACTTTCCTCGGCACAGGTCTTCTCCAGATCCTGCAGATCAATTTCGATTTTTTGTACATACTTCCGCAGCAGGTTGGCATTGGAGGATACAAAACCAATAGGATTATTTATTTCATGAGCAACACCAGCAGCCATCTGCCCCAGTGCAGCCATTTTCTCGCTTTTCTCCAACTGTTCTGACATCTGTTGATAATTCTGTCGCTCTTTTTTTAACTCAAGATGCAGACGAAGTCGGCGCTTGAGTACAGCGCTCCCGAACGGTACTGATAATTTATCTCGCTCACCAGGCGTAAAATCACCTAGCTTATCGTCCTCTCCTTCCGTCCCAAGCACGATAATGGGCAGTTGATAATAGGCTCCAATATTGAAGGCTGTTTCCCGGCTCCTGCTGTCGAAGGGTAAATCAACAAGGACCAGTGAGACATGTTCACCTGCATTAAGTGATTGAACAAGCTCATTTGAGTCCTCAAAAGATATGATCTGGTATTCACTATCCAATATTTCTGACCAATACTCAGCCGAAATAAAGTGATGACCAATGATGGCAATTTTATTCATTGACGACCACCTCTTTAGAAAATGAAATAGTCAAGGTAGCTCCAAGATTTTTTTCTGACTGTGCCTCAATGTTGCCTCCCGCCAGTTTAATCAGATTCTGGCTTAGCGAAAGCCCTAACCCCAGCCCTTCACCCGGTGGTTTAGTGGTAAAAAACGGCAGGAAAATCTGATCCAGGTCAGCCTTGGCGATACCTTCGCCATTATCAGTGCAACTGATCAGCAAGCGACTGGTCTCACAATAGATTCTGACGGTTATCATGGCATGGTCGTTCCCTGAAACAGCATCAATAGCGTTCTGCAGAATATTCTCAATTGCCAGCGTAGTAATCTGCAATGGTAATGAAACAACAGGATTGCCCAGGCTATCATCAATAACAATTTTTACGTCATTTTCCGGTAACCCCATGATGGCAAACTCAATTGCCTGAGTCAGTGCAAATTTCTGTCGTTCCTCATCGGCCAGCTTGTTTAGCGGTTGCAGCATTGAAATAATATTGCTTACTCGATCCAGCCCTTCGACAGATTCATCAATGACCTGATCAATATCGCGTAAAAGCTCAATGGATTTCCTCAACTCACTGTTTTCAAGCGCCACAATTTTTTCCAAAACGCGACTACTGACTTTGCTAATGTAACTCAGGTTACCTCGAATAAAACCGATCGGATTATTAATTTCGTGAGCAACACCGGCAGTAAAAGTAGATAAGGCTTTAGTACGTTCTGTTTCAACCAACTCCCGCTGAGTGGTTTTCAGTTTCAATATCGTATTGTACAGATCTTCCGTTTTGCGTTGTACTTCCCGTTCCAGATTAGCATTCAGATCTTTCAGATTATCTTCATGGCGCTTACGTATAAGCCATTGGCCTATCATTGTACCAAAAAAGCTGATGGCTGATTTCAGTCCGTTGGTCAGCGGCTTTCCGCTAACGTCATCGCAACAGTACCAGCCTAGAGGTTCATCATCGTAATAGATTGAGTGAACTGCACTCCAGCCCTGGCCTACGGCCTCCTGTCGATTCTCTATTTCAACTAAATCCTTGACCAGTAACTGACCTTTATAACTGAGTGCCTCTTCCATCCAATGATTACTCGATAAAGGCTGTCGGATTGCAGTTTCATCTTTGACATTACCCTCCGAATCTATTGACCAGGTACCGATAACTTCAGACTGGTCGGCTGACAACAACAGAATACTGGCACAATCCACTTCAAGTAACTCTGTCGACATGCGCACCGCGTGATAGCAAATTTCCTGCGCATGCTGACAGTTATCAAACACCCGGTTGGCAAGATTGACACCATTAATATCAAAGACAAAATCAGGACCACTGCTACCTGGTTCGAGAATCAGAAAACTGACCTGCTCGGAACCGGCAAGCTTCATGGGAAGATACTGATTGCCATTGAAAATAACTGGCTCACCCGGTTGCAGTTTATCAAACCGCTTCATTGTGGCTGTATAATCAATGTCTCTGGAGCTTCCATTTCGGCTCACAGCCCGGCAACGGCGGGTTTTATGATTAAATTCAAGATAAATCATCAGCAAATAACAGGTTAAGGTTCTCAAGAGTTTTAAATTCATGCCGGGCATGAAACAAAATGCCCTTGGCGAATGTATCAAGATTAATCAAAGCGTTTATCTGAGCCTCTCTTTCCGGGTGAGCACTTTGCAAGCGCCGAACAAGGCCCATATTTAACTTAGCAATGGCCTCGTATTTTTTTATAACAAAATCAGCGAACGAACCTTGACCATGACTTAGTTGATATATCAATGCTGCATTGGCTAAAGCTCGATAGATAGACTCGTCCTGAGTCGCAAAAGGGCGATGAAAGTACACCATTGGCAGAAGAATCCTTGTGTGCTCACATGCCGCCTCGGAAGCAACAATAATCCCCAATATTGAGGAAAGAACTTGCTGAGCGCTGGTTCTCATATTTGACACAACACCGCCATTCAACTTGACCGTAACAGCGACATCATCATGAGATAACCAACCGTCCAGATCTTTAGCGTGATAATCAATCGCATTGGCAACCGGACATAAGCGCGACTGCGTTAATTGACAGTGTGCACACTGGTTAAAACCAAGCTGAATCCAGACATCACTCTCCCGCTCTTCGAGCAGGTCATCAGGATCAGAGATGGGCAACTGCATCTCTACCGACCAGCGCTGGTCGCCATGGCGAATGTCGTATTGGACAGAATGTGTTGCAGTCAAAATATCACCCTTTCTTTGTCCGATAGGTTGCTCGGCTACTTTGCAAGTCTATACTCAGAAAACTATAGTTCAAAATGAGAAACAACATGGCAAAAATTCTGGTCGTCGATGACGAAGCCAATGTCGCAAAAAGTGTCGGCCGGTTGCTCAAGGCGAACGATTTTGAGGTTTTAACCGCTGAAAATGGGAAAATGGCCTTGGAAATCATGCGCAATGATTCGGATATTTCTGTTGTCGTATCAGATCAGCGAATGCCTAAGATGACTGGTTCAGAACTATTTGCTCAGTTAACACTTGAACATCCTCGAACCAAACGAATCATGCTAACTGGCTATACCGACCTGGAATCTATTCGATCGGCAATAAACCAGGGCAATGTCTTTCGGTTTCTATTGAAGCCCTGGGACGATGATGAATTGTTACGCTGTGTAGAAGAAGGTGAACACTACTATCTGGTACAGCAGGAAAACGACCGGCTAAGAAAAGAGTTGGAAATATCAAACACCAATTTAGAAAACAATGTGGCACAAAAAACCCGTGTACTGAATATGAACATCCGCTCACTGGAACGCTATGAAAAGATTGTTGAGCAACTTCCCATTGGATTGATCTGCGTTAGTGATGATGGCATGGTGGTACTGTCCAATCATGCGTTCAGTGAGCTGTTTAATTTCGCTACGGCTATTGAAGGACTATCTTACAAACGCATTTTGCCTTCAGATCTTTACCCTCTGGTAGAAAATTTTCATAACGGTCATCACGTTAGTGTCAAAATTCAAAATAAACCTGTCACGGTGTTTTCAAATTCACTGGAACTGGATAACACCATTTTTGGTAAACTTTTCTCGTTCCAGGTACAGATGAATGAGGGTTAAAACCGCCGATGCTGTCGATCAAAAAACCGCAGAAGACATTCTGAACCACCGCGGTGCTCTGATTTTACCCAAGGGTATTTTGCTCTCCGAAGCACTGGTTTCGGCTTTACTGAAACAAAATATTGATGAAGTTGAGATTGAGGAGGAAGTCAGACAGGAAAAGAAAGCAGAATCATTTGATACAGGCTTGATCAACGTCGAAATGAAAGCGCATATAGATCAATTATTTATTCGGCATCGTGGCCCCTTTATGAAAGAGTTTCAGGAATGTCTACTACAGCATTTGAAGAAAACCAGCTGACCTGGCTATCAAGCCTGAAAGCCTTGCAAAGTAATCAGCTTATCAGTAGCAATACTCAAAAGCTGCTTCAGGAGTTGAGGTCCACCGAAGTCAATATAAACCGGATCTGCGATCTTCTTGCTTCTGAACCGGCATTGACAGCGAAGATCCTGATGATTACCAACAGCGCATTCTATGGATATCCTCGGGAAATTTCCGATATCGAAGAGGCAGTCGTATTGATGGGGGCGGTACAACTTTCCAATATTATCTACACATTTCGAAAAAAATTGCTGATCGACTGGCGATAGCTACCCAGTCCATCTACATATCAGGATTACTACATTTGCTGCCTGTTATTCTTAACTTTCGGACCGATATTGATCGGATGTTGACACCATCTCTGTTGACCAGGGCAAATCAGGTTGTTCTGAAAAAACTTAATCTGCCTGATGTTGTGTTGATAACCATTCGTAATCTGTTCAATCTAAAAGCAACCCAATCAGAAGCGCTGTGTCTGCGCTTCGGTTTTAATCTCAGCATTCTCGCTGCGGGGAGAGATATGGCACCTTTTCCCTACCTGATCAGCGTAGAGAGTGATTTCAATCGCTTGGGTATCAAACCAAATGAGATAGCATCGATGTTATTTGAAACTCAAAGCGAACAAAAAAACCTGTTGCAAATGGTGATGTAAATTATGGCTAAGGACATCATAAAAATTTTGTTTGTCGATGATGAGGACAACATACTGAGTACCTTACGCCGACTGATGAGCTTTGAAGACTACGACTGCGACTATGCCCACAGCGGAGAAGAGGCATTGTTACTTTTAGCCGAAGAGCGACATAATATCATCGTCAGTGATATGCGAATGCCTAAAATGAATGGTGACGAACTACTCACGCGGGCAAAGGAGATTCACCCGGATTCCGTTCGTTTTATTCTCTCAGGTTACTCCGATTTTCAATCCATGATGAATGCACTTAACCGCGGCGGTGTTCATCAGTTTATTTCCAAACCATGGGATGATGATGTCTTGTTGGAGAAAATCAACGAGGCGGCAGACTTTATCAGGGTTCGCCGGGATCGGGACCGGCTTGAAAAACTCACCCGTAAGCAGGCAGCGGAACTCAAAACCGCCAATCAGCAGCTTGAGGCGCGTGTCGAGGCTCGAACCCAGGAACTGAAACAGACAGCTGACATGCTTGACCTCAGTTACTCTGAATTAAAAGCCAGTTACAACATTTTTATTGATGTTATTGCTCAGGTACTGCAATTGCGCTCGGTTGCGCCAAAAGATCATCTGAATGATATTGCAGAGACATCACGCGATTTGTGCCGTGAGCTGGGTTACGATGAACAAATGCAGGACGATGTATACAAAGCAGCGAAACTTCACGAGCTAGGAAAGGTCAGTATTCCAGACACCATCCTGAAGAAACCGCTCACCAAGATTCAGGGTAAGGAACTTGAAGAATACAAACAATATCCAATGCATGGCTATTCCCTGATGACCAGTCTGGATAATCTGGGGGAGGTTGCCAACCTTATTCGCAGTCACTGCGAGTCTTACAACGGGCATGGCTTTCCGATGCGACTGTTAGGAAAAAATATTCCGATTGGCGCACGTATCATTGGTATTGTCATGCATTATTTTAACTATCGTAACGGACTCACTGACGGCTTCACTCATAATTCAGAGCAATGTGAAGAATTTATCCGTCGCTCAGCGAACAAGCGCACCGATCCGAATTTAATTGATCCTTTTTTGAAAACAGTCAATCTGCAACTGAAGAAAAAAGGTAAGTTTGAAAGCCGCATTCAAATTACTCAGGCTCGATCCGGCCAAGTACTGTCTCGGGACCTATTTAATAATCGCGGCATGATCATGCTGACCAAAGGTACAATGCTGAATGACAAAATCATTACAAAACTGAAGTATATTGCTGATAAAGATGAAACCCAATACGCCTTGTATATTGATAATAAACTGATAAAGCCGGATTGACAGCAGGTTAATAGGAGGCTGTCCGAGAACAAGGCACAAGATCGTCGACCCAAATACAGCAATGTTCAGGCACACCCACACAATGCTTTAATTTCGACCTGAATCCGTGACTTCAAAGTGGATGCAGAGTGTAAGAGCTTGATTTCTATTAGCTTTTCAAAAATTGCAGGTGCACCCATAGGTTCACCCCAATTTTGGGGCCGCAAATAGGAATCAATGGCTTGCGCACTGCGCCGCTATGGAGTCACGGATTCAGGTACTATTTTTTTGAACTAAACCACATCACTACTTGTCATTTATTGACCATTTGGATTACTCTTTATCAGGCAAATGTAATCGTTTACATTTAGTTCGGCAGAAGGATGCACATCTAATGAAAAAAATAACAAGCTATGCATACAGCGCTTTACTCTGCACAACGCTGATCACAACGGGTTGTCAGATCACTTATCCGTCCAATCCGTCCAATCCGTCCAATCCGTCCAATCCGTCCAATCCGTCCAATCCAACCGATTCAACCGATTCAACCGATTCAACCGATAGTACGTCGACCTGGCAGTTAATCTGGGCCGACGAATTCGATGACAACAGTATCGACCCGGCCAAATGGAGTTATGAAGTAAACTGCTGGGGCGGCGGGAACAATGAGAAACAGTGTTATACCACACAGGCTAAAAATGCCTTTGTCGCCGATGGTATGCTGAATATCGTCGCCCTACGCGAGGACTTTACCGGACCGGCTGTCCCAGAGGGTTTCGACGGCGACACCAACGCGACCAAAACCCAATCCTATACATCAGCGCGCCTACGTACTAAGAACAAAGGCGACTGGCGGTACGGGCGCATCGAAGCACGCATGAAATTACCCACAG
This sequence comes from Reinekea sp., assembly GCA_037389025.1. Taxonomy (GTDB): domain Bacteria; phylum Pseudomonadota; class Gammaproteobacteria; order Pseudomonadales; family Natronospirillaceae; genus Reinekea. Next base: position 18,496 of record JARRJP010000105.1, on the reverse strand, counting down.
GCCAAGGCACCTGGCCTGCATTCTGGATGTTGCCGACTGATGACGTCTATGGTGGCTGGCCCACTTCCGGCGAGATCGATATCATAGAAGCGGTCAATCTTGGCACGGCCACTGATTCAAAAGACCCAGAACGTATTGGCAAAACCGAGCGTCGCGTTCACGGTACACTGCACTATGGTCGTGCCTGGCCAGACAATGTTTATTCCGGCGCCGAGTACTGGATGCCGGAAGGTCAAAGCCCGGATACCGGCTTCCATACCTATGCCATTGAATGGGAAGACGGTGAAATTCGCTGGTACATTGATGATGTTCACTACGCAACCCAGCGCGCTAATGGCTGGTACAGTCAATATTTGAACGACTCGAATGAGCTGGTTAACGCCGATGGCAATGCACCGTTCAACGAACGCTTTCATCTGATCCTGAACCTGGCCGTCGGTGGCTCATGGGCAGGTACGGTAAACGATACCGGTGTTAATGAAGCCGCATTCCCGCAGACCATGAAGGTTGATTACGTGCGAGTCTATCAATGTTCACAGGACGCGGTGACCGGCCATGGCTGTGCCACTATCGATAACGCGGAAAACGCGGAACTGGTTGAAGGTAATACGCCACCGGATATTATCGCCAACGTTAATCTGGGTACGGCCGCCAGGCTGACACTTTTTGATGATGATCTGCACGGTTCCCTGGCTTACAACTCCTACAACCCGGATGCGACGATCAGTTACAGTGAAGTCGCGGAGGCTGATCATGGTGAGGTCTTACAGATCACCAAAACCGGTGATAACGGCAACGTCTATTTCGAATACACACCGAAGGTGGACTTAAGTCAGTGGCAGGCCAATGGCGAATTGGTATTTGATCTTAAAGTGATCAGCCGGGCTGAAGGCAGTAACCTTGATATCAAACTGGATTCCGGCTGGCCAAAAGCAAGTCCATACAGGGTAACACTGCCTGCGCTGAATACCTGGACGGAGGTGCGCATACCGTTGGTCGATATTTTGGCTAACACAAACCCCTATTCCCCAAATGACCGCGCTGACATCAGCAGTTTACTGAACCTGTTGGTGATCGAGCCAACTGGAGCCATGACCCTGCAATTGGATAACATTCATTACGATGCATCACTAGCGAACCTGAATGCAGTAACTCTGTTTGATGACAGACCCTACACTCCGTTTGAAGTTGTCGTCTTTAAGCAGAGCGGCTCCATTACTGCCGAAGTTGTGACTGCAAATAACCCGGCTCATGGTGCGGTAGTGCAGTTCAGTTACGATTCCGATGAAGCTGTCAGTTATTTTGGTGCTATGAAAGATGAAAACGGTGGTAGTACCAGTTATGACCTGAGTAACTTCGATAATATCGAGTTTGATTTACTGGTGGTTACCGATCCGCGCACGACGCGTATTTTCAATGTAAAGATGGATTGTGGTTATCCCTGTACCTCTGGCGACTTACCGATTGATACTCCGGTAATCAATCAATGGACTCACTACAAAATTGCCATTAGTGATCTTAAGAATAACGCTGGCTCGTCATTGGATCTGACCAAAGTTGATGCACCTTTCGTTATTACACCCGCGTGGGGTAATCAGTCTGGCGTCATCATGCAGCTTGATAACGTTAAGCTCACAAAAAACTGATCGCAACTATTGTAATGCCGGTGGCTCAGTCACCGGCATTTTACCAGATTGACTTTCCCAGAAGCCCCCCGCAAACTCCGAAAAGAATCTCTAAAAATGAATAATGTATGCCAACAATTAAAGAAGTATCAAAGCTGGCTGGCGTTTCTCTGGCCACTGTTTCACGCGTCATCAATGACAGCGATCGAGTAAAAGACGAAACCCGAAAACGAGTGCAGGAGGCAATGGTCAGCCTCGGCTATACACCAAATACAGCGGCCCAGTCTTTAGCCGGTAGTCGATCCAATATGCTGGGTATGATTGTATCCTGGCTGGATGGACCATTCTATGGTCCCGTCATGGCAGCTGTTGAGGAAGAGCTTCGACGGCATAAAAAGCATGTTCTTATTGCCAGTGGTCACGGCAATATTGAAAATGAAAAAGAAGCAATAGCATACCTGAAAGCAAGACAGGTTGATGGCCTTATTCTACTGACCGAATGTTTGGACAGGGCCTATCTTGAGACACTCAGCCAAGATATGCCGATTTATCTGGTTAATCAGCACCCGGAAGGGTTTGAAGACCGTTACGTCTGGCTTGATCATGAACTCGGTAGCTATGAAGCAACACGCTACATGATTCAGCAGGGTCATACCAAGCTGGTTTGTGTGGCGGGACAACAACAGAAGCAGGACGCCTGCGAGCGCGTTGCCGGCTTCAGGCGCGCAATGAGAGAAGCAGGTCTACTGGTAACAGATGCACAAATAAAGCATACCAGCTTTGATATCCCCGGTGGGGTTGCTGCCATGAATATGGTACATCAACAGGGTGTGGAATATACCGGTGTTGTCGCTGGTAATGATGAACTCGCCGTTGGTGTAATGGAATGGCTAAGGCAACAACATATTAATGTACCAGAAGACGTATCGGTCATCGGTTTTGACAATCAGTTACTAACCAACTATGTCAGCCCTCGACTGACCACAATGAATTTCCCCGCATACGAAATGGCCAAAGAAAGCGCACATTTAGCGGTACGGGAAATTTATTTTAAAGACCCTCCCAAAGGTAAACAGTTCTGGCCATCCCTGGTTATTAGGCAGTCGGTTAGTAAACCAAAAACGTCAAATTAAACGAAATCGGTTTTTGATTGGTCACATGCCGGGAAAATGATAATGGACGCACTGTTTAACCCGAATCCGGGACTTCTTCAGTGGATGCAGGGTATTGTTGTAAGAGCTTGATTTCTATTTGTTTTTCAAACATTGCAGGTGCACCCTAATTTTGGGGACATGCGTACTGCGCCACTATGGAGTCACGGATTCAGGTATTTCAAAGTGATCCAACGGTATGCGTCGAAGGTAAAGGCACAACCGGAGCGTTGGCTGCCGTGGAATTATGAGTAAATGATGTCCCAGAACAAGGGGCGTAAGCTCACAAACATTGATAATTATAGATTAAGACTATCATAATGACTCCATTTTAAGCCATAATAGGCCTATTACGGCTAAACATGGACGTTGTTTACATGGCTAAAACAGATCTGAACGGACGCCTTCGCGTTTTACATATTATTTCGGATGATCTCAGGGTAGGGGCAGAAGCTCAAGCCTACACGTTGCTAAAACCTCTAAAAAATGACTGCGATGTATTTGTGGTCCTTATGAATAAAGATGAACTTGAGGAAAAGCGATTAAATTGTAGCATTCCTGTCGTCATCTTTGATCAATCACTACATTCGTGCTGGCAGCTTCTCTTATTGTTGCGACAGGGAATCAAGCGCGTCCGGCCAAATGCAATCCATACACACCAGAAAGAAGAAAATATTCTTGGCGCATTGGCTAACGTTGCCAGCTTAAATTCGCGCTGTGTCCGGACAGTACAAGGTTCCCCAGAGTTTCCTGATTCGAATATGGATCCTAAGCCCATGAAAAACAACATACTTTTCATGATTCATTGCGAGCAGCATACCAGTGTATGCTATCCATCATCTGATAAAAGTTACATTCACAAGAAACTCGATATCCCAGGTAATAGAAAAGTTGTTTTTTATTCTGGCTATATGGAAGAGCGTAAAGGTATACGAACAATCGTTAGCGCAGCCAAAGAGTTAGCAGATAGAAATCTAATTGAGGAAATTCACGTCGTTCTCTGTGGAAATATCAGAAATCAAGCTGATACATATTTATCTGAAATTGAAAAAAGTCCGGCTAAAACACAGGTTACGTTTGCCGACTATCGAGGTGGTATTACAGAGCTTATGCGATCCAGTGACATAGATGTGATAGCATTTACAGTCTGGGATTCACTTACACGCTCTAGTATTGAAATGCATGCTTCCGGCATCCCACTCATAGCCTCAAATCTGAGAGGCTTAGCGGAAACAACGATACATGATGAAACTGGCTATCTCTTCGAACCCGGGGGCTATTGCACACTTGCAAACTATATTTATGAGCTAACGGTGGATCCGCTCAAAGTTAATCCTGAATCCGTGAAATTGGGGTGAACCTATGGGTGCACCTGCAATTTTTGAAAAGCAAACAGAAATCAAGCTCTCACCCCCTGCATCCACTTTGAAGTCACGGATTCAGGTTAATGAGATTTTCAGCTGAGGCTAAAACTCGCGTTGAATCCTGTGTCCTCCAGTCAAAACAGGTCATTCAAATTTCAAAAACATTTTCAAAATCATAAAGAAATGAGAATCTGTTTTTGAATTTCATTCCAGGAAATTGTTAGGTAAGGCTTTAAAGAGATAAATTATGAAATTTTATTTTGGTATGCTTAAACTACTAGATAATAAGAGTCGAAAAAATCTATTTTTTCTCCAAATACTATTTATGGCGACAGCTATTCTACAGGTTGCCGGAATAGCGTCTATTGCACCGTTTATAGCTATTATTAGCAATCCGACCTCGATAGATTCCAATATCCTGTTAAGAACAATAAACCAAATGTTGGCATTTGAAAGCACATCCGGATTCTTGATTGCATATGCCTGTATTGTGATTTTTCTATTATTGGTTGGAAATAGTCTTGGCGCCATTTCGACATGGAGGTTATTGAAATTCTCTATGGAACTAGGCGCTAATATTCAAAAAAGAATTTATAACAATTACCTTGATAATGATTATTCATTTTTCGCATTAAGAAATAGTGCAATGCTGACCAATAATATTACGCAGGAGATACCGCGATTTGTCTACATGGTTGTTCAGCCTTTACTAAATCTTATATCTCAATCCTTTGTGGCATTTTTGATTCTAACAGGCCTAATAGCATTAAATATTAAAGTAGCAGTTGTTGCGACAATTCTCGTTTTATCTATATATCTGGTTATCTATAAAATAATCAGGAAGAAAGTTATTACCTATGGAAATATGTTATCCATCATTAACCGGAAGAAACTTCAATTGCTCGACGAAAGTATTGCCGGTATCAAGGAGGTTAAACTAATCGGTAATGAGGAAGACTTTAAATATGAGTTAGAAAAGATCACTGAGCAGTCAATCGGAGCTTCAGCTTACATAAGCCTTGCCGGGGATCTACCAAAATATATAGTCGAAACGTTAGTTTTTGCCGCTATTCTTTTGCTTTCAATATATGTTTTATATACAAGTGGTACAGGTGCATCAGCCATTGGGCTTTTGAGCTTATATGCAATGGCAGGCTATAAGTTATTGCCTTCAGCACAGACAATTTATAAGTCGATTTCTCTTATCAAGGCAAATGGAGTTGTGATATTTGAACTCCATGAGGAGCTAATAGTTAGCAAAACTCAAGAAAAAGAAAACAAACCTGTAAATTCAGAAGTTGATATTTCTGGGGATATTTATGTGGACCAGGTATCCTATCAGTATCCAAATTCTTCTTCTAAAGCAGTAAACAACACAACATTCACTATTCCTGAAAATGAAATGACAGCATTTGTTGGGCCTTCGGGCTCGGGGAAAAGCACTATAGTCGACATCATCTTAGGCTTACTTATACCAAATAAAGGCAAAATGTTGATAGGTAATGTCGAAATAACGCCCAGGAATGTTAGGTCGTGGCAAAAGAAAATCGGGTACGTCCCTCAGAACATTTTTCTTTTGGATGATACTATAAAGAAAAATATTGCTTTCGGTATTCCAGAAGATGCCATCAACATAGATGACGTAAAGCGTGCGGCAAGGCAAGCCAATCTGGACACTTTCATAGAAGGGTGCCCTGACGGATATGACTTTATTGTCGGAGAAAGAGGAGCAAAACTAAGTGGTGGACAAAAGCAGAGGATAGGCATTGCCCGAGCTCTATACAAGAACCCATCAATACTAATCTTTGACGAAGCTACAAGTGCATTAGATAACCTGACTGAGCGACAAATACTTGACGAGATCTGTCGCATTTCAGAGGATAAAACCGTAATAATGATAGCCCACCGATTATCAACGGTTGAGAAATCTAATAACATATTAGTATTTGAATCCGGCTCAGTTGTAGATTCCGGGACTTACAACGAACTAAGTCGTTCATCTGTTCCGTTTAAAAAACTAATTTCAGCAGGGCTATCGCAGGGAGGTATGGTTGACGGAGTAAAGTCTTAAGAAGGGTTTTAAACCGATCGCAGTAGGAATACCGATCACTCGATACCCCTGCCAGATCCCACGTGCGGAATTACCGCACTTGGCTCCCACTTCAGGTATTTGGCGTGAAACCGTTTTTCTGGATATGGATTCAGGTTTTACTTTTGGCAGTACTTTATTTGCGAATACCCCAAACTTTGCCTAAGTCAGTGTATATCGCTGACTTTGTCTTTTCAGTGCCTTTAGCCAATGCTTCTGAATTTCTCTGCGAAAGAAAACTATTCGTTGTGTATTGTTGGTTACTGCGTAACCGTTCATACGTATGCGCCCTAAAACCCGCCTATTGACCCTTACCCAAGATATCCTTCACATTCCAATGCAATAATGCCAACCCTGAATCCGTGACTCCATAGCGGCGCAGTGCGCAAGCCATTGATTCCTCTTTGCTTCCCAACAATTTCAATGAACCTATGGGTGCACCTGCAATTTTTGAAAAACAAATAGAAATCAAGCTCTTACACCCTGCCTCCACTGAAGGAGTCACGGATTCAGGTTTTAGTTTTGCCAGAAAGTGCTGATCTCCGGATCAGGGCTTTTCTTTTGAGTTCACGCCATCGGACACTAACCCACGGCCCGCGTTCACATGCTTTGCAAACAATGGGATGGACCCGACCACGATGCACGACCCCATACAGACGGAAGCCATGTGAGCCTCGGTTTGGCAGGTGACCGGTCAGACCGTGCCGGAACCTTTGGCGTCATCAGAACCACCTATACCCTATCATGACACTTGAATCCGTGACTCCTTCAGTGGATGCAGAGTGTAAGAGCCTGATTTCTATTTGTTTTAAAAAAACAGGTGCACCCATAAGTTCACCCCAATTTTTGGAAAGCAAAGAGGAATCAATGGCTTGCGCACTGGACCGCTATGGAGTCACGGATCCAGGTTCAACTATTTATTCAATAAGGGAGTTACACATGGATAGGTTCAATGGGAATCATCCCAGCACTGACTACTACAGCCAAGCATATCAGGAGTATGGTCAACACCCCTCCCAGCCCGAGATTGGGCAAACGTCCGGCGAGGTAGCGACGAGTGGGTCGTTGTGGAGCTACCCAGCGCAGGGTCGCCCTCAACCGTACCCGGATTCCAACTTTCCACAGTGGATTCCGCCCTCGCCCTCGCTCGGGGAGGACTTGGAATGCTTACTGCGAACCCCGCAGCCAATTCCATTTGAGAATATTATCCAGAACGAAGTGCTGCCCAATGCCCAACCGGCTGTTAAGCCACAACGCAGGAGCCCTGCCGAGATCATAGAGGAATTTCTGGCAGGCCTTGATAAGTATGCACAGGGATACCGGTTGAAAGATTGTTCTACAACCATCAATTTTTTCAGATATGTCACCCAAGATGGTGATCTGCAACCGTTAGGGAGAGCCATGCGCTCGAAACTTGAGCAGAAGGATAAGGATCGGGTCGATCGAGCCTTAGCGGACCGCAAAGTATCCTATTCTCTCAGGCAGTACCGCGACAATTCAACCTGGATGCGTATCCGGGAAGGCCTTAAGACCTACGCCAGCGGCGCGCCATTAAAAGATTGTTCTGCAACTATCAAATTTTCCATATATTTTTCCTCCGATAGCCGTCTGCTACCGTGTGGGGAAAAAATGTACAAAGGACTTAATCAGGAAGACAAGGACAGGGTCGATCAAGCGTTGAAAGACCGTAAAGAAAACGGTGGCAAAGTCAGGACAAGTTTTCTGGAAGGCCTCGATGCCTACGCAAACGGTGCGGCATTAAAAGATTGTTCTACAACCATCAGTTTTGACGCATATGTCTCCATCAAAGGTTATTTGCATGAGCGGGGGCACAAGCTGTTCGAGAGACTTGAGCAGGGGGACAAGGATCGGGTCAATGATGCATTAAGCGCCCGTCAGAAAATCTATCGTGAACGGATTGCCGCTAACGACATGCCCGTGGATGATTTTTTGGAAGGCCTTGCGGCCTACGCCAGTGGCGTTCCACTAAAAGATTGTTCTGCAACCATCAAATTTGCCTTTTATGTCACCTCTGATGGTCGTCTGCGAGATGAGGGAAAACGCCTGTACAGGAAGCTTGTGGGGGGAGAGGGCGAGGCACTGGTCAATAATGCATTGGCCGCCCGAAGAAGGAAGGTCGCTGAACAAATCTCCACGGACCGCCCCGATTTTCTGAAAGCACTTGAACCGTACAGTAATGGCCTGGACATTCAGACGTGCGGAGAACTGTCGGGCTTGAACAAGAAGGCAAAAACATACTTCACCCCGGAGGGTGGACTTACAGCCAAAGGCGAACTACTGACCGAAAACCTGCCGCCGGACGAACAACTTGAAGTGTTGAATAAGGTCGGAAAAAGGCGGCAGCTCATGAATCCGAATGCCCAAGCGCCCAATTCACCGTGGCTACTGCCCGAAATGCTCTCACCAACGCCGGAGATGGGAGGGATGAACTCGACCGCGATGACCGTCCCCATACAGACGGAAGCGATGTACGACCCCATACAGACGGAAACGATGTACTACCCGATGCAGACGGAAACGGTGTACGACCCGATACAGACGGAAACGATGTACGGCCCGATGCAGACGGAAACGATGTACGACCCGATGCGGACGGAAACGATGTACGACCCGATACAGACGGAAACGATGTACGGCCCGATACAGACGGAAACGATGTACGACCCGATGCGGACGGAAGCGATGTACGACCCGATGCAGACGGAAACGGTGTACGACCCGATGCAGACGGATGCAATGTGGGCCACAGTTTGGCAGTTAACCGGCCAGGGCATGCCGGGACCTTTGGCGTCAGCAGAACCACCCATACCCCATTATGACAGTGAAGCCGTCGGGGCATATTTTCAGCACCCGTTATGGTCCGTAAGGGCAGATACACAGCGCACCGAACTGCCTTATCAGCCGGGAAATCGTGGCCCCTATGCTGATCAATATCCATGGCAAGGTGTATAGAGTTCAAGAGGTAAGAGATTCTTCTGCGAGATCCACGAATGAGAACCCGTATGGCGAGAGCATCATGCTGGTGCCTCGCATGCGGGGCGGTTGAATATTCAACTGTTTATTAATTATTCACCTGAATCCGTGACTCCAAAGTGGATGCAGGGTGTAAGAGCTTGATTTCTATTTGTTTTATTGCAGGTGCACCCATAGGTTCACCCCAATTTTTGGGAAGCAAAGAGGAATCAATGGCTTGCGCACTGCGCCGCTATGGAGTCACGGATTCAGGTATTCATTTATCCATCCATTCATTTAATAAGGGGTTACACATGGATAGGTTCAATTGGAATCATTCCACTGCTGACTACAACAGCCATGACTACTACAGCCAGCCATATCAGGAGTATGGTCAAAGCAATGACCACAACAGCCAGCCATACCAGGGGTACGGTCAAAGCAATGATCACTACAGCCAGCCATACCAGGGGGGCGGTCAAAGCAATGACCACTACAATGATCACTACAGCCAGCCATATCAGGGGTTCGGTCAAAGCAATGATCACTACAGCCAGCCATACCAGGGGTTTGGTCAAAGCAATGATCACTACAGCCAGCCATACCAGGGGTTTGGTCAAAGCAATGATCACTACAGCCAGCCATACCAGGGGTTTGGTCAAAGCAATGACCACTACAGCCAGCCATATCAGGAGTACGGTCAACACACCTCCCTGTTCGAGACTGGGCAAACATCCGGCGGGGTAGCGGCGAGTGGACCGTCGTGGATCTACCCAACGCAGGGTCAGCCTCAACCGTACCAGGAATACAACTTTTCACAGGAGATTCCGCCTTCGCTCGGGTCGGACTTTGAATACTTACTGCGCGAGCCCCAGCCAACCCCATTGGCGAATATCATCCAGAACGATGTGCCGTCCAATGCCCAACCGACTGCTAAGGCGCAACGCCCCAGGATCTATAACGATGTCAAGAAGGAATTTTTCATATATCACCCACGATGGTGAACTGCACTCGGAAGGGAGAAAACTGTACGAAAGATTTGAGCAGAAAGACAAGGAGCGGGTCGATCAAGCCATAGCGGACCGTAAACTATTCAATGCTCTCCAGCCGTACAGCGACGATTCAGACAGGACGCGTATCATGGAGGGCCTTGAGGCCTACGCCAATGGCTCGGCATTAGTAGATTGTTCTAAAACCATCAGATTTTCCGCATATTTCACCACCGATGGCCGTATGCTGGCGTGTGGGAAACGCCTGTACAAAAAACTTGGGCAGGAAGACAAGGACCTGATCGATCAAGCGTTGGCGGACCGTAAACAAAACGGCGACAAAGTCAAGACGAGTTTCCTGGAAGGCCTCGAAGCCTACGCAAACGGCGCGGCATTAAAAGATTGCTCTAAAACCATCCATTTTGATAACCTTGTCACTACCTCAGGTCAGTTGCACGAGCGGGGAAAAAGACTGTTCAAAAGACTTGAGCAGGGGGACAAGGATCGGGTCCATGATGCATTAAGCCGCCGTAACAAAATCCATATTGAGCGAATGGCCACTAACGACACACCCATGGATGACTTTTTGGGAGGCCTTGAGACCTACGCCAGTGGCGCGCCATTAAAAGATTGTTCTACAACCAATAGATTATATCCATATGCCACTAATGATGGTCGTCTGCGAAGGGCAGGGGAACGCCTGAGCAGGAGGCTTGAGGGGGGAGAGGGCATGGCACTGGTCAATAATGCTTTGACCACCCGAAAAACGAAGGCCGCTGAAAAAATCTCCGGGGACCTCCCTAATTTTCTGAAAGCACTTGAACCGTACAGTAATGGCCTGGACCTTCAGACGTGCGGAGAACAGTCGGGCTTGAAGAAGAAGGCAAAAAAATACTTAACCCCAGAGGGCGGACTTACAGTCAAAGGCGAACTACTGATCCAAAACCTGCCGCTGGAAGAACAGCTTGAAGTGTTGAATAAGGTCGGACGAAGGAAGCAGTCCATTGATCCGAGTGCCCAACCAGTACCCGAGTCACCATCATGGCAACTGCCCTCATCAATGCTGGACATGAGAGGGATGAACCAGGACGAGATGGTCGACCCCATGCAGACAGAGTCTATGTGGGCCGCAGCTTGGCAGATGACCGGTCAGGCCGTGCCGGGACCTTCTACGTCAGCAGAACCACCCATACCCTATTATGACAGTGAAGCTGTCGGGGCAGATTACCAACGCCAGTTATGGTCTGGCACAGAACGCACCGGACCCGGGGAATCGTGGCCCTATGCTGATCAATATCCATGGTGAGGTGTATAGCGTTCAGGATATGAGAAGTTCTTCTGCGGGATCCACGAATGAGATCCCGTATGACAAGAACTTCATGCTGGTGCCTCCCATGCGGGACGGTTAAATATTTATTCATTTATTCGATAAGGGAGTTACACATGGATAGGTTCAATTGGAATCATTCCACTGCTGACTACAACAGCCATGAGTACTACAACCAGCCGTACCAGGGGTATGGTCAAAGCAATGACCACTACAACCAGCCATACCAGGGGTATGGTCAAAGCAATGACCACTACAGTCAGCCATACCAGGAGTACGGTCAACACTCCTCCCAGCCCGAGACTGGGCAAACGTTCGGCGGGGTAGTGGAGAGTGGGCCGTCGTGGAGCTACCCAACGCCGGGTCAGCCTCAATCGTACCCGGATTCCAACTTTCCACAGTGGATTCCGCCTTCGCCCTCACTCGGGTCAGATTTGGAATACTTACTGCGAACCCCCCAGCCAACCCCATTGGCGAATATCCTCCAGAACGATGCGTCGCCGGAATTGCCGGGACCATCCAATGCCCAGGAATTGCCGGGACCGTCCAATGCCCAGGAATTGCCGGGACCGTCCAATGCCCAACCGGGTGTAAAAAAGCGGCGACGCAGGGACTTCGCCGAGATCAGGGAGCTGTTTCTGGCTGGCCTTGATAACTATGCACAGGGATGTCCGTTGAAAGATTGTTCTGAAACCCTCCATTTTTTCCAATATGTCACCGACGCTGGTGAGCGGAAAGCGGATGGGGATTCCCTATACACCAGACTTGAGCAGAAGGACAAGGATCGGTTCGATCAAGCCATAGCGGACCGTAAGGCCTGTAAAGGAGGACCCAAAGTCAGGACGAGTTTCATGGAAGGCCTCAATGCCTATGCAAACGGCGCGCCATTAAAAGATTGTTCTGAAACCATCTTGTATGACACATATGTCTCTAGCAAAGGTTATTTGCATAAGCGGGGGGTAAAACTGTACAACAAACTTGCGCAGGGGGACAAGGATCGGATCGATGATGCATTACGCGCCCGTAAGAGATTCAATGTTGAGCGGACTGCCACCACTGACGACTCACCCATGGATGCCTTTTTGGGAGGCCTTGAGGCCTACGCCAGTGGCGCGTTATTAAAAGATTGTTCTGCAAACAACAAATATTTCCAATATGCCACCAACGATGGTCGCCTGGCCCCGATGGGGGAACGTCTGTACAAGATGCTTGTGGGGGAGGGCAAGGCACTGGTCGATGGTGCCTTGGCCGCCCGAAGAAAGAGGGCCGCTGAACAAATCTCCGGGGACCTCTATTGTTTTCTGAATGCACTTGAACCGTACAGTAAGGGCCTGGACCTTAATACGTGCGGAGAACAGTCGGGCTTAATGAGGAGGGCAAAAATGTACTTCACCCCGGGGTGTGGACTTACAGCCAGAGGCAACCTACTGATCGAAAACCTGCAACCGAACGAACAGCTTGAAGTGTTGAATAAGGTTGAACTAAGGCGGCAGTCCCTTGATCCGAGTGCCCACGTGCCCGTGCCCGTGCCCGATTCACTGTGGCAATGGCCTGAAACGCTCTTACCAATGCCGGAGATGGGAGGGATGAACCAGGCTGAGACGGTCGACCCCATGCAGACGGAGGCTATGAGGGCCACAGCTTGGCAGCTGACCGGTCAGGCCGTGCCGGGACCTTCTACGTCAGCAGAACCACCCATACCCTATTATGACAGTGAAGCTGTCGGGGCAGATTTCCAACACCAGCTATGGCCTGGCACAGAACCCGGGGAATCGTGGCCCTATGCTGATCAATATCCATGGCGAGGTGTATAGCGTTCAGGATATGAGAAGTTCTTCTGCGGGATCCACGAATGAGAATCCGTATGACAAGAACTTCATACTGGTGCCTCCCATGCGGGACGGTTAAATATTTCCTGAATCCGTGACTCCTTCAATGGCTTGCGCACTGCGCCGCTATGGAGTCACGGATTCAGGTATTTATTCATTTATTCGATAAGGGAGTTACACATGGATAGGTTCAACTGGAATTATTCCACTGCTGACTACAACAACCATGAGTACTACAGCCAGCCATATCAGGAGTACGGTCAACACTCCTCCCAGCCCGAGACTGGGCAAACGTTCGGCGGGGTAGCGGCGAGTGGGCCGTCGTGGAGCTACACAACGCCGGGTCAGCCTCAATCGTACCCGGATTCCAACTTTCCACAGTGGATTCCGCCTTCGCCCTCACTCGGGTCGGACTTGGAATACTTACTGCGAACCCCCCAGCCAACCCCATTGGAGAATATCCTCCAGAACGATGCGTCGCCGGAACCGCCGGAATTACCGGGACCGTCCAAGGCTCAGACGGGTGTAAAAAAGCGGCGACGCAGGGACTTCGCCGAGATCAGGGAGCTGTTTCTGGCAGGCCTTGATAACTATGCACAGGGACGTCCGTTGAAACATTGTTCTGAAACCCTCTATTTTTTCCAATATGTCACCGACGCTGGTGAGCGGAAAGCGGATGGGGATTCCCTATACAACAGACTTGAGCAGAAAGACAAGGATCGGTTCGATCAAGCCATAGCGGACCGTAAGGCCTGTAAAAAAGGACCGGACGCAGACAAAGTCAGGACGAGTTTCATGGAAGGCCTCCATGCCTACGCAAACGGCGCATCATTAAGAGATTGTTCTGCAAACATCAGTTTTGACGTCTATGTCTCCAGCAAAGGTTATTTGAATGACAAGGGAAAAAAACTGTACAACAGACTTGAGCAGGGGGATAAGGATCGGATCGATGAAGCATTATATGCCCGTAAGAGAACCAATATTGAGCGGATTGCCACTGACGACACACCCATGGATAGCTTTTTGAACGGTCTTGCGGCCTACGCCAGTGGCGCGTCATTAAAAGATTGTTCTGCAAACATCAATTTTTCCCATTATGTCACCATTGATGGTCACCTGCTCCGTCCGGGGAAACGCCTGTACGATAGGCTTGAGGGGGTAGAGGGCAAGGCACTGGTCGATAATGCCCTGGCCGCCCGAAAAAGGAGGGCCGCTGAACAAATCTCCGGGGACCTCCCTGATTTTCTGAAAGCACTTGAACCGTACAGTAAGGGCCTGGACCTTCAGGTATGCGGAAAACAGTCGGGCTTGAAGAAGAAGGCAAAAACATACTTCACCCCAGAGGGTGGACTTACAGCCAAAGGCGAACTACTGATCGAAAACCTGCAGCCGGACAAACAGCTTGAAGTGTTGAATATGGTCGGACGAAGGAAGCAGTTCATTGATCCGAGTGCCCAACCAGTACCCGAGTCACCATCATGGCAACTGCCCTCATCAATGCTGGACATGAGAGGGATGAACCAGGCTGAGATGGTCGACCCCATGCAGACAGAGGCTATGTGGGCCACAGCTTGGCAGATGACCGGTCAGGCCGTGCCGGGACCTTCTTCGTCAGCAGAACCACCCATACCCTATTATAGCAGTGAAGCTGTTGGGGCAGGTTTCCAACACCAGTTATGGCCCAGCACAGAACGCACCGCACCCGGGGAATCGTGGCCCTATGCTGATCAATATCCATGGCAAGGTGTATAGCGTTCAGAATATGGGAAGTTTTTCTGCGGGATCCACGATTGAGAACCCGTATGGCAATAACTTCATGCTGGTGCCTCGCATGCGGGGCGGTTGTATATTTATTCACTGAATATTCAACCTGAATCCATGACTCCATAGCGGCGCAGTGCGCAAGCCATTGATTCCTCTTTGCTTCCCAAAAATTGCGGTGAACCTATGGGGGCACCTGCAATTTTTGAGAAACAACTGGATAGAAATCGAGCTCTTACACCCTGCAGCCACTCTGAAGTCGCGGATTCAGGTTCAACTATTTATTCAATAAGGGAGTTACACATGGATAGGCATAATTGGAATTTTCCCAACGCTGACTACAACAATCACTACAACCTGGCATATCAGGAGCACGTTCAATACATCTCCCAGCCCGAGGCTGGGCAAACATCGGGTGGGGTAGCGGCGAGTGGGCCGTCGTGGAGCTACCCAACGCCAAGTCAGCCTCAACCGTACCCGGACTTCAACTTTCCACAGTGGATTCCGCCCTCGCTCGGGGAGGATTTGGAATACTTACTGCGCACCCCCCAGCCAACCCCATGGGAGAATATCATCCAGAACGATGCTCCGCCGGAACCGTCCAATGCCCAACCGGCTGTTAAAAAGCGGCGGCGCAGGAAATTCACCGAGGTCAAGGAGCAATTTTTGGCAAGCCTTGATAAGTATGCATACGGATATACGTTGGACGGTTGTTCTACAACCATCGATCTTAACGCATATCTCAACGACGCTGGTTATCTGAGACCGAAAGGGATAGTCCTATACAACAAACTTGAGCAGAAGGACAAGGATCTGGTCGATCAAGCGTTGGCGGACCGTCAGGACCGTAAGGGCAGTAAAGAAGGGCCGGTCAGTGACAAAGTCAGGAGTAGTTTTCTGGAAGGCCTCGATGCCTACGCAAACGGCGCGCTATTAAGAGATTGTTCTGCAACCCTCAGTTTTGACGTATATGTCACCAGCAAAGGTACTTTGCATAAGCGGGGGGAAGACCTGTACAACAGACTTGAGCAGGGGGACAAGGATCGGATCGATGATGCATTACGCGCCCGTCGGGAAATCCCTATTGACGACACATTCATGGATGACTTTTTGGGAGGCCTAGAGGCCTACTCCAGGGGCGCGCCATTAACAGAATGTTTTGCAACCGTCCATTTTTCCACTTATGTCACTTCTGATGGCCGTCTGCTCCCGGCGGGGAAGCGCCTGCGCAAGAAGCTTGCGGGGAGAGAGGAGGAGATACTGATCAATAAGGCATTGGCCGACCGAAAAAGGATTACCGCTCAACAGATCTCCGGGGACCTCCCTGATTTTATGAAAGCACTTGAACCGTACAGTAATGGCCTGGACCTTCTGGAGTGCGGAATACAATCGGGTTTGACGGGGAGGCTAGAAAGGTACCTCACCCCGGAGGGAGGACTTACAGCCAAGGGCGAATTACTGATCGAAAACCTGCCGCCGGACGAACAGCTTGAGGTGTTGAATATGGTCGGACGAAGGAAGCAGTTCACTGATCCGAGTGCCCAACCAGTACCCGAGTCACCACCGTGGCAACTGCCCTCATCAATGCTGGACATGAGAGGGATGGACCAGGCCGCGATGGTCGACCCCATACAGTCGGATGCGATGGTCGACCCCATGCAGACAGAGGCCATGTGGGCCACGGCTTGGCAGTTGACCGGTCAGGCTGTGCCGGGACCTTCGGCACCAGCAGAATCCCCCATACCCTATTATGACAGTGAAGCCATCTGGGCGGATTTCCAGCACCCGTTATGGCCCATACAGACTGATAACACAGAACGCACCGGACCGCCTCATCAGCCGGGAGATCGTGGACCCTATGCCGATCAATATCCATGGCGAGGTGTATAGAGTTCAGGAGATGAGAGGTTCTTCTGCGGGATCCACGAATGAGAACCTGTATGGCAAGAGCTTCATGCTGGTGCCTCGCATGCGGGGCGGTTGAACAGCCATGTATTAAACCTGAATCCGTGACTCCAAAATGGATTCAGGGTGTAAGAGCCTGATGTCTATTTGTTTTTCAAAAATTGCAGATGTACCCATAGGTTCACCCCCAATTTTGGGGAAGCAAACAGGAATCAATGGCTTGCGCACTACGCCGCTATGGAGTCACGGATGCAGGTCAAATAAACAGCCATTTATTAAATAAAGGAATCGCATATGGATAGGTTTAATGGGCCTTCCTACAACACTGGCCACTACTACGACCACTATTACAACCAGGCATATCAGGAGGGCGGTCAACACACCTTCCAACCCGAGCCAGGGCAAACGTCCGCTGGGGGACCGGCGAGTGGAGCATCGGGGAATTACCCTGTACCGGGTCAGTCATACCTGAATCCCAGTTTACAAGCGCAGATACCATCCCCGCCCCAGCCAACCCCATTGACGAATATCATCCAGAACGATGTGCTGTCCGATGCCCAATCGGCTGTTAAGACGCGGCACCGCAGGAGTTCCGCCGAGATCAAGGAGCACTTTATGGCAAGCCTTGATAAGTATGCACAGGGACATCAGTTGAAAGGTTGCTCAGCAACCATCAACTTTTTAGAATATGTCAACGACACTGGTTATCTGAAACCGAAGGGGATAGCCCTATACAACAAACTTGAGCCGAAGGACAAGGATCGGGTCGATCAAGCCTTAGAGAGACGTAAAGTATTCCATTCTCTCAGGCATCCAACCAGGATGCGTATCCTGGAAGGCCTTGAGGCCTACGCCAGTGGCACGGCATTGATAGAGTGCTCTACAACCATCAACTTTCGCCAATATTTCACCACCGATGGTCATCTGCAAAAGGATGGGAAAGCCCTGTACGCAAAACTTGAGCAGGAGGACAAGGATCGAATCGATCAAGCCATGGAGGACCGTAAATCATTCTATTCTCTCAACACACTCATTGGACCCTTTTTGGAAGGCCTTGAGGCCTACGCAAACGGCACGCCAATAAGACACTGTTCTGCAACCATCCCTTTTCACGCATATGCCTCCGCCAGAGGCCATTTGTATGAGCCGGGGATAGACCTGTATAACAGACTTGAGGAGCAGGACAAAAACCGGGTCACTGATGCATTAAACGCCCGTCGGGAATTCCATTATGGGCGGATTGCCACTAACGACACACCCATGGAAATCCTTTTGGCAGGCCTTGAGGCCTACGCAAGCGGCGCGCTATTAAAAGATTGTTCTGCAAATATCGAATTTTCCAAATATGTCAGCGCCGATGGCCAGCTGCAACCGTCGGGAAAAAAGCTGTACGACAAGCTTGATAAGGACGACAAAATACAGGTTGATCAGGCGTTGGCCGCCCGAAGAAGGATAGCCGCTGAACGTATCTCCAAGGACATCC
>JARRJP010000104.1:0-17877 GCA_037389025.1 Reinekea sp. | reverse complement strand
TTTTACGTTTTTCTGTTCAGTGAAGTGCGCAGTATTTTTAACCTTGGCTTTTTATGTGGAACCGCCTTTCTCCTGGCGTCGATAATACCAACGCAATAAATAGGGAGTTAAGGTAAAGTTGGAAATCATTGCCAGGAGAAAGGCGGTTCCACATAAAAAGCCAAGGTTAAAAATACTGCGCACTTCACTGAACAGAAAAACGTAAAAACCAATCGTCAAAACAATGCAGGTTGTGAACAGTGCCTGACCTGCTCCGCGGAAGGCATCCTGCATAGCAGCATGAACACTATGACCAAGGTCCAGACCATGGCGAAAGTGATGCGTAAAATGCACGGTGTTATCAACCGCAATACCGATCGCAATAGTCGCTACCAACATGGTCAGCATATCCAGCGGAATACCCATCGGTTTCATTATTCCCATCACAACAACAATTGGCGCGATATTGGGAATCATCGCCAGCAGCCCCAGACCAATTGAGTTTAATAAAAGCATCATCATGATCGCGATAACGATAAATGCCAGTAAATAACTGTAAGCAGTATCCGTCATGAGTTTTGCCAGTGTGCTGGACATCAACGCCATCATACCGGTGACCTGAACATCGGCCATACCAGCAAAACGGCTTTGTACTTCGCTTTCGATATCCCTGACAAAACCGGCATAGTACATCAGGTCTTCCCACGGCAGCACCAGCGTCATTTTGGTTTTACTGAAGTTATTATTCACCAGTTGATAAAGTTCATCCGACGCGCTGTTCTCAAACAGAAATAATTCGTGATTCAGTAACTCCTGGGTCTGGGGTAAACGGAATTGATCATCACCACCGCCTTGCAGGGCGCGATTGGATTCTCTGACCAGATCGATAATGGAATTCACCCCTTTAACTTCAACACGATCACTTTTATAGCCTTCCAGTTTATCCTGCCAGTCTGCGATGGCGTTCAATAATGTCAAATTCTTTGCACCATCGACTTCACCGGTATCAAACACGATTTCCAGCGTCATCGTTCCAGACAACTCTTTATCGATAATTCGGGTTGATTCCACAATGTCGAGATTTTCCGGCATCCAGTTCAATGGATCATGCGAAAAACGCAGCTGTACGATAGTGATCACTGAGAGCAAAACCGCCAGCAACCAGAGTGATGCAATTCGGCCACCATACTGCCAGGAAAATTCACCCAGTTTCCAAATCAAAGTGTTTAACTGGGAATGCTCATCACTGCGTGCCACTTTTCGCATTGGTAGCAGCATGACCAACGCCGGAATAACGACCATGGTCAGCACAAAGGCTAACATCACACCCAGGGCGGCATAAATACCGAGATTACGAACCGGTACCACGTCTGCAATCGACAATGACAACAGGCCGCCTGCTGTGGTCAGAGAGGTCAGCAGCATCGGTATAGAGGTTCGTTTTATCGCGTGCGCCATTGCATCGATACGGGTATCACCGCTGCGGAGCTGGTGATAAAAGTGCGTCAACAAGTGCACTGCATCACCGATGGTGATGGCAAGCAGAAATGATGGCAATAAAATCAGCGGTACTTGAATTTTATTGCCGGTGATAACCAATACGGACATCGTCAGTATCAGAGCAGACAATACTGCCAACATCGGCGCAACGACTGCATTGAGTTGACGAAAAAAAGCAATCAGAGTGACGGCGATCAGCAGGACAGTTAAACGCAGAAAAAACATCATCTCGGTGCGCATGGTTTCTTCAAGCGATGCATCCAGTGGCGGAATGCCAGCAAGCAGCGGATTCAGTTGTGGATAATCGTCCAGTATCCCATTTAACTGATCGAGCATTGCCTTAATCTGAAAGCTATTAATCAGCGGTAACGCTTCCTCTGGCGCCGAGTCGTTGAGTGCTGAAAACGGGTCTTCATCAAAGGCGGCATCAAAATCCACAGCAAGCGGATCGACTTCCGCCGTTTCACCATAATCATAGGTGGCCGGTTCGATCATCATCACAGTGATATCGCGCGCATCATTCACCAGAATGCTACTGGCCAGGGTGCTGTGCTTAATGCGTTGGTCGATGGCTTCCAGATCAGTCTCGTTCTGTGGCAACTCGTCAACCAGATCGAGTACTTCCAGTGTATCATCACTGCCTTGCTGGTACGGCGCATTAATGAGCGATGTGACGTCATCAACATAATCCAGTTCGGTTTCGATCCGATTCTGAAGGTCATTCAGATCGGTCAGAAAATCGGTTGATAATACATCTCCACGCAGTGCCAACATCACCATATCATTGCGACCGAATTCTTCTTTGGTCTGGTTGTAGATAACACGCACCTGCGCTGCGGGATCGACAAAGTGCTCCAGTTCCGGGTCCAGCTCCATAAAGCGCAGGTTCTGACCGACACCGACCAACGTCAGCGCAAACAGCAGCATTAATAATTTAGGGTGTGTCATAACCCTGCGACTAAGCCGGACAAACAGGTCTTCCAGCTGTACTTTCCATGCAGTCATCAGTTTTCCTCCAGTCCAAAATATTGACTGATCATATCGGCCTGAAACTCCGCCAGGCGATCATAGTATTCGGTATTCACTTCATCAGGGGTCATCATTTCAAGAATAGGTTGAATCAACTTCGGGAATACCAACATCGATTGAATGCTGGTGCGCAGCACCTGCGGATCAATGGCTTTACCACTGTGATCAACAATCGTTGCGGAAACCACCGTGCCAGTACCAAAGATCGGATTGAGCAAGGATTCAATCAACCAATCACGCAGTTCTCCTCGTTCAAACAGCAGTGTTCGGATGGTCAGATGGATCATTTCCGGTGGCATGGTCCGATAAAACTGCTTCATGAAGTCACGTAATGCCATTCGGTCAACATAATTAACTGATTGTCGAAGAAGATTCAGGTTCTCTGTGATGTAGGATTTGATCATTTCGCGGAAAAGGCCGCCTTTCGAATCAAAGTAATAGGCAATCAGCGCAGAGTTGACGCCCGCTTTCTTGGCAATACGCCGAATGGAGATATTACTGTAGGTGTTTTTCAGGAACAGTTCGCGCGCGGCTTGCAATAACGCATTACGCTTGTCTTCATCACTATGGTGTGACATGGTCGGTGCTCTGTTTTAATCGTTTGATTAATCGTAGACGCCCTTTCAAGATGGTAACAGTCACTTTGTTCATCAAATTTAATCGAATGATTAAATCGCATCAGACGGCAGACACATTCATTAACCTGTCATCAATTTTTCATGCAATTGGCATCACAATGCCAAACTGCTTCTGAAGAAAACAGTCATGCCTGGTTCGTCCATCATTCGCTTTTCATTACGTAACATCTGCCGCCTGCACCGCTATTTGACCAGCGTACAGTGGCGACGGCTACCACCACTGCTGACCCATCCCAAAATCGTCATTCTCGAACTCCTATTGTTGGGTTTATGGTTATTGACAGGTCATGGAGATGATTCCGAATCGATGACACTGGTGTGGACGGATAAACCGGTTGAGATTTCCGATGCTTTTTTTGGTGTAGCCATCGACGCCGCCATGCTGACAGACGGTGAATGGTGGTCAAACTCCGACTCACCACCCAGGCCACTCGACTTCAACAACCCGCAACTGATCCGATGGACCCGGCTACTTGCACCGGACTGGGTTCGGCTTGGCGGCACTGAAGCCGATAAACTCTGGCTCACCCAGGCAGCAGAAGTAACGCCCAACGCCCCCGAACTAAGCCGCAATAAACTGAATCAATTCCTCAACTTTGTCAGCCGTATCAAGGCTCGACCCTTTATTAGCATCAGCACCGGGCCACTGACTCGCAGCAATGGCCAATGGCAACCCGAACAGTTACAGCGGTTACTGCAATGGCTGCCTCAAGATTTTAACGGTGCGTTGGAATTCGGCAATGAACCTGGTGCGCACTGGCTGATTTTCGGACGCACACATCAGATTGCCTTCGAACAATTAGCCGATGAATATCAGCAAGCCAGACGGTTGACCCACGCTCACAACATCAAACTGGCCGGGCCAGCAAATGCGTTCTGGCCGGAGATTGGTGAACCGCTCAAGCAACTCTTCGGTTCCTCAAAAGACTTTCTTACCGCCCACGCCAACCCCGATATATTTACCTGGCACTACTATCCGACCCAATCGAGCCGCTGCGGCGTAAAAACAGAGAGCGCCAGTTGGGATGGCCTACTCAGTATTGAAACACAACGCGAGTTTGAAAAGCGTAGCATCATTATTCAACGCTGGCTTAAACAATACGCCCCGCAATCGCATCAATGGCTTGGTGAAACCGGCCCGGCTCAATGCGGTGGCAAAGCCATGTTGACTGATCGTTTCGGGTCATCACTATGGTGGCTCAGCCAGCTTGGCAGCGCAGCAAAATACGGCAATGAAACGGTTATTCGTCAGTCCCTGGTTGGTGGTGATTACGCCTTATTAGGTTACCGGCGAGGCTACTCTCCCAATCCGGATTTTTGGGCCAGCCTGCTTTGGCAGCAAAACATGGGCGCGGTTGCCTTTCCGATGGCAGAAACAGATGGCGGCTTGCGAGCCTTTGCACACTGTCACCCAAACCGCAACGCGGTGATGTCGGTATTGCTGGTTAATCTGAATAACCATAATGTCCGCATCACGTTGCCTCAGATGCAGAGCGGCCGTTTCCTTGATGCAACCTCTTACCAACTCAGTAGTCGTTATACATTGATTAATGGCGTGATCGCAGCTTCATTGAGCTGGGAGGAAGCTTCTCTACCCTGGATACAGGCTGACCAATGGCGCGATATGCCCGCATATAGCTATCGTTGGGTTCAGGTTGATGGCGCAGAGCAATGCCTGACCGATGAAAAACAGGGCTAATGGGAATTCGATCCACCAGGCTATATAATCCGGCACTTTCAACTCACTCAAAGAAGGATCCATCATGCGTCCAAGCGGTCGTCAAAACGATCAATTACGTGAAGTCTCGATTACCCGTCAATTCACCAAACACGCAGAAGGTTCTGTCCTGATCAGCTACGGCGACACCAAAGTTATCTGTACGGCTTCCGTTGAATCCGGCGTACCACGCTTTATGAAAGGCGAAGGCCGAGGCTGGGTGACCGCCGAATATGGCATGTTGCCACGCGCCACCGGCAGCCGAAACCAGCGCGAAGCCGCACGAGGCAAACAGGGTGGCCGTACTGTTGAAATTGGCCGCTTGATCGGCCGAGCATTGCGCGCCGCCATCGATATGGAAGCGCTTGGCGAAAACACCGTGACACTCGACTGCGACGTGATTCAAGCCGACGGCGGCACCCGTACCGCATCAATCACTGGTGCCTTTGTTGCTTTAAGCGATGCCATCGACGGTATGCTGGCCAAAGGCACACTGAAAAAGAACCCGATCAAATACAATGTTACCGCGATTTCCGTTGGCATCTGGAACGACACTGCCGTACTTGATCTGGATTACGCCGAAGACAGCACAGCCGAAACCGACCTGAACGTGATCATGGCCAGTAATGGCGGCTTTGTGGAAATTCAAGGCACCGCCGAGGGTGAACCCTTTATGCAGGACCAGCTTACCACCATGCTGGCGCTGGCTAAGAAAGGTTGCCTGGAATTGATTGAAATTCAGAATAACGCACTGGCCAATTCGTAAAACGTTAAACGTAGTGGCACCTGACACGTTTAACGTCTCACAAACCGACAGGAAATCCAATGACCTACTCCATGACCGCCTTCGCCCGCAAAGAAAAGGCTTACGACTTCGGCACCCTTCAGGTTGAAATAAAGTCCGTTAATCAACGCTATCTTGAACCAAGCTTTCGGCTGCACGATACCTTGCGCCCAGTCGAAATGAAGCTGCGCGATATTCTGAAAAACCGCATTAAACGCGGCAAGGTTGAAGTAACGGTACGCTTTCATATTGCCACTGCTGAAAAAGGGCTCGATATCGACGAGGCTCGCTTGAGCGCTGTGAATAAAGCACTGGAAAAAATACAGGTCAGCGTTGCCAACACCGCAGCCATCAACCCCGTTGAACTGCTGCAATATCCCGGCGTACTGATTGATGCTGAACTCGATATCGATGCTGTTCATAAAAACGTTATTGAACTTTATAACAGCGCGCTTGATGACTTTCTGGAAGGACGCCAGCGCGAAGGTGAGGCCCTTGCCGACGCCATCCGCGAACGCCTGAATGAAATCAGCGGCATCGTGACTGATGTGCGTAGCGAAGTGCCTGAATGGGTACAGACCTTCCGCGATAATCTGCGCGAAAAAGCACAAAACCTTGGCCTGGAACTCGACCCGGAACGGCTGGAGCAGGAAGTCGTCCTGCTCGCACAAAAAGCCGATGTCGCCGAAGAGCTCGACCGCCTCGACGCCCATGTTAAAGAATGCCACAGCATCCTGAAACAAAAAGGCGCGGTGGGCCGCAAACTGGACTTCCTGATGCAGGAGTTTAACCGCGAAGCGAATACGCTGGGTTCCAAAGCGACCAAGGAAAGCATTACCCGACATGCGGTTCAGTTGAAGGTGTTGATTGAGCAGATGCGTGAGCAGGTTCAGAATATCGAGTAGTTTTTTTACCCGTCCAAGAATGTCTTAGAAGCCCTGCTATTTCGTTGTAAATACAGGGCTTTTTTATTTCTCCCGTCCAAATCGGTTTACAGATGTCCGTTACCAACTACCTGTGTAGTGGTGGGCAGCCATTATTGCCCCCTCCATTATTTCAGCAACTATGGAGTAAACATGGGAAAACTCACAGAAAAACAGGTTATTGCATACAGCAAAGCCGACCCAAAAAAATATTCAGATGGTGAAGGTCTATACCTGAATCCGAAATTGTAGGTGCACCCATAGGTTCATTGAAATTTTTGGGAAGCAAAGAGGAATCAATGGCTTGCGCACTGCGCCGCTATGGAGTCACGGATTCAGGTATACTTTTGCGTCCGCAAACAAGGCTCGCCTTACTGGATGATCCGCTACACCACAGCCAAAGGAAGACGAGAAGCAACCTAGGGGCAATTTCCTTTAATGTCGTTGGCAGACGCTAGAATTGCCGCCGCATACTTTCGAAAGGAAGTACGTGACGGCATAGATCCTCTTCTAGAAAAACAGAAAATCGAGTTACCTGACATTGAAACCGTGGATCAACTGCTCCATGACTGGTATCGAACCGATCTGAGCCGACGACTTAAGCATCCCAAGATTCCGTATCGGGTTTACACCAAAGACATAAGCCCTGTCATTGGCATTAAGTGTATTTCTGAGGTGACCGCACGCGATGTGCGCGAAGTATTGGAACGCATTCGAGAAAGTAATCGCCCTACCATTGCCAACGACACCTTGATGTACATGAAGCAGTTGTTTCGACATGCGATTAAGCTCGATTTAACCCTGAATAACCCCGCCGCAGCCTTCACGGTGGACGATGCCGGTGGCGTGGAGTCCAGTAAAGACAGGATGCTCAGCAAAGAGGAAATTCACTACGCCTTTAGCGTGTTTCATACCCATATCAATAGCTTTGGCCGCGATAACTACCTCGCTTGCTGTCTGTTTTTGGTATTGGGCGTCTGCAAAAGCGAATTGTGCGAAGCCATGTGGCGTGAAATGGATTTAACCACAGGCGTGTGGGATCTACCCAAAGAACGCAGCAAAACCGGCGTGCCAATCAGCATCCCCTTACCGCGCCAAGCCATTACCTGGTTTAACGAGCTGCAAATCCGCGCTTGTCGCTCGCCTTATGTTTTCCCGGCCAGACGAGCAAGCCATCGTCCACATATGGGGCCAGATACACTGAACCGCGCAATTTCTAAACTCTTTGGTCGCGAGCCTGGGCGCAAAAAGCAGCCACCCAATAAAATGGGTAAACTCGAACACTTCACCGTACACGATTTACGCCGCACCTTTCGCAGCCTTGCCGCCTCTTTAGGCATTGCAGGCAACGTTGCCGAACGCTGTCTTAACCATAAGCTAAAAGGTGTTGAGGGTATCTACGACCGACACGATTACTTTGAAGAGCGCCGTATTGCTCATCAAACCGTGGCTGATGTGATCGACCCGCTGGTGAACTTTGAGCCCTCTTCACAACACCACACGGGAGG
Organism: Reinekea sp.; assembly: GCA_037389025.1. Lineage (GTDB taxonomy): Bacteria > Pseudomonadota > Gammaproteobacteria > Pseudomonadales > Natronospirillaceae > Reinekea. The sequence continues at coordinate 9,799 of JARRJP010000104.1, read as the reverse complement.
GCGTTAACATGCAATTTATGATGCGACTCGCCCCCATTACCTTTCCAATAGTCATGCTGGCAGGCCTTGGTTGGAGTATCGGCATTGCCTTACTCGAACAACCATATGGCATAGGCTACGCACTTACTCGGTATTGCCTGATGGGACTCGTGGTACTCGCTCCTTGGCTGACGCTAAAACTCACGTTCTACGTGATTGTCGGCCTAGGACGTAAACTGGGGCTCATCCCGCCTGCACGCCCGACGCATAGCCTAGGTTATGAAGAATCACTCTATTGGTTCAGAGTATTGGCGTTCTTCGATGGCAAACGCAGCCGCATGCCGAAAAAGCCAATCAGGAGAAACTAACAAGCCACCCATTTGCTCACTTACCGTGGGCAGTTGGGACAATGGGGCAACACCTGATACCGCAAGCTTTAGAAGATGAATAAGAGAAATTTGAACCGCCCCAAGGAATGGGGCAACAGGGGTTTTGATTGACAAAACAAGCCACTAAACATACCTTTCAAGCCAATATGACCGACGCCTCTGCATTTTTGTACGCGTCGGTTCTCATTTTAGCGTAGCGGTATGCTTCGTAAATGAGTTTCGATGGCTTCAATCATCGACCTGGTAAGCGGTAAATGCGCTTTTTCTTTCGCCCAGATTTCATGAAAGCCTGCCACGGTTTGCTTTGCAGTATCCAACACCAGTTTTTCTGGCAGCATGGCTTTAGCTGCTAGGTGTGATAACTCGTCCAGCGTGAAATCACTGAATTTTTTGCTACGGCTAACCTTTAACGACGCGCTATCGTCAGGGATATAGGGAATGGTTGAAACAAAGTCATAAGCGGGCGCAATGGATGCAGTGCGCTTGTCTTTGTAAATCACAGACCAGTTCTTCAAATGCATATCTGTATTGCCAATTAGGGTATTGAACACCAACCTGCGAGTAAATTCTGCGATGTCTTCGTCTTGCCCTTCAATGCCGATAACCTGAGCAATATTGCGCATACTGGCTTTTTTGTACTTATCTTGAGGATAGACACCAAACACTTGCGCAAAATCTTCAATGTGCACGGCTTGATCACCTGCCCGGTCAAAACGCTTAATCACAAACGCCTGAGCATTTTTAAAAAAGCGGCCAAATTTACCAATACCATCTGGGATATTAGCAATCTGGTTAATGGGGAGTAGCTGAGTCTCCGGCACATCCATTCCCAACATTCGAGCTAATTCCATCATCGAATATTCATTTTCTGGCACAGCGTCAAATCGAGACGATGGCAATTTCACAATCCAAGAGCCACCTTTACCGGTTGCTGGAATGGTCAAACCACCGTTTGCCTGTTGTACGGCTGAAAACTTCAACTGCACACCCGCCAATGAAAAACGCATTGGCAATTCAATTTCCGTTTCATCGTCAATACCTTGATGCACATTAGGCGGCAGCGCTTCACCATCAGCCGGTTCAACCGTGATCGCAAAAAAACTCCCGCGCTGGATTAACACCGGCACGCTCTGCCAGGTAATTTCGCATGGTTTCTTCTGGCAAAAGATTAGAGAAAAACGGAGTTAACTTGGTTTGGGTCGGTTTAAAATTAGTCAGCAAACCACCTAGCGAATCTTTAAAACCAAGCCCTAACACAGGCCGCGATTCGTCATGAATGTACGAATCCATAAAAGCAAAAAGCGTTCTATCATTACCCACGTTGGTAATCGTTGCGATGGACTCTCCGTAGAGCAGTACGTTTAACGTAGAGACATTATTAGTCATCGTCGTCTTCCCCTAACTGATATGCGGGCGACATTGTCTCACCTTCATCGCTGATCCCTTGGCTGCTTCGAATGATTGACTTGATGGCAGGAATGGACTTTTTAGGCGCAACCAATAGCTCTAGGTCGAGTACACGGGCAAGTGCAATCAGACTGGATATTCTTAAATCAACGCCGCCAGACTCGATTTTCGAAATATGGCTTTGAGGCACACCCGAACGCGCGCTCAGCTCTCTCTGGCTAAATCCCTTTCGTACCCGAGCTTCTCGAAGACTTTCTAGTATCTGCTCTGTTACATAGCTCATTTCGATACGCCTTAATGCATCAATTAAGAATAACTATATATAAAAACATATCACCCTAATCTCGCAAACACAAGAATGATTAGCCATTATATATCATCAAGTACTTTTTGATACGCAATTATAGATAAATCGTAACGCGCTCGCTCACTTACTGTGGGCCGTTGGGACAATGGGGCAACATCTGATACAGCAAGCTTTAGAGGGTGAATAAGAGGAAATTAAACTGCCCCAAGGACTGGGGCAGCGCAAGCGCCAGAATAATTGGAGATAGTTTTCGCATGAGGAGTCCTCGTTAATGTAAATCGAGGCTCCAGTCTATGCAGTTGTCCTATGTGGACTCGGTTAGATAGATTGAAGAATTTGTCGTCTTGCTAAGCAGCACTAAACACCAGATCCTAATGAAAACAATCACGCACTAAAATAAATCAATTGTCTCTCATATACTTTTGCAGAGTTTTTTGATCCACCTTCAATGCTTCTGCGGCTTTAACCCATGTCCCGAATTGCTTTTTGGCAGCTGTTGCAAATTCCTTATGAAACGCTTTCGTTAACTCATCCTTAGTTGTCTTGGATAAATCACCAAATGCAAACCTTGTGTCAGGACTATCCTCATGGATAACAGGCTCGCCCAACGAAGCTAATGAGCTAGAGATTGCCGAGTCTGTAGTTTGGGAACTTAAAAACGCACAAGACATGTATGCTAGCTTTTTGAGGTCACGTAAGTTACCTGGTAAATATGCCGAGTTAAAAAACTGGATTAATTCATTTGATACTGGAGCTTCCACAGGCAGATTGGGGTTAACATTAACTTCCTGCCAGATTCTTTGCCAATCCGACAAAATATCTTCTCTGCATGCACGAAGTGGAGGTATTGTTATTGTGAGCATGGATACACGATCAAAGAAATCAGCATCGAGTATCGCTGCCAATTGCTCAAGTGATTTATTACTCGCGCAAACTAGCTCGAAGTCAGATGCTTCCTCGGTGTCACTTCCAACAGGGCGAAAGCTGTGATGATTATCTTGAAGCACTCGAACCAGCTTTCGCTGAACCGAAGTTGGTAAATCTTGTATCTCATCCAAGAACAATACTTTTCCATTTGCTTCTTTCAAAAGCCCATTGCGATCCTTTTCCGCCCCAGTGAACGCACCTTTTACGTGGCCAAACAACATACTATCAACCACTTGAGAATCTAACCCTCCACATGCAAGCGTAACTACCTGCTTTTGCTTCACCTTACCGACAACGGTTTCAATTAACCTCGTTTTCCCAGTACCACGTTCGCCCAGTACAAGTAACGGAGCTTTGGGAACGCAAGAGAACTGCTTTAACATTTGTAATGCATCCAGCCTTACTTTTGATTTAGGGTCTAAATCATAAAGGGCGTAACCGCCCTCTGAACTTGAAATAGCAGAGATCTCTGCCAGATACGTGTTTACACTGAAGTCAACTTTGGCAATGCTGGTTCTTTTGGTATCGGGGTTATATTGTGATGACCAGAGGATTGTTTCGCGTGGGAAATGCCCCCGAGCATGAAGAATCAACCAAACCGCATGCATCGCCGGAGTTCCCGGCGATACATTGATATGAAGATGTTGTTCAAGCTTTAGCTCTGGAATAATCTCAGATTCTATTACGTGATAAATTTCGTTGTGATCAGCTGGGTTCTCGATAGCTACAGTTCGAAAGGTAATCTGTATATCGCCAAATTCATGCTCTTTGTACAGACTGTTATCCCCAGATGACTGAGTAAGCACAATTACTTTGCCAACATAAACTTTACGATTCTTAAGCCGCTTTAACGCTTCGTCTAATACCTCAACCCCAGCTCTTTTTGAGTGCCAACAAAGCAGCGTATTTTTGTTATCCAAAGTTACGCCTCCAATACAATTCTGGCGTTTGGCAATTCACTTTGCTTCAGCCTTTTTGCCATGGCAAGTTCGGATTCTTGACGAACTGTAATAGCTAACTGTTTTTTCGTCAGGCGAACAACCTTTGGCTCATAACTTTCTCTAGGCGAGCCTGTATCCTGATTTTTGGAAGCTTCATCCTTAGCCGTTAAGGGTTTGAAATACTCTGGACTGGCGTTAGTGATAACTGGCGGCTCTATGCGCCATTTATACTCAATCTTTTGCGAGGTGTTTTCCCGCCAGTTTGCATTGGGTATTTTTGGTTGCTTATCCATATCAGACAAACAATCTGCTTTTATAGGCGAGAACTCAACAACGTCTACTTCGCTGACTGAATATCCCTTGAATGCATTATTTTCCCAAGCTTCAAAACCACCGGAAATCATCCCTAGACTCATATCTATGTTCAATTCATTGTGGCTATTAGTTAAAAACACATCTAAGCAGTTCATCAGCTCTTTTACCTGAGTACCGGTGAGTTTTACGCCTAATTCAAAGCCTTGATCCATGCCATACGTTTGAAAATTGGCCGACATCACCATGCCATGCATTCCATCTACTACAATCGCTTTGGCATGCAGCCATTTAAAACACATCACTGATGCACCAGCTTGTTTCATAGCCAACAACGCTGGCATGGCTGCGGGTCTTTGGCGGGATAGAATGGTGACTTTTACCCCCGACTTCGCACGTTCACATATTGCTTTTACAAGCTGATGGTCCTCTTGCCACCCAAAATTCGATATGATGAGTTCTTTATCTGCTTTATTGATCAACGCTAATGCGTGTTCCCTAATTTGAGCATCTTCACTCGATGTGACCAGTATTTCAGTTAATTCTCTTGGATATCCGACATTACCCGGCGACTTGTATGCTGAGAATTCACCACGACTTGTCATATGGTGCTGCGCACTCTCGAAGATTGCCCAACGGAACACTTTCACGATCTCATCTATTTGATACTGAGAAAGCGAGACCCCCAACTCTTCATTTCGTTTAAGCGCTTCTTCTGTAAGGTTTGCCGTTAAAAGCAATCCTTTCGCATTACCAGTTTCATGTAATGCGTCTATGACAACAGCTTTTGCGTGGAAATGCGGCGCAGATGCAAAGTGAACATGTCCAGACAATTTGTTTAACATTTCCTTATGCTGCACAAGACACTTTTTACCAAAGTCATCATCAGGCACATCACCATCAAGACGAGTCTCACATGCCAATAGTATGTACACACGAACTTTGCGGTTTGCAGCTTTTAAGACAGCCGACTCAACATTCTCATCAGCAAGCAAAAACGTACTAAGAATAACCGAGTGCTTGGCATTATCGATTAATTCGACAACTCTTGATTGCAGTTCATTGCAGAACAAAGAGCTATTTATAGGTTGCGGATCAGATACCTGTTTAGGTAAAACAGGTAAAAGCACAGGGGGCAACTTGGTATTTGATTGATCAACAATCTTGGTTTCTGTTTTAGTAAACTTTTCAATTAGATTCATCACTATTATTCCTTATAGGCTCCAATCATGAGCTGCAATGACATGCCAGGTATGCTGATTTTGCTGGTCTTCTTCAATCCAAAACTGATTTGCCAGCTCAGCCCTATCAGGTAGTGTGAAATTCCAACCTTTAAAAGGTTCGAGTGCTTTTTCTCTCCAAACTTGGTACTTGCTATTGGTGGCATACATATTGATATTTCTCTCTAATCTCCATTCAGCCCACTTTTTAGCATCCAATTCAGTCAATGCTGATATTGATATATTGTGTAACTTCATCGCATCAAACGAGCCCAACTTGTGAACGGATGGTTTGTTTACTCTTACCGAGCGCTTCATATTGATTCGCTCAGATTCGGTTGTATTTTCAAAAACCACTGACAAGATTTCCGTTTGCTCATCCCATTGTTCAAGCAAGCCCTCACTATGCAGAAGTACTTTCAAAACTTGCAGACGACTGATTGGCTCAACCCGACGTGAAAAAATAAGATCCTTTCCCCGCTTAACATCGACATTGCCATCAGTCACATTCCATTCGATGTAATACGGTTTTCCTTGAGGTGAGATGCGCTCACCTTTATGTTCAATTTTGTCCATACGGACTTCCGAGCCACCACCTATTGGTTCAACCTTCAGGCCACGAACGTCTTTGACTAGCTGAGGAACCTCAACGAGTCGCTTTGCTCTTTCATTTAGCTCGTTTCTGTTTTTTCCAAGTCCGATTGAAGCTGCACTAGACTCTGTGTGCGCTTCAATAGTAAGAAGTGGATGAGGCAATAAGGGCTCATGACAAACGCAAATGCTCCAACACCCATCTTCTGGCACTAGAATTTGATCTTTCTCAAGAGCAATCAGTCCTGATTCAGTGAGCCTGTATTGGTCTCGACTAGACTCCGCAAGCCCATATAACCGACATGTATTTAGTAACCTATCAGCAACGACACGACGTCCTATTTTGTCTCCAAATAAATGCTCGGAGCACTCAGCTGAACTCGCATTCGGATAGTCGTGAAGGAATTGCAGCACGCAGTTAATTTCTGGACGGCTATCTGCCAGCGCGATTTCACCCTGTATGAGCCAAGTTTCTGTCTTAATTTCGCGTTTTAGTATGATGTCCTGACTCATAGTGCCTCCTGTGACTCAGTCCTCAATGGTTGTAGACCAGTATGAATTGCTTGCAAAAGTACCTAACACACCCGATGCCTTTTGCATTGCAGATCGGTTTCCGTACACAATGAGCTGATGCTTGGCCCTCGTAATTGCCACATTCAAGCGATTTGGGCTTTCGAGAAAACTCGTGGGATGATTATTTGCGAAACTAAGCATGACAAAGTCAGCCTCATGCCCCTGAAAACGGTCTACGGTACATATCTGAATATCAATATACGGTGAGGATTTCTCACCTCGATAGAAATGCCTTACTCCGCGATGATTTCCCGTCCACTTTCGTAAAGCTCGACGTATAGCTCGCTCTTGCGCACGATAGAATGCCAAAACAGCAACTTCCCAAGGCTTTTGTTGGTTTTTCTCAACATGTGGGTTTGATTTTGCCCAAGAATCAAAGCGACTTAATTCTTTTAATATTTCTTCTACTTCAGCGGTGATTTCACCTTCTTTGCCTTTTCGACCTTTAACATCGTGCCATATACAACGATGTGAGCCGTTTCGGTATCCCCAGTCCCGCTTTTCAGCCTGGCCATCAGGGCTTTGCAGTGCTTTTTCATGGTAAATATGTACTCGGGAAAATTCGGCAATGTCTGGATGCATCCTGTGCTGATAACTAAGCCGTATTTGTCGTTGATTTAAAACACTGGCTGGAAGTCCATCAGACAGAGCGGTGCCTTGTTTCTTCTGATACTCTGTTCGTTCAAATCCAATTTGCAGTGATTCAAGAATAGAAGGCAGTGCGATCCTACGTACCCTATCTATTGCAGTGAACGTATCTTTTTCTGAGTCAAATGGTAGTAGCGCTTTGATATCTTCCTCTAACTTGTTAGCAGTTTTAGAACTTCCGTTAGATTCTGTATTTAGGCGCTGTTCGTACATACGAGCCAGTCGCCACGCTAACTGAGATTCCCAGCTATCGGACTCGGTCTTGATTTTTGTACGAGTTAATCTCGAATGCGCTGCAAGTCGCATTTCTAACTTTTTAGGTAACGCAGGCAGCCCCCTTATGGTCGTCAAATCTAGGGGAAGGTGATTAGCATTCTGAGCGATGAACGTTGACGAACCAAGGACTACTGATGCGTAAGGGAGATCTGTCTTCGGTCCTTTAGATGATGCAACCAATACATTTTTGGCCTTTGCTTGCTGATGATAAAATTCAATTGTCTTTTCATCGTCAGTGCAAACCAAAGATACTTCTCGTTTATGAATATTGATTTGTCGAGCAGAGAAAACATCTGCGCATGCTTCTCGCTGATAACTATCCTGTAAACATGGCTGCAAATTTACTTCAGTAGCTTCTTCATCAACATAAGGTGAAAGCTGTTTTGGGTCTCCCACCATGATCCAACGCTTGGCAAGTACCGCTGGCACCAAAAACTCTTGAAACGTTGTTTTTGATGCTTCATCAATAATCATCACATCGAAGATTGGCGATGTTGATTGTTTCTTTTTGATATCAGGATGCTGAAGCAAACCAATAGTTGTCCCGCAAACTAGATTCGCCGCTTCAAGAACAAGACGTTCAACAATATGTTTACCTTCACCGACCTTACTTTTAAGTAACGTCTGACTAACTGAAATGTGCGGTTGTTGCTGAAGATGTTTTAGCAATCTTGTGCGTTCAGTTTTAACAAACTCTTCCAATTGCCATGGCTTTGCCTTTTGAGAAACGCTTGATTTATCTCCAATCCGCACAGGTAACACCATGTCGCGATAAATATTTTCCTCAGACATCATTCGTTCAAGAACATTATCAACAGCAACGTGTGTTGATGCACAAAGTAAGATCCGCTTACCTCGCTTTATGAATTGAAGAATCAGCTCGCAAATGGCTGTAGTTTTGCCAGATCCTGGGGGGCCCTCAAGGAAGGCAAAGTCTGGTGTATTGAGTGCAATATTTACAAACTCACGCTGCTGAGATGTTCCCTCTCTTGCACCATCGGTAAGAACGTAGTAGTCATCGTTAAATATGTGCTCATCATAAGGAACATTCGGCCACTTAGCATGATCCTTACCTTCAAACAGCCTCAATAGCGGAAGATGATGAATAGAAGGGGTATCTTGTAAGCTTTGTAATGCATTAATCTGACACTTTAACTGGTATGTGTTTGGACGAATAACCAAATAGTCGTGGTCAGGTAAACGATCCAATAACAAGCTGTCATTCTCTACATTTCTGTCCAGGACTGAAATTGCGTTGGATTTATTGAATCCAACATTGCTTTGTGATTTCCCAGTCAAATGCCAACCATAACCGTCTGGACACTCATACGACGACAGCCCATTGCCTAATTCACTCGCAATTTCGCCCGCGTGCTCCTCAGTTGCATAAGCCATTTTAGGTTTACCGTGACTTCTACAATTTGGGCATTCTCTAGCGGCACTACCTACGGCTTTCCATCTAGCGGGGCTTGCTTCGTATACCGTGTCGGTACTTTCATCTAAAAAGAACTTTAAGTTCTTTTCGAAATCACCGCAGCTATCGGCAGGCTCAACTAATTGTATCCATACTCCACTTTGAGCATCGTCTAGCTTTTCCCAAGCTATCGCTTTAACAGCCTTCGTACTTTCTAGGTATTTTCGAGTGGTGTCTAAGTACTTATAAAAGTCACCAAGACCACTCACTGCTTTACTAAGCAGGATGTCTGGCCTGTGAATTCCTAAGTTTGCGTATCTTAATAACGCCATGTTTCGTCCTTTGATCGAATAAGTTGTTCATCCTAAATATCAAGCATCGTGCCAACAACCTTCGATTTAAAGGCCTTATTAATTGCGCACCACCGAACAAATAAAGGTTTTTAAAGAAAGGCATTTTTTACACCCTTAGGGTAATTTTATAACCTATAAGTACCATTTTGTACATCACATAACTATCATGAAGCCAAGACGATGAAAAGAACCCAAACCACTTTACTTTGGCTACTTCTAACTGAAACGCCGTCATGATAAACGGGTACGGGGTGGGATGACGCCCAAGCCGTCAGATATCTGGCCGCTTGGGCGTTTTTGTTGTTATCAGGTGCCCAGTAAAACGGCGCTGATTGCTGGAACTGTTGTGCCAATGACTTCTTGAGGAATCAAAGGGGTCAGAGCAATTGATTTTTAACCCTTATTAGTCTGCCTTTTCCGGGTCTATCATCGATAAAGGAGATATCATGGCCCGTAGACCCA
>JARRJP010000103.1:0-9060 GCA_037389025.1 Reinekea sp. | reverse complement strand
TTAACTGAAGACAAACTAAACCAATGTTTTGAATGTGCCGTTGATAAGCAATACACCCGTGATCTGTTGTTTGACTCAACGGTAAGGCTTTTGAAATCGATTAAATAATCACCTTGAAAGGGCTGGTTCCCTCAATTTTTGGGAAGCAAATAGGAATCAATGGCTTGCGCACTGCGCCGCTATGAAGTTACAGATTCAGGCCTGGGATACGAAGCTGAAATCCACATTTAACGTTCCAGCTTTATTACTATATCAACCAACCTGAAGCTCCGTTTCAGGATATTGTGTGTGCTGTGGTCTATGTGTCGTCAGCAGATAGGCCATGGTCAACGGTCCAACCCGGCCAATAAACATCAGCGCCATAATCACCATTTGTCCTGCTGCGGAGAGTTGCCCGGTCAAACCACATGAAACGCCTACCGTTCCCATGGCGAAACGGCTTCGAATACGACGTCGAGAAAAGGGGCTTGTTCTGCCAGACAATTCTTAGAGTGCCTGTCCGGTTAGAGAGTGTCTGTCCGGAAACACGTCAGTGGCGAGTGTCACATGGATGTGCTTGAACGTCATACTAAAAGGAGACTTTTCATTTGGGCGAAACCGAAGCCTCCTTTCTGGACAGGCACTAGAGAACATTCGCAAGACAAGTCCCGATATTAAGTCATATACGGTTTGAAAATGATTCGATACAGTAGGGCATCATGATCAAATTGAATAAATAAAATGCGTAACTATTGGGGAAAGGCCAGTTCGAATAAGGGGAAGGATTTTCAATGCCATTTACTGGCTTATCACTCATTGGATGTAACCGCTGTTGCTGCATATTGGTGGGACAACCACCCAGTCATCAGGCGATTATTCCTGTCGCAATCCAACCTCACTGAAACGGAATACCGGGCATGGCTGTTATTTTTTATCGCGCTGCATGATCTGGGAAAGTTCGATATCCGCTTTCAGTGTAAAGCCGATGCCGTTTGGCTGATGCTCAACCCTGAACAGCGCGGGATCATGCGGCCTTCTTTCTATGAGTGCAAAGGTTTTGATCACGGGCAGGCGGGTCTGTACTGGTTTGTCAGTGATTCTCAAGTTGGAGATTCAATGGACATGGGCAGCCTGAGTGCCTTGTTGGGTGAGCCTCAGGAGCACCCCTATGCGTCCTGGTTGCCTTGGCTGGAAGCCGTCACCGGTCATCATGGTTGGGTCATCGGTCACGAACGAGTGCAGGATGTTACGCATGTCGAATACAAGGATCAGCTCGCCGCAGACAAAGCCGCCCGTATCGACTGGTTGAATAGGTTGGAAGCCCTGTTTCTGATACCGGCAGGCTTATCTACTCAGGATTGCCCACCGGAAAAACCGGCATTGCTGGCCGGTTTTTGTTCCGTCAGCGACTGGCTCGGTTCCTGGCGAACGGATGACACCTTTCAATTCTGTGCCGACATCTACGAAAGCGCGGATGATCTACAGGCTTACTTTCAGCAGAAATACGCAACCGATGCCCGTATTGTGTTAGCGCGCAGTGGTTTGCTGAACGACAGTAAATCTTATACCGATATTTCAGCACTGTTGAGCGAAGGGTATCGCCCTCGCCAGCTTCAAACGCTTGTAAATTCCCTGCCGGTTAAACCCGGCTTAACCATTGTTGAAGCGCCCACCGGCTCAGGCAAAACAGAAACCGCAATGGCTTATGCCTGGCGTTTGCTGGATGCCGGTCTGGCAGACAGTATCGTATTTGCTCTGCCGACACAGGCCACCGCCAATGCCATGCTGAAGCGGATGCCGCAGTACGCCAACCATTTGTTTATCAACCCCAACGTGACGCTGGCGCACTGTAATGCCAAATTTAATGAGGACTTTCAGGCCATTAGTCAATCAGGCAGCAATATTCAGCACGAAGAAGAAGCCTGGGCGCAATGTTGCCAATGGCTGTCCCAAAGCCGAAAACGGGTGTTTCTGGGGCAGATCGGCGTTTGCACGGTTGATCAGGTACTGGTCTCGGTTTTACCGGTAAAGCACCGGTTTATTCGTGGTTTTGGCGTGGGTCGCAGCGTGCTGATCATTGACGAAGTGCATGCGTATGACAGCTACATGTCCGGGCTGTTAAATCAGGTGTTGTCAGATCAATTCCAGTCAGGCGGTTCGGCGATTCTTCTGTCTGCCACATTGCCCGAACCGCAGAAACAGAAACTGGTTGATGCATGGTCCGGTGAGTCAGCAACGACATTTCCGGATGTTTACCCGCTCGTCACCTGGCGCGATGCTGCCGCCCCTCAGTTTTTTGATCTGGAAGAAACACCCGCGCAGAAACCCAAACCGTTTTCTGTGCAGCTACAGCCGATGTTTCTGCCAGACTCGTTACCGGATGCCTCATTGCTGAACGAAATAGTGCAGGCCGCCCGGCAAGACGCGCAGGTGTGCATTATCTGCAATCTGGTCGATGCGGCACAGCAACTGTATGAACAGTTAAAAAATATGACCGATCATCAAGTGCTGCTGTTCCATGCCCGCTATACCCTGGTAGACCGAAACCAGAAGGAGCAGAACGTACTGGCATTATTCGGCCCGGAAGGTGATCGCAGTACCGGCCGGATTCTGGTCTCCACTCAGGTGATTGAGCAAAGTCTGAACGTCGATTTTGATTGGCTGATCACCCAGCTTTGCCCAGCCGACCTTCTGTTTCAGCGCCTCGGCCGCCTGCATCGCTTTGACTGGCCTGTTCGGCCAAAAGCCTTTTCTGACCCGGTTGCAACTGTGTTACTGCCTGCCGAAACCGGTTTTGGTCGCTACCAGATTATTTACGCGAACACACGGGTCATGTGGAAAACCCGGAAGCGCATTCTGGCGCTGAACGGAGAACCATTGCACTTCCCGGCTGCCTACCGGGACTGGATTAAAGAGGTCTACAATGAAAAGCCCGACGATGACGAACCCGCATGGGTCATCAAAGCTTGTGACGAGTTTGAAAAAGACGATTTAGCCAGACGCAGTAAAGCACGCAACATGTTGCAGCAGGCAAAAACCATCAAACCTTACTCCGACGATGACGAAAACATACGCGCAGTGACACGCGACGGCGAGATGAGCCTGCCCGTTATACTCTATGAACAGGTCGGCGAAGGCCGAGCCCTGCTCGACGGGCAGATACTGGAACAATTGGACGAGCTTGAAAGGGCTGAAGCCTTGGCATTAAACCGGATCAATGTGCCCGAAACATGGCAGGGTTACTTTCTGGAACCGCAGGATGACGATGGTGTTATCTGGCTGCCGATGGAACAGCGGGGAGATGAAAAGATGGCTCCCGGTAAGAAGTGTGATTGGGTGTATTCAACAGAGGTTGGGATGAGGAAGGTGCCTCATCCCGGAATCCCAAAAGATTTTGGGAACGTATAGTGCTAGATCCCCTAGAGCTGAATGCAGCCGGTTCATCCCCACATACGTGAGGAAGCCCCGTATTGTATCTAAAAACTTAGAGGGTGATAGTGTTAATTATATGAACCTCTAAATCTAAACGCAGCCTTGCAAAAATATTGTTGTTGGTTATTATGTGAACATCAAAATTTGCATGAGGTGGGTTGTGGAAAATTTAGACACATTTATTAAGCTGGTTGAGCTGGCAGACAAGTTTTCGGCAAATGGATTGGTTGCATTGGCGCTGGTCGCAGTCATTCTTGCCATGTTGGTGCTGTTGAAGCGGAAGGAAAAATAACATTGGAGAAGCAAATTGAATCTACTGACTGATACCTGGATACCGATACGCCCACTCGACGGTGGCCCCACAGAAAAAATAAATCTGCAAACCTTACTTTGCGATCCGCAAAAACGCACACTCTGCCTGCCACGAGACGATATGGAACTGGCCACCTTGCAGTTGTTGATCTGCCTGCTGCAAGTGATCTGGCCGCCCAAAGACGACTCTCAATTCAGGCAGCGCATTGGGCAGGTGTTCACCGAAGAGGAATTTCAAAACGGTATTGAACCGTGGCTCACCACGTTCGATCTAACCCACCCCGAGCACCCCTTTATGCAGGTGAAAGGCGTTAAAGCCAAAGCGGCAACAGGCATGGATAAACTGCTGGCCGGGTTAACCGGAGCCACCAATTGCACCTTTGTCAACGAACCAGGGCAGGGCGGTGCATTGTGCAGCGGTTGTGCGGCCACAGCACTGTTTAATCAGGCCAACAATGCGCCCGGTTTTGGCGGCGGTTTTAAAAGCGGGCTTCGCGGTGGTACGCCGGTCACTACGCTGATTCGGGGCGAGGACATACGCACAACGCTGTGGCTGAATGTGTTAACCAAAACCCGTCTGGATGCCTGCCTACCCCAATGGCAGGAAACGCCAAAAGCAACCTGGCAGAGCCCCATTAAAGCAGGCGAGAAAATTCAGGCGGCGACAATCGGGTTGCTGCGTGGCCTGTTCTGGCAACCGGCTCATATCGAATTGTGCCCACCGGTGTCAGGCGGCCATTGTTCTGCCTGCGGTTTTAAAAGTGATTCTTTGTACGACGGCTTTTTAAAAGCCAAGTTCAACTTTACCGTCGAAGGTTTGTGGCCGCACCCTCATTCGCCGCGTCTGCAACAGATAAAAAAAGGCAATACCGAAGAAAAATTTCTTGCCTTTACGACTGCCGCCCCGTCCTGGACTCAGATCAGTCGGATACTGGTCAGCAAGCAAGTGGAAAAAGGCAAAGAGGGCTCCGCTCCAGCAGCCATCCTGGTGCAACTGGCCGATATTTTTCCGCACCATAAACTTCAGCTCATTATTGGTGGTTATCGCAATAATCAGGCGTCCATATTGGAGCGTCGCCACGATGTACTGAGCTTTAATCTGGGCTGGGAGACGCACCTGGATGTCATTAATAAAATTGTTGAAACCGGGTTGGGGTATAAAACTGCCTTGCGCAAAGCCCTGTTTGTTTTCGCCGAAGGTTTAAAAAACTCAGACTTGAAAGGCGCAGGCGTCAGTGTGCATGAAGTCGCAGAACGCCAGTATTACCGACAAAGTGATTTGCTGATCCCGGATCTGTTAGCCACGCTGAGTTCCGAGTCCGCATCCAAGACATTGCAAAACCTGAGAGCGCAATTACAGCGCGTGTGCGAACAATTATTTGAACAGGTAACCGCGCCTTATGTGCATCACCCCAAACTGATCAAGGCATTGGCCGTCGCACGCGTGACATTACGAAAACACCTTTCTGACATGAAGCCCCAAGGAGAAAAAGATGACAGCCGAGCAGCCTGATGACATGGCGCTTTATAATAGCTGGCGCAATCTGGATTCCGGTGCCAGTGCGCAGATGCGCCGTGTCGCATCGCCAGACGAACTGCTGGATATCCCCGCTTTTTATCGATTCATCCAACCCTTTGGCTGGTACGACAATAAATATTTCCTGTTGCGTCAAGTGTTCTGTTTAAGTTCGGGGCAATCTGTCATCACGCATACAGATAAACCTATTTCACTTGGTAAAGCCCTGCGGCTCAGCGACAAAATTAACGAGCGACGCATCATGCAACTGGTACGCAGTGACTCACCCAACGACATGGTGCAGTTGCGCCGACTCATCATCCATGTCGAACCCACCCTCAATTGGCCGATGCTTGCCCGTCAATTGCACTACTGGGGAAAAAACAACAAACGACAACTGCTGGAAGACTTTGTGCTGGCCCAGCCTGATTCTGCAAAATAAGGAAACCTGTAATGACAAATTTTATTAACTACCACGTACTGATTTCACACAGCCCATCCTGTTTGAATCGGGATGATATGAACATGCAGAAAGACGCCATCTTCGGTGGCAAACGCCGGGTACGGATTTCCAGTCAGAGCCTGAAACGCGCCATTCGTAAAAGCGATTATTATCAGAGCAACATCGGTGATGCCAGCATACGAACCATCCATCTGGAAAAGCTGCGAGCAGAATTACATTCCGCGCTGGCAGAGCAATTCAGTGCCGAGATCATTGATAAGACCCTGCACTTACTCAGTGGTAAAGAAATTGATGACTCTGAAAAAATTTCTGCCGATTCGGTTTCCCCTTGGGTGCTCGGCGAAGTCGCCTGGTTCTGTGAGCAGGTTCAGCAGGCCGACGCCGATGGCTTGGATGACAATAAACTGAAAAAAGCACTCAAAGATCAACTGACGGCTATGCACAGTAACCTGAGCCAGGGTGTCGATGTCGCCTTAAGCGGACGTATGGCCACCAGTGGTTTAATGAGCGAGCTGGGCAAAGTGGATGGTGCGCTTTCCATTGCGCATGCCATTACCACGCATACGGTGGAGTCGGATGTGGATTGGTTTACCGCCGTCGATGACTTGCAGGAAATGGGCTCCGGCCACCTGGGAACACAGGAATTTTCCTCCGGTGTGTTTTATCGTTACGCCTCCCTGAACCTGAAACAGCTTCAGGAAAACCTCGGCGGTGCCGACCGGCAAACCGCACTGGAGATCGCCGCGCACTTAGGGCATATGCTGGCCACCGAAGTACCAGGAGCCAAGCAGCACAGCTTTGCCGCCTTTAACCCGGCCGATCTGGTGATGGTGTCGTTTTCCGATATTCCGGTTTCACTGGCCAATGCCTTTGAAGCACCCGTGAAAGCCGACTATCAAGGCGGCTACCTGACAAATTCCGTCAAAGAACTGAATGACTATTGGACGAAAGTCGCCAATGGTTATGGCATAGCCGCCTCGACCGCGCAGTTTCAGCTCACGGATGAAACCGCACCCGAGGGCGTGACAGCAGTTGCTACCCTGCAAGCGTTAAAAGAATGGATGCTCAGCCATAGCGAGGCATAAACATGACAGACTACCTGTTATTGAAACTGGCCGGGCCAATGCAGTTTTGGGGGGAGCCGACGTTCGAAGGCACAAGACCCACCGCGCCATTTCCCACCCGCAGCGGTATGCTCGGTTTGCTGGCTGCCTGTCTGGGGATTCGTCGTAATGAGCGAGAAGCGCTGCAAAATCTGGCCGACAGCGTGCGTTTTGCTGTTCGCTGTGACCAGCAGCGTGACGATGGTTCGTCTAATAATGTCGTAAAGCTGACGGACTATCACACCGTACAGGATGCCAGGGAAAGCTACACTGGCCTGAAAAGCCACAGCACGATTCAGACCTGGCGTGAATACCTGTGCGACGCCGCTTTTACTGTCGCGCTTTGGCAGAATGCGGCCGGTTCAGTATCGTTGGCTGACCTGGCCAGTGCTGTGCAGAAACCGGTTTTCACGCCATACCTTGGGCGGCGCAGTTGTCCATTATCCGAGCCCTTGTACGTAGCCGAAATCGACGCAGTTAATCCGGCGGAAGCCATGCAGAAAGCGAAGCCGTGCCCCGGCGTGATTTACAGCGAACAGTCTATTACCAAAGATGACCGACGCTACCGGGTTCGTGATGAACCCATTGTCCACATGCCTCGCCAGTTTGCCTCGCGTGAATGGTTTGTTTACTCAGGAGAAAGCCCATGTACTTAAGTAAGGTGACGGTCGGCTGGCACTGGGCTAAAAATCCTTATGAGTTGCATCGTGCTCTGTGGCAGATGTTTCCGGATCGTCCAGAGGCGGAACGCGATTTTCTGTTTCGGGTCGAGCAGACACAGTTCAGATTGCACGCTCAGGTTTTGATGCAATCCATGACGGAGCCACAAACCAGCCAGGCAGCCCAATTGAGCGCCTGCAAACCGATACAGTTTTCCATTCCGGAAGCCTCTGTATTGCGGTTCCGTCTACGGGCAAACCCGATTAAAACCATTAAAGATGCCAAAGGCCGACTGAATAAAAAAGGCGAGCTGAAGTCCTGTCGTGTACCGCTTGTTAAAGAAGTAGACCAGCATGCCTGGCTGGTGCGAAAGTTTGACGGTATTGCAGAATTGAAAACAGTGCAGATAGTGACTGAAGCCCCTTTGTACTTCTACAAAAACAAGGATCGGGATAAAAACACAGAAAAAAGCAATAACCGCCAGGGGGGTAAAATCAACACCGTTTGTTATGACGGAATATTAACAGTCACGGACAGTGAATCCTTTGAACGGCTGCTGCTCAGTGGTATTGGTGCTGGAAAGAGCTTTGGCTGTGGGTTGTTATCCATTGCTCGCGTTTGAAAACAGGCATTGTGAGATTACCTGAAATTGCTCTTTAAAAATCTGCTGAAAAGTTGGTGGAAAATCTGATGGTGATTTTCCCCTTTAAAATTAATGGGTTATATTTAGTGTTCCCCACATGCGTGGGGATGAACCGTTTATGCGCTGCGTTTAGATGTTGGAGAGGGCGTGTTCCCCACATGCGTGGGGATGAACCGGCAGTGAAGAAAAAAGAAAAAAGAAAAAGTTTTCATGATGTGTTCCCCACATGCGTGGGGATGAACCGGAGGAGCGTAGTCTGTAGTATCTTCGTACCCGGTGTTCCCCACATGCGTGGGGATGAACCGCATAACCAGGCACACGTCTATGTAGTCGTTGTGTGTTCCCCACATGCGTGGGGATGAACCGTTTGATGGGGGATGATGGTTTTTACTTTGTAGGTGTTCCCCACATGCGTGGGGATGAACCGGAAAAAGCCAAAGCCGCGAACGATGCAGCGAAGTGTTCCCCACATGCGTGGGGATGAAGAGATGATGATCTCAACCCGATTATCTTCGGAGCTGTGTTCCCACATGCGAACGCCTTATTCAGGCAGGCATGCCTAAAAGAAAATACCTGAATCCGTGACTCCTTCAGTGGATGCAAGGTGTAAGAGCTTAATTTCTATTTGTCTTTCAAAAGTTGCAGGTGCCCATAGGTTCACCCCAATTTTCGGGAAGCAAAGAGGAATCAATGGCTTGCGCACTGCGCCGCGATGGCGTCACGGATTCAGGTTATATGCAGCACAAGTATCAACACATCACTCTTGAACTCAGTTCAAAAAAACTCTAACGTACAGGGTTTGTCAAAGAAACTCGACTCAACCAACCCTTGGTCAAAAAGTTAATCCATCACCGTTGGCTGCTGTGGAGTCATGGTGTGTGTTTCTTTGGTTGTAATAAGTTATCCACACAAGGAACCCCCATGCGCAGACTTATCTCTGCGGCACTGCTGT
>JARRJP010000102.1:0-9350 GCA_037389025.1 Reinekea sp. | reverse complement strand
AAAATTGCAGGTGCACCCATAGGTTCACCCCAATTTTTGGGAAGCAAAGAGGAATCAATGGCTTGCTCACTGCGCCGCTATGGAGTCACGGATTCAGGATCTAGCCAACCAACACTGTTTCTCACAGCCTATAACATTACCTGTATATCGCCACCATCGTCATTAATGTTTATCAACAAACCGCAAGATGGTTGAAATGCTGACGCAGGTCAAAGTAAATCACCCTACCACGCAAATAAAATACCCCAAGAACAATGCCCAAAAATTTCTATCTGCAATGCGATCAAGGCACTACACTGAAATTCAGATAACCGTTGTGCTGATTGAATCAATGCCATTCATCTCTTATCTGAAACGCAACGCGCTGCGCTGGCTTGCGGTCAGCATCAGCGTACTGATCACACTGTCACTGGCTGGCTACCATCTGCTCAGTGCGCAAACAGATTATCGCTCCTTTATCCATCGCCTGGATTATCTGTTTTACGACTGGCGCTATCACCTGGCTCTACATGAGGGGCGTTTCCCACGTAGTGATGCCAATATTGTGATTGTCGATATCGACGAACAAAGCCTGAAAAAACAGGGCCGCTGGCCCTGGTCACGCGATAAAATCGCCACCATGGTTGAACATCTGGCTGACGCAGGCACTGTTGTTATCGGTTTTGATGTCCTGATGACGGAACCGCAACGCAACCCTACCCGGGAATTACAGCAAAAAGCACTGGCGATGCAGCGACCAGACATCGCCAGTCAGTTAGAAAGCTTTGTCATACAAACAGAATATGACCGGATTCTGGCAGACAGTTTTAACCGAACCGATATTGTACTGCCCTACCTGTTTCACAGCGATGCCGATATCAAGGTAGGCACATTACCCGAGCCAATCTATACCCTTTCTGCCGAACAGGCTGATCGTTTACTGGCCATTACAGCGGACGGCTACACCGCCAATATTCCGATTTTGCAGAACGCCGCCGTTGGCGCCGGTTTCATCGTACCAAGCATAGATGATGACGGTGTGCTGCGTAGCGCCCCTATTGTGCAACGCTATGAAACCGGTATTTATCCATCACTGGCACTACAGATGGGAATGGCGTATCTGCTGCTTGATGACGTCCCCATTACCATTCGGGGTTTCAGTCCACATCTGGATATGATCTCCAACATTCAGTTTGCTGATAAGAAAATTCTGACGGATTTTAAAGGCCGGGTTCTGGTGCCTTATCTTGGCCCTCAAGGGCAGTTCCCGTATATTTCGGCCAGCAATATTGTCGATAACCGCTTTGACCAAACCGCTTTTGAAAATGCCCTGGTATTGATCGGCACCTCCTCTGTCGGCCTGGCGGATTTGCGCACCACACCGGTGGGCACACAGTACCCCGGCGTTGAAGTACACGCCACGCTACTGAATGGCTTACTGGCGGGTACATTCCCGGTCGAGCCGGTTTATGCCAACATAGCGACGGCGCTGTTGCTGCTCATATTGGGTCTGCTGTTCACCCTGCTCTCAAAACGTTTCGGCCCGCTAATGTTGACGGTGGCAACACTGGGCATGTTACTGACACTGGTCTCCGCTAATCTGTATATCTGGTTTACCTATAACGCTTCATTACCGCTGGCAAGCAGTTTTTTACTCACACTGGCACTGGGTACGGTACATCTACTGGAAGGCTTTCTGAGTGAGCGGCAAGCCAAACAGCATATCACACAGGTATTTGGTCAGTACGTACCCAGCGCCCATATTTCGCGTATGCTCAGTGCCCAGGAAAAATTTGGTTTTGATGGTGAAACGCGCGAAATGACGGTACTGTTTTCCGATATTCGCACCTTTACCACCCTGTCTGAAAACCTCTCGGCAGCGGAGCTGAAGAACCTGCTCAATCGCTATTTCACTCCCATTACTGAAACTATTTTTTTACATCACGGCACCATTGATAAATATGTTGGTGACATGGTAATGGCCTTCTGGGGCGCTCCACTGGCCGATACGCAACATGCCCCAAATGCATTGGCCGCGTCGATGGAAATGCTAACGGTTCTGGAACAGTTGAACCCGGAACTCAAACGCCTGGGCTATCCTGAATTAAAGGTTGGCATCGGCTTGAATACCGGGCTGATGAATGTCGGTGATATGGGGTCCAGCTTCCGCCGAGCCTATACCGTATTGGGCGATGCCGTTAACCTCGGTTCCCGACTGGAAAGTCTGACCAAATTCTATGGCATATCAATCCTGGTTGGCCCTCAAACAAAACAACAATGCCCGAATTGGGCCTTCAGGTTTATCGATAAAATTCAGGTTTTGGGTAAACACGAGTCAGTAAACGTCTATGAACCCTTATGTCGACTCAACCAACTGTCCGAGGCATTGAAAAAAGAGCTGACACTTTATAGCGAAGCCTATCAGGCTTACCTGAAACGCGACTGGCAAGCCGCGAATCAGCAATTTCAAGAGCTGATCAGCAGCTCCAAACAGCCCAATCTATATCTGATTTACCTGGAACGGATTTCCCGATTACGTGCCACTCAATTACCGAAAGATTGGGATGGCACATTTGTTCATACCGAGAAATAGACCGCGAGCTTGCGCACTGCGCCGCTATGGAGTCACGGATTCAGGTTTCAAGTTTGCAGCACAAACAAACCTGATATACTGCCGGTTTTCGGTTCTCAGGAGCGCTTGCGTTGGCTTTATTTTCGGTAATTATCTCAGCGTATAATAATTTTGAGGCATTACTTCGTGCCTTGCCCTACTACGAAATTCAGTCCAATACAAACTTTGAAATACTTATCGCCGATGATGGCAGCAACACAGAGCAGACCCAACTATTCCAGAGCACTGCACAAAAGAGTCGGTTAGACATCAAACATGTTTGGCATGAAGACCAGGGGTTCGATAAATGCGGCATTCTGAATAAAGCCATTCTGGCGGCCAAAGCAGAACGCCTGCTGTTTACCGACGCCGATATGGTGCCACGCTTTGACCTTATTGAAAACCACCTCCGGCTGCTGAAACCCAACCGATTTATTTCCGGCGGCAGCCATATTAATCTCTCAGCGGATGGTCAGGCTTTTATTACCGACAAATCGGCAGCGCAGATGCGCGAGCTATTCCAATCCAAGTGCTTATCCGAATCGGGTTTTATTGAAAACAAAAAACAAAATAGAGTCTCAAGCTTCGGCTTGCGTGCACGCTGCTATGATTTACTGAGCTATCGCAACAACGCTTTTTCCGGCGCCAATGCCTCATGCTGGAAACGCGATGCCCTGGCGATAAATGGTTTTGATGAAAATTGGGGTTATGGTGGTCTGGATCGGGACTTCGGGATTCGGTTAACCAATGCAAGAGTGTCGTCACGCCGGTATCAATATTCGCTGGTTGCATTGCATCAGGATCATAAACGACCCTATCGGGATGCGGAAAAAGTCAAACGTAATAAAGAGCAGTTAAAAGCCCGCCTGCAATCAGGTATCAGTCGTATTGAAAAAGGTATTGATCAACATTCATCTGCCGATGTCGCGGTTGTATGGCATAACCGGAAAATAGCGGCATCTTTAGACTGAATAGCGAGGGTTGGCAGACACTAAACACTTCAAAATCGAAATTTTCAAACATACTCCTTTAAAATGGTCACTCATCGCCAAGAGCCCTAATGCCATCGGCGCTGATGCTGATGTCACCGACATCGGTTGCCATGGTGCCGTCCAGTTTAACCCCAACGCCTTCATCGGTCGCAACCAAACGAATGGTATTGGCATACATGCCGCCAACGGCGGAACTGTCGATGGCCAGTTGGCCGCCGTTATCGCTTTCCGCGTCATCACTGCCCGCGTCATGCGTAACCGATAAGGTACGGTAATCCACCTGGTTACGACCGGTGATGATATTCAGTTCACGGGCGAGGATATTGGCATCGATATTCACCGTGCAACCAATAAGATCGAACTGATCAATCCCCGTGGTATCCACACCATCACCCATCAGTTGAATAGCGCCTTGATTGACGGCAAGTGACATCAACCTGCAAAAATTTCAATGAACCTATGGGTGCACCTGCAATTTTTGAAAAACAAATAGAAATCAAGCTCTTACACCCTGCCTCCACTCTGGAGTCACGGATTCAGGATCAACTGAGCATTGTCAATCACCGGAACACCGGTGGTTAAAACCGCGCGAGGGGTATTGATAAAACCACAGCCGTTACAGCGAATGCCATTTGGGTTTGCAATAATCAGCTCAGCGCGATCGCCGCCGATTTCAGTATAGCGGGCAGAAAGTCTGATACTTGTCTGGTTGGTTAAGTATCGTGAATATCCTGTAAGGTTATGAATTTAGCGGTCTGTAGGCGAACAGGTTTGCTGGATACTGCGTTACAGGACGGAATATTCGGTGAGTGAAATTGACGGGGAATGGATGTGTGCCTATGTTTAATTGGGGTTGAGGAGGCTTGGTTGTATTGAACCTGAATCCGTGACTTCAAAGCGGCGCAGTGCGCAAGCCATTGATTCCTCTTTGCTTCCCAAAAATTGAGGTGAACCTATGGGTGCACCTGCAATTTTTGAAAAGCAAACAGAAATCAAGCTCTCACCCCCTGCATCCACTTTGAAGTCACGGATTCAGGATTGAATTAATCAGGGAAAAGCGTCTACTGGGTATTTTATCAGGTGATATAGAATAAACTGTTATAAAATAAAACTATCATTAAAAATTGAGGAAATTATCGATGGCAGAAGCATGGGGAAATATATTAATAAAAGCACCAAGCGAAATAACAACGGAGCTATTATCTTCTGAAGAAAGTACTAGCTGGGAAACTATGTCCAATCTATTTAGGAGTGCCGGAATAGAATCGCTAAAGGACAGTCATGAGTTGTTAACTTTTTGTGAGGGAGAGGAGTTCCATAATGAAGGGATAGAAGAGAAAAGTGGCTTTTTAAATATTACTATATTCGGTGATGAGTGGATGCATGCAATGCAACCGCTAGTTAAAAAGGGTTCTGGAATTGAGGTTTATGGCTCTATATACCACGAATATGGATGTAACGAGTATTATGCACTTAATGGCGAAGGTAAGTCATTCTATGGAATGGTCGATTTCGAGGGTGACGAAGATGCCGACGAAAGTACGGTCGTAAGCGAATGGCTAGAATATGTTCCCAAGGAAGTTCAGGAAGCCTTTCCTATGGTATTTTCCAAAAAAGACGACGATGATGAGGAATGAGATAAAGTTTTCTTTATTCAACATGCATAACAAGCAGCTGCACTGGACTCCGCAACCTGTCGCGCTTTTTGCTTGCGCAAAAACACACGCCAACTTGCTCCGCCAGTGAGCTGCGCGTTAGGCTGGAGAGGAATAATGGCGTCTAAAATAGAGTCTTTGCCACTGGTCTGGATAACAAAGACCAGTAGAGACGGAGACACAAATGCTCGCATAGGAATTGCAGAGCGTATCAATAGCGAATTTTTTCAGCTAGAAATCCCAAGTGAATTCTGCACTAAAAATCGCGCTAGAGAGAGGTTAATCGAAGCCCGCCTTATTCACCCAGAAAACCCAAGATGGCCCGATGTCATAATAGGTCCATGCTTCCATATTCCTTATATGCAGATCATTAAGACCCTTTCGAACGGGAAAACGTTAGTTGTTGCATTGCGTCCGCCTGTTAGAGGCTTACCTATCAAAGCTGACAGAGAAGACATTGAAAAAACAGACATCATTGTCAGTTATCCCTATCATGACAATACTTGTCTCCCTAATATTATTCTGTGTGATACGGTTGCTAATAGAGTATCAACGGAAAAGTTAAGAACGAAAAAAATTAAGTGGGAACCATATTTCAATGAGATGTCAAAAAACCGGCCTCTCATTGGTCTTCTTGTAGGTGGAGATATTGGAGATAAACGTAAAGTGTTTCCGCCTGAGGTAGCAAAGAAACTTGGTGGTCGCATTAATCGCACCGCCCAACAAGTTGGTGGGTTCTTGTTCATTACCACCTCAGCACGAACTTCGATTGAATGTAAGGACGCTATTTGCTCGGAAATTACTGTTCCTTACGCAATTTTCGATCCAAAAACATCATCAGACAGCAATCCTTACCTCGGACTATTGGCCTGTGCCGAATTTTTGGTTGTAACAGCGGATTCAATGTCTATGTCTAGTGAGGCTGTCAGTAGCCATAAGCCAGTTTACATTTTTTATGATCAAGAAATTGTTGAAGAAACACATTCTTTGGTTACTAAGAAACTAATTGAGTCAGGATATGCTCGTTTTCTAGGAGTTAATACCACACTTGATAGGTTTGACTCAAAACATAAAAACAGTGCAGAAATAATAGCCAAACAAATCCATTGTTTTCTTTCTGAGAAAACAGTGCCAACCACAAAGCACAACAATCACATATACTCGGACATCAAAAAACGCCGTTCGATCCTTCGCTCTGCTTTTTTCTCCCGGTGATGTGAGGCGTTATGTTTTCAAACGAGCAAATATATGAACGATAAAGCAGAATTGTTGTTGCCAAGTAGAACCTGAATCCGTGACTCCATAGCGGCGCAGTCCACAAGCCATTGATTCCTCTTTGTTTCCCAAAAATTTCAATGAACCTACGGGTGCACCTGCAATTTTTGAAAGACAAATAGAAATCAAGCTCTTACACCCTGCATCCACTCTGAAGTCACGGATTCAGGTAGAATAAAGCAAAAAGGAATTAGCAGTGCCAGAATTACAAGAATTGTATTTTTTACAAACTTGGTAACATTCACACTGTTGGTTGTAGTGTTCTATCTATCAAACAATATTATTATTCCTTTGTGGCTAGGCTTGGCCTCAATGGCGGTGCTGGGTAGTGTTGCGGGAATAATACTTTTTTGCGGCCAAATGTATCCTGTCCTGTATTTACAAAGAAAATACTTGGACTACTCAGCTATAGAGCAACGCATAAATGAACTTAAAATATAACAAACGCAGGCACAACGGCCTGACGGCTTCGACTCGCTACCCCCGCGTGTGCTGCGGGCGTTATGTGTATCAAACAAGAAAGATAAGGAGTCAGAAATGAAGACAATGAATTGTAAGCAGTTAGGTGGAGCCTGTGAAAAAGAGTTTCATGCGAATACATTTGAAGACATGGCTGAGTTGAGCAAGCAGCATGGAATGGAAATGTACCAAAAGCAAGATGCAGAACATTTGGAAGCAATGCAAAAAATGCAAGAACTGATGAAGAACCCTGAAGAAATGAATAAATGGTTTGAGTCAAAACGAAAAGAATTTGAGTCCTTGCCAGAGTTAAAGCCTTGAAGAAGACCAATATTCACATAACAAGTAGCTCCAGCAGACCCAAACTCCGCGCGGCTTTTTTGCGCATGCCTTCGGCGTTGTTGCGCAAACGTCTTGCTACGTTCAGGCCCGCTGAGCATGGGCGTTAGCTATACAGGAAAATCATGGAAGTAGTTTTTAAAAACCCTTCATTTTATTGTGAAGCAGATGAAGATAAATTCTTCAATTGGATTTACTCAATACCTGCATATAATGAAGTAAAAGATAAAGGATTAGATTTAAATTTAAATGAACCCTGCTCAACGACCAGAGCGATGGCATCAAGTTTGAATTCTTTGGTGTAACTCTTCCTGCTCATTACGTCCTCTCCAAT
The DNA here is from genome assembly GCA_037389025.1 of Reinekea sp. Lineage (GTDB taxonomy): Bacteria > Pseudomonadota > Gammaproteobacteria > Pseudomonadales > Natronospirillaceae > Reinekea. The sequence continues at coordinate 1,706 of JARRJP010000102.1, read as the reverse complement.
TAAGGTTATTATCCTTAACTGAACTGGTAATATCTATTAGACCACCTCAAATCACCAGCTTTAAGTGGCGTTGCAGATACTGAGTGATACTTCGTAGCGCTCGCTCGCCGGCACTCTCAACCTTGACTCTTTTAAATCTGAATCCGCGACTTCAACGAAGTTACGGATTCAGGTTTATCGCTGCTGAAGCAGAGCGTTATGTTCCTTGCTCCGCAGACGAACAGGCAACTGTCAGTGCGTCCTTAGGATGGGGTACTAGAGTCATCAAATCACTTGTGGTAGTTTCCAGAAATCCGGACATTGCTGATGCATAGATTGACATTAACATGGGTGGTTGAAATGGAAGTAGTTGCAAGTTATCAAGTCTGGTTCTCTCTGCAGTAAAGCTTGTCGGCTCATAAGGAATACCAATGCGTTGCGCCAGGTCTGGTAATGAGAATGACTTAACCCCCGACAGTTCATAGCAGGTATTAACGTGTGCAGTCACGTCCCTAAGGATAGCGACAGCGGCATCCGCGAGATCTTCGCGTGCCACTGCAGAAATTCCTGCATATCCAAATGGCGCAGTTATTCGGCCTTCGCATGGAGCGGCTAAGGCTCCAATAAGCTCCGCATAAAGGCCATTACGTAGAATTGTCCATGCCATACCACTTTCTCGGAGTTTTTGTTCTGTCCAACGATGAGCTAGAGCAAATCCAAGATGATCACTGGCATTAGAGAGGCTGGTATAGATTATATGTTTTACACCCTGCGCATGGGCGGCTGAGATAACGTTATTGTGTCGCTGAATAACCACATCATCCTCGGCATATCCGGCAGAGGTAAGAAATAATGTGTCAACATCTGCGAAGTTTAGAGTTTCCGGCTGGTCAAAATCTATCTGACGATCAGATCCAAATGCTCGGCTGGCTGTGATAAATGGTAATCCAATCTCGCGTGCCTTCTTTGCAACAAGCGAGGATAAGTGGCCTGAGGCCCCGGTGATAAGAATCATAGTGTTTCCTTATATTCATGGTTTTCTCATTGTAGGTGCACCCATAGGTTCATTGAAATTTTTGGGAAGCAAAGAGGAATCAATGGCTTGCGCACTGCGCCGCTATGGAGTCACGGATTCAGGTCTATATTATAGAAATTCCATTTACTTCATAAGGAGGCACAATTTTGTCTGATACATACATTAATGTTCGTACGGAAACACCTTTATCGCCTTGCGGCTCTGATGAGCATGAGGATTGCGGGGTGCGTCTTATCCTTGACCGACTAGGTGAGCGATGGACTGTGATGACACTAGCGGAGTTATCTAATGGCCCGAAGCGTTATCGGGAAATTGAAAAGGCGCTAGCTGGTATATCGCAGAGGATGATGACCTTGACGTTACGGAGATTAGAACGTGATGGCTACGTTTTGCGCCATATCGAACCCACTGCTCCTCCAAGCGTAACCTATGAACTTTCAGATCTCGGACATTCATTCTCAACTCAGGTTGCATTGCTTGTAACGTGGAGTCGAGAGAATAAGTCTAAGCTCGAACTGGCGCGTTCTGCTTTTGACAAGAAACATGGGGAGTCGTAACTTTTGATGAGCTCAAAAATCTATAAGTCGAGTTACCCAGCCCTTTCAAGGTGATTATTTAACCGATTTCAAAAGCCTCGCCGTTGATACGTGAGGCACCTTCGATGATGATTTCTTTTTCGGGGCCGCTTTCT
>JARRJP010000101.1:0-33596 GCA_037389025.1 Reinekea sp. | reverse complement strand
GCGGGCCTGATCCGATGCATTGATGTGCAGTACGACATGGTAGTGATTGGACATCACCGCATAGGCACAGACATCAATACAGAAAATCTGACCTAAATTCTGGATACGTTGCTCGATCCAGCCGCGTCGATGTTCGTAATCAACCCCGGTCTCGTGATCCTTTCCGGCGAGAAAGGCCCGCCGGACACAGCGGGAAGCACAGTGATAATAAGGTGTTGCGTCTAATGAGACCTGTTCGCTCCTTGGCTTGGGCATGAGTCGGATCCTTAATTGAGATTGATGCTGTATATCCAACCAGCTTTTAGTGAGTGAGTCAACTCTTAGAATGCCTGTCCTGAAAACTCATCAACTCTTAGAGTGCCTGTCCTGAAATATTCCTTTGTCCTGAAATATTCCCTGAAATATTCCCCAGAGTGCCTGTCCTGAAATATTCCCCTGAAATATTCCCCCTCCTCGCAGACAAAAGGCGGGAGGTTATCCGGAAGGGCTGCTGAATCAATACGTTACGGGCGATTCTGGAAATACGTGATCAATGATTCTGGGGACTTGATCAGTGATTCTGGAAATCCAGAAAAAGTGATCAAGTAAAACCAGAATGGGTGATCAATGCACATTGGAATGATGTACGTTGCGTAGAGGTGTTAATGTCGGCTGTGGCTAAAACGGGGTGTTTTCTGGCGCGGAGCGGCTTCGTTCAACAATGTGTTGCTAGTGTAGTGTCTCAAATACAACGCCTATTAAGATGACCCGCCGGTTTTAAGTGGTGGCATAGATATTTTCGCAAAAACGGCGACCCACTCTTCGAGAAGCCATCCAGAAGTCCACCGCTTCGTTCCAGCTCTTGACAAGGGAGGGGTCATTGCCTTGGAGCTGCGCCGCTATATGGAGTCACGGATTCAGGTATAGGTTTTATTCAAGACACTACACGAGGGACATTAGGTATACAATAATAGAGCTGATTTCTGAAGCGGCCAACGATAATGCGACGCTTCTCTGCTCTGAATGCTTTGCGGATGAAGGGCTGAGAATTGATGCGGCACGTCCTCGGACAACAAAATGAATGCCTGAATTGTAAAAGCACTGAAGGCCGTAAGCTCACGAAAAAATACGAAAATATCTGCTGAAGGACAGTCGTTTATGATTTCTGAGAGTCTAGTTTGTTTGCATTAGAAATGTTAGCCGTTGTCGTGACCATATTCTCTGCTGCCACCATCGTCTGGAGTACGCTAAGAGTTGGGATCTCACCGATGCCCAGCTCTGAAAAGGCCCGTGATGCAATTTTTGAACTGATGAAAGATTCGGGCGGCGGCACCGTTTATGACCTTGGTAGTGGGTGGGGCAGTTTGGTTATCCCTCTGGCCAGGCAATACCCGAATCGACGCATAGTCGGGTACGAAATTTCATTTGTCCCCTGGCTGGTCTCAGTATTGAGAAAACGGTTTTTTGGACTGCGTAATTTACACCTATACCGTAAAGACTTTTTGCAAGCTGATTTCTCCAAAGCTGAAGTGCTTATTTGCTATTTGCATACCGTGGGAATGTCCGAGATTGCCAAAAAGCTGATGGCTGAACGATGCTTCGATGGCATCTTGATAAGCAATAATTTTGGCTTGCGGGATTTTCAGCCAGAACGAACGGTGCAAATTAACGATTTTTACAAATCGCCCATCTATCGTTACCGTTTGAGTTGGGTAGGGCAATAGACTTGGTGTGTCCGGGTTCACAGTCCGGTTTCGGAGAATGTGAACCCTGCGTTTTAATCAGGTTTTTTTGATCCAAGCAAAAGCCATAATGTGAAGCCGATAAACGGCAGCAGCAAGAGCAAGTCCACAAAACCTTGTGCCTGTCGCAGTACCGGCATTGTGCCTGTCGCAGTACCGTCTTTGTCGCAGTACCGTCTTGTCGCAGTACCGTCTTTAAGATGCCATAAGGACGCATTTCAGCAGTAAAACGGTCAGCTCAAGTGATATGAACACTCCTTATTTCAGATTTTTAGGTTGCCACAGGCAATCGGCTGCACTCCAATACTGAATGCTATCTTGTTTGGCGCAGTAGAAATTGCAAATCGCTCGGTTACAAGGCGACGCTGGTCTGGTACTGCGTTACTGTGAATTTACTCGAACCTGGTTCCGTTTCATGGTTCCATAGGCCGATCAAACTGTTTATCGTCGGAGCCAGGTTATTATTATGTCACCCGTGATGATTCTGTTGGTCTCTATGGCCCAGCAGATGAGTATGTTTTTGGTCATTGCCTACCTGCTCAGCAAAACCCCGCTGTTTCTGCCGCTGAGCAATATCTCGGCGCGCTTGCCTAATGGCATGATCATCTACTTGATTTTTTCTGCATTCTGCATATTGGCCTCACTGTTTGGTCATACCGTAAACGATGCTATTGCCAACACCCGAGCCGTGGGTGCTGTGCTCGGTGGTTTGTTGGGGGGCCCTTTGGTGGGTATGGCGGTAGGCCTGACCGGAGGGCTGCATCGGTTTACACTGGGCGGCTTTACCGATCTGGCTTGTGCCGTCTCAACCACGTTGGAAGGGGTGCTCGGGGGCATGGTGCATTTGTGGGTGCGCAAACAGGGGCGTTATGAGTCTCAGTTGTTTTCACCGAAACGAGCCCTGATCGTGACGTTTTTTGCTGAACTGTTGCAAATGACCGTGATTTTGCTGATCGCTCGGCCATTGGATCAAGCCTGGGCGCTGGTGCAACAGATTGCCTTGCCGATGCTGTTGATCAATTCCATCGGTGCGGCGATGTTCATGATGATGATCCTGGATCGACGCAAGCTGTATAACAAGTTTTCATCGGCTGGGTCCGATCAAGCCTTACGGCTCACTGAGCGGTTGGTTGGGGTGCTGGGCGATCGGCCCGATGAGGCCAGTGCTAGGCGTATTGCCGACATTATCAAAGAAGAAACTCAGGTTGCGGCGGTAGGTATTACCAATGAAACTGAAGTATTGGCTTTTGTCGGACTGGGGGATGATCACCACTGGGTTGGTGAATCCATAATTTCCGAACAGACGTTGCAGGCCATCCGTGAGAATCGGGTAGTGTTTGCCGATGGTATTACCACTCCCTATAAGTGCTCACACAGCAATCGGTGCCCATTGGGGTCGGCGCTGGTTGTACCGATTCGTGATGCCGACAACACCGTGATTGGCACCGTAAAACTGTACGAAGGCAAGCGCAGCCTGTTTCAGGGGATTAACCGATCATTAGGTGAGGGCATCGGGCGCATTATTACCGAGCAAATGACCATCAGCCAGCACCACCAGCAGAAGCAGTTGCTGGCACAAGCTGAGTTGAAAGTCGCCCGAGCGCAAGTAAACCCCCATTTTCTGTTTAATGCCCTTAATACTATTAATGCGGTCATTAAGCGTTCACCGGAAACCGCGCGCAGTCTGGTGTCGGACCTGTCACTGTTTCTGCGCATTAACCTGAAGCGTAATCAGACGGTGTCGACTCTGGCGCAAGAACTTGAGCACGCCAACTCCTATCTACACATAGAGCAGGTTCGCTTTGCCGACCGTTTGAGTATTGAGCAGACCGCCTCGGATGAGTTGCTGAACTTGCATCTGCCAACCTTCACCGTCCAGCCTATTGTTGAAAATGCCATTAAACACGGAACTTCACAGCTTTTGGGTGATGGGGTTGTGCGCATCTATACTCGGGTTAACATGGGTTTGCCACAGCTTGTCATTGAAGATAACGCGGGTCGCTATACGCCGAATCCACAGCCCGAATCGGAGGGCTTGGGGATGAACATCGTCGACACCCGCTTGAAGCACCATTTTGGGTTTGATCACGGGCTGAAGGTCGAGTGCCAGCCTGACGAATACACTCGGGTGATCATACCGCTGACTGGAGAATCGACATGAGAGTTTTTATCGTTGACGATGAAATGCTGGCGCGTGAAGAGCTGAAAGATCTGCTGGCGGAGCAGGCCGATATTGAGATCGTCGGCGAATTCAGTAACGGTGTGGATTGCCTGAAAGCGCTGGCCAAATTGAAACCCGAGGTGCTGTTTCTGGACATCGAAATGCCCATGATTACTGGGCTGGAACTGGCCTCGATGATCGATATGGCGTCTGCCCCGGATATTGTGTTCGTCACCGCATACGACGAGTTCGCCATTCAGGCGTTTGAGCAAAATGCGGTTGACTACATTCTGAAGCCAGTTCAACGAGAGCGATTACAACAAAGCCTGGCACGAATGCGACAGCGATCGCAGCACCAACCGCCAGCCTTTGAACGTCTGGTAAAGGAACAGCCGCTAACCTTGATTCCCTGTCACCAGGGGCAAGCGACAAAGCTGGTCCGGCTGGATACATTTGAGTACGCATTCAGCGATGTCAGTGGTGTACACCTATGGGATGGTAACGGGCAGGTGCATTCGCATCTGACTTTAAAGGTACTGGAAGATCGGACGCCGATGATTCGCTGTCATCGGCAGTATCTGGTGCATCCACAGGCAATTCAGGAGATAAGGCAGGAGGCCGATGGCAACGCAGTTATACTTACTCTCAGTGGCGAGCAGGTGCCGGTGAGTCGTCGTTATTACAAAATGATGCGGGATCTGTTCAGTCTGTAACGTCAGGCTAGGAAGCTGTCTGAGAGCAGACTGCTCTATTGTGTCCGCTGTTGCGGCCACTCGGACAGCCTCCTGGCTAGCTCTTCTCATTATGATCCATTTTAGGTTGCAGGATTGGAAAGAAGCCATGCTGTGATCTACCGATTCGGGATATTGTCGCAACGCCACGGCGGCCTACCATCAATCAAAGGCAGGTTGCAGCCAGCAGTGCCCGAACCGTTCACCTGCGATATATACCACTTATGTCACAATACAACCGCTCAGCCACTCTCTAACTGCATAGGCCGATGTAAATCGTAAACTGACTCTTGTACCTATTTTGCAACAACTTGAAAACAACGATAGCTGCAAACAACGATAGCTGAAAACAACAATAAACCATGAGGGCTTCAATATGCTTTGGTTCTTGACCTGTGTGGCGCTGCTTCTAGGCGGCTACTTTATTTACGGAGCGTTCGTCGAACGCGTCTTTGGTATTAAAACAAACAGACAGACACCGGCTTATGCGCAACACGATGGCGTTGATTATCTGCCCATGAAAAAGCGCAAAGTCTATCTGATCCAGTTACTGAACATTGCCGGTGTCGGCCCGATTTTTGGTCCGATCATGGGGGCGCTCTATGGTCCTGCGGCGATGTTGTGGATTGTCCTTGGCTGTATTTTTGCCGGTGCCGTGCACGATTACTTCTCCGGCATGCTCTCGGTTCGTAATGGTGGGGCGTCGGTGCCCAGTATCGTGGGTCGCTATCTGGGCAACACCGCACGTCATTTCATGAACCTGTTCGCCCTGGTCTTGTTGATTCTGGTGGGCGTGGTGTTCGTCAGTGCACCTGCAGGCATGTTGACGAATCTGATTAATGATCAGATGGGTTTGTCGGTCACATTGGGCATGATGGTGATACTTATATTTGCCTACTACATCATCGCGACCATTGTACCTATTGATAAAATTATCGGGCGGCTGTATCCGTTCTTTGGCGCGTTGCTGGTCTTCATGTCGGTAGGTCTCATTACCGCAGTCGCGTTTTCTTCTGAATATCAGGTCATGGGTTCATTCGAGTTGTCCAACATGTTCACTAACATGAATCCGAAGGGGCTGCCACTCTGGCCTGCGTTGTTCATTACCATTGCTTGCGGCGCAATTTCTGGTTTCCATGCGACACAGTCACCGCTGATGGCGCGTTGCATGGAAAATGAGTCCAATGGTCGGTTTGTGTTTTACGGTGCAATGATCGGTGAAGGCGTGATCGCACTGATCTGGTGTGCCATTGCACTGTCTTTCTTCGGTAATGTCGATGGTCTGCAGGAAGCCGTTGCCAACGGCGGTCCGGGCAATGTGGTTTATACCGCGTCCTTTGGCCTGCTTGGCGTTGCTGGTGGAGTTCTGGCTTTCCTCGGTGTCGTGATTCTGCCTATTACCTCAGGTGATACCGCGTTCCGTTCCAGTCGTCTGATCCTGGCTGAATACTTCAACTTTGATCAGAAACCGATCCGTAACCGTCTGATCGTTGCACTGCCAATCTTCTTGATCGGTGGCATTCTGACCCAGGTCGATTTCGGGATCATTTGGCGTTATTTCGGCTTCGCCAACCAGACCACCGCTGTCTGTATGTTGTGGACTGCCAGTGCTTATCTGCTGCGCCATAATAAGCTGCACTGGATCAGCACCATCCCAGCGTTGTTCATGACCTCGGTCGTCGTGACCTTCATCCTGAACTCGGCCACCCTGGGCTTTGGCTTGCCAATCGCCATATCGACCGGGCTGGGTATCGTCGTTGCCATCGGTGTTGCCGTTCTGTTGATCAGTCGTTACAAAGGCATTGGCGATGACACCGTTGACCCAGACCCAATCGCGTTTGCTTGGTTATTCGGTGAATATTGCGCGGTGAGTTCACCACAGGCTGAGTATCGGATACTGGTTCTGCTTTTCAGGCTGAGCTTAGTCAATAGCTTGCACTTGCAAGGGCTGGTAACAAACTTGATAATCAATCAGCAAACATCAACACGCTCTAGTGTCATGTCTCAAATAAAACGCATATTAAGATGGCCCGCCTGTAGCATAGGTATTATTCGGAAAAACGGCGACCCACTCTTCGAGAAGCCCTCCAGAAGTCCACCGCTTCGCTCCAGCTCTTGGCAAGGGAGGGGCCATTGCCTTCGAGCTGCGCCTCGCGGTGAACTTCTGGATGTGCTTTCTTAATACAGGTTTTATTCAAGACACTACCCAGGATTATTTTTCAGACAGTTACTGCTGTTTTTCGGAATCAGACCATGCCTCGGAAAAAGAATGAAATGCCTCGCACCAAAGAACGACTGCACTTCTGGTGGTCTGGTATTCGACAAGAGTTATCTTCCTGGTCGTCCGCACAGCAGCGTACTGTGAAACTGTTAAAACAGGTCGAAAATGGAATTCCGGATGATATTCAGGCTCGTCTGGATTATTACGTAAAACGAAGCAGTCCATTTGCCTACAATGCGCAGATATACCTGGGCAGTTTAAGTTGGGGCTACCGGGAAATGTATTATATTGATCTGATGCGTGTTGCCAAAGGTTTTGGTAAACGGTTTCGAATCAATACTGAATTCGAAGTGGTCGTGGAAATTCCTCCGATTGCCACCGTGCTGCGAACACGGCCATTAACCGGTAATCACGATAATTCCATTTTGTTTCCACTCAATCGGTTTCGCCATTTCTACTTCCCGGAAGACCCTGTAGCGTGGGATCAGAAAATACCCTTTATGGCTTGGCGTGGTCGCGCCAATGGTCAACCACCGCGTATAGAACTGTTGAAGCGTTATCATGACCATGCAGAACACAACATCGGTCATCGGGTTAAAACGGATTCTTACCCGGGCTATAAAGACTTTATGTCTGTGCAGGATCACATGAAATATCGTTATATTCCGGCATTTGAAGGCTTTAATGAAGCAACCAGCCTGAAGTGGATTATGAATTCAGGTTCGGTTCCTGTATGTCATCCGATGAGATATGAAGGTTGGTTCATGGAAGGGCGGCTGGAAGCAGATGTCCATTACATAGAAACCCGTCACGACTTAAAAGACCTGGATGAAAAACTGGACTGGTATAACCGTCATCCAGAACAGGCTCAGGCTATTGTAAAAAACGCAAATGCCTGGACAAAGCAATTTCAAAACCAGGAATGCGAAGACTTAATCGCAACCTTGGTTTTGTTACGCTATGCCAAGCTGACTCGAAACAATATACCGAAGGCATTAACGCCTTATCTGGATCTTGTTTGATCGTTTGAGATTCTTCACTGTTCACCTGAATTCGTGACTTAAATGAGTAAAGATACCTGTTTCTTCGCCTGTTTATAGCCAGAATCCACTCTGGAGTCACGGATTCAGGTAGATGCCAAATGTTCCGCAGAGGCTTGTCAGTTTTTGAGCATTTGATAATGTTCAAGGCTTTGATGAGATGACTTTTGCAATGATATGGCAACAAGGCTGTGGCGTAAGGTCACTTTTGGTTTCACTCCGTTCTAAACTACGGGACGTCAGTTCACGGAAGTGGGATCCCAGTCCATTAATGACGGGATCCTACAGAGTAATAAATCTTTGGCGCAGTGCTACAAGAAAAGAGACAACCTCAATAATGTTTCTTTTCATCTGTCGGCCTATTGAGCATTCGGTGTGTTAACTACCACGGTTGAATAATGGTGGCTGTAATCACCATTCATTGGTTGCGTACCCTGGACACCTGCCAGATCGCCAATGATATAGGTTTCTGATTTGGGAATACCTGCATTTGCGTAAGCTTCAATATCTGTAGCAGCATTCCCATAAACGCGAATGATATCCAGACCGGCACTTATCAGGCTGTTGATGTAATCTGTTTTATAACCAGCGGTATCTTTGGACTTAAATATCTCAGCATCTGGATCTGTATGAGTATGAAGCAATGGAATATCCATGTGGTCAAGCCATTCCCGCGTATCTTTCATCAGCCAGTAAGGGCGTGCCGAAAGATAGGTGATGCAGTAGCCTTTATCTTTATAGGCACGGACAGTTTCTGGTGCGTAATAGTAGGGTTGAGCGATGCCGATACCCAGGTAATCGCCGATGGCTTCAAAATCATCCTGAGTCAGGGTTCCATCTATATCAAACATCACGGCCTTTGTACCAGGTTCCACGACAGTCAGATAACCAGTTGCTGAAGACATATCTCCAGATACAATCATCTGTACTTTATAATGTCCAGCCGGGCGTGCGCTGACAGGTACATAAATTTTACCGTCGCTGTCGGTTGTATAAGTGCCCAGATATTCCCAGTCTTTCATTCCGGTGCCAGAGAGATAAACTTCGATCTCTTCATCTTCCAGGTCTTTATGGGATGTCCAGCCATAATCAAATTTGCCAACCATTGTTGCGTTAGCACCTTCACTAACCAGCGCATCGTAAACCATGTGGTACGGCGTATGTATGAAAGACAGCAAGCGGCTACCCCAATGTCTGAATTTTTTTGCAGCAGGAATCGGGTTTGACGGTGAGTTATCAGTGGCACTTGTATCCGGGCATGTCGCTGCAGTGGCCGTGACGCTCGCTAGTGTCAGCAGCAATATGAATGTGGAGGTAGCAGTGACAGTCTTTTTCATCATTGGCATTTTTCTCTTTCTATTGTGTTGCTAAATTAATGTTAAAACAACAATTATCTCATTGTGTTGACATTTATGGTCTTGTGTTAACATTTTATTTGGCGGTATTTTCAAATTTAGAGGAATGTCACACCGATTGTGAGAGGTCTGTTGAAAACAGCTTGGTGACTGGCACAGCTTTTGACTGATACTGGATGGAGCACCTTATTCTGCCGGAAACCGGCAACTTTTTACCGGAGACGATCATGTCAGTGCCAATGGATGCCGCTTTTAATTATAACGACCTGAACGGTCTGGAATCGTTAAAAACCGGGGCGCGCAAAGATAACCCTGAAGCGTTAAGAGCGGTTGCTCAACAGTTTGAATCCATGTTTATGTCGTTGATTTTGAGATCCATGCGCGATGCGACTGACGTCATGGCGTCGGATCTTGATAACAGTTACCAGACCAGGTTCTATCGTGACATGCACGATCAGCAGTTGGCATTGTCAGTCTCTCAAATGGGTGGTTTCGGCCTGGCCGATATCCTGTATGAACAGTTAAGCGATACTCAGCCTGAGCGAGCCGGTTCCATTGCCGGGCTTGAGGTCAAACCATTGGATCAGTCTATTCGCTCAAGATTACCATCGCATGTAGGTTATCCCGGCGGATCACCATCGCCTGCGGTAAATAAAACGGATGAAGTCAGTACCCTGACGGATTTTGAATCCTTCGCCTCTCCGGCGGACTTTATTGAAAAACTGATGCCCGTCGCCGAGCAAGTCGCTGCAAAAATTGGTGTGGATCCTAAAGTGCTTGTCGCGCAGGCTGCACTGGAAACAGGTTGGGGCAGCGCCATGATTCAGACTGAGAATGGTGAATCGGCCAATAATTTCTTTGGTATCAAGGCCGATAGTCGCTGGTCCGGTGACACCACTGATACGGTGACCACGGAGTTTCTTTCGGGTAAAGCCTTCAGCGTTTCTGCACCGTTTAGGGTGTATGCGTCAGCACAGGATTCGTTTCTTGATTATGTCGAGTTCCTCAGTTCCGCAGAGCGTTACCAGAGCGCACTACAGGTCGCAGATGATTTAGAGCAGTATACCCGTGCATTACAGGATGCTGGTTATGCTACTGATCCGGATTATGCGGAAAAAATTCAACGTATCGTACAAAGCAACTGGTTTAACCAGGTCTGAGGATAGTCGATGGGCTTACTCGATATCGCAATCACAGGTATTAAGGCGCATCAGCAAGCGTTAAATACCACTGGTCACAATATTACCAACGCCAGCACCGAAGGTTATTCTCGCCAGGAAGTGGTCGTTGCCGCTGCCAGTCCGCTGTATCGTGGCTTTGGTTATATCGGTCAGGGCGTGGAAATTTCTACTGTGCGTCGTGTAGAGAACCAGTTCTTACAAACTCAGCTTTATGCGGATACTTCAACCTATCACAACCTGCAAACCTATCGTGAACAGATAGAACAGGTTGACCGTATGCTGGCGGATGATACAACCGGTCTGCAGCCACAATTCAACGCCTATTTTTCAGCATTACAGGGGGTGGCCGATAACCCGGCCTATATTCCATCGCGTGATGTATTGCAGGGTGAAGCTCAGGGGCTGGTGGATCGCTTTCGGACCATAGCCGAGTATCTGGCTGATCAGGACGATGTGGTTAATGACCAGATTGGTACAACCGTCGCTCAGGTTAATTCTCTGGCCAAGGGTATTGCCGGGTTAAACGAAAAAATTGTTACCGCCTTTGGATCCGCTACTCGTGAGCCCCCTAATGATTTGCTTGATGCCCGTGATGAATTGGTAAGGCAATTATCCGAGCGGGTGGATATCGATGTTCTGGAAGTGGATAACACCTATAACATTTCCATTGGGGATGGTCAGGCTCTGGTCATGAAAAATGACTCCGCCCGGCTGGAAGCCATTCCCGGTCTCGAAGATCCATTCCGAACTGGAATTCGCTATGTCAGCGCTGTCGAAACGGTTGAAATTACTGATAAATTGAATGGTGGCTCGCTGAATGGCTTTATTGAGTTTCGTAATGAGGCATTGTCTCTTGCACGTAACAGTCTGGGCCGCCTTGCTGTTGCATTTACTCAGCAGACCAATGCAACCCATCAGATGGGGATTGATCTGAATGGTGATTATGGTAATGAGTTTTTTAAAAACTTGAATGATCCTGACCTGGCCAGGTCACGTGTTTTTCGTTATCAGACGAATGAATCTGCTAACGATAATTACTTTTCTGTATTCTTTGATGACCCGACTGAACTCACAACCAGCGACTATGAGCTGACCATACCAGGCCCTGAAAATAGCCGTTATGCCGTTATTCGTAAAGACGATGGAGCCGTTGTTGCCGAAGGTGGGTTGGATAATGAATATCCGAAAAACATAAAATTTGATGGCTTGGAACTGGTGCTGGAATCTGGCATTTTTGCCGAAGGTGACAGCTTTATTATTTCGCCGTTGCGTAATGTGGCTTCTGACATGGAAATGCTGATTACGCAGTCATCCGAAATTGCATTGGCATATCCGATCCGCGCGATCACCAGTCTGAGTAATCAGGGTTCTGGTTTGATTGATCAGGGCACAATGCTCAGCAATGATACTGATATTCTAACCGCAGAGACCAATGATTTATCTCCGCCATTATTGATTGTTTTCGAAAGCGAAAGTCGTTACTCGGTGTATGATAATACCGACCCAGGCAAGCCTAAATCAATGGTGCCGCCGATGGAGAACCTGACCTTTGTTCCCGGTGCCAATAATAAAATCTTTACTGATGATCCAGGTGAAACTCAAGTCAGCAGTTGGCGAGCAAGATTGCAGGAACCGGTGTTGCACGATGATGGTCCGACAGACGCCAATATCTATAACGGTATTAATCCGGAACGATTTCATTTTTATCGTGTTAATGATGTAACCGGAGAAGAAGAAGCACTGCCTAAAATATCCACCGGTTATGGTGTCAGCGCCGAGCAGATCGCCAATCAGCTTAATGCACTTAATGGTGTTAACGCTCATGCTTACACTGAAATGCAGGTATCCTATTTCACCAACTCAGGTGCCACCTATAATCCAGACAATAACTTTGAAGTCTGGGTTAATGGTTTTAACTTGACTGAAACTCTGACCAGTACCAATCAAGCTACCTACATGGACGGTTATCCGGTTGAGGTTCCCAATGATATGAATCCGGACTTTCTTGCCGCACGAATCAACGCCCATATTGATTTGCAGGAAATGGGATTGCGCGCAAAAAGTGATGGCAACACCCTGACCATCATTGATGAAAATGGCGATGATATAAAAATTGAAATGCGTGGTGATAAACCGCAACCGGTGATTACCGGTACGCCGCTGTTACCGGTCAATGACCCTGCTAATGTCAATAACTATATAGATCCCGGTGACACCTTTATGGTTTCCTCAGGTGAACGTTATGACGTGGATGTCATCAAAGGCAATACTCAGGGATTGTTGAATAACCTGACTGGTTATGATTTTTCTCAGGATGGACCCTATGAGTATGAAATGTATCTGCCCGATGGTCGCTTGGGGAAAATTACTCTGGATGAGAGTTATGCGACTGCTGACGATGTCAAACTGGCTATCGCAGAGAAAATTCAGCGTCAGTTGGACAGTCCAGGTCAGGTCGAGGCCTTTATTACCGAGACCGGCAAGATTGAATATCAGGTTTTTAGCAAAATGTCGGGCTCCGGGAATTTTGATGTTGCCGGTATGAGCATTGGCGGTCAGGTGGATATCACCATGGAAGACGGCTTGCGTCTGGAAACGGAACCCGGCGCCGGCAGTATTTTTAACGGTGCCCCGGAGGCAGAAAAAACCTACCTTGGTTTTCAGTTTTCCATCAGTGGCCGACCGCAGGCAGGAGATGAGTTCAGCATCGAGTGGAATGATAATGGCGTGTCGGATAACCGTAATGCTTTGGATCTGGTGGCTGTTGAAAGTAACGACATTATCAATGCCAATGATGGTGGTATGACGTTGACTGAAGGTTACAGCAAACTGGTAGAGCAGGTTGGCACATTGACCAATCTTGCACAGATTCGCAGTAATTCTGCTTCTGCCATTTTGGAGACGACGACCGAAGAACTGAATGATCTGCGCGGTGTAAACCTGGATGAAGAAGCCGCCCGGTTAATTGAATTTCAAGCTGCGTACAACGCCAATGCACGCGTAATATCCATCGCACAGGAATTATTTGATTCATTGTTGGCTGCTTTTTAGCAACTGATAATTGAATGAGGAATGCACAATGGTAGATCGCGTTTCGACCTATTGGATTTATAACCGACCGATAAACGACATGTTAAAACTGCAGGCGCAGTTAAACCGGACTCAGGAACAGGTCAGCTCCGGTGTCGGCATGTTAACACCAGCGGACGACCCAGTTGGCGCAGCACGAGTGCTGCAACTGGATCAGGAAATTTCACAGATCAGTCAGTACGAACGTAATGTTACCT
This sequence comes from Reinekea sp., assembly GCA_037389025.1. Classification (GTDB taxonomy): domain Bacteria; phylum Pseudomonadota; class Gammaproteobacteria; order Pseudomonadales; family Natronospirillaceae; genus Reinekea. The sequence goes on along the minus strand of JARRJP010000101.1, from coordinate 19,899 downwards.
TGATTGAAAGTCGGCTAACCTCGGAAGAAAGTGTATTGGATGGCGTAACGACGGTATTGCAACGCGTTCGCGAACTGACCGTCAAAGCTGGTAACGCCGCAATACTGACCACTGAGGATCGCCGCTCAATCGGACAGGAAATTGAGCAGCGCGTTGATGAACTTTATGACTTGATGAACAGCAAAGATGGTAGCGGTGAATATATCTTTGCCGGTTTCAGAGGAAATCATCAGCCTTTTATTGAAAATATCGGTGGCGGCTTTTCTTACCAAGGTGATGAAGGTGTTCGCTATCTCAAAGTCAGCAGTACCATTACCTTAGCGTCAAGCGACTCCGGCAAAGAAGTATTTCTCGATATTCCAGCGAATGAACCGTCTTTTTTTACTTATGGCAATAATCAGAATACTGGTAATGGTTATATTTCTGCCGGTATTACGGCTGATCAGGAAGCATTGAACGAGTTCTTCCCTGAAAATGCCGTCATTACCTTTAACAATGAGTTGGATATTGATCCGGCCTCGCCTAACTTCACGGTGCGTCGAAAGTCCGATGGTCATGTTATTGAAGGATTTGAAAATATTCCTTTTCAGGTAGGAGCTACCATCAGTGTGGCGGGGATGTCCGTTACCATAGCAGGTAATCCTAATCCCGGAGACCAGTTTATTATTGAAACTTCCGGCAAACAGAGCATTCTCACCACCACCGAAAAGCTGAACTATGCCTTGAGCAACTATACCGATGCGCCGGAGTATTCCGAAATCTATGATCACGCTATTTTTAATACCCTGGAAAATATTGATTTTGCCATTGACAATATTTCTCAGATACAGTCTCGCATTGGTTCCCGATTGAACATTACCGAGACAACGTTAGAGCAGCATGCTGATAATAAACTGGCTGCACAGGATATTCGCGCAGACATTCGCGATCTTGACTATGCTGAAGCCGTTAGCCGCCTGCAAATGGAGCAATTCGTCCTACAGGCCGCGCAACAAAGTTTTGCTGCCGTGACTCAAACCAGCTTATTCGACTTCATCAGATAGAGGTGCGCATCGACCTCCGAGGAACTGATTTGACACTTGACGATCTGGACAAGGCCTTTATTGATTTATGGATGCACCCTAATCAATTGCCTGCGCTGCTGGATAAATGGCAGGAAATGGTCAGTGAATATCTGGCTGAGATTGAACAGACCGAGGCGTTTGTCAAAGAATATGAAACCTACCTTCATCGTTGGCAATTGATCCTGGCAAAAAACCGGGAATTAATGGCACAGGAACAGAATGGTTTGAAGAGTCAGTTGAAGACCGGTGAAATGAAGGTTGACCCGACTGTCATTGCGCGTAAGTTTCGTTCGGAATGAGCGCTAATCCTGCCCTTTAAAACTCAACCTGAATCCGTTTCCCAGAGGAAATGACGGGTTGAACTCCAAACATTAAACTCCGTGACTCCATAGCGGCGCAGTGCGCAAGCCATTGATTCCTATTTGCTTCCCAAAAATTGGGGTGAACCTATGGGTGCACCTGCAATTTTTGAAAAATAAATAGAAATCAAGCTCTTACACCCTGCATCCACTGAAGGAGTCACGGATTCAGGTATAAGGTTAAGGTGTATTCATGTAATGCTCGAAAGTGGCATTGAGCTAGTATGTGTATACTAAATTGCGACTTTTTATTCGGGCTGGAGTAACGCTAAATTTAACCTGAATCCGTGACTCCATAGCGGCGCAGTGCGCAAGCCATTGATTCCTCTTTGCTTGCCAAAAATTGGGGTGAACCTACGGGTGCACCTGCAATTTTTGAAAAGCAAATAGAAATCAAGCTCTTACACCCTGCATCCACTTTGGAGTCACGGATTCAGGTATTCGACACGAACGATTGGCTGACCGGGCCAACCGCTGGCGGGTTATAACCCCAATCCTAACTGATTGGTTGCTGATGCTTGATTTAATGCTTTCAGTCCCGGCAGTGCATCATGGCCTTTGAGTTGCCAGGCTTGATTCAATTGCTGGTAAAGCCGGTGTGCTAACTCCGGTGCCGCAATATTGTCAGGTGTATGAACGAACAGGTAGGGTTGCAGGCCCTGATCTATCCAATTGCACAACTTATCAATCCATTTTTGAAAAAACTCATCATTAGCGGCTAAATCCGGGTGGCCGATAAACCGGATCATCGGGTGTTGCCCGGTTGCGATTGCATGAACCGGAACACGAGGCTTTTTCATCTGAGCATCGATAACCTCTGGGCTACTTGCCGGGGCTGCAAATACCGGTCGGCTGTCCATAATAATTCGGTTTACGGCAGTATCCATCAGCAGTCGGTTTAAACATCTTTCTTCCTCACCTTTGGCAAAAAACGCAATATGACGTACTTCAACACCAATCTTCATTTCCTTGGGCAGTTGCTGAATAAATTGCTGTAAAAGCGGAAGTGCTTGTGGTGAAAAGAAACTGGGTAGTTGAATTTTCCACAGTCCCGTTTTTTCCATCAGTGGTTCCATACGTTGTAGAAAAGTCCGAACGTCTGTAGCGCAATTCTGTAGTTGCTTCTTGTGGGTAATTTCCTGAGGGAACTTAAAGGTAAAACGAAAATCATCCGGCACTGCTCGACGCCAGTCTTCAACACTGGCTGGTGATGGTGTGGCGTAAAAGGTAGTGTTTCCTTCTACTGTATTGAAAACTTCAGCGTAATGGCTCAATCGTCTGCTGCTGATTGACTGGCCGCGATAAAGGCTGTCACGCCAGTGCGAATGTGACCACATCGCCATGCCGATTCTAAGAGGAGGTATTTGCATCTTGAGCTGAATAGTTCTGGAATCGTTTTCGTTGTAAGCTATTGTGGCGAATTGCGGTGGGGAGGGTCAACTGCATTCACCTCAGGGGTTGTTATACGCGCTTGCCAATGGCAAGCTCTTTAAAAATTCAGGGCGCAAAGGTTGTACGGTATTTGTCCATATAGGGCTTTCAGTATTGTGACGCTGGATGAATTTTTGGGCGATGTTAAACACTATCAGTGCTTAGTAACGACTTTTATTAACTGCAGGTTGAAGAAATAGATAGCTGTTCCCTATTTATTAACCTGATTGATAGCTGTTAAAGTGACGTTCGGTTGTGGCAGGCTTCAGGATCCAGTATTACAAAGCTTGTGTTGTTTTTCGATGTGGAAAACGCATGTCCAGCAGGTTTTGTAGTTGGCTTGGGAGTCTGAATACGTTTTTTTGAATTATTTGCTGGTCTGTAATGCACATGGAGTGTCTGAGTATGTCTAATCCCATGTATAAAGAGTTTGCTGCTGAATATGATAAAGCAGTAAGGGATAATATCTTCAATGCTAGGTTTGAGCGGCCGACGCTGTTAAGTCTTTTGCCGCCTCTTGCAGGGAAGAATGTGTTGGATCTGGGGTGTGGCCCGGGTGTTTATGCTCATGAACTGATTTCACGTGGCGCTAAGGTGACTGCGATTGATCAGTCCGAACAGATGGTCGCCATTACACAGGAAAAAATTGGTCAGGAATATCTCTGCTATACGCAGGATATCGGTTTGGGCTTGCCGCAAGAGCCGTCTGATCAATACGATGTTGTGATCTGTCCATTGGCGATTCATTATCTGCAGTCGCTGACAAAACTGCTTCAGGATGTTAATCGAGTACTGAAACCCGGCGGGTTGTTTGTGTTTTCTACCCATCATCCGCATGTGGATTTTCGTAATTCACCATCAAAGAATTACTTTAGCACTGAGCTGATAACTGAAGAGTGGGACACCATCGGCAAGCTGGTTAAGGTTTCATTTTATCGGCGTCCAATCAGTGGGTTGGCAAATGATATTGCTTCTGCTGGGATGTATATTGCGAATATATCAGAAGGAATGTTCACAGAAGAGTTAAAAGCAGCCTCTCCAGAGCACTACCAACTGCTATCGACAACCCCCTGGTTCATGTTCTATATGTGTAAATCGCTTAAGCAGAAGTAGTTACTATTCTACCTGAATCCGTGACTCCTTCAGTGGATGCAGAGTGTAAGAGCTTGATTTCTATTTGTTTTTCAAAAATTGCAGGTGCCCCCATAGGTTCACCCCGATTTTTGGGAAGCAAATAGGAATCAATGGCTTGCGCACTGCGCCGCTATGGAGTCACGGATTCAGCAGATAATCAATGGCGACGGAGCGTCGATAGGCTCCACTAGGTTGAAGATTGGCATTATGGCGAGTTATGTGTCAGTTACCTTTTGTACTCAACAATAGACTGATGATTGGTGCCACTGGGCAGTGTTTCGCTGATGCCGCCACCACAAGCATTCGCAAAAGGACCGACTGGATTGTCCGCAACATCAACCGCTTTACCGCCAATTGACTTGTGTTGAGTGCAGATATACCAGTAAAACCTGCCATTCTTTTCAATAACCTGAATCCGTGACTCCTTCAGTGGATGCAGGGTGTAAGAGCTTGATTTCTATTTGTTTTTCAAAAATTGCAGGTGCACCCATAGGTTCACCCCGATTTTTGGCAGGCAAAGAGGAATCAATGGCTTGCGCACTGCGCCGCTATGGAGTCACGGATTCAGGAATAACTTCACTTGTTCAGGCATCGCCACTGGGCCAGGGGAAGTCAGCCACAGTTAATGCCTCGCCCAGGCCCTTCCAGTTCACCATATCAGTCGAAGAAAATACGTGCCAGTCATCCATGTCGCCAGTCATCCATGTCGTAGCGTGAACCGGTGGACTCATCGTGTCCGGTATAAAGGGCAGCTTTTACTCAAAAATCAGGGTTTGTTGGTTTAATTTACCTGTAAGGCTGATTGAAAAGATGGGGCTTTCATAATGGTGAAACCTGAAACTCAAGCTACAGTTGTATCTGGCCAATAGAAAAATTCACCGTGAAAATCGTTAAACAGACGTAAAACCACTCAATGCAGAATAGATATTTTTGAAAATGGGATGTCTCTCTAAAATACTTGGGCGTTTAATGAAGTTGAGATCTCTGTCGCCGAGGCGGTAGGTTTATCAGAATGTCAATTGATACTGATAATGAAGTAATTGTGCTTAGGTGTATATTAAGTCTGGGAGCGCGTAATTAACTTTTCCATTCTGAACCCTGCATCCACTCTGGAGTCACGGATTCAAGTGAACGTTATATTGCTGCTTGATGCGAATAATCATTCTGATTGTGAGTGTATTGGTTACTGTTTTTTTATCGTTAATCCCCGGTAATACTGAAAGTGTTAGTGTCAATGTCAGATAAAATCCATGAGTTTTTATATCGTAGGGTCTGCAGAGTTAGCATGTGGGATTTTCTGAATTTAACCTGAATCTGTGACCCCCGAGTGGATGCAGAGTGTAGGAGCTTGATTTATATTTGTCTTCAAAAATTGCAGGTTCACCCCGATTTTTGGGAAGCAAAGAGGAAGCAATGGCTTGCGCATTGCGCCGCCATGGATTCAGATTTAAGTCATTCATATTTAAAAGTATCAGTTCACTGGGAGTTGACAAAAAATGTTGGTAAGTGACAAAAATTTAAACACCAAAAAATAAAACCTCTGGTCGATCACGAAATTATTTTCTTAAGCAACTTTTTACGGGAAATATTATTGATGTATATACTAAAAATAATGGATCCAGGCATAAAAATTTGTAGACTGAAAAAGAATTGTCTATGACAATGAAAAAGTTTATAGGAAACTTGTTTGAAGTTTCCGGGTCAAAATGAACAGGATGGGTAATAAAAATGAGCACAGCTATCGAATATTTAATTACTGAACATATTAGCTCGGAACTCAGTCAACAGATCAGCGATTGTATTGCTGAAATGTCTGACCCCTATGAGTGGTATATTGAGCCCATTACATTACTTGAAACCAGTCGTTCATTGCGCGGCACTTCCAAGTTGTTTCGTTTTTTTGATGATGATGGTGAAGCCTTATCGTTGAAGCAGGAAACCGAAAAAGTCTTATATGATCTTGAGTATTTGTTTGCGGTATTGGAAAGTGCTGCACAACAGTTTTCTGTGCAATGGGCATTGAACATAGAAGGTGTTCCAGTTGGTCATATCACTTCGACAGGTATGGATGATCAACTCATGAAAACCAGCTCTGATTTTCTAAGCAGATTGGCCAGCTTTTTTTGTGTCACTTCGTTTATTGCCGATAAATTTTAAATTGACCAATCGGTTTTTTTGTGGTGACTCAAGCTATTGATTAGAAAGAAACTTATGCTCAAACAAGTCGAGCCAGTTAAAACTCAATCCCTTCTCTTTATTGTGGATGATTTTTAAAAGAAAATTTTGTGGAATTAATCCGTATTTCTAATTTGGAAAGTGAGCTGAGAACTGTTCTTTTCGGCTACACTAGTGTTAGTTCCTGAAATCCAACCGAACAAAACCTCCTTTCTCAACCAATCTTTGATTTCAACAATATCCAAACAGCTCAAGCCAAACTTATTCCATTGCTGGAAGCAATACTGCGCCTGGTGCAACTCAAACGCTTTGCCGTCAGCAGTGAAAAAATGCCCTGCCAGTTCGATTTCATTGATGAAGCCGGCTCAGGCCGAGTATTGGAATATTGGTAGGAGAAAACGGTTTTCCCTGAAACGGAAGATGGCTACCAACCGATCAAAGCCGAGCGACCAGTGCATTCGCCAGCCAGACATTCGCCTAACGGATGCACGGCGTTAACCTGAATCCGTGACTCCATAGCGGCGCAGTGCGCAAGCCATTGATCCCTCTTTGCTTCCCGAAAATTGGGGTGAACCTATGGGTGCACCTGCAGTTTTTGAAAAGCAAATAGAAATCAAGCTCTTCCACCCTGCATCCACTGAAGGAGTCACGAATTCAGGGTTAAATTAACGATGGCAACCATAGTACGATGCCCGGAGCCGCGATCAGCAGTGCTACCGTCAATACATCTGCAATAAAAAACGGTGTGGCACCGCGAAATACATCCTGAACCGAGATGTCCTTTCGGACGCCTGCCACAACAAAACAATTCAGGCCAATGGGCGGTGTGATCAGGCAAAGCTCAACCATTTTCACCACAATAATACCGAACCAGATTGCACAGCCTTCGCTGGAGACGCCAAAAACCGATTCGGCGGCTGTAATACCTTCACCGCCATTCAGCGCAACAACGGCCGGGTAGGCGACCGGTAGCGTCAGCAATAACATACCAATGGCATCCATAAACATGCCCAACACCGCATAGGCGAGCAGAATCATTAGCAGGGTGATCATCGGGTTCTGATCAAGTTCGCTGATCCAGTTAGAAAAGGCATTGGGTAAATCAGCAAAGCCGAGAAAACGCACATAGATCAGTACACCCCAGATAATGGTGAACATCATCACGGTCAGCCTGGCGGATTCCATTAGTGCGCCTTTCAGTTTTTGCCAGCGCATACCATGTAAAAGAGCGATTATTAAAATGACCGAAGCACCTAATGCTCCGGCTTCAGTCGGCGTGCCGACCCCGCCATAAATGCAGAAAAAGATAATGGCGACGACAAAAAAGATCGGCAATGTTCCCGGTAAGACTGCCCATCGTTCCTTCCAGCTAAAGCCCCTTACCGGCGGGCCAAGCTCTGGCTTTACCATCGCCAGGATCACCACCAGAAAACCGTAAATAACAGCCGATAACGCACCCGGAATAAAACCGGCCATCAACAACGTACCGACATCCTGCTCCACAATAATGGCGTAAATAACCAGAATGGCTGACGGCGGAATCAATGATGCCAGCGTCCCGCCTGCAGCGACAACTCCGGCAGCAAACGGCTTCTGGTAATTCAGCTTCAGCATTTCCGGTATTGCAATGCGCGCAAAAACAGCAGACGTTGCCACCGACGCGCCGGAGACTGCGGCAAAACCAGCGGTTGAAAATACCGTCGCCACTCCAAGCCCGCCAGGCAACCAGCCGAGCCAACGCTTTGCGGCTTCAAATAATGATCGGGTTAACCCGGCGTGATAGGCCAGAAAACCAATCAGGATAAAAGTTGGAATCAATGACAGCGACAAGGTTGTCGCTTTAGCGTGCGGGATAGTACCGGCCATTTTTACTGCGACAACAAAGCCACGTTCAAAGCCCATTCTGGTTGAGAAAATCCAGACAAGGCCAAGAAAACCAGCGCCTGCCGTGGCAAATGCAACCCTGACACCCAGGACAACCAGAACCAGCATAAGTAATGAAATAATGATGCCGATGGATAACGGATCTGCCGATGAAAAAAACGTCATTGCGAGTCTTCCTTTTCATCGTTATCTACAGTGCTGGCCTCGTTCTTAGCCTGTTTCGCCGGGTCTTCAATGAGCGGAATAGCAACTGGTGCATAACTGCCCTGATACAAGGCGCGACTGTAAGCCCACAGCTGTATTATCAGACGGACAGCTAACATGACCAGTGCGAACGGTACGATCAGTTTCGCAGGCCAGATTGGCAAGCCAATGTCCATAGAGCTGTCACCGTTATTAAAGGCACGCCAAAAGTGCAGCCAGGAGCCGAAAATCAAGACGCCAGTAATTAATAACATGAAGAAGGTGGAAACCCATTCGGCCAACCATTGTGCCCGGCCATGCATCTGCCGGAGCAGAATGTCCATTCGAATGTGACCACCTTCGCGCTGACAGTAAGCAATGCCAGCAAAGGCAAAAATAGCCATAAACTGTTCTACCCAATCCACGTACCCGGACACCGGGTGATTAAACAGCCAGCGCCCAAGCGCATTGATCACAGCGAGCAATACCAGCAGAAATATTGTGATGCCACCAACTAAGGTCAGAGCGCTTTCCAGCCGAAATACAAACTGGTCAATGCGGCTGAGTCGGGAGTTGTCCGTCAGTACCGAATGAGAATCCGCCATTCATAACCTCTCTGTAAAATTTGAATTATGGATTCAGGTTAAGCGTATCAATAACCAGATCGTACAATTCCTGGGCGGGAATACCTTTCTGGTTCATCTCTTTGATCCAGGCTTTACTCACCGGTCCGGCGACTTGCTCTTTGAATAGTTCAAGCTGTGCCTGCGCAAAGGTGACTTGCTCAATCTCTTTCTCCTTGAGTAATGGCCACCAAGCGTTCATGGTTTTTTCATTGTAATAATGTACGTAATAATCGAGTGCTTCGTCCACAGACCCTAGCAGCGCTTCACGGAAGGCGGGGTTTAAATCATTGAGTGCATCAATATTCACAACCACCGGGCAATTTACCGTGCCGGGATTCAGGTTTGTTGTCCACCAGTCGGCGATTTCCAGAGTTCCGAATGACATATGTGCGTGCGGTGCAAAAGCAGCGGCGCTTATGACGCCTGAGTCCAGTGATTGCCGCACCTCAGTTGCTGACATAGAGGTAGGGACCGCCTGAGCAATATTCATCGCCTCACCGATTCCACCGACGGCGCGAATTCGCATACCGTTGAAATCCTCCAGCGATTTGGGTGCGGTTCCGACGCCAGCGATATTGTACTGCGGTAATGGTGAAGGCATCAGCAGCCTTGCATTCCACCGGGCCAGGTCTTTTACAGTTGCCGGATGCTGGTAAACCGCCATCGAAACCGCGATTTCCTCTTCCAGAGTGTTTACACCCAGAAACGGTAGTTCCAATACGGTAATGGTCGGGTTTTTATCGGGATGGTAACCCGCACAGAATTGCGCCATTTCAAAAGCACCGAAGGAAATGCCATCCAGGTTTTCTTTGTTACCGGATAAGCCACCATAGGAAATATTCAACTTGAATTGTCCGTCCGTCTTGGCCGAAACCAGTTCTGCCAGCTTCTCGACATGCTCAGTAAACGCACGGCGTTTTCCCCAAAGCGAAACATTCCAGGTCGTTGCTGCAAATGCATTGGTTGTCACCAGAATAAAGGCAAAGAGTCCGATAAAGCTTTGTGCGGAGAATTTCATCATTGGGTGTTCTGCTCTCGTCGTTGTTGATTTCGACAGCATTTAAACAGGAATCTAGCCTGTCGAAAAGATGATATTCGTATGGTGTTTAAAAAAGAGGGAAGAAGGATGCAGAAATTATAACCTGAATCCGTGACTCATTGCAGGTGCACCCATAGGTTCACCCCAATTTTTGGGAAGCAAATAGGAATCAATGGCTTGCGCACTGCGCCGCTATGGAGTCACGGATTCAGGTATAAGAGAAGGGAACAGTCGCCGGTCTGAGCGGGCGGCATGCAACAGAAAAATGAATCACAACAAGCGACAGTGTCTGATCAGCGTAACTAGTGTAATGTCCAGCCCTTTCAAGGTGAAAAAATAACCAGCTCCAAAGTTAGAAACATCCTCCTGAATCCACTTTGAAGTCACGGATTCAGGTTGAATAGTCATCAAAGATCCGTTACAAATTCACCAACCTTAATTCGTGTCTGTCCGGAATGGAGGTTTCGATACCGCTTGAATGAAAAGTCGCATTTTAGTAAGACGTTGAAGTATACCTGAATCTGTGATTTCAGAGTGGATAGTAGGGTGTAAGAGCTTGGTTTCTATTTGTTTTTTCAAAAATCGCAGGTGCACCCATAGGTCCCCCGATTTTTGGGAAGCAAAGAGGATTTAATGGCTTGCGCACTGCGCCGCTGTGAAGTTACGGATTCAGGTTTAAATCAGGCGTTTCCGGGCAGGCACTAATTACATTGAATCGCCTTAATCAAGGATACTTCATGACACCGTCAGACATTATAAAACACCTGAGCACTATCCAGTCACCTAACAGATTTCCCAAGGTCGCATTGAGTGAAGCCCGAGCCCAATGGGCAGATGTTTACCCGCTGATTGAACAACTGATGCATAAGTTCATCAATAATCAAAAACTGTCTGAAGGTGAAGAGCGTTGCCTGTCCTTCGGGATTCACCTGATTGCCGATCGGAAAGAATACAGTGCTTTTAGCCTTCTGGTAGAACTGTGTAACCGGGATGATGAATTTGACTCACCACTGGATGTACTGATCGGCGATATCCTCACTGAAGATCTGTGGTTTTACTTTTTCCTTCTGTGTCAGGGGAATACCCAACCCCTGATGAAACTCATTGAGAGCGAGAAAAGCGGTGAATGGGTAAAAATAGCGGCGATGAAATGTCTTTTTGCGCTATTGGAAGCGCAGAAAATCGAGAAAAGCGTCATCACTTCAAAACTGTCCACCTGGTATGATTTTCTTGTAAAGCACCACTACTCTACTTTGGCGGACAACCTGGTCCTGTACAGCATTAGCGCTCAGTTAGAGGAAGCCAGGCCTGTTATCTGTCAGCTACAAGAATCGCATCGGTTGGAATACAGCCAATTCTCTGAGCAGGAAGTAAACGAATGGAAGCTTAAACATCCACTGACACTTCTGGACGGACAATACCAGACGATGGAAATGGATGTTATGCGCATGGCCTCATGGGCCGGGTTTTCAATATCTATGCCCTCATTTCAGACACCAAACGAGAAATTTAAAGTCGGCCGTAACGATCCCTGTATCTGTGGCAGTGGAAAAAAATACAAGAAGTGCTGCCTGTAGAGCATCTCCAGTAAGCACCGTTTTCTGGTACAGGCTGGCTAATACCTGAATCTGTGACTCCTTCAGTGGATGCAGTGCGCAAGCATTGATTCCTCTTTGCTTCCCAAAAAGTGAGGTGCACCTGCAATTTTTGAACAACAAATAGGAATCAAGCTCTTACACCCTTACACCCTGCATCCACTTTGGAGTCACGGATTCAGGTATTTGGGACTTAAAGCGGGTGTATGACACCACGTCTCCTTTTGGTAATAGACCAAGTGAGTGATATTATGAATTTAGCTATTAAAAATGATAACAATCGTAGTGTAAGTTCTTTACTCGTTTCGTATATTTCGTTTAGGATGGGCGTTGTCGGTGATTCTAAATCTGATAGTGCAGTATTTAGCTACTTACCAGGTTATTTATAGGTTTAAGTATTAGGGGTAGTCTATGCAAGCTCAAAACACAAATCCGTTTACATCTGAAGAGATGATGGCCTTGGCCAGCACCAGTGCAGCAGAACTCGCTCGTCTGTTGAAAGAGCACCCGAATGCAGATCGAGCCCATGTGAAGCTCGATGGCCATGACTTGGTGTTGCCAGCGAATGCACTGCGGTTACTTAAAGACATACTACAGCAAATGGCGGCAGGGAATGGCGTTTCTGTTATTCCCCAGCATGCAGAACTAACAACTCAAGAGGCAGCCAACATGTTAAACGTGTCTCGGCCGTACCTAGTAAAACTTTTGGAGAGTGGTGAAATCCCGTTTTCTAAAGCTGGTACACACAGACGGATCCTGTTTAGTGATCTGATGGAATATCAGAAGAAAACAAAGCAACAGACCAAAGAAAGTTTGGATGCGCTCGCTGCTTCAGCCCAGGAACTGGATATGGGATACTGAATTGAGATTCGGAGTCTTTTTTGATGCCAATGTTTTTTATCCGGCGCCTCTTCGAGATGTCTTGATGCAACTCGCGACCACTGGACTGTTTAAAGCCTGGTGGTCCCATCAGGTTCACCAAGAGTGGATTCGAAATCTCGCCAAAAATCGAACTGATTTACCTGAACAAAAGCTCTGGCAAATAGCTGAACACATGAATCGTGCAGTACCCGATTGTCTAGTCGAAAACTACGAGCCATTCATCGACATTCTTGAACTGCCGGATCCCGATGATCGTCACGTTTTAGCCGCTGCAACAAAAAGCCACTCACAGGTTATTGTGACGAACAACCTGAAAGATTTTCCAACAGCTTACCTTACACCTGAATCCGTGACTCCATAGCGGCGCAGTGCGCAAGCCATTGATTCCTCTTTGTTTCCCAAAAATTTCAATGAACCTATGGGTGCACCTGCAATTCTTGAAAAACAAATAGAAATCAAGCTCTTACACCCTGCATTCACTCTGGAGTCACGGATTCAGGTTACAAGCTATGACATAGAAGCTCATAGCCCTGATGACTTCTTACTCCATCAGTTAGACCTCCATAAAGGAGCCGTTATCGCCTCACTTCGAGAATGTCGAGAACGGCTTAAAAAACCTCCTAAGACCGTAGATGAGTATTTAGAAACTCTCGAATCTCAAGGGTTGATTAAGTTTGTCGCTGCCATTCAAGAGTTCAAAGAATCACTTTAGACAACTACCCAAAGCCCACGTTCACATGCTTTGCAAACAAGACCGCAAAGCAAGCGCCCGCCGCACCAGTGCACTCACAGCCTCTTGATCTTCGAAATCAGCGCGGTAGCCAATTACCCCGCCAACTCGTCCCACGCCGCCATCGCCTCCGCCGCTGTCATCAAGCCCGGTCCACCCTGCATCTGTACAATCACCTCCAGCATTTCCATAAACTCCTCGCGCGTTGTGCCCTGTTTCATCAAGGCTTTAACGTGATAGCCAATACAGGGGGTGCACTTTTCACTGATGGCAATGGCCGTCGCCAGCAGCTCCTTGGTTTTAACATCCAGTGCCCCGGCCTTATACACTTTCAGGCCCACTTCCTGAAAGGCGTTATAGACTTCAGGTCGTTCTTTACGGAAGTCACGCAGGTTGGTTTTAATGGTGTCAAAGCTGTCGTTTGGATTCATGTCATCACCTTATTTAAGTTTTTGCTAATGTAATGAGATAATGCTAGTTCTGATGATCAGCTTTGTCTATACTGCGCATTTGAAAAGTGTACATTTATCAAACAGGAGACATCCGGCTATGAATGCTGAGCATTGTTGCAATCGTGGTGGCGCCCGCCCAGGATGCGGTCGCAAACCCGGAACCAAGACTCGCCCGGTACGCTTGCCGGAGTGGTTGCTGGATGCCCTTGATGCGCAGGGCGATGCCAGGAAAGCAATTATAGAGGCGTGTATTTCCGTCTATGGCCTGACTGAGCCCGCCCAGGCGCCTGATGGAAAGCCTAATGACTAAACTGAAATTTATCCTGCACTATTTTTTGCTCAACAAATATTCCTACCTGTTCGCCATTGTCTGTATTTTTTCAGTGAACTGGCTGCAAGTTGAGATTCCACATTACATCAAAAATGCCATTGATTTACTTGGACAGGAGGGGGCATCCGTTCATCGTGATATCCAGACTAATGTTCTGGTGGTGATGGTTTTTTCCCTGATTATGGTTGTAGTCCGTATTCTGTCGCGTATGTATGCGTTGAATCCAGGGCGTTTTGTCGAAGCCAAATTAAAGAGTGATTTGTTTTATAGACTGAACCGCCTGCCTGCTTCCGTGCATAGTCAATATCCCTCCGGTAAGCTGATTTCCATTCTGAATAATGACCTGACCGGTATTCGCGCTTTTTTCGGTATTGGTTTTTTGCAACTGACCAATGCTTTCTTTGCGCTCAGTCTGACGCCCATCTGGATGTGGCGCCTGTCACCATCGCTGACGCTCTATTCCATCATTCCGCTGGTTGTTGCTTTCGTTGTATTTCGTGAAGGTTTTATCCGGATGCGCAAATATCACCGTGAACGGCTAAAGCGGTTACAGGATTTGTCGGAGCAGTTGATGAACGTGCTGTCCGGTATGGACCTGATCAAAAATCAGCAGATGGGTCCATGGGTCAGTGACGAAGTTAATCGGGTGAACCGGTCCTTGCAGGATGTTTATATGAAGGTAACCCGCATTCAGACCTTTGTGTTACCGGTGCTGAATTATGGGAATGAGCTGATGAAAGTCATCATCCTCTGCCTGGGCGGCTATTTTATTCTGCAACAGAATATGACTTTGGGTGAAATAACCGCATTCCTGTCTTATTCGACTCTGTTGGCTTTCCCTATGATGCAACTTGGCCGTATGGCCGTGGTTTATCAGATGGGTATGGTGAGCATTGATAGCGTACAGTCAGTATTGAGTCACCAGATACCCGCGACGGATGCAGAATCTGCCAAGTCCGTTCCGGTGCAACCTCAAGCCCTCCATGTCAAAGATCTCAGTTACTGTTATGACGGCCAGTCAGAGCCTGCACTGAGTCGTGTCAGCTTCACTATTCAGCCCGGCCAAAAGATAGGCATTCTCGGCAGTATCGGCTCTGGTAAATCCACCCTGGTCGACTGCATTAACCATCATTTGGAAATCGAAGAAGGTCAGATCTTCTGGGGCGAGCAGGATGTCGCCTTGCTGCCTCGCCAGCAGTGGCGGCAGTCGATCCGAACGATCACTCAAGAACCTCACCTGTTTTCTGACACAATCGAAGCCAATATCCGCTTTGGTACAGCAGACCAATCAATTGATAAGTCCGAAGTTGAACGTGTACTTGAATTAAGTCAGTTGAAAGAAGACGTCAGCCGTTTTGCAAAGGGTGACCAGACTTTGGTCGGTGAAAAAGGCATTATGCTCTCTGGTGGTCAGAAACAGCGCCTTAGTATTGCCCGAGCCTTACTGACTTCATCTGATCTTCTGATTATGGACAACGTACTGTCTGCCGTTGATTACGAGACCGAACGCAAGATTCTCGCTGGGCTGTTTCAACAAATCCAGTCGCAATCGGTACTGGTAGTCTCACATCGTATCAGTGCGCTGGAGAGCATGGATGAAATTCTGGTGATGCAACAAGGGCGCATTATCGCCCGTGGTACACACCAGTCCTTACTGGAAACCAGCGACTACTACCGGGAAACCTGGCAACTGCAACAGCACTCTACAGAGGTAAAGGCATGATTAAAGCGTTAGATATCCAGTATCTGCGGCATTTTCTTGAATATGCCAAGCCCTATCGACGTTATTCGCTGGCCGGTGTTGCCCTGTTACCGATGACAGTTGTAACCAGCCTGCTGATTCCCTGGCTCACCATTCGGGTGATCGATAATTATCTCGCTATTGGCCGTCTGGATGGTCTGATTCAGATTTCTTTACTGCTGGTCGGGGTGATCTTGCTCAACTACCTTTCCGATGCCTGTTATTCCTATCTGCTGCGTTACACCGGTCAGCGCACTATTTTTGACATGCGAATGGTGCTGTTCTCTCGCATCCTGAAGTTTCCGCGCAGCTATTTCGATAATGTGCCAACAGGCACCACGCTGACCCGATTGACCAGCGATCTTGAATCCATTTCTGAATCCTTTGTTATGAGCGTTCTGTCACTGGTTAAGGATATGATCACCACCGTTGCTCTGATCGTCATGATGCTGGTGATCGATTGGCGGCTGACACTGATTGTGGTTGTCGTGATGCCGCCAATGCTGTTGATCACCCGCTGGGTGCGTAACAAGTTGCGCCAGGGGTACCTGGTGTCACGCCGGGCGTTGGCCAAAGGGACAGGCTATCTGCAGGAATGTCTGCAAGGTGTTAAAACGGTTCAATTGTTTGGCGCGGAGGAAGAGGTCGAAAGAACCTATAAAGGCCATAACGATGAATTTTTGCGCGCTCAGCTGAAAACTAATAAATACGATGCTGCGCTGGTGTCGATCATTACCGGCATCACAACGCTAACCATTGGATTGATGATCTGGCACGGTTCCAGCCAGATTCTCGCAGGCGTTTTGACGCCAGGAGTCTTGATCGCCTTTATCAGTACCATGGAAAAGGTTTTTGTACCGATACGTGACTTTACCTCCCAGATAGCCTCCATTCAGCGTTCATTTGCCGCATTTGATCATGTCGATGAATTGTTTGCCCAGCCTCTGCAAGAGCAGGGCAGAGCGTTGTTGAGTGCTGCTGAAATCAGCGGCCGACTGGATCGGTTTGAATCACTGGAGTTCCGCAACGTTTATTTCCGTTATTCACCGGACTCGCCCTATGTGCTTAAGGGGGTTTCGTTTAAGCTGGAGCGTGGTCATCAATTGGCCCTGGTCGGTACCACTGGCTCGGGCAAATCGACGATTCTCAGGCTGGTTTCCAAGGTTTATCTGGATTATGAAGGTAGCATTCTGCTGAATGGTATTGAGCTTTCCCAACTCTCCATTGATGACTCCCAGCATCTGTTCTCGTTAATGCAGCAGGATGTTTACTTGTTTGAGCAAAGTATCCGTTTCAATATCGCCCTTGGCAAAGAAGGTATTGATGAGACACAGGTCAGGCAGGCGGCCCGTTATGTCTATGCCGATCAGTTTATCGAAACCCAGCCGCAGCAATATGATATGCCTCTGTCGCGTAATGGAGCAAACCTGTCAGCAGGGCAGACGCAATTGATTTCCTTTGCGCGTTCCGTAGCACAGGGTGGGGATGTCATCATGCTTGATGAAGCAACCTCATCAGTGGATTCGGTCACCGAGAGCCTGATTCAAAAGGCCATTAATCGATTGTTTCAGGAGAAAACCGTGATTGCCATTGCGCACCGCCTTAGCACTATTCGTCACAGCGATACCATTTTGGTGTTGGAGCAGGGCCGTATTATTGAACGTGGTAACCATCAGCAGTTATTAAAACAGAATGGCACTTATGCGGCGCTGTTAGATGACGCTCATGATAACGACAGCGACGAAGGAGTGCTGGTATGAATCTAATGTTATCCGACCTGGTCTGGCTATCCGCGCTGATTATTCTGGCGGCTCTGTGGTGGCATGGTCAGGGTGTTAAAGCCCGTGCGGTCGCCCATGCCAGGCTTTACTGCGAACAGCATGATCTGCAATGGCTCGATGAATCGATGGTGATTCGGCGGCTGTGGCCGGTGCGCAGCCGTTCTGGTTCTCTGGTATTGCAACGGACGTACTTCTTTGAGTTTTCGTCTACCGGGGAATATCGTTATCGCGGTGCGGTCATCATGGAGGGTTATAATTTGAAGTCTGTTGATGTGCAGACCTATCACATGCAGTAATCCTGAATCCGTGACTCCAAAGTGGATGCAGGGTGTAAGAGCTTAACTTCTATTTGCTTTTCAAAAATTGCAGGTTCCCCCCAATTTTGGGGAAACAAAGAGGAATCAATGGCTTGCGCACTGCGCCGCGATAGAGTCTTTTATGCGAAAAGTTACTCCGCAATTTATAAAAGGTGTTACAGCCGTTATGCTCTATCAACCCAAACCATTCTCTCTGAAACTAAGGAAACTGGTACTTACCGATGAAGATTAGCCTTGAACATCTACCAGAAGGAAAACAACACCAGCTCCGTTGGGCGGCGGATATTATCAGGGAAACAGTGAATCCAGATATGCTGATTCTATTTGGTAGCTATGCTCGCGGTGACTGGGTAGAAGAGTTGGCGGTTAGTCTAATTGCTGAAGATATCCATTTTGTGAACCGGCGTATTGCTAAAGGGCAGTATTTCTATACCGATATTTTGCGCGAAGGCATTTTACTGCACGACTCAGAACGGTTTGAATTGGCTGAGCCTCAGGAGCCCAGTATGCCTGAACGGAAAAAGCAGGCTCAGGATGATTTTGAGTATTGGTTTGAAAATGCCAGGCAGTGTTATGGGGGCTTCGAGATTTTTTTACAACGGGAATGGTATAACAAAGCGGCCTTTGAATTACACCAAACAACAGAACGGCTTTATGGCACTATTTTACTGGTTTTTACGCGCTATAAACCAAGTACTCATGATTTAGAAAAACTGGGACAACTTGTAGCCAGTATTGAACCGGAATTTCTAAAGGTTTTTCCACAGGGGACAGAAGAAGATAAGGCGAAGTTTGAACTGTTGCGGAAGGCTTATGTCAGTGCCCGTTATAAACCAAGTTATAGCATTACCTGGCAGGAGCTGGAGTGGTTGGCTGAAAGGGTGATGCATTTGCAGGCATTGACTGAAGAGCTATGCAAAATAAAAATTGCGAGTTATGAGTGAGGGTTAGTGGCGAGGCATGTGTTCTTGCAGTTGATTACCGACTGGGTCGGTGTTGAGTGCTTGGTTGTCCGATGGCAGCGGCTAAAAGAAAATTCCCGGTTATGGGACTTCGGGGTTTCTGAATCATCATGAAGGTGTCATGTTTAAGGTAATCCATGACTGATTTCATTAGCTTTTGCGGAGAGCAATTTGGTCGCTGTGAATGTAGGTTGTGTTTAATCTCAGCCAGTATGGGGATTTCTAAAAAAATATTGAAGGTTGTTTTTCCTGCGCATATTCATATTTAGATCTATCTGGATCAAGCACACAACAATTCTCAAAATCAAAGCTGCTGTCTTTAGCTACGTACAACGCAAAATTCTGTTGATATTTTTCTAGGGATTCCAATATGGTTTCTAAGCTTTGTATCATTTAACTCCTCCTCCCTACATAACTCCATTCCACCTTGTTGATTTGGGTGCGGAGCACTATGCACTGCATCTGAAGCATGGTTTTGTTTTATCGGTATACGCTCCAAAACGCCTTCTTCTTGGGCACTGTGATGCTATGGAGTCACGGATTCAGGTTCAAATTAAAATACTTATGAAATAAAAACACCAAAGCATTCAGAGCGGTATATTGCGTGTTAACAGAGCAGTAGCATTCGTTTACCAGATGGCTGAGAAATGGCTCAACCTGCTCAATATTAATTTCTGGCATTGATTGGAATTCACTGAAGCGAATGAATCGTCGAACCTATAAGAAGTAGGATTTTTTCGGTTGAATAGGAAAGGCTTTGTGGCGGATGAAAAATTTGAATTGATCAAAGAAACGGGGGGATGTTGGGTTAACCCCGACAGGCCGATCGAATTGAGAAAAACAAGCAACTTTCTTAGCGCTTGATCAAATCCATTAGCCAATCACCCAGCCGCCTGCATCCAGAAGATATACAGTTCCTGACTCGTCGGATAAGCGTGCTAAAGTGGCTGTCTTGCTTAGTTTGAGAGTGACTATCTTGCTTAGTTTGTTGTTCGTCATTTCTCTTCTTGGCGCCTAAAAAATATAATTCCTCTTTCATGGGAAGTAACGGCATATAAAGTCGATAAAAACCCATTCCGACGGCACCGTAAAACTGCTTCAGCTCTGGGCTCGTTGTATACTTAAGATTATGAGAACTTGCCAATCCAGGGTACGGATCTACATAGTATATATTTTTAATGCCCAACTCAGATGCTTTCTTTGCGCATAATTC
>JARRJP010000100.1:0-18593 GCA_037389025.1 Reinekea sp. | reverse complement strand
AAACTGGATATACAGCACTCAACACTTCGAGCGCTCATTTAAAACCTTTGCTGGCACATGGGAATCCGTAAAACGCGCCTGCGCCCAATTCGGATACCGGCGGCGACCTTCAATGGATTTTTGCCTGACTTAACGTCCGTCCCATAACACTACGGCTGAATTCAACGGGATTGAAGGATTCTGCGTGTGCGGAATTCGGTAATCTCAGCAATTCGATTGAAATACACACAAGAATTTTGATTTTTGAAGAAAATAGCCCGAGAAATATTGGGCCATGACCTAATTTCTGGTTTTCTTTTCTGAGATGCCTGTCTGAGTATTTTGATAATACGGACATAGTTTTGCCAGGTATCATCCAGCCGATCCCAGGCTTCTACTGCATCCTGGTAACTGGCAGGCAGGAACTCCATGCGGTTCAGCACGAACGCGGCCGCGATTTGCTCACCAATGGACGCCCCTGTTTTACCCCGGCCGGCCAGTTCATTAGCAACTAAGCGTTCTCTAAGCGTTTGATTTTGGCGGCGCAGTGTTTTTCCGCCAGAGTTTGCAGGTGTCGGATGCGCTCCTCCAGCCACTCCAATTGTTCAACCGTGATGACGTAATCTGGGTTGTAACGCGAATCCACATACGCCTGGCACAGCAGTTCAAAGCAGGAACATTCAAACGGCGTACTCTCGGGAAACGCCGATAAAAACTCAGGCTCGATACTGCCCGTTAAGGTACGCAGCTTTTCGAGATTATGGATTTTGGGTTTGTAGTGGGTAAATACCAGCAGGATCATGGAGTACAAGCGCTCAGTCACCTGATGCAGTGAAAAGGCTGCATTGTTGGGTAGCTCACCTTCCACAGCATATTGATACATTTTAAAATCATTTTGGGCCGCCTTTAGCCAATGATCAAAATGCCATTGCGCTTCTATTTTCCGTGCCGCCAGTGGCAGTTCTTTCGGTTCGGCTAATTCCAGCTTGCCGGAGTCATGCAGCAAAATCCCTTCCCGGTAGATATCGGCGTAGAAATATTGCCCCTTGTTCAACTGTGCATTCACGAAATGGATATCTTCGGCAATCAGACTCACAGGCGTTTCAATCTCTCGCATCAGACGATTACTCAAAGAACGCTTCGATTGGGTTCGTTTGGCCAGCACACTGTTTTTGGTAATCGCCAGCAAATCCATATCGCTCTGATAACGATAGTGAACCCCGTCATCCTCCAGATGATCCACCCAATCCCCTCGGGCATAACTGCCAAACAAAATCAGTAGCCCCGGTTTTACGGTCTGCACAATAATATCAACCGCGTGATGCAGCTGTTCCTGTTTATCCTGAGGGAGGTGGTCGAGTGTCGTTTTCATCCGGGCATCCTAACAACTTCCTGGCGGCTAGCCAATGGAGTTGGCGTTGGGGATATTGAGGGGAGTGTGCGCCTACTCAGACAGCTAACTCTTACCAGACAGGGACTTTCACCCTGTAAGTTTCGACAGAACTAGGACTAGGTTTTAAGGCTACTCAACAAGGGAGGGATTACTCCTTTTACCAACCAGCGAGACAAACAAAAAACCCGCCAATTGGCGGGCTTCGTATCCAGAAAAACCCCACCATCCCCTAAGGAATGATGACAATCTGCTGTGCTTGACTGAACAATGTCATATCAACCAACTGTTACCTGTATATTCTTAAGCCTGATGTAGCGCTAAAAGGCGGTCCAGGATAACTATTTTTTCTTTTTGCTTTTTGCGGTCTTTTCATGCACCTGCCATTTACCATCCACAAAATAGGCTGACCAACCAGTCGCTTTGCCGTCTTCATTTTCAGACATGACGTACTGCTCTTTCGTCTTTCGACTAAAGCGAATCACGGCAGCGTTGCCTTCTGGATCTTTAACTGGTGCCTCGCAGAGGTACAAATATTTCTCAGGCAACTCTGATTTATGCGGCACCAACTCACTGACTCGCGGTGGCCTTGTTTCACGGTTTTTCGGAAACTGGCTCGCGGCCAGAAACATACCTGCGGCACCATCGCGCAACACGTAGGTATCATCGACCTTTTGGCACTGCAACTCTGGCATTGGTACTGGATCCATCTTCGGCGGCGCTGGCTCGCCGTTACGCAGTAACTTACGAGTATTTTTACAGTCGTCATTGGTGCAACCAAAGTATTTGCCAAAGCGACCGCTCTTGAGCTGCATTTCAGAACCGCATTTATCGCATTCCAGTACCGGCCCTTCATAGCCCTTTATCTTGAATTCCCCGGCTTCGACTTTGAAACCGCTACATTCAGGATTGTTACCGCAGACGTGAAGTTTGCGTTTTTCATCAATCAAATAGCTGTCCATTGCCGCACCACACTTGTCGCAACGCTCTTTCTGGCGCAGTTGATTGACTTCGGCATCGTCATCATCTTCAGCAGAAATAGCTTCATCACCCGGCACCAGATTCAAGGTGCCTTTGCAACGTTCTTTCGGTGGCAGGTTGTAGCCGGAGCATCCCAGGAATACACCTGTAGTACCAGTTCGAATCATCATCGGACGGCTACACTGCGGACATTCAATGTTGGTCAATGTAGGGGTATTGGACTTCATACCGCCTTCGTCTTCTGAGGCCTCAGCTTGATCCAACTGACCAGTAAACTGACGATAAAAACCGTTCAGTACATCTTTCCAGACTTTATGACCATTGGCGACTTCATCCAGGTTTTCTTCAAGCTGTGCAGTAAACTCATACTGCATCAGATTCGAAAAGGACTTATCCAACCGCTCAGTCACAATATCGCCCATTTTTTCCGCATAAAAGCGACGGCTTTCCAGCTTCACGTAGCCACGCTCTTGAATCGTGGAAATAATAGAAGCATAGGTAGACGGTCGCCCAATACCCAGTTTTTCAAGCTCTTTAACCAGCGATGCTTCGGTAAAACGAGCTACCGGTTTGGTGAAATGCTGTTTTGGTTCCAGCTTGACCAGAGACAACTGATCACCCACGCTCAAATCGGGCAATTCCACAATATCGTCACGATTACCTGGCTTCATGACCCGGGTGAAACCATCAAATACCAGCACTCGGCCTTTGGCGCGCAGTTCATACCCTTTGCTGTTAATGACCAGATTTGTACTTTTGTATTTGGCCGGTGTCATCTGACAGGCCACAAAACGCTGCCAGATCAACTCGTAGAGCCGCTGAGCATCGCGCTCCATATCAGAAAGTGATGTACTGATACGATTCACATCTGATGGTCGAATCGCCTCGTGCGCTTCCTGAGCGCCTTCGCGGCTGCCGTATACATTCGGTTTTCCGGGTAGATACTGATCACCATACTGCTCGCCAATAAAATCCCTGACAGCACTGACCGCTTCCGCACTCAAGTTGGTGGAGTCAGTACGCATATAAGTAATATGGCCGGACTCGTATAGGCGTTGCGCCAGCATCATGGTTTTCTTGACACTAAAGCCAAGACGCGTGCTGGCCGCCTGCTGTAAAGTTGATGTAATGAAGGGCGCAGACGGTCGTGAGCTGGTCGGTTTATCTTCACGCTCGGCTATTTTGTAATCAGTTGATTGCAGGCGAGCCACATGTTCATCTGATTCCATTTTGCCAGTCGGTCGATACTTTTCACCCTGATAACGAGTAACCTCGAAGCGTACCTCACCTTTATTTGACTGTGTCTGAGCATGTAAATCCCAGAACTCTTCCGGCACGAAGGCACGAATTTCACGTTCACGCTCAACAATCAACTTAACTGCAACAGATTGCACCCGACCGGCGCTCAAGCCACGTGCAACTTTGGACCACAACAGCGGGGAAACCATAAAACCTACAACGCGATCCAGAAAGCGGCGCGCTTGCTGGGCATTAACGCGATCAAGATCCAACTCACCCGGCTGTTCAAAGGCTTCGTTAATGGCTTTTTTGGTAATTTCGTTGAATACAACCCGACGATACTTTTCTGGCATTTCACCAATGGACTCGCGCAGGTGCCAGGCAATGGCTTCCCCTTCGCGGTCCAAATCTGTTGCCAGATATATTTGATCAGCGTCTTTGGCGATACGACGCAATTCATCGACAACCTTTTCTTTGCCGGGCAGGATTTGATAATTTGCCTTCCAGTCTTCCGCCGGATTGATCCCCATACGGGCTACAAGCTGTTCCTGGGACTTCTTCTTTTTGTATTCTGCCTTTTCCTCAGCAGACATTTTTCGAGTCAATGCAGCTTGTTTGGCGCGCTCTTTGGGATCCACCGGCTTACTTTGACCACTGGTCGGCAAGTCGCGTATATGACCAACAGAGGACTTAACGATGAAGTTAGACCCCAAGTATTTATTGATCGTTTTGGCTTTTGCAGGTGATTCCACAATCACCAGTGATTTTCCCATGGACTATAATTCCGCCATTCATCTTTTTTATATAAGTAACCTAGCTTTGCAATTTGCGCAAGCAAGGGCCATGGTTATATAGAAATAAAATATCGAGTCAAGTTTGAATTCAGCATTTGGAATGTAGATATGACTTTTTGGGGATACCTGTCTTCATTAGGGTTGATTTGCGTCATTCTGGGCGCACTGTACTTAACAAAACTGGCATTGCAACAACAAGAACGGGAACAGACAAAAAAACACCGGGTACGCGAACTTCACTCCGAACTTGTTGATCTTGATGAAATTGTAAACACGCTTTTAATTTACGATCTCGATGTTGAACTGATTAACTCCATGCTTCGCTATATGAACGATAAGGTTCAGATTGGTTTGAAAATACTGCCGGATTCAGAAGAGTTACTGCTGGAATTAAAAGATATTGATCGCCTTTTTGCAAAATCACAAGCGCTTTTAAATGAGCCTAAGGCACCCGGAATTCCGTCATCCGACCGGCAGATATTTATTGTAAAAAGACACTTTGTCCGTTCGATGAAGCTGATAAAACAACTGCAAGGTGAGGGATATTTTGACGATATGGCATCAAGTGATCATCGCTCTCGATTGATCAGAAAGGCTTTATTAGTTGAGGTTGATGCCTACCAGTTACAGGGAGATAATGCTTATAAAAGTGGTGAAATCAGCTCTGCGGCAAACTTCTATAAACATGCAAAGGAATTACTGATCGGCTCGGATTTACGCTTTCCTGAAAAAACTCAGTACATAAAAAACCTTTCGAAGAAGATTTCCGGGCTATATGAAACGCTACCTGATGATAAAAATACAGACAAAGACAGTGGCGGATAACCGCCACTGTCTTACAAAACAAACACATTAAACGCGTTCAATTACAGTACTGATACCCTGCCCCAGACCGATACACATGGTCGCCAGACCGAACTGTGCATCCTGCTTTTCCAGAACGTTTAACAAGGTGCCGGTAATACGTGCGCCAGAACAACCAAATGGATGACCCAAAGCAATAGCACCACCATGGATGTTCACTACATCATCCATACGATCCATCAATTTAAGATCCTTAAGTACTGGCAATGCCTGCGCGGCAAAAGCTTCGTTCAGTTCCACATAGTCGATATCATTGATATTCATACCCAGCTTTTTCAAAGCTTTCTGAGTCGCTGGAACCGGGCCATACCCCATTATCGATGGATCAACGCCAGCAAGGCCCAGAGAACGAATCACCGCTCGGGGTTGTAATCCAAGTTCTTTGGCCTTTTTATGCGACATCACCAGCATGGCAGAAGCACCATCGGTAATCTGGCTTGAAGTACCAGCCGTTACCGTGCCGTTTTTCGGATCGAAAGCAGGACGCAAAGACGCCAGACCTTCAACGGTAGTCTCAGGACGAATGGTCTCATCATCGATCACCTGATATGGATTACCGTCCGCATCGTGACCGTTCATGGCAATGATTTCATTTTTGAATGCCCCCTCCAGCGTTGCCTTATGAGCACGCTGGTGAGAACGGAAGCCGAATTCATCCTGTTGCTGGCGGGAAATACCGTGCATTTTCGATAGCAATTCCGCCGTCACACCCATCATACCGGCCGCTTTGGCTGCTTTTTTCGACAACGTCGGGTTTGGATCCACGCCATGCATCATACTAACGTGCCCCATGTGCTCAACCCCACCGATTAAAAACACATCACCAATTTCAGCTTGAATATTGGCTGTTGCAATATGCAGAGCTGACATGGAAGAACCACACAGGCGAGACACCGTCTGCGCCGTCGTTGTGTGCGGAATATTGGTCAGTAACTGCATCATTCGAGCAATATTCCAGCCCTGCTCCAACGTTTGGTTTACGCAACCCCAGATAATGTCTTCAATATCAGCCGGATTCAGCGCTTCATTGCGTGCCAACAGCCCATTAACCAGATCCGCGCTTAAATTTTCTGCGCGGGTAAAACGGTAGCTACCACCCTTTGAACGCCCCATTGGAGTGCGGGCGAAATCAACGATTACTGCATCATTATCACGAATACTCATGTTTACCCTCTCCTATTAACCGTAAAACGCTTCGTTGTTTTTAGCCATTTCACGCAGTTTTGCAGTTGGCTCGTACAGTTTGCCAAGGTTTGCGTACTTGTCGCACAGTTCAACAAAGGCAGCGCTGCCCATATCGTCAATGTACTTCAAGGCACCACCTCGGAATGGAGGGAAACCAATACCGTAGATTAGCCCCATATCCGCCTCGGCAGCCGTATCGACGATACCGTCTTCCAGACAACGCACGGTTTCCAGGCACATCGGAATCATCAGTCGATCGATCATTTCCTGTTCTTCGAACTCAGCAGCAGCGCTGGAAACAGAAGCCACCAGCTCGTGCGCTGTCTCATCGGAAACTTTCTTCGGCTTGCCTTTCTTATCGATCTCATAACGATAGAAACCGGTATTGGTTTTCTGACCGTAACGTTTTTCTTCGAACATAACGTCTGCAGCGGATTTGAAATCCTGCTTCATACGCTCTGGGAAGCCTTCAGCCATCACGGCCTGAGCATGAACGCCAGTATCGATACCGACAACGTCCATCAGGTAAGCCGGCCCCATTGGCCAGCCGAATTTTTCCATGACTTTATCGACCACTTCGAAGTTAGCACCATCACGAACCAGCGCCGCAAAACCACCGAAGTAAGGGAACAGAATACGGTTGACCAGGAATCCTGGGCAGTCGTTGACAACGATTGGGGTTTTACCCATTTTCTGAGCGTAGGCAACCACCGTAGCGATGGTTTCATCAGAACTGTTTTCACCACGAATCACTTCCACCAGCGGCATACGATGCACCGGGTTAAAGAAGTGCATGCCGCAGAAATCTTCCGGTTTTTCCAGCGCAGTCGCCAGTTCAGTAATGGAAATTGTTGAGGTGTTGGAAGCCAGGATAGCACCGTCTTTCAATTGCTTTTCAGCTTCCGCCAGAACTGCTTTTTTCACATTGACGTTTTCAACAACCGCTTCAACACAAACGTCAACATTGCCGAAATCACCATAGGACAGAGTCGGACGAATACGGTTCAGGGTATCTGCCATCTTGCGGATATCCATTTTGTTGCGCTCGACGGCTTTGGTCAGCAGTTTGGAAGCTTCATCCAAACCCAGTTGAATACCGGCTTCAGCGATATCCTTCATCAGGATCGGCGTGCCCTTGTAGGCGCTTTGATAAGCAATACCACCGCCCATGATACCGGCACCGAGAACAGCCGCCTGCTCAACTGGTTTGGCCTGTTTGGTATGCTGCTTGGCAATTTTCTTGATCGCCTGATCGCTGAGGAATAAACCGATCAGATTTTTTGCCACATTGGTTTTTGCCAGCTTGGCAAACCCTTTAGCTTCAATGGCAACGGCTTGATCGCGTTCGGCATTGGCATGCTTTTGAATGGTTTTAACGGATTCAACCGGCGCTGGGTAATGCTTGCCGGCTTTACCTGCGATAAAGCCTTTGGCGGTTTCGAAAACCATCATGCTTTCGATTCCATTCAGTTTCAGCTTGCCCTTTTTCTCTTCGCGACGCGCTTGATAATCAAGCTCACCGGCAACAATGCGCTGCAGCAGCTTAAAGGCATCATCAACAACATTGTTCAGAGGAACGACTGCGTCTACGGCACCATCTTTAAACGCCGCGCTGGAGCGTTTTTCAGCACCGCTGGCAATCCATTCAATGGCGTTATCAGCACCGATAACACGTGACAAACGCACAGTTCCACCAAAGCCAGGATAGATGCCCAGCTTGATTTCCGGCAGGCCGACCTTGGCGCTGTCAGCCAGCACACGATAGTCACAGGCCAGAGCCATTTCCATACCGCCGCCAAGGCAGATGCCGTTAATCGCAGCGACCGTAGGGAATGGCAGGTCTTCAAAGGCATTAAAGATGGCATGGGCTTCCATGATGGTGGCAACGATTTCGTCTTCAGATTTGTCAAACCAGCTCAGGAATTCGGTAATGTCCGCGCCAACGATAAATACGTCTTTGGCACTGGAAACCACCAGGCCTTTTACATCAGATGCCGCCAATGCAGCAGTGGCTTGCTTCAATTCCGCCAGCGTTGTCTGGTCAAACTTATTAACGGACTCGTCTTGGAGGTCAAAAACCAATTCGGCCAAACCGCCGTCACGGGCTTTAACGGTTACGCCATTGCCTTGGTAGATCATGTAATGTCTCCATTAATTGTCATTGTCAGGTCAGGTCGTTCAAATACACTGTAATCTTGTCGCGCTGATCATTAATACCAGTAGAAACTTCGATGTTTCAGCCATTTTCGACAAAATCAAACAGAAGTTTCAAACGATTGTTTGATTTCAAAACACAATAGCGACAAGTTTTGGGGTGAACCTATGGGTGCACCTGCAATTTTTGAAAAGCAAATAGAAATCAAGCTCTTACACCCTGCATCCACTTTGGAGTCACGGATTCAGGTTAACCGGATCGTGAATACTGAGGATGCGAAACATACACGAGTAAAAGCAAATCCTGGCGACCATCCAATACCCTCATCAATGAATATAGACCATCAATCAGCAGCATAGTGAGTAAAGTAGTCCCTTTCACATAGGGCCAGTATTCATCTAAGGACTTCTCGTCCAACAATTGTAGCGGCGCTGATCAGCAAGTCCTTCAATTCCTGATAGGACACGTTTGCGTCGACTTCATCCCAGCACAGGCCGACATTGTCTCGGTGTAACGTGATTATACTGATTCTGCTGGGTAGCCCCTCCAGCAGCAGAGTCAATTTCTGATAATGTTCCTCATTCAGATTACGACGCTCTTCCCACACCCAGCCATCAGGCAGATAAGCACCGCTTTCACTATCGCTACGCTGTACAGTAAAAATTGCAGGGTCGTCCTGACTGGTCATCAACAACGGTAATTCGTAGATGGTGACAATCTGCATGATCTTACTAACACGACCGTATTCACTGGTATCATTGACTTTCAGACTGCTGATGCGAAAACCATTCATCAAAGCATCAGAACGCAACTTAGCCAGACGCCGATCTCGCGGTGATGGCTGCATCCACATAAATGCTCCGACGATAGTCAGAACTGACAAGAAGACAACAAGGTAGATCATAAAGAGTTATTCCTGTAAACAATCAGATCGTTTATGAGTGGTTGATTGTTCCACGAAATACCACCTAGTTCTAATCCAAAAGCGTTGTCTCGTTGAGAAATTGATTTTTAATCCGTGAAAGCTGAGCTTCCAGCGTGCGGGACACACTGGATGCCAGAGAAAAAAATGAGCAGAGTTTTCAGACAACAAAGTCTAGCTCAACAAGAATGCAGAGCAGTACCTGAATCCGTGACTCCATAGCGGCGAATTTCAATGAACCTATGGGTGCACCTGCAATTTTTGAAAAACAAATAGAAATCAAGCTCTTACACCCTGCATCCACTTTGGAGTCACGGATTCAGGCAGTAATCAACTGCCTGCTTTCCATAAAACCGGCTAGCTCATCATGCTTTCCAGCTCTGCCCAACGGTCATAGAGCACTTCAAGAGCCTGTTCTGTCGTCTGCAGACGCTCCAACACCGGGCCGGTTATCGCAATTGGCTGGTTGTAAAAGTTCGCATCACCCACTTCGGTCTGCAAGTTCTCAATTTCCAACTCCAACGCTTCAATTCTACCGGGTATCTGATCAAATTCGCGTTGATCCTTGTAGCTGAGCTTCCTGGATTTATTTTTTTGTTCAGCAGGCTTGGCCACAGGAGTTTCTGCTTTGGTTTTTCCGACCTGACCGTTCTGAACAGGCCAACGCCCTCCTTGCGCCATCCAATCCTCATAACCACCTGGATATACCCGTACTGCTCCCTCACCTTCAAATGCCCATGAGCGGGTTGCCAGTTGATCGATAAAATAACGGTCATGGCTAACCAGTAACACGGTCCCCTGAAAGTCAGACAAACGGTCAATCAGCAATTCCAGAGTGCTCATGTCAAGATCGTTGGTCGGTTCATCCAATACCAAAAGGTTAGCCGATTGACTAAACAGACGAGCCAATAACAGTCGATTGGTTTCACCGCCGCTTAGCTGACGAACCTTCATGTGGCATCGCTCAGGTGAAAACAGAAAATCTTCCAGATAACTGATAACGTGTCGACGTTTACCGCCGATTTCGATGAAATCCCGCCCTTCAGAAACGGAATCAAGTAATGTTCGTTCCGGGTCCAATGCCATTCTGGATTGATCAAAGTAGGCAATTTCCAAGCGAGTACCATGAATGACTTCACCCTGCTGTGGCGCCAGTTCACCGAGCAGAATTTTCAGTAATGTTGATTTCCCGATCCCGTTTGGCCCAAGCAGCGCAATCTTGTCACCCCGGGTTACTTGCTCACTGAACTGATCGATGAGTTTCTTATCATCAAACGCAAAGGAGACGTTTTTCAGCTCAATTACTTTCTTGCCACTACTTTGTTCTGAATTAATGCCAAAGCTGGCACTACCCTGTTGGCTGCGTCGAGCAGATAGTTCCTTACGCATGGCTTTCAGAGCACGAACACGACCTTCGTTACGGGTTCGTCGGGCTTTAATGCCCTGGCGAATCCAGGCTTCTTCCTGAGCCAGTACTTTGTCTTGCTGGGCACGCTGCTGGGCTTCGATCTCAAGGGCCTGTTCTTTGGCTTCCAGATATTTTTCATAAGGCGCTGGATAGACGTTGATGACACCTCGATCCAGATCCCAGACCTGGGTCGCCAGATGATCAATAAATGCTCTGTCGTGGGAAACGAAAATCAATGTACCGTTAAATCCGGTCAACATGGTTTCCAACCATTCGACCATTTTGATATCCAGGTGGTTGGTTGGTTCATCAAGCACCAGCAGATCCGGTTCACGCACCAGTGCACGAGCCAGAAGGACACGCCGACGCCAACCACCGGACAGATCCCGAAAGACAGCAGAACCATCCAACCCAAGTCGACTGATGACACTCTGCACCTTGGTCTGATAGGACCAGCCATCGTGCTCTTCCAGCATTTGCTGGAGCCTTCCCAGGCGATTTACATCGTCACTGCCCTGATCCAGTAAGGCCTGATAATCCATCAGCGCTTGGCCGACGGCCCCCAACCCATCCAGGACGACATTAAAAACGGAACGATCATCACCTGACGGCAATTCCTGCTCCAGATGACCTATTTTTATCCCTTGCTCAAACTTAATCACACCGTTATCAGGCTGATACTGTTCTATTATTAATTTCAATAAGGTAGATTTACCGGCGCCGTTTCGGCCAACCAGGGCAATTCGCTCACCTTTTTCAATACTAAATGAACATTTGTCGAGCAATGGGGCTGCACCGAGTGCAAAACTGACTTGATCAAATATGATTTGGCTCATGATGGCTGACTTGTGGCACTGTGTGCCAAATACTCTTTATAAGCTAATAGACTGATGATTCTAAACTGAGGGGATAAAAGTGTCTAAAAGTAGATTAATCGGACCCATAATTGCGGTTGTCATTACCATCGCGTTTGTTGGTTGGATGTGGTCCGGTTCCAACAAGGAAGAAACAGCAGAGACACCGACAACCACTGAAACAAAATCACTTATTGCCCGTGTGCAATTCGTTCCAAGCGTCGCCCAATCCGTTCAGCGCACGCTGACTGTCAATGGCGTTGCTGAAGCAATTCGCAATGTTACGGTTTTCAGTGAGGCCAGTGGCAAACTGACCTCCGTTAACAAAGCCAAGGGGGACAGAGTCGCCCGTGGAGATATTATCGCCCGAATTGACCTTGAAGATCTCCCTGCCCGGATTCGTCAGGCTGAAGCCTTTCAGGAACAAACCCGCCTGGAGTATCAAGGCGCGCAAAAACTGTTCAGACAGGGGCTGATCAATGAAGCCAACCGTGCCGCAGCACTGACCAGCTTTGAACAGGCCAAAGCCCAGTTGGCAACGTTACAGGTGCAACAGGATAACCGAACCATTCGTGCCCCGATTGCCGGACGCGTAGAAAACAGCGATCTTCAGGTTGGTACGCTGATTTCCAATGGTAGTGCCATTGCAGATATTTACGATTACAGCCAGCTTAAATTTGTCGGATCAGTCGCCGAAAAAGATATCGCGCTGGTGCAGCATGACCAAGCCGCACAAATTCATTTCAAGCATGGCGATACCGCAAATGCGAAAGTTTCTTATATCGGCTCAGTCACCAATCCGGCAACGCGAACATTCACCGTTGAATTGGCGATTAGCTCTGTTGAACACCCAGTTTCCGGCGTCACCGCCGAAGCCACCATTGATGTCGACCAAGTTGAGGGGCATTACATATCTCCTGCCCTACTGACGATCAATAAAGATGGTGTCATGGGACTGAAAGTGCTTGATGAAAATAACCAGGTACAGTTTCGCACCGTTGAAATCCTGCGCTCGGATACTAATGGAGTCTGGATCAGCGGCCTGGGGGAAATGGCTCGTATCATTACCGTCGGACAAGGATTTGTGAATATTGGCGAAAAAGCCGATCCAACCGAAATGCCATTCGACGCAGACATTGCCGTCGGGCTGTAAGGAGCAAATACCGTGATAAGTTTTATTGAGGCGGCCCTTAGCCGCACCCGAACGGTTATCCTGCTGTTCCTGCTGGTATTTTTAATGGGTGTTGTTGCACTGATCACAATCCCGAAAGAAGCCGCACCGGACGTAACTGTGCCTTATGTTTACGTGAGTGTCGGCCTGGAAGGTATTTCACCAGAGGACGGCGACAGACTTCTGGTCAATCCGTTGTATCAGGAACTAAGCACCGTTGATGGCCTGAAAAAAATCACCAGCACCTCATCTGAAGGGCACGCCAGCGTAATGCTGGAATTCAGGTCGGATGTTGATATCGATGAGGCGCTATCAGACGTTCGTGACGGCGTTGACAAGGCTAAACCCAAGCTGCCTGCCAGCGCTGACGACCCGTCGGTAAATGAAATCAACATCGCGTTGTTTCCGGTCATCAATGTGTCACTGGTCGGCGATGTCGACGAGCGGGTTCTGTTTACCATAGCCAAGGATTTGAAAGATCGTCTGGAAGCCCTGCCAGGTGTGCTGGAAGCCCCCATCAACGGGCTACGCGATGAAGTGGCAGAAATTATTATTGATCCGGCATTAATGGCCAGCTACAACATCTCGCAGGCTGAACTTTATCAACTTGTTTCCAGCAATAACCAGTTGGTGACTGCCGGCAATCTTGATACTGGTGCAGGTCGTTTTTCATTCAAAATTCCCGGTTTGATTCAGAATGAGGCAGATATTCTGAATCTTCCGGTCAAGGTTGATGGTGATACGGTCGTTCGTTTTCGTGATATCGCTGTCGGGCAAAGAACCTATAAAGACGCAAACAGCCTGTCTCGGCTGAACGGCCAGCCAGCAGTCACTCTGGCGGTCACCAAACGAATTGGTGAGAACATTATTGAAACGATTGATGATGTCAAAGCCACGGTGAAGGATGTCAAAGCGTTCTGGCCAGAAGGCGTTGATGCTGTTTTTACTCAGGATAATTCCGTTGATATCAAGCAACAGCTGAATGACCTGTTCAACTCCGTTATGCTGGCAACATTGCTGGTGTTTATTGTAATTGTCTGGGCGCTGGGTGTACGCAGTGCGCTGCTGGTCGGTCTGGCCATCCCGTCTTCATTCCTGGCTGGGATTCTGGTGCTGCAAATCCTGGGGATCACGCTCAATATTGTGGTTCTGTTTGCGCTGATTCTGTCCGTTGGCATGTTGGTAGACGGCGCCATCGTAGTAACCGAGTACGCTGATAGACGCATGGCAGAAGGCGCCGACCGAAAAAGCGCTTACCGTGAAGCGGCAACACGCATGGCCTGGCCGATTACCTCATCAACCGCCACCACACTGGCGGTGTTTATGCCGTTGCTATTCTGGCCGGGGATTCCTGGAGAATTCATGGGTTACCTGCCCAAAACCGTGCTGATTACCCTGTCAGCGTCATTAATCATGGCGCTGATCGCAGTACCGTCTTTTGGCTTTCTGTTCGGCAAACCAGCACCGATCAGTCCCAACCAGCAAAAAACCATTGATGCAATTGATCATGGTAATCTGAAAGATATCCCTGGTCTGCTGGGTGTCTATGTCCGTTTTATCGGTCATGCTGCACGCCGTGCCGGCACTGTGGTTCTGGTGGTCTTTATCGCCATTGTCATGGTGATTATGGGGCTGAAGGCGTCACCCCCGAAAACGGAATTCTTTCCTGATGTCGATGCAGAATTCGGCTCTGTTGTCGTCCGTGCCCGGGGTAACCTGTCACTCAGTGAACGGGACAAGCTGGTCAAAGAGGTCGAAGCTAAGGTATTGGAGGTAGATTACATCAATACGGTGACGACGACTGTCTATGCCAACCCATCCAGAGATTCTGCAGAGGACACCATTGGTATCCTGCAACTGGAATTTGTCAAATGGACACCGGAACGCCCCAAAACCAAGCTGATTCTGGACAGCGTGGTCGCTGCGGCATCAGACCTGCCCGGCCTCGTCGTTGAAACCAAAGCAGCCCAGAATGGGCCAACAACGGGCATCGACATACAGTTGCAGTTAAACGCAGCAGATATGGGCACACTGAATAAAGCGATGGATCTGGTCGTCAACCATATTGAGAAAGACCCACGCATCAAAGAGGTTTCCGACAACCGTCCACTGAACGGGCTGGAATGGCGAATAGATGTGGACCGTGAAGCGGCTACTCGTTTTGGCACCAACCTGGCAACCATCGGATCATCGATTCAGATGATCACCAACGGCCTGCAGATTGGTTCCTATCGACCTGACGATGCCGACGATGAAGTCGAAATTCGTGCTCGTTATCCATTCAACGGCCGTGATATTGATCAGATCGACGCACTGACGGTAACCGCCCGTGGTCAGCAGGTCCCTATCAGCAACTTCATCAAGCGCACTGCGCAGAACAAAAGCGGTGACGTATTACGAACTGATGGTCAGCTTACATTCGAGATTGATGCCAATGTCAACACAGGTGAAAATCCAAATGCCATCATTGCCGATATAGGCAAAGACCTGAAAGCCATGTATGAGGACGGCGAACTGCCTAAAGGTGTGACCTTCACCTTTACCGGCGACCAGCAGGAACAGATGGAGTCGATGATATTTCTGATGACTGCCTTTGTTATCGCGCTGTTTATGATGGTGATCATCATTGTCACTCAGTTTAACAGCCTGATGCAGACAGTTCTGATCATGTCCGCGATTGTCACCTCCACCTTTGCTGTATTTGGTGCCATTCTGCTGACTGGTTCCGTTTTCGGCGTGGTTATGAGCGGTGTTGGCATCATTGCACTGGCAGGTATCGTGGTAAATAACAATATTGTGCTGATCGATACCTACAATGATGTGCGCAAGCAAGGTGTCGAACCGATTGAAGCAGCCATGGTTACCTGTGCCCAACGTCTGCGTCCGGTACTGCTGACAACAATCACCACCATTCTGGGGCTGATACCAATGGTCATGCAGTTAACCATTGATATTCCCAACCGTGATCTGTCGGTCGGTGCGCCGTCGTCACAATGGTGGACAGAATTGTCAACCGCAATTGCTGGTGGTCTGACCTTCGCAACCATTCTGACACTGGTGTTAACACCCTGTTTACTGATTCTGATTGAACGTATTAAAGGCATTTTTGGAAAAACCTCAAAAGCAAATCGCCGACAATCATTGGAAACGAAACAAAACGCTTAATAACCGAGGAGCCGCAAGGCTCCTTCAGGTCAACACGAAAGTCACGGATTCAGGCCTGGTCATACTTTCAAACGCCATATCCTGCCAGTAAAAATATCCAAAACCACCTTCGTTCAACATTTTACGTTTTGCCAGAGCGCCCGAGCTGACTCACTAAACGGAAAACCTCACGCATTCCTGCAAATTTTGCGCTTGTTTTTTTAATAAAACCGATTAGCCTGAAAAAGCCGTTCACAATCAAACTATTCTTTCTTTATGCGCTATTTTCTGTACTTTCTCATTCTGACGTTTTCTTCGCTGAGCTATGCAAAAACAGATTTCATAGACAAAGAACGGCAGATTGAAAATCAGGATTTATCCAAAGAGCAATTACTTTCCTGGCAGAAAGACCCTCTTTATTCTCACCTCTATCAACTCTGGCTCAGCAAAAACATTCAACAGATCACGACTGCGGAAGCCGAACAGTTTCTAAACAATCCTGACTACCAGGCAGCCGCCTGGTTTTTCCGAACGGACTGGTGGAACGAGCTGGTAAGACGCGAAGACTGGCCGACAATTCTAACGACCTTTCGCGGCAACAAGGCTCCCCGATGGGCCTGTTATTTTTTACAGGCCCAGGCCCAACTGAAGCAGCCGCTCGACCAGAAACTGATCGAGAAATTGTGGATGACCGGTCAATCACAACCCAATCACTGCGATCCATTTTTTGCGCTGTGGATCGACATGGTCGAGGCTTCTGATGAATGGGTCTGGTCACGCCAGATCAAGGCATTCTATGCCCGCAATACCAAATTGGTCGCTTACCTGAACCATTTTTATAAGGACAAAAGCTACCAGGCGGACGGCGCTTTTCTCAACCGTATCTATCACGATCCCAAGCAGATTATCAGTCAAAGTTACAATCCGGAATCGATACGAATGTGCGAACTGGCCCTGGCTGCCGTAAACCGAATGGCCTTTCAGGATCCGCGTTCTGCTTCCAATCTGTGGCTTGCGATTGTCAACGTTTCACCAACAATGACTCGCACCGAAATTACGGAAGCTTCGCGATATCTCGGCATTGCCATGGCCAAACAGGCACTGCCGGAAGCGGACTACTGGCTCAGCATTGCCGATCCTGAGAAAGAAGATGAAATGGTTCAACACTGGCGATTACAGATTGCGCTGACTGCTAAGGACTTTCATCGAGTTCTGTCACTGTACCAGGATCTCAGTAGCACACTACAGAACAGTAACGAATGGCTGTACTGGTCTGGCATCGCCCAACTCACCGTTGATGGCTTCATCAATGACGACAACCCACTGCATGCTTTGAGCAAACAGCGACTTTATTATGGCTTTCTTGCTGCTGGCATTCTGGGTACCGCACCATCTCTGAATGCCAAACCCAATTATCCTCCGGTCGACATCAAGCCGCTTAAAAAGGTTCCGGCCTTGATTCGTGCCAAGGCCCTGTATGACATCGGCGAAATCACCCGCGCTCAGGTCGAGTGGAATCTGTACGTCCGCAAGCTAAACAACGCCCAGCAACACGCAGCCGGTGTGCTGGCAATGGAATGGGGCTGGTACGCCAAGGCATCTCAGGCCGCTGGCTGGAGCCATCGCTACGACCTGATTGACTTACGCTACCCCACCGCCTTTAAGCACCCGGTAAGCTATTTCACCGACTTGCTTGATCTGCCCGACTACTGGATTTACGGTGTTATGCGACAGGAAAGCCTTTTTCAAAGCTCGGCGGTCAGCCCGGCTGGAGCACACGGTCTTATGCAGATCATGCCAGCAACGGCACGGCAGGTTTCAGAGCAATACAACCTGAATTTCAGCAAGGTAAGTGACTTGCATCAACCAGACAAAAACATTGCTATCGGTAGCTATTATCTGAGCGACCTGCTAAAAAAATATCAGCATCCGGTCTATGCCACTGCCGCCTACAATGCAGGCCCCCATCGTGTCAATGCGTGGCAAAAGCGATTTTCCGGCGATCTAACCACCTGGATTGAAAGTATCCCATTTGACGAAACCCGTAATTATGTAAAGTCGGTCATGGCCTACAGTCAGATTTATGCCATGACGCTGAACAACGGCTGGCGACTGTCCAGCTGGCTAACGCCACAAAAGGCCTTTGCCAGCGAGAATCATTGAGAGTGCCAGTAAAAACACTGCAGTCAGAATTGGGGGCAGTGAAAATAATGCCTCATATAGCCATGGCATTGCTTATCCCCGGATATACCGGACAACTATGACCGCATACAGCCAGAGCTAGTGTAGTGTCTTGAACCTGAATCCGTGACTCTAGAGTGGATGCAGAGTGTAAGAGCTTGATTTCTATTTGTTTTCAAAAATTGCAGGTGCCCCCATAGGTTCACCCCAATTTTTGGGAAACAAATAGGAATCAATGGCTTGCGCTCTGAGCCGCGATGGAGTCATGGATTCAGGTCATAAATTATGAATTTTCATTCGCTCTCCAATCCCCCATAATGCCCGCA
>JARRJP010000099.1:0-9636 GCA_037389025.1 Reinekea sp. | reverse complement strand
AAGGCGCTCAGGCTGAGGAACTGACGGTTGTTGGTCGAGTGTTTTGGTGGTCTGTGATTAATTAATCGTGACCTGAATCCGTGACTTCAACTCGGTCAGCTTTGACCGTTTTGACCATCAGCGCCGCAGACAATCGAGGTCAGTGGCGCAGGGAGCGATTCGTTGAGAGGCTGGAGCACAGATCAGTTCCTGCCCGCTCGGAAATTTCACTAAAGATTGATGGCTTACACCCTGCATCCACTCTGGAGTCGCTGATTCAGGAGATTGTTACCGACATCGGGAAGTTAATGTGCTCTGTACACTTGGATTACAGCGATTTTCCAAGAAAATTGGGGTGAACCTATGGGTGCACCTGCAATTTTTGAAAAGCAAATAGAAATCAAGCTCTTACCCCCTGCATCCACTTTGAAGTCACGGATTCAGGATTGAATCATGGCTCGGCATCAGGCTTGAAAAAAACCTCTGTATCTATTTCTTTTTGCTGAGCATCGTTATAACGGTCGCCCGAGACGGTTGCATTATTGATTAGCTCGTCCAGTGCAGTTAGGGTTTCGGGCTTCAGTTTCAGATTCCTGGCCTGCCAGTTTTCTGTTATGTGTTCGATTGAACGTGAACCCGGAATTGGCGTGATGTAATCCGCCTTGTTCATTAGCCAGGCTAACGCCAGTTGCGCTGGTGTTATATCCAGCTTGTTTGCGATCGTCAGATATTCGCAACCATATGCCGCGCTTTACTCAGGAACACCGGAATAACAATCAATTCTGGCTTTATCAGTTTTTGACGATCGCAAACAAGCTGGATATTCAGATTGTACTGCCGTAATGGGATGTACCTGATGTGCACGCTGTAGGGTCAGGGCTGAGACTTCAGATAAACCAATGGCTTTGATTTTTCCCTCTTGCACTAATTCAGCAAGCGCGCCGACCGATTCTTCAATTGGTGTTATGAAGTCACGTCGATGTAGATAATACAGATCGATAACATCGGTATTCAGGCGTTTCAGGCTGGCCTCGCATTGACGCTTAATGGAATCCGGCTTGCCATCAATGACTTTGGTTTTGGATTTATTCAGATACATACCGCATTTTGAAGCGAGATAAATCTGGTCGCGAACCGAACCCAGTGCCTTCCCAACCAAGTGTTCGTTATTGCCATCACCGTAGAGTGTTGCAGTATCAAAATGTCGGTAACCGAGCTCAAAGGCTTGTTGTAATGTCTGAACCGCCTGTCTTGGATCAACTGGATTCCCATAAGCGTGGGAAAGATTCATACAACCAAGACCTATGGTTTGTTTCATCATGAGTGCCCCTGGTAAATCAAGATTTGGTGAGATGAGGCGTGAAGCGCAGGAGGTCAGATGAAATGGGTGTTGGCTTGTCTGTATCCTGTGCTATACACCACACCGTAATGGCACCGATGGGTGTCCAGGACATTTCAGCAAGCCAGACTCACTTTACTTACCTTTCACCTGAATCCGTGACTCCACAGCGGCGCAGTGCGCAAGCCATTGATTCCTCTTTGCTTGCCAAAAATTGGGGTGAACCTATGGGTGCACCTGCAATTTTTGAACAACAAATAGAAATCAAGCTCTTACACTCTGCATCCACTGAAGGAGTCACGGATTCAGGTTTCACACTTCACATCAGCGCCTGTTCCAATCGATAGAGTGTTTCCATCGCGGGTAAACACTGTGCCACACTTGCATTAGGTTCGCGACCCTCTCGAATCGACGCGATAAATTCCCGATCCTGCAGCTCAATACCATTGTTGCTGACCGTAACGCCGGATAAATTAATCGGTTTTTCATTACCGTCGAACAGATCATCATAGCGAGCAATGTAGGTTCCATTGTCACAAATATAGCGGAAAAATGTACCGAACGGCCCATTATTATTGAATGAAAGCGATAGGGTGCACAGTGCGCCATTGGGTACTTTCATTCCTATACTCATATCCATGGCAATGTTTAGCGATGGGTGCATTGGTCCCTGCATGGCCTGAACCTGTTCGGCCACCTGGCCGGTCTGGTACTGAAACAGATCTACCGTATGACAGGCATGATGCCACAACAGGTGGTCTGTCCAACTGCGTTCTTCTCCCAGCGCGTTCTTGTTTGAGCGACGAAAGAAATAAGTCTGCACGTCCATCTGTTGAATGGTCAGTTCGCCAGCAAGAATTTTATTGCGTATCCACTGATGGCTGGGGTTGAAACGACGGGTATGGCCTGCCATAGCCACCAGTCCGGTACGCTGTTGGGTTTCGACCAGACGGCGCGCCTCTTCAATGTTATCCGCCATAGGAATTTCCACTTCCACATGTTTGCCGGCTTCCAGGCACTGAATGGCCTGCTGGGCATGCATGGGGGTCGGTGTGGCCAGGATGACTGCATCAACATCATCACGTGCCAGCGCTTCATCCAGGCTTGTGGTGTAATGGTTAATATTGTGCTCGTCAGCCAGAGCTTTGAGGGCTTCTTTCTTATGATCAACGATGCAGGTGACGGTGACGTCTTCTATCGCTTTCAGTGCATCAAGATGTTTTAGACCAAATGCACCGGCGGCACCGGCGACACATATTCTCATAGCATGGCTCCATGTATTGTTATTTTGATCATTCAGGTTTGTGTGAAACGGAAAATGTGAACGGTAAAACATCAAAACGAAAGTGCCTTAACCCGGCCTTCAGGATGCAGATGTACTGCAACTCTCGCTCATTTTTTACCTGAATCCGTGATTTCATAGCGGCACAGTGCGCAAGCCATCGATTCCTCTTTGCTTCCCAAACATTGGGGTGAACCTGTAATTTTTGAATAATAAATAGAACCTGAATCCGTGACTCCATAGCGGCGCAGTGCGCAAGCCATTGATTCCTAACATTAGCACTTGGCCTTGGATGTGAATAATTGATTCACTGATAACGCTATTCAAAATTGAGAATGAGGCCATTAAAATTCTCGCTAAAACTGACTGGAAACTGACTTCAGAAGCGTTAAAAATTCGCTCTGGGTTGCGGTTGGCAGAAAATCACTGCGCAGTGCCACGCCTATTGGACGGCTGGTATGGGGCAGGGGATAAGGCACTACACGTAATTGTTTTTCGTTAAGCTCGTGCTGAATCTGGTGGGCTGAAATAATCGAAAGTCGATCACTGCCCAGTAATACTTCCCGTATCAGAATTTGAGAATTCGATTCGACCAGGCCTTGCTGGCTCTGCATATTAAAATCCTTGAACATGCGATCAAATGCTGCTCGTGTTGGCGTTCCCTGTTTGGGTGCCACCCAGGCGTGTTGACTCAGCCGTTCAAGGGTAATCTCCGTTTCATTGAAGATCGGGTGATCGTAGCGAGCTACAAATGACAGCGGTGTACTGAATAAAGGAATCTGAACAATATCTTCAGCAACCGCTGGTATTCGCAGTGCGCCTATCAGGAAGTCGATATCGCCATAACGCAGGTGTTGCAACAGGTCGTCATAGGTGCCGTCAATCAGATTAATGGATACCGATGGCCGCTTACGGCTGAACTGATTAATAACACGAGGCAGCAATACCACTCTTGGCAGCGGCATACTGCCAATCAGCAGTTCGCTTGAGTCCAGATTTTTAAGTGCCATCACTTCATCGTGGGCCTGGCGAATTTCGGTGAAGGCCAGCTTTGACGCTCGGGCCAGTATTTTTGCTGCGTCAGTTGGGTTAACCCCGACTTTGGATTTTTCAAACAGCGACACTTCCAGGAGCTGTTCCAGCTCTTTGCAGGCACGATGTAATGATGATTGTGAAATGCTCAGGTTTCTGCCAGCCAGGCTGAAGTTGTGGTATTGCGTCACTGCAACCAGCGCACGCAATTGTGTCGCAGTGATCTGGCTGATGTGGTGCCGCACATTGCTGCCTTTCGCTAAAATCGAAAGTGCCCCATTATCT
The DNA here is from genome assembly GCA_037389025.1 of Reinekea sp. Lineage (GTDB taxonomy): Bacteria > Pseudomonadota > Gammaproteobacteria > Pseudomonadales > Natronospirillaceae > Reinekea. The sequence continues at coordinate 5,719 of JARRJP010000099.1, read as the reverse complement.
AATATTTTTATAGCGCGTGAGACGCGTTCAAACCAGATTTTACCAGCATCAGTTAAAAACATTCCTTCGACTTTGCGATCAAATAAAGGGCTTGACAGGCTTTCTTCAAGTTTTGAGATGGCCTGTGTTATTGCGGGCTGCGAGAGGAAAATTTCCTCAGAAGCACGGCTAATGCTATGCCGTTTCGCAACTGAGCAAAAGGCCCGGAGGTGTCGTAAATTAGGGGTGTTTTTCACAGTAGATAATTCCTTCATACCAGTGTGTCAATAGCAGTCTATATCAAAAACTAATGGCATGAAGGTAAATTGAAATGGTGCATCCTGTCCAGTCTCATAATAATTCGTGCATCAGATAATGCTTGTGGTTAACCAATAAGAACGGCAATAGGCCATAAAAATAATCCTGCATCTGCTATGGAGTCACCGATTTAGGATAATCACAGGCAAGTTTTTTACAGGGCGCAGATTTGTACAGGAACAGAGTCGTTGCATCTGTCAACCATGTTACGCGAGTCTTCAATGCCCGCACCCGGAGAAAATAATGATAATCGACTGCCATGGACACTACACCACGACCCCAGCACAGGTCGGAGCCTATCGCGACAAGCAAAAAGCAGCGGTTGCCAGCGATCCATCATTTGTTGGCGAAAAAGGAACCATTGCCATCAGTGATGATGAAATTCGTGAATCCATAGAAAACAATCAACTGCGTTTACAACGAGAGCGAGGCACTGATCTGACAATTTTTTCGCCGCGCGCCAGTTGGATGGGCCATCACATCGGTAACCAGTACACCAGTCAATTTTGGACCGAGCATCAAAATGATCTGATTCGTCGCGTCTGCGATCTGTACCCGAAAAACTTTGCCCCTGTTGCGCAGTTACCTCAGTCACCAGGGGTTGATCCTGCCAAGTCAGTAGCTGAAATAGTTCGAACAGTTGAGCAGATGGGGTTTATCGGCATTAATTTGAATCCGGATCCTTCCGGTGGTTTCTGGAAAGATACCTCGTTGGCTGATCGTGCGTTTTATCCGATTTACGAGAAGATGGTTGAGTACGATATTCCCGCCATGGTACACGTCAGTGCCGCCTGTAATGATTGTTTTCATACCACGGGGTCGCATTATCTGGGTGCCGATACCACGGGTTTTCAACAATTGATGATGTCCGAGGTTTTTAAAGATTTCCCAACGCTGAAAATTATAATTCCTCACGGCGGTGGTGCGGTGCCTTACCATTGGGGGCGCTTCAGGGGACTGGCACAGGACAAGGGTTTGGGGACGCTCGATGAACGCGTGTTGAACAATATTTATTTTGATACCTGTGTATATCATCAGCCTGGTATTGATCTGTTGCTGGAGGTGATTCCGGCCAAAAATATCCTGTTTGCCTCTGAAATGATCGGTGCGGTTCGAGGTGTTGATCCCGAAACCGGCCACTACTTTGATGATACCAAGCGCTATATCGATAACAGCACCTTGTCTCAGCCTGACAAAGAACTGATTTTTAGTGGTAATGCGAAACGAGTGTTCAGCCGACTGACGCTGGAGGAATAAAATGGAGAACGACCATATTGTTGTACAAAATATTGAGCGCACACCATTGGATATTGTCTCTGCACTGGCTGAATGTGGTGTCGCAACAATCCATGAAGCGCAGGGTCGAAAAGGTTTGCTGGCCGATTATATGAGGCCAATTATCGAAGGGATCTGTGTCGCCGGAAATGCACTGACCATTTCTGGCGCTGCGGGTGATAACTGGATGATGCATGTCGCCATTGAACAGGCTCAGCAGGGTGACATACTCGTGTTTGCGCCATCATCGCCGTCCAATCACGGTTTTTTTGGTGACCTGTTGGCAACCTCCGCACAGGCGCGTGGTGTGGTTGGGCTGATTATCGAAGGTGGTGTGCGTGATGTTAAAGACCTGCGCGAGATGAATTTTCCGGTCTGGTCCAAACATATTTTTGCCCAGGGTACGATTAAAGAAACCCTGGGCTCGGTTAATACGCCGCTGGTTTGTGCCGAGGCGTTGATTAATCCGGGTGATGTTATTGTTGCCGACGATGATGGCACAGTCGTGGTTCGACGCGAGGAAGCCAGTGATGTACTGGAACTGGCTCGTAAACGAGTCGCAAATGAAGAAGCCAAACGGATTCGACTGGCTAACGGTGAGCTGGGCCTGGATATTTACGATATGAGACCGCGCTTGAAAGAGAAAGGTCTGAAGTATGTTTGATCAGGCGCGTTGCATGTGGATGCGCGGAGGCACATCGAAAGGCGCTTATTTCCTGGCTGAGGACTTACCACTCGACATCGCTGAGCGTGATGCCTTCTTACTGCGTATTATGGGATCGCCGGATGCTCGTCAGATCGATGGCATGGGGGCGGCGGATCCATTGACGTCGAAAGTGGCCGTTGTCAAAAAGTCGCAGCGGACCGGCGTTGATGTTGATTACCTTTTTCTTCAGGTTGCTGTCGATCAACCTCTCGTTTCAGACGCGCAAAACTGTGGCAATATTCTGGCTGGTGTTGGACCTTTTGCCATTGAACGAGGCCTTGTTGAAGCGGGCCAGCAGACAACCTGCATCACCATTTTTATGGAAAACACCGGACAGATTGCGGTGGCCGAAGTGCAAACGCCGCATGGTCAAGTGAGCTATCAGGGTGACACCCGCATTGATGGCGTGCCAGGGCAGAGCAGCCCTATCGCCATCGCCTTTCAGGATACCGCTGGCTCTAGCTGCGGCGCGCTGTTGCCAACCGGTAATGCCAGAGATCTGATTGAAAACACCGAGGTTACCTTGATCGACAACGGTATGCCGGTGGTTATTCTGCGGGCAGCCGACTTTGGTTTAACGGGGCAAGAGAGCCGCGAGGAGCTGGATAATAATCTGCAATTAAAAGTGCAACTGGAAGCCATTCGGTTACAGGCCGGTAAGTTAATGAATCTGGGTAATGTTGAGCAGAAAACCGTACCGAAAATGACCTTGGTTAGTCCCGCCACAGCCGGAGGTCATCTTGCTACTCGCACATTTATTCCACATCGCTGTCACGCCTCCATTGGTGTTCTGGGAGCGGTTACGGTGGCAACGGCGGCAGCGCTTGACGGAAGCATCGCAGCGGAATTTACCTCGTTGCCGACCGGAGAATCGGTTGTCGTTGAATTGGAACATCCCACTGGAATGACATCTGTTCAACTGACTACAAATAATGGTCAGGTGATTGAAGCCGCTTCAATACGAACAGCCCGAAAACTTTTTGATGGTCAGGTATTTGCAAACTGACTGAGGCAAGCGATATGGATAAAAATTACCTACCGTTTCACCCCAACCCAAGTAAACCCAGTTACAGTCCGCCCGCTGGTGCGGTTGATGCGCACTGTCATGTCTTTGGCCCGGCGAGCGAGTTTCCATACCATCCAAAACGCAAATACACACCTTGTGATGCACCCAAAGAAAAGCTGTTTGAGTTGCGCGACTATTTGGGTTTTGACAAAAATGTCATCGTGCAGGCCTCCTGCCACGGCACGGACAACGCCGCCCTGGTCGATGCCTTACAGTCGGCTGGTGAGAGCGCGCGCGGTGTCGCTGTGGTCAGTCCGGATATCAGCAAACAGGAACTGCAAACCTTACATGACGCTGGTGTGCGTGCGGTGCGTTTCAACTTCGTCAAGCGCCTGGTCGATACAACACCCAAAGAGGTTTATCAGTCGATTGCCGAAAAAATCAAACCGCTGGGTTGGCATATCGTCGTCTATTTTGAAGCGCCCGATCTGGAGGACTTGATTCCATTTTTGAACAGCCTGGATTGCACCGTTGTGGTTGATCACATGGGGCGACCGGACGTATCGAAAGGTGTCAAAGACGAATCGTTCCTGCGCTTTATTCAATTTATGCACGATAACGAAAATATCTGGACCAAAGTCAGTTGCCCAGAGCGGTTGACGTTACAGGCGCCGGATTACAGTGATGTTGTACCCTTTGCGCGCACGTTGGTGGAAACCTTTCCGGATCGAGTATTGTGGGGGACAGATTGGCCGCACCCAAATATGAAATCACACGTGCCGGATGATGGCCATCTGGTTGATATTATTCCTGAGATTGCACCAACTGCAAAGCTGCAGGAAACATTGCTGGTCGCTAATCCGAACCGTCTTTACTGGGGGAGTTAACGATGCAATACAAACCAGATATTCCAGGAAATACCTTCTTTAATGGCGAAAAAGCAACTCAAGGTTACGCCATGAATAAACTGTTTCATTCATTGAATGGTGCAGCAGGTCGGAACGCTTTTCAGGCTGATGAGCGCGGTTATTGCGAGCAATACAAACTTACCCCGGAACAGACCGACTCTATTCTGCAAAGAGACCTGCTCAAGATGATCGAACTGGGCGGTAGCATTTATTACATGGCCAAGTTGATCGGTGTGCTTGGTTTGAATGTGCAGGATATTGGTGGTTTACAAACCGGTCGAACCACTGATGAATTTAAGGCTTATCTGGACAGTCAGGGACGAGGAAAAAAACATGGCTAACATTATTGGCGGCATTACCACCTCTCATATCCCGGCTATCAGCAACGCAATGGAACGAGGTCTGGAAGATACGCCGTACTGGAAAGATTTCTTTGCAGGTTATCCTCCAGTTCGCGAATGGCTGCTGGAACAAAAACCGGATATCGCGATTATTTTTTATAATGATCACGGCCTGGAAATGTTTCTCGACAAAAAGCCTACTTTTGCTATCGGCTGCGCACCGCAATATGAAAACGCTGACGAAGGTTGGGGCATCGCCACCATTCCTCCGGTGACCGGAGAAACTGAGTTGTCCTGGCATATAATCGAGGCATTAATAGAGAATGATTTTGATCCAACTGTTTGTCAGGACATCAAAGTAGATCACGGACTCACCGTACCACTGCGCCTGATGTATCCCGACCAAAAATATCAGCATCTTAAAATTATTCCGGTGTGTATTAATTGCGAGCGACACCCAATGCCGAAACCCAGTCGGGTATATGCACTTGGCCAAGCCATTGGTCGTGCTGTTGAATCCTATCCGGGCGATGAAAAAGTGGTTGTCTTTGGAACCGGTGGCATGTCGCACCAACTAGATGGTGAACGTGCCGGATTTCTCAACGCAGACTTTGATGAAGATTGCATGAATAAACTGGTTAATGATCCAGAAGCACTGACTAAATATTCCAATTACGATTTAGTGAAACTGGCGGGTGCACAGGGTGTTGAGCTTAATATGCTATTGGGTATGCGAGGTGTTTTGACTGGAGAGGTGGAAGAGCTGCATCGTAATTATGTGGCGCCTATTTCTAATACGGGGGCGGGGTTGCAGCTTTTGCGGCATACGGCTAAGAATTGAAGCTGAATTTTTTACCTGGATCCGTGATTTCACAGAGGAAATGACGGATTCAGAATTCCCCCAAAACCAACCGATTATGCCTTATCGCCCGGCAAACAATGCCGTTGCATGGCTTTCCTATTGCGTCCTGTTTTTGAGTATCGGACTGAATATAAAAATTTTCTTTCATCGCTTTAAAATGTGAACTCCATCAAAGCGTCAAAATAATAACTTAGTTTAGCCTATTCATCGTCAATTTGATGACGAACTCCTGATTCTGCCGTTCTCCATCTTCGGAGATTGAACTTGAGCCAACACCGTTGGCCGGTTTTCCCCGCCAACACACTCAAGCCTTAGAAGCAAAGG
>JARRJP010000098.1:0-10620 GCA_037389025.1 Reinekea sp. | reverse complement strand
GCAGCTTACGCTGCTTTTTTTAACTTCAAACAGGTCAATATTTGCGTACTATTGTCACATCTTCGGCCTGTAAACCTTTGGAACTTTCGACAACACCAAAACGGACCCGCTGACCTTCCTGCAGAGAACGATGACCGCGACCACGAATGGAACGGAAATGTACAAAAACATCTTCACCGTTTTCACGAGTGACAAAACCAAAACCCTTACTGACGTTAAACCATTTTACCTGTCCTTCTTCTCGATCATCCTCTTCATGACGTTCGAGTAACGGCTCGACAATCAACTGATAGAAAACAATCAGAAGCAATAAAACAACAACACTTAAAGTATAAGCCGTGATTTTTGCCGGAGTTACTGTAAGACTGAGCAATTCAGCAACGGACAGCTCGGCCAATGCTGACACCAGAGACAGAGCACCTGATAAAATAATCGGCCCAACCAGTGCAACCACCAGTGCAACGCCCAAACGAATTAACCAACTTTTTAACTTCATACTTAATACTCATCTAATATCTATGACTAATTGATAAGAAGGAGTGAACAAAAAACACCCATCTGGCATTATCCCCATGCCATTCCACGAAATTGAGACTGCTTTTCCCTGATTTCATTGACAAAGCCGCCAAAATTGACGATCAATCATGCATAATGCCAAAACAATGCCACTCTTTGCAATTCACAACCTATATGCTGACATAATATGAATAATCAAGATCAACTCATTGAACTGGAAACACGCCTGACTCATCTGGATGATACCGTTGAACAACTCAATGAAATTATCGCCAATCAACAGATTACACTGGCCAAAATGGAAAAACTGATTCGCAAATTAGCGGATGAGCATATTGAAATGAAAGAACAGCTGGCGCCGGAAATCGTCAATACCCGACCACCACATTATTGAACGGCATCAGGCAAGCCAGAGAAAGAAAAGGTTGCCTAGCCCCAAAATTTCACCATACCGCTCAATTCCCGAGCCAGGTCTTGAATAAAACCTGTATTAAGAAAGCCCCTCCAGATGTTCACTGCGAGGCGCAGCTCGAAGGCAATGGCCCTCCCTTGTCAAGAGCTGGAACGAAGCGGTGGACTTCTGGAGGGCTTCTCGAAGAGTGGGCCGCCGCTTTTGCGAATAATACCTATGCCGCAACTTTAAACCGGCGGGTCATCTTAATATAGGTTTTATTTAGGACACTACACTGTACAAAGAACAACTGAACACTTCGCAGTTAGGCCCCGAACCAGTTAAAATGGAACTCTTTTTTATATCAGGATAGTTTTCTCCCGATGCAATCAATTCGCTCCGGTTTTCGCCGACTCGTCCAAACCGCACTATTCTGGTGGGTCAGAGTCCCAGAAAACCCACACCATACAGATATCACCAGGCTGAAAGATCAACAGCACTGTGTCTATGTACTTGAACACCAATCCAAGGCTGATGCCATGGTTGCAGATCGGGTTGTACAGCGCCTGGGGCTGAAAAGCCTGTATCGAAAACTCGATATTGATGGCCTGAACAGTGAAACCTCATTGCTCACTGTCCACGCCCGGCCTTCAGTTATTCGTCGAAACAAAGGTGGCATTGCCCCCAGAATTGAAACTTTGCTGCGCTTTCTTGCTGATCACCCGGACGAAGATATTCTGCTAGTGCCAGTTGCCCTGTACTGGGGTCGGGCAGCAACCAGTGGTAATGGTCTGTTAAGCGCGCTGTTCAGCTCAAACTGGACTGTTGTTGGACGCTTCAAAAAATTGTTGACGGTTATTTTTAACGGCCGCGATACCTATGCGGAAATCAACGCACCGCTTTCATTGCGAGAATTGATTGATGAAAACCCGGATCTGCCAAAAACAACCCGAAAAGTTGCCCGGATACTAAGAGTTCATTTTCGCCATGTCCGCACCGCCGTTATCGGACCTGATCTGTCACATCGGCGAGTCATGATTGATCGGTTGCTGAAAACCGATCCCGTTGTAACAGCCATTTCCCAGCACGCCAAATCGAAAAACCAGACTATAGAAAAGAGCCAGGCACTGGCTCGCAAACATGCACTGACAATTTCTGCCGATGTATCCTACGGCACGGTCAAGTTCCTCGATATAATTCTCACCAAGCTATGGAACAAAATATATAACGGCGTTGTTGTCAGCGGTATTGAACCGGTTCGTGAGCTCGCCAAAGATAACGAAATCGTTTATGTGCCCTGCCATCGCAGCCACATCGACTATCTGCTGTTGAGCTATTGTCTGCATCGGCATGGCTTGAATGTGCCTCATATCGCCGCAGGCGAAAACCTGAATATGCCGATCGTTGGTACCATCCTGAGGCGTGGTGGAGCCTTTTTTATCCGTCGCAAATTTGGCGGCGACAAACTCTATAGCGCCGTCTTCAACGAATATATCCACACTGTTTTCTCACGCGGTTATCCAGTTGAATACTTTGTTGAAGGTGGCCGTTCACGTACCGGACGCATGCGAGTGCCGGCAACCGGAACACTGGCAATGACGGTACGCAGTCACCTGCGTGACAATAGCCGCCCGATTGTATTTATCCCGGTCTATATCGGTTATGAAAAAGTTTTTGAATCACGCAGCTATTTGGGTGAATTGCGTGGCAAAGAAAAGAAAAAAGAAAACCTTTTTGACCTGGTCAAGTCAGTCAAACAGCTAAAAAATTACGGTCATGTATACCTGAATTTCGGTCAGGCTATTGATCTCAACAGTCAGTTAAATGAGCTTCAACCTGATTGGACTGACACTCAATACGAGCCAGATGACCGCCCGGCGTGGATGTTTAATTTTGTTGATCAGCTGTCGGTTAAAATTGTCTCGCAGATCAACTCCGCCGCAGCCCTCAACCCCATTAATCTGGTTGCCACGGTCTTACTGTCAACACCTCATCAGGCTATCGAAGCGTCTCTGTTAAAGGCCCAGCTACGGCTGCTGATTGCATTGCAGACTAGAGCTCCCTTCAGCCCCTATATCACCTTGCCTGCTGGTGACACCGAATCATGGATACAGTATGCAGTGGATATGGGGAAAATACGTACCATTCCTCAAAAGTTGGGAAACCTGTACGGTCTGAGCAGCCAACATACGGTTCTGATGTCCTATTATCGCAATAATGTGCAACATCTGTTTGCGATGCCATCCCTGGTTGCCGCCTTAATCGCCCGATCCAGCGGCATCAGCCGTAAACAACTGACTAAACTGATCAATATGATTTTTCCTTATGTCCAAAGCGAACTGTTTATCGACGCTGATCAGGTCCAGTTGAATACAGTCATAAATTGCCTGCTGGAACAGAACATGATTCAGGAAACTAATGAAGGCTATCTGTCCGGCCCGGATAAAACGCAGGATCAGAGTTTCCAATTGCAGTATCTGGCCAACATCATGCTGCCAACCCTGGAGAGATATCTGATTACCTTGTCCGTTCTGGTTCGTCATGGTACAGGAAACTGCAGCCAGACTGTTCTGGAAAATCAAGCTCAACAAATGGCACAACGTCTTGCTCTGTTAAGCGGTCTGGACGCACCAGAATTCTTTGATAAAGCCCTGTTTAAAAATTTCATCCAAACGCTGAAATCACACAAGGTATTAACACTGAATGAGGAGGGCAAGCTGGAATTTGATGAACGCATTCAACTTATTATTGATCAGGCAGCTTCGGTAATTCCAGATGATATCTGGTACAACATCTATCAGATAACCAAGCATTCTGTCACCTGAATCCGTGACTCCATAGCGGCGCAGTGCGCAAGCCAATGATCATGGTTTTAATGACACCCCAAAAGGCGCTTTACAGCGCCTTTTTTGTGTATATATCAAAACGGTTACTTTTACCTTCCAGCTTTAGCGTCGGTTCTAACTGACTCAAATATGGCGCACCCTTTGGTCGTTTGACTGCAACTCGATACTTAGCCAGGTCAAGTGCACGCGGCAGTAATTCATCGGCATCAACATCCTGACCCACCAAATGATGAAACATGGCCATGTCTTTCTTGATTTTGGCGGACTTTTCCCGCACAGGAAACATGGGATCAAGATAGACCACATCAGGATTAACGGGTAACGCTGACGCCAAAAGACTGCCGCGATGCAAAATCATACGTGCAGCAATTTCTTTTAAGTCAGGATCTTCACTAGCGCCTAATCGCTCAAGACCATCAGCCAGCATCAGATAAACAACCGGGTTACGCTCCAGCAGGTGTACGGTTGCACCTAGCGTTGCCAGAACAAAAGCATCGCGCCCAAGCCCCGCAGTCGCATCAAGCACCATAAGCTCTGCTCGTTTATTCAGTCCAACCGCTTTGGTAACGGCCTGACCTTTGCCTCCACCATATAACCGTCGGTGATTTGCTACGCCGGAAACAAAATCGACAAACACCGGTGAAACTTTCGGCCACTGCTGATCGGCAAGCCCCACTCTGCCATCCTCAACAATCAGGAAGGTTGCTGCAGGTGGTTCAGTTGCCAGCCTAAAGTCCGACTGCTGACAAAGCCAGTCAATTTTTTGCCGATTTATTTCGCTTAATGGTTCGGGGGAGAACAGTCTGACGCTCATTATCCTGCTGACGTTGATTAAACTCTATGCGCCGATATTGTATTGCAAGTTGTCGCCTAAACGTAGACATCAACCCGAAACAAACTTGGATCCTGTGCTGGCGCATTACTGCCCCCCTGTGAAGCAATTCTCTGATATTGATCGACTGATGGATTTCCAGAACCAGATTGCTGTCTGGTTACCGTATCCTGCGCAGATAACTCCGATCGGGCCGGTTGCTCAACAACGGCTGGACGCTCAACCTGAGCCTGAGCCAACTGTTGACTCTCAGCAGTTGATTCAAGAAACAGTGATTCGACTTGCTGACGCTTCGGCGATTCTTCCGCTGTTTTTTCGATAGGTTGAGACGGCCGATTGGGATAGACGGGATTGGTCGTTGAAAAAGAACTAATGGATGTTGGAAGCTGCATGGAGTTAGTACCCGCGACCTCAATTTGACGTATCAAATTTAGCCAATTAAGCACATAACTCCATAGGCAGTTACGAAAAATACACAAAAAACAATAAAACGCCGAGAATCAGACGATAAATCACAAAAGGCAGAAAGCCTGATTTTTCAATCCATTTGAGGAAAAACATAATACAGCCAAGTGCGCTGATAAATGACAACACAGTGCCATAACAGATTGCCTGAAGATCAAAGGCTGATGGTGTCTGTACCAATTCAATTGTTTTTAAAAGTCCTGCGGCCAGGATTAATGGTACTGAAAGTAGAAAACTGAAGCGGGCAGCATCGGTTTTCGTCATACCCAACATCAAGCCTGCAGTCATAGTAATACCTGAACGAGAGGTTCCCGGAATTAATGCCAGCGCCTGGGCCAGCCCGATCAGTCCGGCATCTTTCCAGGTTAACTGATGCAACTGACGTGTCTGCCTGGCTCGCCAGTCAGCCCACCAAAGCACCAATCCAAAGATGATTGTTGTCCAGGCAATCACCAGAATGCTGCGCAGGTTGTTTTCTATAAAACTCTCAGCAAGATAACCAACAATGACCGCAGGAATCGTACCGATGATAACAAACCAGCCCTGCCTCGCCAAAGATTTATCATGCGCTCGCCCGAACAGACTCAAGATAAAATTCACAGCAATATCGATAATGGTTTTACGAAAATAAAGAATAACTGCCAGCAATGAACCAACATGCACAGCAACATCAAATGCCAACCCCTGATCAGGCCAACCAAGGATTTGTGAGGGTAAGATAAGGTGTGCGGAACTGGATATTGGTAAAAACTCAGTAATGCCCTGAACCATTGCCAGAACAATCCATTGAAATACAGTCATGGTATCCTCTTATGAACCTACTTTTGGTTTGTTGTCCCAGGTGACTTTATCGCGCAGATAAACCGGTAATGCCTGCTCTGGAGACACGCTATTTATTCGACCCGCCTGCAACGACCTTATCGCTAACAGGGCGCTGTGTTTTGCATCAGGCAGTCGCTGGGTGACTGCCTGTCGCTTTACGGCGGTTTCGATCTCAGGACGCATATCGTAATCAGTTGTCCAGCCACTACCAATAAAAACGGTGGCAGTAGATGGTATAGATTGAATATCAGCAGGGGCCAGCACCCGCTCTTGACCTTCCAAAATCGGCAGCCCCTCATCATCTACTCTGTATTCGGCAAAATATATTTCCGACATGCGTGCATCAATTGCACTCCAGATATCTGTTGCACCAGATTGTATGGCACTGTATGCCAGGGAGTCCAAAGTACTGATTGGCAGCAGAGAACAACTTGCCGACAACGCAAGGCCGTGAGCAACACCGGCAGCAATACGAATACCGGTAAACGATCCTGGACCACGACCAAAAACAATATAATCCAGATCAGTCGCCATTATCTGGGCCTGATTCAACAGTTTCTGGATCTCAGGTAACAGGATTTTGGCATGTTCACGCGGACGCTCTTGGTGAAAGCAAAACCATTGCTCACCAGAGAGCAAGGCGATGGAACAGATCTCTGCTGTCGTATCAATAGACAGAAGCTTCATCTAAAAATCAACCAATGGGATAAAATGGGCGACGAATAGTAGCACAGGCGTTAGTAAAAGGTAGCAGTACAAGCACTTGCCAATAATTAATCAGAATAGAATAGGCAGGAAAATTCGATGAAATCAAAAGAAAAGTAATATAAGGTTTTAGGATCTATGGCAGGACGAGCCATGATCAAGGCACGAACAGGTGATCAAAAGACAGGCCGGGTAATCCCGGCCTTTTGTATTGCGAGCCGCTATTAGCTTGAGGCTTTAGCAGCGGCAGGTTTACGTCCACGACGCTTGCCCTTGGTAGCAGGTTTTGCTTTAGTCGCCTGCTGTTGCTTAAGAGCAGAGATTTTAGTACGAACTTTACGCCCAAAAACCTTACCCTTGGCTTCTTCTTTCTTGGCGAAGGCAGATACCTTCTTTTTATCCGATTTTGCACGGGATACAAGCCACTTAGCCTCATAAGCAGCCAATGCTTTTGCCAGATCTGCGGCTTTCTTGGCTTCCAATGAAGCAGCATACTCAGCCACTTTCGCAGCAGACTTAGCGGCATTAGCATCAACAGATGCCTGAATCTCAGCAACCTTCAGCTCAAATTTAGCGGTTTTGGAAGCAGCTTTGGCTTCAGTAACAGCAGCACTGGCTTTTTCTACGGCAGCACGGGCTGTATCCAATTGACGTTTGGCTGTCGCCGTTTTTGTCGCTTGCGCTTTTTTGGCAGCAGCGGCTTTCTTGTCATTGGCTTTGGTCAGTGCTTCTTCAGCCTTCGCCAATGCTGCGTCAGTACGCTCAACACTTTTCTTGGCTGCTTCTACTACCTTGTTTTCTTCCACTACAACAGCACTTTTAACAACTGTTCTTTTACTTCCAGGTTTTGGACCACGTTTAGCCGGAGTTTTCTTATCGGCTGTTTTTGCAGCGGCTGTTTTTGGTTTTGGACCACGTTTAGCCGGAGTTTTCTTTTCGGCTGTTTTTGGTTTTGGGCCACGCTTAGCGGCTGTTTTTTTCTTGGCTACTGCCATAATTTTCCCCTCGTATTCACGCACTTAATTACAAAAGCTTGATTAAACTGTTATCAAAAGGCTAATTTAGCTGTCTGAGAATAAATTGCAAACTAAATAGGTTTAATTTTGGACTTTTTTTAAAAAAAGTTCGTTTTTGAGCTGCTTTCTTTAAGAAAAGAGAAACTTTTAAAGAGTTTATGGCTAATCAGAGACAAAAACGGAACGCTTTCCTCAAATCTCCTATGGCAAAATCAATTGAACTTTTATAAAAAACAGAGCCGATCTGAAGTCCTGAATTTAAAACACAGAGAAGGATGAACACAGCGACACCAGAAACATATCATCCGGACAATTTCACTTTATCGAGGTAAGTTTTCTAAAGACAAAGGTAAAAGCATGGTATACAGGATTGGTCATCAAATTCTCGATACATTTCCCATTGACAAGTCATCATCTCGACCAGCGTTGCCAACCCTATTTCGAAGCAGTCATAGCTTCTGATGACTCAATTGCCAAAGGCTGAAAAATGCTCGTTTCAGATAAACCCGTTGATAAGTCACCTGTGTCACTCTTTGAGCAGACACAAGACACTCATCCAATCGAAATGAAGTTCACACACCAGGATAAACTGCTCAAAAGGATTACATCCCCCCAAAAAAAGACTACCTCATCGTTTGCTTTAGCAATGTTGCTTATCTTTTTTTATGATCATTCATGATGGATAATGTTGTGAAAAATCCCTAAGTGACAAAATACCTAAGTGGCTATAGGGTGCATCATCAAAAATAAAGCACATATTTAGCTCACTCTTGTATGATTTCAGCCCCTGAACAGCCAACACAACCTAGTGTAGTGTCTTGAATAAAACCTGCTATTAAGAAAAAGCACCTCCAGATGTTCACCCCGAGGCACAGTTCGAAGGCAACGGCCCCTCCCTCGGCAAGAGCTGGAACGAAGCGGCGGACTTCTGGAGGGATTCTCGAAGAGCCGCCGCCGTTTTTCCAAATAATACCTATGCCGCCACTTTTAACCGGCGGGTCATCTTAATAGGCGTTTTATTTGAGACACTACACTAATTATTTAACCGATGGTTCAGTTATGGGTCCCGCAGGATGAAACTATGACCAAAATCCGTAACACCATCGCGGCGTAATGTGCAAGCCATTGCTTCCTCTTTGCTTCCCATTCATGTTAACTGACGCTTCGAAGTGATTACTTTGTACAACCACACTACCGGTTGATTGGTTTTGTTTGAACCTGCTTCATAAACCAGTGTAGTGTCTTGAACTTGCAGGTGCACCCATAGGTTCACCCCAATTTTTGGGAAGCAAAGAGGAATCAATGGCTTGCGCACTGCGCCGCTATGGAGTCACGGATTCAGGTTGAATAAAACCTGCATTAAGAAAGCACCTCCAGATGTTCACCGCGAGGCGCAGCTCGAAGGCAATGGCCCTCCCCTTGTCAAGAGCTGGAACAAAACGGTGAACTTCTGGAGGGCTTCTCGAAAAGTGGGCCACCGTTTTTTTCCGAATAGTACCTATGCCGCAACGTTAAACCGGCGGGTCATCTTAATAGGCGTTTTATTTGGGACACGACACTAGGATGCCATGAACAGGGTTTGCAAGGTGGGAGTGCATCGGTCTGCAACAAAATCACCCAGTATTGGTATGAATTTCAATCATATCGGTTGTCAGTAAACCCAAAAATCGAAATCTGAAGATACCCTCTCCGGTTATTTCAACCTGAATCCGCGACTTCAGTGTGGATATCGGAGGTAAATGCGTGGCTTCTATTTGTTTTTCAAAAACCGCAAGGACACCTATAGGTTCCATCCCGTTTTTGACAAGCAAAGAGGATGCAATGGCTTGCGCACTACGCCGCAATGGCGTCACGGATTCAGATTTAAAAAGCGGTAGGCGGTTCTTGTTTTGAGGCGGAAAAACATCATATTTTCAGTATATCTAGCAACAACAGATATATACAGGAGGTAATATGGGGAAGTTTATTGTGTGATTCTTCAAGTATTACTACACCACCACTAAAATGACTGTGGCCATCCAACAGAAGAACAAAGGCCTTTTAAAATAAGCAAGATTGGCTGATCAAATAGCTTTTACCTGAATTCGTGACTCCAGAGTGTAAGAGCTTGATTTCTATTTGGCTTCCAAAAATTGCAGGTGCACTCATAGGTTCATTGAAATTTTCGGGAAGCAAATAGGAATCAATGGCTTGCACACTGCGCCGCTATGGCGTCACGGATTCAGGTCAAGTTTGGAGGAGACAGAGAAAAAAAGAGGCTGAAAATCAGATCATTGACTGGCGATTTACCAAAGGTCGGCACTACTCTACCGATACAATGAGTTCTCGCAATAAATAACCAGCAGCCCAGAAGTTTTACCAAAGATCGAAGTCCCAGGACAATTCTCTACAGATTCTCAATCTATAGTGAAATTTCCGGGCTAGTGGTTCCATGATTTAAGCCTGAATCCGTGATTTCTTCAGTGGATGCAGAGTGTAGGAGCTTGGTTTCTATTTGTTTTTCAAAAATCACAGGTGCACCCATAGGTTCACCCCGATTTTTGGGAAGCAAAGAGGAATCAATGGCTTGCGCACTGCATCCACTTCGAAGTCACGGATTCAGGAAATAGCCTTCGGCATCGCCAAACTAAAGTGTCCTACATGCGTGGGTGACAACAGATTCCCGAGCGCTTTGGTAATTTTTCCGGGCAAAGCGCCTGCTTAACAGACGAACTCAACTTATTTATCACACCTGTTTCAGATTAAGGTTCAAAATGATTAGAAATTATTTGAATGACGATCCAATAAACTCGCTCAATAGAATGTCGCTCTGCATTACTCACATTGAAAAAGTAACTCAACATGATCTGAATGCTTTGAAAACCATATGGAATGATGACTGTGCAAAATTCAAGCACCTCGAATACATCATTATTGTCCCTGCAACTTATTACTCAAGTTTCGGTGTTCAAATTATGCGTTAAATTCCTTAAAAACCGTTCATCCTGAGGGAGCGTAGCGAGTTGAAGGACAACCATCTCACTTCGA
>JARRJP010000097.1:20015-30053 GCA_037389025.1 Reinekea sp. | reverse complement strand
GCCATCGAGTACGCCGTCCTGATCGGCATCCTGCATGGCGTCATACAAAGCGGATTTGGCGGCGCTGAGGGCATCGGGCGTGCCTTTGATCATCTCGACCGTGGACTTGCTGAGGTCAACGCCTCGATCCCAGACCGCCTTGGCCCAGAGACAGCCAATGATCAGGGTGCCCTTGGTAAAGCCGTCTTCGAACAACAGCTCGTCGAGCACACGCTGACGCTCCCGGGCTTCGCTGAGCAGGCCATCAAACTGTTGCTGAATGCGCTGGTGGAGGACGTTCAGGTTCTTTTTATTGGGTTCAATGGTGATTACCGCCTCGCCTTCGGGCAGGAACTCGACCACGGCCTCGCCCTGATCATTAAACCGGCCACTCAGGGTCTGACCGTTAATCGCCACGGTGTACAGCGCGTCCGGCATCGGCTCACCGTCGGGATTAGTCAGGGTCAAGGCGATTTGGTGATCGGTTCGGGCGGTGTCAATGACCGTGGTCGGATCAATAGGCATCGGCGTCTGGTAGTCCGGGTCATTGCGGTAGGCCAGGCGGTCATCGGCGTTGGCCGAGTCGCTGCCTGAACCACCATTCGATGACTTACCGTTATACCGATTCAACCAACCCTGAGTCACCAGACACACCCAGTCACCATAACCCGCGCCAACGTAATTGACTTTGCGATAGTCCTTGCCATCAAAATTGTAGGTGCACCCATAGGTTCATTGAAATTTTTGGGAAGCAAAGAGGAATCAATGGCTTGCGCACTGCGCCGCTATGGAGTCACGGATTCAGGTGTTGTTTGACTCAGCGGTAAGGCTTTTGAAATCGGTTAAATAATCACCTTGAAAGGGCTGGTTTTTACTTGTCTGGAATTCTATATTTTTGTGCTTTTTGAACAAAATTCAGACAAAAACGCGGATTACTGGAAAATCCGTTTCGACAAACATGCAGAATTTAAATAGTTTTTATTTTCTTTTAGAAGTGCCTGTTTGAATTAATTCCCAATTTCCCACAGTTCTCGACCTATGGTGAAGCTTCCGAGCTAAATGAGTGACTGTCCACAACAGACCCGGCCTTAAGGCCGGGTCTGAAGTTTATTTTTTTCATTCTGTCGTGTGATTAACGGCGACGGCGAGCGATAAACAAAAATGATAAACCCAACAACATCAGCGGATTTACTGTACCAACAGATACCGAACGTTTGGGTGTTTCGGGTGAAGTTGTCGTCGTACTTCCATCCTCCTGACTGTCTCCGTTTTGCTGGCCTGACGAATCATTATTATTCTGATCTTCGTCACTGGAGTCATTTCCAGTATTACCGTTATCGGTGTTGTTATCACTGGAGTTATCTGAACCGCTGGAATTGTCGTTGTCAGTGCCGTTGTCTCCGGTATCTGAACCACCGCTATCGCCATTATCAGTGTTGCCGTTATCGGTACTACCTCCATTGTCACCACTATCGTTGTCTGACTCGCCTCCGTTATCCGGTGGTGTCTGAGAGTCTGAGGAACCGTTATCTGTTCCAGGTTTTAAAACAAGGTGGTATGCAGATACCTGCGGCAGCGAGTAGTCGAAGCTGTTATTGCTGACGTTAATGTCGCCCTTATATTGGATCTCGGTTGAGTTTGCGCTTAGCGCGTAAACTTTTGCCTGATCGTACTGCTGGTCACCCACGATCTGGAAGGTTCCGTGCAGATCATCATCCAGGCTTTTGTTTAGCACTATGACATGCAGATCGCCGCTTGCTGAATCGGTTGCTGCGTATATGGAGCTGTTTTCCTTATCACTCATTTGAGCGTCAACGCTGATATCACCAAAAGTTGAATTGGCTCCATCATAATTACGGAACAGACGGAAAGCGGAGCTGATGTACTTGTCTTCATCGCTGTGTTCCAGCCAGTAGTTTGCAGCAAAAACATCCAGCTTACCGAAAACCCCCAGCACATCGACCTGAGTGACCCCACCGCTGATATCATTACCGCCACCGAAGTTGTATTCAGTAAATGCCATCTCGGTTCCTGGATAGTAGGTATTGATGGAGTTTTGAATACTTGGAATGACCGGCAGGTAATCCGTCATCCATGTGCCAATCCAACTGTTTTCGACATAACCGGCATCCCACAAGGTGCGTGGTGCCTGCAGGCGGGCTTCCTGGTCTTTACGAGTGTCACTGTTTGCCTGGGTAACCCTGTGATCACCAGTTGCTTCGGAATAGTAGTGGAAATCCATGACATCCAGTAAGCGCATTCCTTTGGTATCGGATGCCTCGCGCATTTTGTCCAGGTAGTAATCGACATACCATTTGTAGATGCTGGCGTAGTTACTATTCCAGTCATCTTTCTGATTCAGATTCACGTAGGCCGCCATGCCAAACAGAGCCGGCCCGAAAATTTTTGCACTGCTATCGACATCTTTGGCTGCGGATGCGGTGGCAATACCCAGTTCCACCAATTCTTTAATACCTACGGCAGTGCCGTTTCGCATACGTGAATGAGAGGTATTCCACAATGCAGGCTCGTTATCCAGTGACCAGGCCCAGACGCCACCCTGATCAGCGCGGCCATAACGTTGCACCATGTAGTTGACCAGTTCATCGGTATAAACTGCATTGTCATTCAGGTCCGGTGTATCAGCAAAAGGGGCATTTTTGCGGGGATAAACCGGAATCCAGCGTGAAGATGGTGGTGCTTCTGCTTCACTGACTGCACCATCGCCATCGGCAGCAACGTAACCTGCCATCTGTAACGTCAATAGGGATTTGGCGTTATTTTTGACTTCCTGATCGAGAAAGGTGGTGTAAGAAACCGCAGGTTGAGTCTGGTCAGAACCGTCCAGAATCAGGTAATCGTCATTGAAATGCATCCAATCCGCACCGGCCGATGACCAGTTATTCTCCCAGTTGTAGGCTGTTGTACGGTTGCCGCCGAAGCGATAAAAACTGAAGTTTTCATTACCGAGCATTGGCATTCTTTGGTTGATGCCATAAATTAAAGGGCTGATTTCATGGTTTTGTTGTTGTGGCGAAATGGCATAATTAATATCGATTGTTGCCGCATTAACGGCTTCATTTATCAGCAAAGCACTGGAGGCGAGCGATATTGCAATGATCAGTTTTTTCTTGTTGATGACCTTCATATTATTTTCCAGCATTCTCATATTTGTAACATTAAGGCATAAAAGCTTCGATAATAATTTGAAGCCAATCCGGTTTTGTTAAGGCAACAGATTACTTTTGTTCAAAATGGAATCCTTGTTCGGTGAAATATGCCAACTCGGTCAAACTTTCACCCGACCGGTGTCGGACGCAGAAGCGTTTTTATCGACTGGCACAAAAACCTATAGAAACCTATAGAATTGGGGTGAACCTATGGGTGCACCTGCAATTTTTGAAAAACAAATAGAAATCAAGCTCTTACACCCTGCCTCCACTGAAGGAGTCACGGATTCAGGTTGAATAAAACCTGTAGTAAGAAAGCCCTTCCAAATGTTCACCGCGAGCGCAGCTCGAAGGCAATGGCCCCTCCCTTGTCAAGGGCTGGAACGAAGTGGTGGACTTCTGGAGGGCTTCTCGCAGAGTGGGACGCCGTTTTTTCGAATAATACCTATGCCGCAACTTTAAACCGGCAGATCATCTTAATATGCGTTTTATTTGAGACACTACACTAGAGTTATGGCTCGACGCTGTATTTCCGGCTCTTGAAAAATAATTGATTTACCGCTAGCGTCAGGGATAATCAAAAAAGTCAGACGTTTATGAAAAAAATCCTGCTGGTTGTAATCTCTACTGTCTTTGGTCTTGTTGCGCTATTGCTGATTCTTGCTTATGCCGTTGCAGGTTTTTCACCGGTTTATCTTTATAATGCGCCATCGGTGGCAACTGGCATTGGCGCCAAGCTTGCCTGTTCTATGCGTTATATCACTGGTTATGAGCCGGACAAAATTGCCAAAGATATAGAAGTCTACTCACCTATTCTGACTTTTCTTGATTACCGTTATAACGATGCTGGTCAATACGCCAGCAGTTCTTTTCTTGGGAAGACTCGCCGTGCGCAGTTTTATCCTGGTATTGGCTGTGCGCTTGAGTACTTTGGCCATAATACTCGGGCAACGATTCAATGGCCGCTTATGCAACCTGCCAGCGCAGCCTGGCCGAAGGGAAACAGCGTATTAACTATCCAACCGGATATTCAAAAAAAGCTGGATGCCATGTTGGCTGCAGATAATGCAGATGGTCATGATACCCGAGCTTTATTGGTCGTTCACAACGGTAATGTGGTAGCTGAATCCTATGCCAATGGAATTACGTCTGATACTCCGCTATTGGGCTGGTCGATGAGTAAAAGCGTCACCTCCTTACTGCTTGGGCATCTGGAAATGCAGGGTATAATCGATGTTGACGAAGATCACCTATTCCCTGCATGGCAGAACGATGAGCGTGCGAATATCCGTGTTGAAGATATGTTGCAATTAAACGATGGACTGGATTATGAAGAAAAGTATGACCCGGGCCAGGTCGCAACGAAAATGTTATTTCAATCCGCAAACGTGGCAGATGTTATGCTGCATCGTAAAGCGGTTTATCCGGCTGGTGAGCACCATGAATATTCCTCTGGTACGGCAAATCTGGTTACATATCTGGTACAGCAACGTATCGAGGGTGGAGTTCAATCGGATGTGGACGCCATCGTAAATGGATTTTTCCGTCCACTGGGGATGACCAGTATTTATTTTGAAACTGATCCTGACGGTTTTTTTATGGGCAGTTCGTACCTCTACGCAACCGCGCGTGACTGGGCGAAAATCGGGCAGCTCATGCTAAATGGTGGTGAAATAAACGATCATCGATTGGTATCTGAAGATTATATCCAGCGTGCATTGACGCCCAATGCATCAAATAATGAGAAAAACTTTGGTTATCTGTGGTGGCTAAACGACGGCGATAACGTAAAACGTTGGCCTGAGTTACCGGATAATACTTATGCGGCGTTAGGTAGTCGGGATCAACGTGTTCTGGTCATGCCGGATGATGATCTGGTTATTGTGCGTCTTGGCTGGTCGCCGAAGCGTTACATAACGGACGAAAATTTCAGTGCGATTCGAAGCTGGTTTCAATAAAACCTGCATCCACTGAAGGAGTCACGGATTCAGCTTCGTATGCCAGGGTTACCGGAACCAGATTGGTAATCAGCCTGCAAAGGAGGCTTCGGGTCGCCGACTCAACCAGTCTCCCTTTACTGTGCCGTTCAAGTATGTCCCTATATCACTCGACTGCGAGATCCCTCTCGCAGACGCACAGTAAAAGGAGACTGGCCGCACCGGCTGGGATGGCGGCACCGTTGAAAATGGAGATACCGGGCAGCGTAGGTTTGATGTTTGGAGTTCAATCCATCATTTCCTCTGTGAACGACACTAGTTAAGAGGTGTTCGGATGATGGCATGGATTCGGTTTCGGGCATTGCAACAGAATCGTAAAAAGCGACTAACGTTACAGGTAAAGCCTGAAATGTGAAGCGTGCGCGTTTTACATTACCTCGCTACCGCCTGCGCAACCAGCGCGACAAACCGTCCACGGCAATATTCAAAGCCGCTGTCACCACAATCAAGACAAAAGCCCGGTCAAAACGAAATTCTTCAAACGCTGAGTCGATATAAAAACCCAGTGTAGTTATGCCAAGAATCCCCATAATTGCGCTTTCGCGCAGGATCAATTCCCAACGGTAAAACAGTAACGCCAACAGCGCCGGGAAACGCCTTGGTGTTTCGATGTAGGCGTAATAAAGCAGCCCGGTCGGATCATCCGGGCGCTGATGCAGATGCTCGGGTTCGGCATCGCTGGCACGTCCGGTCAGAAAGGCAATCAGGCTGCCGTTATGCAACGCCAACGCAATAATCGCCGGTAACCCGGAAGGCCCGAACTGCAACAGGAAGATAAACGCCAGCATCATTTCAGGTGTTGAACGAAACACCAGCAGCAGACATTTTCCTGCCCGGCTCAGCCAGGGGCCAGACAAGCGCCGACTGGCGAGCGGGTACAGCAGCAGCACCAATGCAAGTGTCAGCATCAGAGCAATCTGCGTCAGCATCAGGGTTTGCACCACACCCTGCCAGATCTGCCCGTGAAACAAATCAGCATACCAATGCCAGGCTGATAGCCAGTTGCCCTCACGCAACGCCTTCGGCCAGATATCGTGACTGATAAACTGCCAGAAATAACCGCTATTACTGAAGCCGATGGTGTCTGGCAGCAAAAAAATCGCGGCGATCAGATACAGCGGCAGCAGCTTTGGCCGCAGCCAGTATTTGAGCGTCGCAATCAGCACAAAGAACACCCACAACAGCGCCCCGGCCTGGGCGTAGTGGCCTTGCTTAAACATCGTCTCCAGATGAAACCCCAGCGTCGGTAAACCGATAAAACCGAGTATTGCGCTGGAGCGCAACGCACATTCAAAACGATAGCGAATGTAACTGGTGAGTGCTGGCCAGCTTTGCGGAATCAACGAGTAGGCATAGCGTTTTAGACCGTTAACCTTTACGCCCAATGTTGTCGCCGGATCGGTAGACTGTTGTGCAAAAATCTCTGCAAATACTTTGGCGAAAACACCGGTAAAGGGCACCGCAATCGCCAGCAGGCCAGTGGTGGCACTGAGGCCGTAGACCTGCATCAGGATCAGCCCCCAGAAAAGTTCATGCACCGAACGAACCGCCGCACAAACATGGCGCACCAAACGAAACCGAAACATCATCGCCAGCAGCAGACCCAGCGGGGCAGATAGGGCGATAGCCAACAATGCGAATGACAGTGTATAGCCGACGGCCTGCCACAAGGTTGTCACATCCTCCCAGTGCGGTAACAGTAAACCGCCGAGCATACGACCAAGCTCCGCCCACGGATCAACCTGATAGATATGGATGTCCGCCCAGATTAATGCGATGCCAGCCAGCGCCAGCAATAACAGCCAGGATCGGTTCAGGGCTCTCGCCGTGGAAACAGTGGAAATGGGCGTGCGGATCATAGGCTTGTGGCCGTATCGGCCTCTTGGCTGGCTTCCTGATAAAACCGGTCGAGGTCTGTCTGAGTCAGCGAGTGGGCGGGTTGGTCAGCGACAATGCGGCCATTACTCATCACCACAATGCGGTTGAAATAGGTCAATGCCAGATGCCGGTTATGCAGGCTGACCACCGCAGTCGGGTGCTGCTCCAGTACCCGTTCCAGCAGCAATTGTGCCTGTAATGGATCGACCGCAGAAACCGGTTCATCGCCCAGAAAAATATCCTTGCATCGGTACAGCGCCCGGCCCAAGGTGACTCGCTGGCGTTGCCCACCAGAGAGTTGATCGAGCGAGTGCCAGAGTTTTTCCTCAAGCCCAAGCTCGACACAGAGTTGCTGCACTGCCCGACGATGCTCAGGCAATGGCCGCACCAGATTCCACAGCGCGGCTGGCGTTGCAACCCGATCCAGCGCGCCCATAAAAATATTCTGGTAAACCGACAGTAACTCCACCAGCCCACCATGTTGCGGCAAAAGTGCAGCGTGCTCCGCCTGTTGCGGATACAACAACCGCAACAGACTGGTTTTACCCGCGCCGGACGCCCCCAACAGCGCCACCTTTTCACCGCGTTTTATCGTGACACTGATATCACGCAGTATCGGCTGGCCATCGATGGACATGCCCTGGTTCTGTAGCGAAAACAACGGGTTCAAGAATCAGTCCAGCAGGCCGATCGACTGCGCGGTTTTCTCAATTGGCGCATAGTCATCGTTACTGGCCGGAATAAAACCGGAACGAGGGAAGCTTTCAAGCAGGTCTTTATCGGTCATATTCAGCAATGCCTGACGCACCTTGGCGGTGAAGTCTTTACCGAAGCGTTGATCGGCATCGCCGCGAATGGTCCACTGATAATCCGGGTAACTTGGCGTCGCCCAGATCACACGCACCTTGGTAAGGTCAATCTTGCCCTGCGCCAGCTCACTTTCCCAGACGGCATAATTCACCGCGCCAAGGTCATAAGCACCGCTTTGCACCTCGGCAATGGTGCGGCTGTGGTCGCCAGAAAATCCCACGCGAGCGAAAATATCATCCGGCGCTTTACCGAATTGCTGACGCAAGAAAAACTCCGGCATCAAGCGGCCCGACGTAGAGCCTTTCGAGCCAAAGGTAAAGGTATGCTGTTGAATGGCATCAGTCAGCTCATCAGACTTTTCCAGACCGGTACGGGTATTGGCAATGAAATAGGTAACAAAAGCCTGATCCTCAACGCCCTGTGCCAACGCCTGCGACCCTGGCGCCAGACGACGCGCCTGCACACCACTCAGCCCGCCAAACCAAGCCAGTTGCACCTGGTTATTACGGAACGCCGTCACCGCCGCCGCATAGGACTTCACCGGAATATACTTCACATCAACGCCCAGTTCCTCCGACAGGTAGTCAGCCACCTTGCCGAAGCGCTGTTGTAGACGGGTTTCGTCTGCATCGGGAATGGCAGTGAAGACAAAGGTTTCGGCCAGGGTCAGCGCGGGTATCATCAGCGCCAGTGAAATCAATATACGACGAAAAAAATGCATGGACTCTCCGTGGGTTTGTATTAAATATTAGGAAAGTCGTTATTCTGACACAGGTTCTGGGGCGGCGGCGAGCTTAGAAAAGACAAACACCTTGCACAAACTGCCCACTCTGGCGTCATTCTGGTAAAGTCATATCACAACCCCAACAACATGCCCAAATCATGATCAACACCGACCTCAGCCACCTACCCGAAGGCAAGCAACGCACCATTGGCGAGATCAGACGGCTGATACTCAACGAGGTTGAGCAACGCGCTGAACTCAAGCAGAACGAGTGTTACCTCGTCTGGCTGGTACTGTTTGGCAGCTACGCGCGTGGCACCTATGTGGAAAATCCGGTGAACGGCTATCTCAGCGATTACGATATTCTCGTTGCCGTGCATGGCCGCAAGCTTGAAGAAGACCTGAGGTTCTGGCATCAGTTGGAAGAAAAGCTGGATCGACTGACACGCGCACCCATTAACCTGATTGTGCATTCCCATGAAGATATTTCGCAGTGGCTCGGCGAAGGGCAATACTTTTTCAGTGATATTCGTGAGCAGGGCATTTATTTGTACAGCCGGAACCCGAAAGGGATGCCGCAGGCAAAGAATCTGACTAAGGCGGAATGGTTACCGATTGCTAAGAAGCATTATGCTCAGTGGTTTGCCAGTGCCGAAGAGTTTGTCGGATATTTTGAAGTCGGCATTAAAAAGAAACAGCTTAAAAGTGCATCGTTTTTACTCCACCAAGCCACCGAACGATATTTAACCTGCGCCTTGCTCGTGCTTTCCAATTACCGGCCACACAGCCATAACCTGAAAATGCTGCGTCATCTGTTGATTGACCGCACCTCACCGGACTCCCCGTTTCTTGATATTTTTGCAGGGCAGGATCGCTTTCAGCGGCGCAGCTTTGCGCGCTTGAAACGGGCTTATGTGGATGCGCGTTACTCGGAACATTTTGAAATTACTGAAGAAGAGATTTATTGGCTATCAGGTGAGGTGAATCGACTGAGTGAGGTAGTTAAGATGGTTTGTGAGGCGGGTATTGCGGGGTTGGGTGAAGCTGGGTAAAAAATACATTCGGCAACCATCGGTAGAATTCGGGCACCTTGAAATCCATACCGTATTTTAAATGGATTGGAGTGTCCAGTCGGCGTAAATACTTCTGTGGGTTCACTTTTTTTACCTTTGAGAGGTCAAGAAATTTATTCAGGCTGCGATCCAGTCCTGTTTCTGCAAGGTTTTTACGGCAAGTTCAATTAGGCGCTACGTGAAATGTAATTTGCGCTGATTCCTACGATGAACCGCCTGAATAATCTTTTCTGTTGTTACTGCATGTTCCTTAACCCAATGAACCGTAGCTAAAAGCTCCAACCCGGCCGGAGATTCAATCCCTTCCAGCACTCGTGACACTCGTTCAAAACGGCCACGGGTTTGCTCATGTTGGCGCAAAAACTCATTAGCGGTTTTACTCACACCTACAACCAATTGAAGTGTTT
>JARRJP010000097.1:0-19978 GCA_037389025.1 Reinekea sp. | reverse complement strand
TTGGGGTGAACCTATGGGTGCACCTGCAATTTTTGAAAAACAAATAGAAATCAAGCTCTTACACCCTGCATCCACTGAAGGAGTCACGGATTCAGGATATAGTGACCTTCGATAACATCAAACATATTTCAGTGGCAAAAGAATTTATATATGACACAATATGTAGAACCTTCTGGATTAACCGTTATTGAAGCTATGTAGTCACGGATTCAGGCTAGAGTTAATAATTATGCAAAAGAGGAAATGGCAGCAGGGTATGCAGATGAAATCTTCAACATTGGACAATCGCTCAGGTAAACTTCCAATTACAATAGGAATACTGTCTTGGAAGAGTAAGCAATCAATTAGTAATACATTGAATAGCTATTCTAAAAATAGGCTCTTTGACATAGTTTCTGAATCTATAATTTTTTTGCAAGAGGCATCTAATGAAGATATTGAAGCTGTCAACAATTATTCGTTAAAGACCATTACTACGAAAAATAATATAGGTATCGGCAAGGCATTTCTTGAGTTAGCATCTGTAGCTCAACATCCGTATATTATTCTCTTGGAACACGATTGGGAGTTAGTTGAAAATGCTGAATCTACAAAAAGGCACCTCCAAGAAGCAATTAATCTGATTGAAGAACACAATGTAGATTGCATTAGACTTCGCCACAGGAAAAAATTCGGATTCCCACATTATTCGGTAATAAGATATCGAGGGAAAGAACTAGACTTCTTTGATCCATGGATAAAACTAACGCATCCCCACTTACTTGACAGTGTACATTGGACCAAAAATCCGAGTGAATTATGGCCTGATAAAATAAATCGCTTAGAGGATTTTTTTGTTTGTAGTTCCAGGTACGGAAATTGGACAAATAATCCGTGCATATTCAAGAAGAATTTTTACTCTGAAGTTGTTAGAGACTTCGCAGGTGAGGGCATTGAGCTAGAAGAAAAGATATCTTACTGGTGGGCTCGTCAAAACTTTAAAGTAGCTCAAGGGAGAGGTTTGTTCCGACATCGCGATATAGATAAATATGGAAATTGGGGTGAACCTATGGGTGCACCTGCAATTTTTGAAAAACAAATAGAAATCAAGCTCTTACACCCTGCATCCACTTTGGAGTCACGGATTCAGGCATTAAATTCCGCAAGCTGAATGTACCGGAACGCTTTTTAAAAATGGACTACACCAATAATCCTAACGACAAAACAAACTTTCAGGCTTGGGTAACAGAGTTATGGCACCATAAGGATGTAGAGTTGGAGGAGATGATAGCAAAGAGCAATCAATGATTTACATCCGGTATTTATTGAATCTGCGCTTTGTCACCGTACATCAACGAATCTGCTTCGTCGATCCAATGTTCCGAGTCACGAATGTTTGGTCTCAATTCGCTGATACCAAAACTCATACTGGCGCGAATGACCCGCTGACCGGGCAGTGACAAAGAAACCTCCTGACCAACCCGATGACAAAATTCTTCCGCCTGGCTTTCGTTCGAATTATTAAGCAAGACAACAAATTCATCGCCACCATAGCGTGAGATATCGTCAGTCTGACGGATATTCCGCTTAAGGTGATTTACCACGGCAACCAGTGTCTGATCACCAACGACATGGCCATGACTGTCATTGACCTGTTTGAACCGGTTCAGATCTATAAATACCAATGTCGCCGGGATACCGTATCGTCGGAAGCTTTCACGCGCACGTTCCAGGCAACTCAGAATCGCACTACGATTCAGAATGCCTGTCAGACCATCGCGTCGGGAGGAATCCTCCAGATGAGCATAAGCCTCCTTCAATCTCTGCAAAGAGTTACCCAGCATATTCTGACGCTCTATCAGACTGGTTCGATCCACCGCAGTACCGACCATATAAAGCAATCGACCCTCTTCGTAGATACCGGTACCAACATCATGCACATAGCGTAATTGCCCATCATTACGGATGATCCGGTAATCAAGATTCCATTGCCCATGTTCATGCGTGGTCATTATCTCCAAGACACGATCACGATCATCAGGATGGATAAGCTCAGCAAAACTTAACGGATTTTCATTCAGACTCTGTCGACTGTTGCCCCACAGTCGTTCATAACCCTCATTCACATAAAGAATTTCACCGAACTCTGGTGTTGCCATCCAGACGCTTATTTCTTCGGACATCGACTCAACAATAATGCGGAAACGCTGCTCACTCTGTGTCAACAGAGTTTCAGTATGCTTCAGGTCACTGATATCCTGAATGGTCAGAATCAAGCACTCTTCTTGGGTCGGTGTGTGATACACCTGCGAGTAGGTGATCTTGACCCAGACCTCTTGACCGGATTTATGCTGCAAGCGGCGAGAGGCAAAGGAGGGCATGCCTGGCCCCCCCAATTGCTCAACCAAATCGGAGCCAACCAAATCGGAACAGCAGGAATCAGGATCATTTTTATTGAACAGGGATTGAATGGTTCGCTGAGTCAGTTCATCTTCGGTATAACCAGAAAGCGTTTGAAAATAGGGATTGGCGGTCAGAAAGAACCCATTCGGGGCGACATGGGCGAGGCCGATAGCGCTCTTATCGACCATATGGAAGTAGTCTCGCATGCTTTGTGGCGTGGATTCATCAGCAGGCGCGGAATAAGGGGGCTGATTCTGGCACTGAAACCACAACCATAGAAAACAGATACCTCCTGAAAGCAGAGCAGCAGGCCACAGCATTATGGTAGGAATCGAAACAAAACCGATAAGCAACAACAGGCCACCTGTCAGCAGCAGCCAATGACCTTCTTTGTATCGAGCGATCTTTTTAAGATTAGGCACAATCTGGAACGCACAATCAATCTGAAGCAAAATTCCACGCGAGTCTAATCCAATACCAATCTACTGTATATAATCAATTTCAATAGTATACAATCAAATGACCTGACAACACTTATACATCAAGAAAACTGATTGAAAGTGGCTCTCAGCGCACCATAGACACCTTGTAGCCGCGTGACTCAAACTGTTGAATCAGCCCGTTTTCGCCAGCCATGTGTAAGGCACCCACTGCCGCACAGGCAGTTTCTGAAACCGGAAACTGCATCATGATATTCACCCAGTTCCGGTTTCGGTTGATCAGCAGCGCCTGTTCCACTGCTGGATAATCCTCAAAGTCAGCCTGTTGATACATCGACTGATAATCACCATTTTTCCACTGTTCAAATATCGTATCGACCAGCCCGGTGACGTCATCCATGTCTTCGGTCGAAAACTCCATAAAGTCATCACCATATTGGTTGGCGAGATCGTCAAACATCTGCAACTGCCACACTATTGTTTCAAAAGCCTTCACCTCAATCCCCTTTGTGAAGGCCATTCTTTGCAGATGGATATCAAGCCCTTCAGAAGTAAAACCCTCTTTCTGGAATATCAGCAAGGTCAACTGGTTAGCGGCAGCCCAGGGCTTAAGCCCCTGCAATGCGCCTAACGGCACGCCCGCCTTCTGAGCCAGTTCCGTAAGTTTTGAATGGGCTTCATCGCTGAGCTGATCGCGCAACGTCTGCCCGGCCGGAAGCAGCATCAGTTTCTGGACCTCACCGAGAGTCTTTGCATCATTCATTTCACCCACGTCCGCTTCAAGCCACAGCTGATCACATTGCGACAGGGTGTCCTCGTAAGCCTGAGGCAAAGGATAAGCACTGGGTTTCAGCACGTGAATGGTGCCAAACAGATAAAAAGTGCGATCGTGACCGGACACTTTCCATATAGACAAAGCCTGTGTTTGTACTGCCAGCAACAGACTAAAAGCAAAGATTAAAGCGCGCATTGAGAAAACCTGTGAACTATAGATTATCCACAGTTTAGCACTACCCTCGGTGATTACGCCGCCAGGGCCGTTTCCAGTTTTTGCTGAATCAGAGGACGCAACTGTTCAGCCACGGCGTCATCAAGCATACCGACACGCAAACGACGGTTTAGAACATCATCTGCGGTGACGGCACCTTCGTATTCGATAATCCAATCCAGTTCCGCCTCAATGTAAGGCTGGCCTTCAACCAGGCGCCGCGTTGAGCCTTCGATGACATACCGGGCACGGTCACCATAGGCTTGCCATAGATGCAAACGAATATCGTCCGGTAAATTCGCCAGGGCCGCTTCTGCGGCCGCCCTGTCACCTTGAGCTCCGATCAGTTTCAGATCACAGGTCTTACAGGCCGATGCGGTAAAACTGAAATGGGCAATGACTTCGTCAACACAGTCCTCTGCCATTTTGCGCCAAGTCGTCCACTTACCACCAGTCAGGCTGATCAGTCCATTATCGTTAAGGATAACGTGATCCCGAGTCAGCGATGCCGTTGACTGCGCTTGCGGATCAGAAACCAGAGGGCGCAGCCCTGACCAGCTTGCCGTTACCTCGGAACGTTCAATTGGTGTTTCCAGCCAGCCATTACAGGTACGCAGGATGTAATCAATCTCCTGCTCGCTGACTTGCGGGGAATCGGTCAGTTCAGCTGGATCGTCGGTTGTACCAACCAGTGTTTTACCAAGCCATGGCAACATGAACAACACGCGCCCATCTTCGGTTTCGGGAATCAGAATTCCGTGACCCTGCGGTAACAAGTTCCGATCCACCAGCAGATGAACACCGCTGGAAACGGTCATCATGGGTTTGACGTCAGGGTCAGCCATTTGGCGCAGTTTATCGGTCCACGGGCCGGTGCAGTTAACTACCGCTTTGGCACGAATGTCAAAACTCTGACCACTGATCCGATCAACACAGGTTGCACCGCTGACCTGGCCATCAGTTTTCAACAGCTTGGTTACTTCGGTGTAATTCACTGCCTGCCCCCCCATCTCCAGACCGGTGCGAACCATCGATACACCAAAGCGAGCATCATCGAACTGACCATCATAGTAGCTCACGGCTCCGGTCAAAGGCTTGGTGTTAATGTCAGGGCAGATACGCTTCAATGTCTGCTTGCTTTCAATACGCGAAGGGCCGATCTTCTGAGAACCGGACAGTATGTCATAGACGCCCAGTCCAATACGAAAATAGGGCAACCCGATCAACCCTTTAACCGGTGTAACCAGATTCAGCTTCCAGGCCAGATGCGGTGCCATTTCCAACATCCGGCGACGTTCAGCCAATGCCTCACGTACCAATTGATACTTACCAATATTCAGTTCTTTCACCGCTTGCTCAAGATAGCGCACGCCACCATGAACCAGCTTGGTTGAACGGCTTGATGTACCTGCAGTGAAGTCCTGTTTGTCGATCAATGCACAGGACAAACCACGACTGAGCGCATCCAGAAACACGCCAGCGCCAGAGGCACCACCACCAATCACCAGGACATCGACATCACTGTCTTTGATCTGCTTAAGCTGTTCGCTGCGCTGCCAGCGCTGGGAGGAAGTCAAGGCACTCATGGGAAGCTCCATAAAGAGATCGGGATTACTCATAGCGTGACTTGAATGTTCGTTTTGGGCAATATTTTTTCGATTTATATTCGTTATGATTTAAAATGAACATTCAATCGAACATATAATATTATCCTGAATCCGTGACTCCTTCAGTGGATGCAGAGTGTAAGAGCTTGATTTCCTTTTCAAAAATTGCAGGTGCACCCATAGGTTCACCCCAATTTTTGGGAAGCAAATAGGAATCAATGGCTTGCGCACTGCGCCACTATGGAGTCACGGATTCAGGATTATCTTTTTGAAATAGAAAATTGCGTACTGGCGAAGTAAAACAAGCCTGATCGGATCAGGATTCGATGATTTCTGCGTCCGAAAAAATTACTCGGTTGCGTCCTTGGTTCTTGGCAGAGTAGAGACGATGATCCGCTATTTTAATCAGGGTTTCGAGGTCATAGCCATCAGCGCCGTACTGGGACACGCCAGCGCTGAAGGTTAGTACAACGGATTTGTCATTAACTACTATCGGTTTGTTCATAAAGAGATCCCGAAGGCGATCAACGATCTGCTTACCTTCTTCGGCGGAGCTGTCAGGCATAACCAGAATAAATTCTTCACCACCCAGTCGGGCAGTCAGATCAACTTCTCTGGTATAGGTACTGATGATGCCAGCGGCATGTTTCAGAGCCCGGTCACCAACGCTATGGCCGTATTTGTCATTGATGTCTTTGAAATGATCCAGGTCGATCATTGAAATGGCGATAGGTTGTCCGGTTCGGTCGGCAGTCGCCTTCAACAACCTGAATTCATCGAACAACTTCATTCGATTTGGCAAACGGGTCAGTGCATCCGTTCCGGCCAGCTCTATCAAGCGGGTTTCTGTCAGTTCCCGGTTTCGCTCATAAATGTGAGCAAAAACAGTAATGGCAACACTACTGATTATAATATTGTAGATACCGGCATCCTCAAGAGAGAACAGTTCCCCTGAGAAAAAACGACGATAATAAATAACGATATTCAAGCTCACAAAGACAATCGATAAGCGCATCCCAAGACGGGTTCCAAGCAACAGATACAGCACCACAGGAGTAATCATGATCCAGGTAAACAGGGTATTCGAGGTTGTCGGCAGATAGAGTGCGTAGGAGATAAGGAACATCAGTGGAATCACATAGAACAGAATCCAGTACCGGATATCCGAAGCCACCGTGACAATCCGGTACATCATCACAGAAAACAGCGCGTAGAAAAGCTCACCGACAGCCAGGGCCAAAACCCCTCGGTTAAAGTTGATGATCGAGTAGAAACAGGCAGCAACGGTGGTTATCGCCAGCAGCAGCCTCATGATAGCACGGCGATGCTGTTGACTCTGGTGCAGATAACGAGTCATTAGTGCGCAAAACAGCCTAATTTAAAAACACTCAGTTTAGCTTAGCAGAAGCACCTGTTCTGACTAAATATTACCTGAATCCGTGATTTCAGAGTGGATGTAGGGTGTAAGAGCTTGCGCACTACGCCGCGATGCGTCACGGATTCAGGTATTATTCGGAAAAATGGCGGCTCACTCTTCGAGAAGCCCCGAAAACCGCGTGGATAAACGCTGAATCCACGCAGCACACATTCTAAGGCTGATAAACAGAGGTAATTTTCTCTCCTTCTAACCAACGACTTGCCTGGGCATTCATCTCAGTCAGGCTGATACTGTCTATTACCGACTCATAGTCGTTATAAACAGCAAAGGGTTGCCTATACCAGCCGGACAAAAACAACCGACTTTCAATACCATTATTGCTGGTAAAGCCTTGCCGTTGCTGCTCCAAAACCTGACCTTTGGTTTCCTTCATTTCAGCTTCGCTAAATGGCTGCTGCAATATTAAGGCTAATTCGGTCTCCAGTGCTGCCTGAGCGTCAGTTTGTCGTTTTGGGTCAACAATCAGTTGAACTACCAGCTTGGCATAGGGTGTGTAAACAGAAGGCGCTGATGTACTCACAGAAACATTATAGGTGAATCCGCCCTCTTCGCGCAGGGAGTCCGTCAGGCGTTTTTCTAACGACTGGCCAACAACACCAGCCAGCAAACTGCCATGCATACCGGATGGTGACGCTGGGTCGGCGAAGAAGTATGTAATGAGGGTTTTATCTTCCGGTTGCCCAGACGCAGTAAGCGCCTGAGGGGCATC
Source organism: Reinekea sp. (assembly GCA_037389025.1). Taxonomy (GTDB): domain Bacteria; phylum Pseudomonadota; class Gammaproteobacteria; order Pseudomonadales; family Natronospirillaceae; genus Reinekea. The sequence goes on along the minus strand of JARRJP010000097.1, from coordinate 12,414 downwards.
AAATCCGTTATAAACAATATCTGGGGAGGTCGCGGGGCTGATTGGGAGTCCGGCGACATAGGTTTCAAGATAGGGTTCCAGTTGGACGGGTGTTATATCACCAACAATGAGCAAAAACATGCCCTGATTATGCTCAAGCAAGCGCTGCTGCACAGCTTCGAGCTGGGCTTGGGTAACAGGTTGAAATTCATCTGCGTGATACAGACGATAAACGGAGTTCTCGCCAAACATGGCGTTGTACAGCTTGTCAGCCATCCTAAAGTCAGACGTCTTTTCATATTCAGCCCTGGCCGCGACCTGATCTTTAATCCATGCATTAACATAAACCGGATCAAGTTTTGTCTCAGCCAGGCTCTCAGAACTTAACTGGAACAGAGTTTCAATCTGATTCGTCCCAGCTATGGCATAGTTGTATAGCATGCCACCATTTAAGTTTCCCCCAAACTCAATACCTTCCATTGCCAAGCGTTCAACAAACTCCTGCCCAGCCAGGCCACCTGAGCCGGAATCTGACTTTGCGGTTGACCACAAATAAGCGGCGGGTTGCAAGGCTTCGGGAATTTGATATTCACCACCGAGTAAAATGGAAAAAAGCTGCATTTGCCCCGGTGCCAACTCGCTCGGCCGCAGCACAACGATCACACCATTTTCCAAGGTCCACTGATATAAACCTTCAGCATCAAGCTGGTCGTTACGTGCAATAATTTGCCCAGGATAGGTATGTGTAAACGACCAGGGCGGAATATCCCGTTGTTCCGGCACATCGACATCGGCAGACCAGGCTTGCTTGTACAACCTTAGCCAATTGTGTTCATCCACCTCTACGCCAGCCGGATGATAAAAGAAGCCTGCTATCTTATTTCGTTCATAGACATCGGCGATGTACTGATTAACCGTCGCCAGCGTAACCACTTCAGTCGCTTGCTTGATTTGCTGTAATTGGCTGGCGTAACTCTCAATGGGAGAATCGATATAGGCATAACTCAGCAGATAGTCCATCGCATCGCTGCTGGTGCCATGCTCGAACTGCTCGACTATGTCCTGCCATTCGCTGATCAACTGCTGCTTGGCATTGTCATATTCTGCGCTGGTCAAGCCGTATTTCTGTAATCGCTTCAGTTCAGTTGCAAGTTCACTCAGCGCCTGATCGGCGTTGTTTTCATACACCGTCGCCCAGACATCCAGATGCTCTGTACCATCATAAAAAACATCGGATGCGACATAGGAGCCATTCAATGCAGAGTCGTCAGACTCGGCCAATCGCTCCAGTCGACCGTTCAATGCATGGGCATAAATGCTGTTGATATAGTAGGCCTCGCGACCTTCAGCGGTATCCGAATCAAAGCTCAGTATGGGCAGGTATAGCTGCCAGGCATAGTCATCCTGATTGGCATCGGTGACGGCTTTAAAGTGTGGCTTTTTAATTGACACCCAATCCGATTCCCAACCCTCTTCCGTTGGCTCAGCCTGCCAGCTTGAAAATGCCTTGCGGATTTCCAACGAGGCATCGAGTGACCCTTCGGGATAGACAACATAAACTTCAGCGCTATCCGGTTTATACCAACGCTGATAAAAAGCCTTCAGTTGATCTGCCGTGGCAGTGCGCACAACCTCCATATCGCCAATCGGTAAGCGGTCTGCATAACGGGTTCCCTGATAGATACCAGCAAACTCTTGGTTGTTGGCGGATTTCAGTGTTCCTCCGCTTTGGCGCCATTCGGCAACGATCACCGGAGCTTCCTTTTTGACTTCCTGTTCATCAAAGCTGATTGCCGTTGCCCAGTCGTAAAGGACTTCGAAGCCTTTTGCTATCAGTTCTGGCTGATTAGCAGGCAGTGACAGCTTATAAACGGTTTCTTCAAAGGAAGTGTAAGCATTCAGATCATTGCCCCAGGTAACCCCGGAGGATTCAAGAAAATCAATCAGCTCATGCTTGGGGAAATGCTCAGTTCCATTAAAGGCCATATGCTCAACAAAGTGAGCCAGACCACGCTCCTGCTCGGTTTCATCCATTGAACCGGCGCGAATACGCAAGCGAAGCTCAACTCGGTTGCGGGAGCCGTTATCCGGCAAAGCCAGTGCGTACCAATCCAGCCCATTATCAAGTGTGCCGCGTTCAACACGGGCATCATCTTCGGCTTGCCAGTTCTGGCTGGCTTCAAAATCAGAATAGTAGGGTATCAGTGCACAGCCGCACAGGGTAGCCGCGAAGCCTGCGGCAACAATATGTTTCATACGAATTCCGTTACAGGGGTTCAGGGTAAGAAAGGCATCATTTAAATGGGCTAGAGCGCCATCAACATCCCTTCTGGCGGTGGGAAAGATATAACATTGTTATATTGACTGACAGCAGTATCGTAAAACAGGCTAGGCATCGAATACTGGCTCACATTCTGAATTTCACCAGCGGTGAAAACGAGTGCCCGGAGCCAACGAAACGAATCCCTGAATCCAAATTGCAGGTGCACCCATAGGTTCACCCCAATTTTTGGGAAGCAAAGAGGAATCAATGGCTTGCGCACTGCGCCGCTATGGAGTCACGGATTCAGGGAATCGGCAACTCGGCACTGCGAATCAGATCACCAGTTGCTGCAAATCTTCAGGTTTGGTCAATGCTTTAGGACTTGCCGTGACATGACCGGACCAATTTTGCCAATGTCGAGAAGTTACCGTCGTCATTAGCCGTTCACTCCTGGATTTGTGGCGGTCTGAAAGCGCATGGAAGCAAGGATGGACAACACCAGCAATGACATGGCTGCGCAACCTGCGGCAAACAGAGCCACAGGAATAAAGTTGTCATCACGGATAAACATCGTAGCACCGACAGGGCCGATTGCCGCACCAAACAACTGTGCCGCCGGCACCAGCAAAGCGGTTTTCCGACTGGGGTCACAGGCAACGGTCAGACGAATCTGAAACGGCACCACAAACAGCCAGACAAAGCCAATCGCAATGGTACATAGCCAGAAACCCACCAGAGCCGGGCCAGAAGCAAGATAAAGTGAGACGATGATGGCCACCAGCGCACACCCGGCCAGCGGATAACGATAAGTCAGCCTCTGTTCAACAGCCGTTGCCGACAACGCTGCCACCACCTGCACGCCAAGGCTGGCTGAGACCATCAGGCCAATGGTCGTCACGGTAATGCCCGTCTGTAGACCAATCGGCTCAAGAAAGGCCCACAAAGCACCCAGAAACATATAGAAAAACAGAACACACAACAGTGACAGAATGGCCTTGAGCGTTAACGGCGACGCAGATGACGAGTCCGGAGAAGGTATGGCACCATAAGATCGTGGCATTGAGAATACGGCACCCAGTGTTAGCAGGGTAATGGCGGCCAAGGTAATAAAACCGGCCTGAGACCCACCTGCTGGAACAACCCACTGCGAAAGGATGATCGCTACCAGGCCCTGAACAGTGGTTTGCAGACTCACGTAATAGCCACTATATCGCCCGGGGTGCACTGATCGGGCAATCAGTTCGACGGCAATCGCCACCATACCACCTTCGAGCAGCCCTATGAGGGTACGAATACCAATCATCATGGCTGGGCTCGATGCAAAGGCCGTCCAGATATCCAGTGCCGCAACACCCAGCAACAGCAACATGGTTTTAAGGTGCAGTCCATTGGCCGACACCACAAAGGCTGCCAGAACGGAGCCAATACCAATAGTCAGAATCTCAAGCGTTGCCATGATCGCGAGCTGGTCATAATTCACTCGGCTTTCATTGATCAGGGCTCCCAGCAGGATAGGCTGCAAACCCAGAACCAGAATGCCGACAGAACCAATCCAGAGTGCACTGATTTGCGCCAGCGCTGATGGCTGACCGACCAGCCATTGAGAATGATTTGAACGGCGTGTTACCACGGTACAACCCCTCTATAATTGCGCAATAACCCACCTTAGCCGGATACAGACGACTACGAATTGGGCACGAGCGGTGACTTCTTGTCTTAAGCCTTTTGATCACAATAAGGGGAGACATCACCCGCTTGCCCGTACAAAAGAGACTTAACACGACTGGCCGGTAGCAAAAAACCGACAAAACAATCCTGATCAGGACACCCATTGATTGAAAATTTGTCAACTGATTTTGTTGATTTATACCTGAATCCGTGACTCCTTCAGTGGATTCAGGTCGACATCAGGCAACCTAAACCAATGGTTGATACTCTCAGTCCGGCAAAAACCGGGCCACACTTCAGACAGGAAGGGTTGAATCCAAAAACGGATTAACTGAGCTAAATTTTTTGTCAAAATCCAGACTCAGCCATACACTTCGGTCTCTAAACCTCAAGCCCACCAAGGAAGCCATTGCTATGTATGCAAAAAAATCCAGTATTTATGTTGTCTGGATCAGCTTACTGTTCCTGCTCTCTTCGGCACTGCAAGCGGCCGATTTCTACATTTCTGATATCAGCGAAACGACGGAAGACAACGCTCCGGCACTGGTCATCCGGTTTACCGAAGCCATCCACCCGGACACCGACCTGAACCAGTTTATCGACGTCACTCCCTTCCCGGATAATGGCAATGTCTGGATGCCACAGAACAATGGCCGCCAGTGGGTACTGCCTTTTGTCGAACCGAGCACCGAATATACGATCACGGTACACAAAGCCCCCAAATCGGTCAGTGGCCAGACCCTCTCCAAGGTTGACAGCATCGGGCAGAAATACAGCTTTACTCGCACCATCACAACGCGCAGCCTGCAACCTGGCGCCACCTTTGCCAGCAGCGGCACCTTCCTGGTTGGCAATATTCAAAACGGCATTCCGGTGACCGTGGTTAACCAGAAAGAAGTTGATCTCGACATTTTCCGGGTACGCGATACGGAATTGACGACATTTATCAACGAGACTCAAATCAGCGGCCGCATGCCTTATTATCGCTTAAACGAGCTGGACACCTACGCGGATCTGGTACACAGCGCCCGTTACCAAAACGATGCCAGAAAAAACCAGCGCACCACCTACAACTTCAATCTTGATCCGGTACTGGAGAACAACCAGCCCGGCGTCTATATCGCCGTGATCCGTCAGGCAGGCAAATACGACTATTACTACGATTCAACCTTCTTCACCATCACCGACATCGGTCTGCATGTCCGCCAATACCACAACTCACTGATGCTCTACAGCCACTCGGTCGCCACTGGCAAACCACTGAGCAATGTCGATCTGCAATTCTGGTGGCCAGAAACCAATCATACAGACCAACGTGAACAGCGCGGCCGTACCGGTTCGGAAGGCAGTTATCAGTTGGCCGGCAATGAGATGCCGAGACTGGTTATCGCCCGCAAGGGTGATCAGATCAGCTTCCTCAAACTGAATCAGAACGCGCTCGACCTGTCCTCCTACCCAAACGTACCCAGCCTGCACCGGGAATACCAAACCTTCATTTATGGGCCACGCGATCTGTATCGCCCTGGTGAAAAAGTCTCCATTAACCTGTTGCTGCGCGACTTCGATGGTCAGAAAGTCCGTAATATGCCATTGAAAGCCAGAATTCTGGATGCTCGTGGTGAAAGCAAACGGAACTTCACCTGGCAAGCCAACTCAACCGGACTGTATCAAACCGAGTTCCAGCTGGATGACAACGCCGCTACCGGCAACTGGCACCTTGAAGTCACGTTTAATGACAAGGACTATCAGGAAAACTACTGGTTCAAAGTTGAGGAATTTCTGCCAGAAACCCTGACGCTTTCCTTCTACGATGGCGACCGCAATCAAGTACGTTATGCCCCCAAAGACAGTTTTTCAGTACCCATTCAAGGAGATTATCTCTATGGTGCACCCGCCGCCGGTAACACAGCGGATGCGCAGGTCACCGTCTCTCCAGCGACCAGCCTGTTCAAAGAACTGAAAGACTATTACTTTGGTGATGACGAACAAAATATTCCAAGCAACACCTATCGAATATCCGAAGTTACTCTGGATGACAACGGCCATGGTGAACTGGATATACCAGATGACTGGTCCGACGTTGATATTCCGCTGAACTTCCGTGTCAGCGCCAGCGTCTATGAAAGTGGCGGTCGGCCGATCACTCGCACACAAAATATTATTCAACTGCCAGCCTTCGACTCATTACCGGGTGTTCAACCTCAGTTTAAAGATCGTCCAGCGTCGAACCAGAATGTTAAATTCAAACTGCTCAGCGTCGATGCGGATGGCAAGCCAGTATCCGACACCCTCAAGGTACGCATGTTGCGTTATCACCACGAATACTACTGGAGTTACGACGAGTCCAGCGGCTGGTACTGGGACTCGCAAAATCATAACTACGTGACAGGATCAACCACGGTAGAGGTTGAAGATGAGGCTGCCAGCGTCGAATTTCCGGTCGAATGGGGCACCTACGTGCTTGAAGTGATCTCACAATCCGGAGCCAAAACCCGCTATCAGTTTACAACCCAATGGAGCTGGTACGGCCAGGACAGCAATAGCTTGAAACCGGACATGTTGCAGTTGGTGCTTGATAAAGACGCGTACCAACCCGGCGATTCAGCCACTGTTCGTCTGGTCAGCCCGGTCAGCGGCGATGGCATCATCAATATTGAGTCAACCAACGGGGTTGAATTCACCTTGCGTCAAGCCATCAGCAAGGGGGAAAACAACATTCAGTTTGATATTCCAGATGACTGGAAGCGGCACGACTTCTACGTCACCGCGATGGTGCTCGCGCCAGCGGATCAGGTAACCGAAGTCGCACCGAAGCGGGCTATAGGCATTGCCCACCTGCCATTGCGCCGCGCCGACGCAGATGCTGAGGTGGTGCTGACCACCGTCGATAAGATCGAACCAAACCAGATCGTCAACGCACATCTGCAAATCACCAACAAAGACCAGCTGGGCACTCAAAAACTCTACGCCACCGTTGCACTGGTCGATAAGGGTGTGCTGAACATCACCAACTATCAACTGCCAAGACCGGAAGACTATTTCTTCGCACCACGCCGCTTTGAAGCCAGCTATTACGATACCTATGGCGACATCATCAACAACCTGGGCTACGACATGCTGCGCCAACGCTTCGGCGGCGACATGTTCAATGAAAGCGATGCCGAACTGAGCCGGGGCGGTGAAAAACCGAAAACCGAAGTACAGATTGTTTCTTTCTTCAGCGACCCGATTGAACTGGTTAATGGCGAAGCCGATGTCAGCTTCGAACTGCCGAATTTCAATGGCAAGCTGGAATGGATGGTCGTCGTCTATGGTGACCGCAGCTACGGCAGTACCAAGGCAGAGACCACGGTCGCCGACCGGCTGGTCACACAGATATCCATGCCACGTTTTATCGCCATGGGAGACCACAGCCAACTCAGTTTTGACCTGCATAACCTGTCCGATGCCGATCAAACCTTTGATGTCAGCGTCGAGGTTACCGGTGCTGTCATCAGCGATGGCCTGCGCCAAAAGGTTAAGCTATCCGATAAACAGAAAACGGTCTTGAACGTGCCAATCACTGGTGACGATGTGGAAGGCCAGGGTGTGGTCACACTGAATATCAGTAATGGCAGCGACATTCAGGTTAATCGAACCTGGCGGCTCGGCGTGCGCAGTCCGTATCCGTGGAGTACGGAAGAATTGCGCGCCGTGATCGAGCCAAACACGCACTGGCAACCGGAAATAGACATCAGCAAACTGCGGGAAAATACCGTTCAGGCACAATTAACCATTTCCGACCGGCCCGCAATAAACTTCCGCAGCCATCTGGAATACCTGCTGCACTATCCTTACGGCTGCCTGGAACAGACCACCAGTTCAACCTATCCGTGGATACTGATGAACAGTGACCTGGTCGACCAACTCGGCCTGAACGATACGCTGCAAACAAGATTTGATGAACCCTATACCGAGCAGTTCCGGCAGACGCAGATTCGTAAGGGACTCGACCGGCTGAAAACCAAACAATTGTTGAATGGCGGTTTTGGCTACTGGGATTCCAGCAGTTGGGAAGCCCGCTGGGGCACAGTTTACGCCACGGAAATGATGGTCGATGCCCGCAAGCAGGGCATAGCCGTGGATAAACAGATGCTGGACAGCGCCCTGAAACGGCTCAACGAGTATCTGGTAAACCCAGCAAAATCGGATCTGTGGAGTGACAGCCATGCATATTATGATTTCTCACACCGTGCCTACGCTGCTTTTGTTCTGGCCAAAGCCAAAGACGCCCGCTTGAGTCGGGTGCGCCGCCTGTTTGATCAGGTGAAGGATTCATCGCTACAACAATCCGGTCTGGCCTGGATGCATTTGGCCGGGGCGCTGGAAATGCTCAACGACCATAACCGGGCGCAAGAGGCATTGGATAAAGCGCTGACCATTCGCCGTGAACGCTACCGCTACTACCGGGATTACGGTTCCATACTGCGTGATGACACCCTAAGTCTGGCAATCGCACTGGAACTGGGGTTAAACGAAGGTAACCAGGCTGAACGTATGGTCGAGGATCTGCACGACAAACGCTGGATGAGTACTCAGGAACGCATTGCGCTGGCGAAGGTAGCCAGGCAATACAGCAAAACCAGCAGCGACTGGACCGCATCTCTGTTGACGCCATCGAGCGAGCAGGAACTGACTCTGGATCATCCGTTCAACTCCGTGTTCGACGCCAGCAAACTCAACAGCCTGCAAGGTGTCGCCGCTAACGGCAAGAAACTCTACGCCAGCCTGAAATATCAGGGTGCGCCGATCAACGCACCAGAACCATACCAGAATGGTTTGCGTATTCACCGCCGTTATTACGATCTGCAAGGCAAACAGATCACGCCGAACCAGTTGACCAGTGGTGACCTGATCATCGTCAGCCTGACCGTTTCCGCAGACGATGAAGTCCGTATTCCAGATGCACTGGTCGTAGATCTGTTACCGGCCGGTTTGGAACTGGAAAACCAGAACCTGTCCAATGCCAGTATCGATCTGGACAGCATCAATATTGATGGCAGCTCGCTGGGCGAATACTTCCGTGAGTATCGTGTGCAATATCAAGAATACCGCGATGACCGCTATGTGGCCGCTATTGATGTCAGCTACTGGAGCCCAACCAAGCTGTACTATCTGGCAAGGGCCGTGACACCGGGCACTTATCGGGTAGCGCCGCCGTTTGCTGAAGATATGTACCGGCCCAACTATCGGGCAATTGGTGAAACCCTGGATTTTTTTCCGGCCGTTTCCGGTTATGGCACCTGCCATTTTTCGCCGGAGCGGCCTTATTGGCAGCCTTTTTCATCTGTGACCGGCTCTGGCCGGTCGATCTTCAGTCCCGCTCCCTCAGCCAAACCGTTCTGGCCGACGACGGCTCGCTGCTGCGTCATTTTGCCGATGATGGTGGCGTCTGGCGTTATCCGGTTACCGTCAATGAGGTCTCGGACAACTATATTGAAGCACTGATCACCTATGAGGATCAGTATTTTTATCAGCATCCCGGCGTTAACCCACTGGCCCTGTTGCGAGCCGCCTGGCAGTGGCTGAGCAGCGGCAGAATTGTTTCCGGTGGCTCCACTCTGACCATGCAGGTAGCTCGTATTCGCTACCCGGAGCCGCGTACCATCAAAGGCAAGCTCAAGGAAATCGTCCGCGCCCTGCAACTGGAATGGCATTACAGCAAGACCGATATTCTCAACTACTACCTGAACCATGCGCCGTTTGGCGGCACCTTGGAAGGGGTTCAGGCAGCGTCATACGGCTACTTCGGCCATTCCGCCCGACAACTGACCGATGCCCAGGCCGCACTGCTCGCCGTACTGCCACAGGCACCGACCTACTATCGACCGGACCGCCATCCACAGCGGGCACAACAGGCACGCGACAAGGTGATGCACCGACTGGTCAAGCAACACCACTGGACGCAGGCGCGTTTTGACGATGCCGCACTTGAAGAAGTCGATGTCTATAGTCGCCCAAACTACCAGCGCGCCCCGTTGCTGGCACGGCGGTTGGTTGAACAAAGCAGCGAAGCGCAGATCAGAACCTACATTCAGCCACAATGGCAGCAACAGACTGAAACCCTGTTACGCCGCTATGTTCAAGGTATTGGTCAGCAGGTTTCCGCCGCCGCACTGATCGTAGAGAACGACACCGGCAAGGTGAGGGTTTATACCGGATCAGCCGACTTTACCGACCCCAACCGCTTCGCTTATGTGGATATGGTGCAGGCAATCCGTTCGCCGGGGTCAACGCTGAAGCCCTTTATCTATGGCATGGCCATCGATCAGGGCCTGATCCACAGCGCCAGCCTGCTGATGGATGTACCGCTACGCTTTGGCGACTATCAACCCGAGAACTTTAACAGCGGTTTCAGCGGCCCGGTTAGCGTGTCGGAAGCACTACAAAAGAGCCTTAATATCCCCGCCGTTCAGGTTCTCGAACAGCTAAAACCGGTGTTCTTTTTTCTGAAAATGAAGCAGGCAGGCATTACCTTGCACCTGCCCGGTAACGCCAAACCGAACCTCGCGATCGCACTGGGCGGCGTTGGTTCCAATCTGGAAGATCTGGTCAGCGCCTATACCAGCCTGGGAAATAGTGGCAAACGACAGTCATTGCGTTTCAGCCAAGCCGACGCAGCACGCCAAACGCCTTTGCTCAGTGAAGGCGCCGCCTGGATTATTCGAAAAATTCTACTCGATAACCCAAACACCAGTGCAGGACTGGCAGTAAAAACCGGCACCAGCTATGGCTTTCGCGATACCTGGGCGATTGGCGTCAGCCAGCACTACACACTGGGCGTCTGGGTGGGTCGACCAGATGGCAGCCCCATGCCCGGCCACTACGGCCAGGTGACTGCCGTGCCATTATTGAACCTCATCTTCCAGCGCCTGAATGACCGCCGCCCGATACCAGAACAACCTGGTAACGTGACCGAACTGGAGATCTGCTGGCCACAGGGTGAACCGGCCACCGGGTGTGAAGAAAAACAGACCGCCTACATTCTCGACAACACCGTACCGACCACCTGGTACAACACCGCAGCACGGCAACAACCATTCGACACCCCGGACTTTCGCTTCTGGCAGGCAACCGACTCAGGCCTGCGCGCCAACGTTGGCTGTGGTCTGCCCATCGAACAGAAAACCATAGTCGTCTGGCCCGCACCACTCGAACCCTGGCTGAACAAAGAGCGCCGCCGTGATTCCCTCATCCCCGAATGGGATGACCGCTGCCAAAGCACCGGAGAACTGCTCAGCCAGTCACCGGTTAACATCAGCGGCCTTGATGACAACGACGCATTCCAGATACCCGAACAGCAAAACAGCGCAATCAAGGTTACTGTACAGGGCGGCGAAGCACCGTTTTACTGGTTTCTAAATGGTGCGTTGTTGGAAGAGGAGGGGCGGCATGTTGACCTGACTTCATTGATCAGCGGGCATTATCAGTTGACGGTGACGGATCAGACCGGCGCGTCAGATCGGGGGGCGTTTTCGGTGGTTAGGTATTGATATTTGAATTGTTGACCACTGATTGATCTTTTCAATATGACGCCGTAATCTCTATGAGGCATCCGCTAGCCCTAATTGTGATAATGCGTTCGCTATACCATCTGTACTTGATCCAGCGAATGATCAGTTCGTGCCAATAACCATTGGAGGCCTCGGCTCACCGCAGCCTACCGTCACCTATACCTGCGTTACTCAAACTGAGCCCTGAATCCGTGACTCTTCAGTGGATGCAGAGTGCAAGAGCTTGATTTCTATTTGTTTTTCAAAAATTGCAGGTGCAGCCATAGGTTCACCCCAATTTTTGGCAAGCAAAGAGGAATCAATGGTTTGAGCACTGTGCCGCCATGGAGTCACGGATTCAGGTGAGCCTAAAAGCTATTCTGAAGGACTCGATACGGTTACTGAAGACGCTGTTGGTTTTGAAACTGGCGATCTTGCGCTTCGGGCTCGACGGTAACCGAGGTTAAACCGACACCCATTTTAATACAGTGATAAATTGAGTACTAGTAAGTATCGCTTTGTGACAACCATTAACGCCCACAACACGCCTGCCATCACAGACACGCCTGCCATCACAGACACCCCTGCCGCCCACTTCGCTGAACTTTCCAACCTGACAAATAAATTTTCACCTGAAAGTTGAAAGTGCTCCCCGAAATTGTTACTTTGCAACCATTCGTAAGGGAATGTCGATTTATGTAATTTCCCGGAAGGGTTTCCGGGCGGTACAGCCGTTTAATCGTATTACGTTCCCTTGATTTCTCACTCTCATAAAGGGAACCCAATGCACAAACTCCTTTCCATGCTGTTGTTATCGTTAACAGCGCTTTCGGCGCAAGCCAGCATTTCATTTAATCCCAGCGATCCGGGGGGTTCCCGGATAGACTCCGCGTATCTGGTAAGGCGCAATAATGTGTCTTTCTTCGTGGATCGTCATGGCGATCCATATAACATTTCGAACGGCACAAAAAT
>JARRJP010000096.1:0-25187 GCA_037389025.1 Reinekea sp. | reverse complement strand
TTTTTTACAACCTGCCGATGTCAAGGGGGTTGGCTTTTTGATGTTTGACTATGATAAAGCCTCTGCCGATGACGACCAGTGGATGTTTCTGCCTGCATTGGCAAAAGCCAAACGCATTGCCAGCAGTGACAAAACGGAATCCTTCATGGGTAGCGACTTTTCTTATTCGGATATGGCAAAACGGAATCTTGAGGAGTGGACTTATAAAATCTTAAAAGAAGATGAGGTAGACGGAGCGAAAGTTTGGATTATCGAATCGCTGCCGATTAATGATGATGTCATTGAAAAGACGGGTTATACAAAATCCATTGCCTACGTCCGTCAGGATAATTTTCAGGTGGTGCGTGGCATCAGTTATCTGGAGAAAAAGGGTGAAATAAAACTGATGAATGTTTCCGCGCATGAAACCATCGGTGGCTATTGGATTAATACAGAAATGCAAATGGTCACTCAGAAAAATGGTAAACTCGTTCATCGTACTGTCATGCAGATTAGTGATATCGAAGTGGATGTTGGTGTCGATGACAGTGAACTTACATTGAATCGGCTTGAGCAGGGTTTGTGAAGCCCCAATGGTTTTAGGTAATCACTAATGAATAAAAAACAGCTAGTTATTTCCAGTCTCACTGTCATTGTTGTGGCTTCTATTACTGCAACCTGCGCTCGTGCTGATGACTTTGAAGATCTGTTCAGCGACGATGTCTTTACCGATGTTGACATTGACGCCGGGACCACTGCCGCGTCGATCTTTTCTCTGTCTCATGTTATCAAACAGCAGAGCATAATCAGTTACAACAGTGATAAAGATAGTGTGTTGGGCAAACGTTATTCAGGATTGACCGGTCTGTCTTTAAGTTACCAGCCTGAGTTTCAGTTTCAGCCCAATGATGTTTTTTCGCTAAGTGGTGAATTTGATTTTACGATTGATTCAATCTTTTGGCTGCGCGATGAAGATTGGAGTGATGCCGTTATTGATGACAGACAGTATCAATTTAACATTAAAGAGTTGATTGCACAGGCACGATTATCAGATTGGCAATTCAGTACTGGTGTGCAGCGAGTTGCGTTAGGTATGGCGGATATCTTATCAGTTTCCAATCAATTGTATGCGCAGAATCTGTCTCAGCCTGGGTTGAATGATATTGATGATACCTGGCAACCCGCCTGGACGACGATGGTTTCCGGATCGCTGGCTGGCGTTCGAGTCAAAGCGGGCACGGTTCACGCACACCAGTTGATGGCAGTTCCCTCTGCCGGTTCGGATTTTGATACTGGTATAACGACCATGCTCGAACAGGCCGGCCTTGATTATGAAACCGAACCATTGGCGTTGAAGAACATGGGCTGGTTTGGTTCAGTCTCTGGTGTATTGGGGCCTGTTGATTGGCAGATTAATGCGATTTCACAACTGTCGCACTCGCCTGTCGTTGCTATGACATTGTTGACTTCCCCAGCACCAATGATGATGCCACGCGCCGTTGTTTATCCACGGGAAAATACGCTAGCCGTTGCTGCCAGTTATCTCACCGGTCCGGTACTGTGGAAAACGGAGGCGGCCTATATGGATGGTGGTCAGGCACTTAGTAAATCGTTAGCGCTGGTGGACTATTCGCTTTTGGCCGGTACTTTTGGTCTGGATTATAACCCGGCCGGTTTCGGACGATTCGTTGCCGAACTGCAATTGCACCATGTTTTGGATTATGGCGCTTTGGATATTGCTGATGCTGATAACGCTTTGACCGAAGATGCCGCACAGTGGGCTTTGATGTATAGCCAGAGTTTTTTGCGCGAACAACTGGATATATCTGCCCAAATGATCGCGTTTGATTTTGACGCCAGTGGTGGTGCCATGCAAGGTATCAGTGCTGAATATGCCTGGAATGATAAATGGTTATCTGGCATTAAGCTGGTGAACTTTATATCAGGTGACTCTGCTTTTTTACGCGATGCAGGCAACCGGGATCGGCTAGTTTTAACGTTACGATATCAATTTTGATGAAGTAAAACCCTGCACTTAGATCATCATCATTCTTAGCCGCATTATTCTGACCTGAATCCGTGACTTCTTCAGTGGATGCAGGGTGTAATAGCTTGATTTCTGTTTATTTTTTCAAAAATTGCAGGTGCCTAGGTTCATTGAACTTTTTGGGAAGCAAAAAGGAATCAATGGCAGCGCACTGTTCCGCTATAGAGTCACGAATTCAGGTCTGACAGAACGCTGAAAAATTATAAAAAATAAACGGTTGCCTAAGTGCCAAAAAAACAATAATACAATTGTGAGCCAGTGCTGGAAGTCCAGCTCGATAATTATCAGAAAGGTGAATAACTGAATAATTAAAGTTGACTGGCCGGATGATTTTTCAGTGAAGTTCACTCCTACCTGAATCCGTGACTCCTTCAATGGCTTGCGCACTGTGCCGCTACGGAGTCACGGATTCAGGTAAAACCTGTATTAAGAAAGTACCTCCAGATGTTCACCGCAAAGGCAATGGCCCTTCCCTTGTCAAAAGCTGGAACAAAGCGGTGGACTTCTGGAGGGCTTCTCGAAGAGTGGGCCGCCGTTTACCGAATAATACCTATGTCACAATTTTAAACCGACGGGTCATCTTGATCTGCGTTTTATTTGAGACTCTACACTAGATATAGCTGTTCAATTGCAAACCGCCTTTGCCACTCCGGCAATATTTCTATAGAGTGAATTGCTGTATCACATTCACAACGTCGGGATACACTTTTCACATACCATCGGTCTAGATAGAGAGAAGTCATCATGAAGACCAAAACTGCAGCACTTGCCATGGCATTAGTCAGTTTACCGTCATTGGTACTGGCAGCAGATTTAAATTTATTGCATAACTGGCATACAGCCAGTGCATCCAAAGCGCTGGATACTTTGATTCATAAAAGCCAGGGTCAGGATCTTAAAATCAATGGTCGGGTTGTTGCCAAGCCTGAGCATGATTCACTGACAGCGATGCGTAACCTAGCAGTATCCATGAATGGACAGCCAACAATGGTTTCCTTGTCTTTGCAGGAACTACAGCGTTGGGATGATCTTCAGCTACTCCAGCACCTCGAACGTGATGCTGCGACAGATAGCTGGATGGCAAAGTTACCGGAATTTGTTCGTAGCCAAATAATCTATCATGATCAGATTATTGCTGCGCCTATCGCAATACATATGGCTAACTGGCTTTACGTTAATAAACCACTCTTGGATGAGACTGGTCTGGAAGTTGGTAGTTCCTGGGATGATTTTACGGCCCTGCTCAATGCGCTTGCTGACCGGAATATTACGCCGATTCTGCACGACGGCAGTGTGATGCAGGACATGGTGTTATTTGAAAGTGTTCTGCTGGCGACGGCAGGTAGCGAAACCTATCTCAAATCTTTTCAACATCTGAACAGTCAGGCATTGCGTGAGGCAGAGCCTGATGTTCTGAAAACGTTTAAACGCCTTGAGCAGATGAAGCCTTATATCAGTCGGCTTCCAGCCGGTACCAGTGAGCAGGAAGTGGCTGCCCGCTTGTTGAGTAATGAAGCGGCCATGGTGATCCAAGGTGACTGGTTTCGCGGTGAGTTTGCTTTGAGCGGAAAAATTGCTAACCAGAACTACTACTGCCTGCCAATTCCAGGTGAATATCAACCTGGTGCTTACAGTATTGATTTGGTGGCCGCACTGAAAGCAAGTGACGATACACTTTCCGCCAGCCAGAAAAAATATCTGGATGTGCAAATGACACAAGATGTTCAGTATCTGTTTAATAATTACGATGGTGGATTACCGGCCATGACGGGTGTTGGCCTTGAAGGTGTCAATGAGTGTGTTGCCTATGCGGCGCAACGACTAAACAATGCCCATTCCAGCCAAACTCTGGTGCCGAGTCTTTCACAGGGTGTTCTGGTGCGCGACACGGTTTACAATGCAGTTGAAAAGGTGGTCAGCCAGTTTATGACTGGAAGCCTGTCACCGGAAAAGGCCGCGGTTGCACTGCGCAAGGGGATCAAGCGCGCGGGCCTGTTCTGACTCAGAACCGGAGGCAGGTGAAACTGGCCTTTGGTTGTTTGGGGTGCGCTACACTGAACCAAAGACATCTTACGGAACATATGCTTTGGTCGAATTAAAGCCGGTACTGGCTGGTGATGCTCAACCCCTGTTTGCCTTGATTGATAAAAATAGAGCTTATCTGCGTGACTGGTTACCGTGGCTTGATACTGTGTTGTCGCTCTCTGACTGTGAACAGTTTGTGGCTCAGCTTATTAAGCTTGAAAAGGTCAGCATGCGAAAAACCTTCAAAATCTGCTTTCAGCAAAGGCTGGCGGGCATCATTGATCTGCGTGAAATGACCAGAAATTCTGCAGTGGTGGGCTATTGGCTGGCTGAGAATCAGCAAGGCAAGGGCATTGCCTCTGATGCACTACTTCAATTGATTAACCGGTTAAAAGCCGAGCAACAAATCAATCGCCTTGTTCTGCGTGTAGAATCGGCCAATCTGGCCAGTCAAAAAGTTGCCCTGCGTTGTGGCTTCAAACTCACAGAGCGATTAACTGACGCACAGAGAATATATGAGCGCCTGACTGACCTGCTGATTTTTGAGCAGAGCTGGCAGACCGAAACCTGAAAACCTGGCATTCGAGCCAGATATCGAACGGGCCAGCCGCCTAATGCAGCTTCAATCGTGAACGAATCACTTTGTGAATACTGTCCTTAATGCGGTACGGAACCAGCCGTGCAGTGTCAGTTGATCCGATGCAAATTGGGGTGAACCTATGGGTGCACCTGCAATTTTTGAAAAACAAATAGAAATCAAGCTCTTACACTCTGCATCCACTGAAGGAGTCACGGATTCAGGCTTCAATCATCGTGCTGCCGCGAGTCAGGTTGCCCGGATTGAATTGGAATGGATGAGTGTAGGCATGGGTTCGGTAACTCAACGAACCGACCCCATATCGAGGCTACCGCTGGCGACTTCGTGCGATAGTGGTTTCCTCAGGTGAGTATCGTTTCGATCAATCAGGGTGATGTTTGCTTTTTCTTGCGGCCATATTTTCGACCCAGTCGAGTCGCAAGTTCTGCGCCTCTGGCACCACGACCAACAATGATAACTTCCATCGGGGTTCCTGTAAGGCCTGAATAGTCTGAAGTGTTATGCAGTACACCAGGCTGTGGATGTCGCAGCCGAACCATGATTAAAGTAAATATTAGCTTGTATTAATATAATGGTTTGCTAATATATGAATCATAAAATCTGATTTGGAGATTTAACATGGCAACAGTACAAGTTACTCAAGACAACTTTGAGTCAACACTCAAAAATAATGAACTTGTCATACTGGATTTTTGGGCCAGCTGGTGTGGGCCGTGTAAAACCTTTGGGCCAATCTTTGAACAGGCCAGTGAAGCAAACAGCGATGTTGTCTTCGGTAAGATCAACACCGAAGAAGAACAAGAGATTGCCAGTACCCTGGGTATTCGTTCCATCCCGACAACGATGATATTCCGCGATAACGTTTTACTCTTTAGCCAGCCCGGCGTTTTGCCTGCCAAAAGTCTTGATCAGGTATTACAACAGGCACGCGAGCTGGATATGGATCAGGTTCGTGCTGAAATGGAAGCCAGACGAGCGGAGCAATAGACTCTTCTCTGTGCATAACGAGGGGCGCAAGTAAGCGCCCTTGCCTATTCAGTAGCAGAAAAAGCAATTCTAATCTGCTGACAAGCATTGACTGATTATTTGGTCAGCTGACTTTAT
The DNA here is from genome assembly GCA_037389025.1 of Reinekea sp. Lineage (GTDB taxonomy): Bacteria > Pseudomonadota > Gammaproteobacteria > Pseudomonadales > Natronospirillaceae > Reinekea. The sequence continues at coordinate 19,434 of JARRJP010000096.1, read as the reverse complement.
CCTGAATCCGTGACTCCTTCAGTGAAATTGTAGGTGCACCCATAGGTTCACCCCAATTTTTGGGAAGCAAAGAGGAATCAATGGCTTGCGCACTGCGCCGCTATGGAGTCACGGATTCAGGTTTATGGCGCGATGCCAATTAAGAGTGTCAGCTAATGTTTTCAATGCAATTCTTCCCATACCTACACCAGTGCAGGATAATCTATTGTCATGGAATCAGACTGCAGGAACGCAATTGGAGGTTTCGATTGTTTCTGATTTCAAAATAGCCTGACATGCTAAGAATACCGCCTGAATCCGTGACTCCAAAGTGGATGCAGGTACAGATTAAAAATCGAATGCCAATAAATTGAAGAGGCCGCCATGATGCATGCGTTGTTGAACTGGCTACAACTTAAAGAATCGATAGATCAAGAAAAATCAGAAGCTGTTATCGCCTTGCTGACCTTGTTATATCAGGCTGATGGAAAAATCCGCCTTGAAGAACAGGATATGTTTGATCAAATACTTGAGTCCCTACCCTGGCAAAACAATCATCAGTCAAAGGAAGTTTTTCATCGTGATATGATCAGGCAAAGTCTTAATGCTTTGCAAGAAAACCAATTGGCAGACTATATTGCAGGTATTACCCCGGCTTTAAAGTCCGACCCTCAGGTGTTGGCCATGCTGCGAGAGCTCGCTGTGACTGATGGTGAATTTGCCCCGAAAGAAGCCGAGATTCTGTCGTTGGTTGTGCAGAACATGGTTTAACCTGAATCGGCTGGTTCAGCGTTATCTCAATCAGGAACCGCGTGCGATGCCGAGCGTCAAGTGATTCGGAATTAGCCGAACAGCGGCGAGCCCGTCTGGTCGATCTCAGTTGGTTTATGCGCGTGCTGAACGAAGGGATTTCCCCGAAAGCCAATAAGGAAGACCAATGCACCGGGCATTTTTGGGAAAGCCGCTTCAAATCTCCAGCCTTGCTGGATGAACAGGCTTTAAAAGCGCTCAGCAGACGGAAAAAGCACAAGAACAGCCAAATCAACCCAAAACCCTGTTCCCGTTTGCTGGCAACCCTCGCCAACCCATGCCGGAGCGGCGCAGTGCGCAAGCCATTGATTCCTCTTTGCTTGCCAAAAATTGGGGTGAACCTATGGGTGCACCTGCAATTTTTGAAAAACAAATAGAAATCACGCTCTTACACCCTGCCTCCACTGAAGGAGTCACGGATTCAGGTTTGAGCAAGCGAACGAATAGGCGCCAATTGGCGCGATAGAAAAGTAACAAAGGCAGTACTCTACATTTAACCTTTCACGTTCAACTGCTCAAAAACTATTCCCCCGCCCCAAAACCACCAGCGATTTGGTCAATAACCTATACTGTCCTTTGACAAAAATAGGCTCTTCCGGTAACAGACCTTCATTACGTGCAGTGTCGCACAAGGTGTTCCAGCCGCTGATCGGATTGACGGGTAACGTGAATTCCACGTCGTTGTCACTGGCATTAAATAGCACCAGATAATACTCTTCACAAAGGTGCAGATTCACAATCGGATTTTTAATATCCGACGAAAGCAGCATGGCAAAAACCTGATTGCCAGCATTGTGCCAGTCCTTAATTTCCATGGCATAACCGTCCTGGCGATACCAATGTACTTCGTCAGACGAAAAGGGGGAGCTCACTGTTGTCTGGTCCCGTAGCACAAGATCATTAAACAACGGGCTGCTTTTACGTAATGCAATTAATTGTTTAGTGAAGGCTTCCAGTTTTTCATCGCGATGCGACCATTGCAGGTAACTGATGTCATTATCCTGACAATAGGCATTGTTATTACCATGCTGGGTTCGGCTCATTTCATCTCCGCCAAGAAAATGAATGGCCCCCTGTGACATCATCAGTGTGGCAATAAAGTTTCGTTTCTGGCGCGCACGCATGGTATTGATTTTTTTATCATCGGTTTCACCTTCCACACCATAATTTCGGCTGAGGTTGTGGCCATGACCATCCAGGTTATGCTCCTTGTTTGCCTCGTTATGACGATTGTTATAGGAGACCAGATCGTGCAGCGTAAAGCCGTCGTGATAAGTAACATAGTTCACGCTCGATGAATAACGCGTGGTACCTTTGTGAAATACATCGCTGGAGCCCATTAGGCGAGTGGCAAAGTCCGCTGTTACACCAAAATCACCACGCCAGAATGCTCGCACGGTATCGCGAAATTTGTCGTTGCACTCGTACCAGTTATCCGGAAAGTTCCCGAGTTGATAACCGTGGCGGCCGATATCCCAGGGTTCGGCAATCATCTTTCCGGTGGATAACAGCGGATCCTGCAAAATAGCTTTGAAGAAAGCCGCATCGCGCGAGAAATCCCATTGTTCACGGCCAAGACTGGCGGCAAGATCAAAGCGGAATCCATCCAGCTTAAATTCACTCATCCAGTGGCGCATGCTGTCGAGGATCAGCTTCAGACTATAGGGGTTATGACTGTCAACGGAATTTCCACAGCCTGAGTTATCGACATAGTGGGTAAATTCGTTATTCATGTAGCGATAAAATTCACGCGCATGTAACCCCTTGTTGGAAATAACCGGCCCCAACATTCCACCTTCTGCGGTATGGTTGTAGACCACGTCCAGAACCACTTCAATACCGGCATCATGCAGCGCATTAACCATAGTTTTGAATTCAAATACGGCATCTGCTTTGGCATACCTCGGCTCTGGCGCAAAAAACAGCGCCGGGTTATAACCCCAGTAATTGGTCAGGCCCAGTTCAGTAATGCGATGCTCAGGCATAAAAGCAAAACAGGGCATCAACTCAATGGTCGTAATGCCTAACCGTTTTAAATATTCAATGCTTTCCGGATGCGCAATACCCAGATAGGTGCCGCGAATATCCTCCGGGATCTTTTGGTTGCGAATGGAAAACCCTTTGGGGTGCATTTCATACAAAATGGTTTCGCGCCAATTGGTATGTGGCCGCTCGGAGGTCCATTCAAAATAACGGTCTTTCGGCACAACGGCCTTGGGAAGATAGGGAGCATTGTCCTGCTCATCCAGCAGAACTTCGCCCTGTACTTTTATGTCGTAAGCAAAAATATGTTCACTGGGTACAATCGGACCGCTAATTTCCTGAGCATAGGGGTCGAGCAATATTTTATTCGGGTTAAACCAGCGTGCCTGTTCCGGTTCAAAAGGCCCGTATGCTCGATAGGCATAGCGTTGCCCAGGTTTTATGCCTTCGATAAAACCGTGCCAGATGTCCCCGCTTCGAGCGGGTAAACGGCAACGCGCCTGTTCTTTATCATCGTCATCAAACAGGCAAAGTTCTATGCTATGCGCATCGGGACTGTACACTGCGAAGTTGACACCGCCATTGCGGACTTCAATGCCCAAAGGAAATGATTTACCTGGGCTCATCTTTATCGCAGGATTCACACGAGTCATCATCTAGCTCTACTCTCTTATTTCGCGCACTTTTTTTGTTTTGTGCATTTCGTTTTATAGCGCTACTTTCGTTTCAGGAATACCGTTGCCATCGGCGGAATACAAATATCAATACAGGCTGGCAGCTCATTTGCCGGTTCGTCGATGGATTGATAGCCCAGGCCAATATCATAGTTACTGCCATTATAGTATTTCGAATCGGTATTCAGGATGACTTCATAATACCCCGGCTGTGGCACCCCAATCCGGTAGCTGTCGAACGTATTGGGCGTCATGTTGCTGTATACCACGATGATATCGCCACCATCTGAGAAGCGGGCGAAACTGAACACGCTGGCCAAACCGTCTTCATGGTTTATCCAGCGGAACCCGCTGCCATCAGTATCACGCTCATGCAGTGCAGGCTCATCGCGATACAGGCGGTTCAGATCACGGAACAGATTCTGCACCCCCTGATGCCGTTCGTATTGAAGTAAATACCAGTCCAACTGCCCCTGATGATTCCATTCAACACCCTGGGCAAATTCATTGCCCATAAAATTCAGTTTTTTGCCGGGATGACCAAACATAAAGCCATAGTAAGCACGCAAATTGGCACAACTTTGCCATTCATCACCGGGCATACGGTTGAGAATAGAGCCTTTTCCATGCACTACTTCATCATGCGACAGAGGCAGGATGAAGTTTTCCGAGAAAGAATAAACGGTAGAGAAGGTCATTTCGTTATGATGATACTTGCGGTAAACCGGATCGCGTTTCATATACTCCAGTGAATCGTTCATCCAGCCCATATTCCACTTGAAACCAAAGCCAAGTCCACCCGCATAAATCGGTCGGGTGACACCATCGAAAGCGGTTGATTCTTCAGCAATGGTCATGGCTTTGGGGAAATAACCATATACTGACTCATTAAAGCGCTTGATCAGCTCAATGGCTTCGTAATTGTGATTACCACCATCGACGTTTGGCACCCACTCACCATCCTCTCGCGAGTAATCCAGATACAACATGGAGGCAACAGCGTCGACACGAAGACCGTCAACATGAAAGTAATCCAGCCAGATCAGCGCGGATGAAACCAGGAAGTCACGTACCGTCCAACGACCAAAGTCATAGATGTAGGAGTTCCAGTCAGGATGCCAGCCACGGCGCGGATCGTCATATTCATACAGAGGGCTGCCATCAAACAATGCCAAACCATGGGTATCTGCCGGAAAATGCGCAGGCACCCAATCGACAATGACGCCGATATCAGCCTGGTGACATTTATCAACCAGGTATTTGAAGTCATCGGGTGTGCCGAAACGACTGGTTGTGGCAAACAACCCTAGTGGCTGATACCCCCAACTGCCGTCAAATGGATGCTCCGATACCGGCATAAACTCAACATGGGTAAAGTTCATATCCGTCAGGTAGGGCACCAGCTCATCAGCCAGTTCATGAAAATTAAGTGGTCGGCCGTCTTTATGCTTCCAGGAACCGGCATGCAGTTCATATACCGTCATCGGTGCTTTGGTTGGTGCCGGCGCATCACGCGACTGCCAGGCTTGGTCCGCCCATTGATATCGGCTGTGATCAAACACTAACGAATTAAAATCGGGGTGTTGTGTGCAGTAGAAGTTATAGGGGTCCGTCTTGTGGGGCAGGACATGCTCACGAGCATCCTTAAGTTCGAACTTGTAAGCCTCGCCGATATTGACTTCCGGTATAAACAAACGCCAGATACCATCACTATTGCTTTGCATCGGGTGACGGCGACCATCCCAGTTGTTGAAAACACCAATAACACTGACTGAACGCGCGTTAGGAGCATATACAGCAAACCGCACTCCGGGAACATCACCATGGGTTGTTTCAGCAACACAAACCTGTGCCCCCATATTTTTATAGAGCGTGTTATGGTCAAACGGGAAGTCTGTCAGCGCGCGATCCTGAAACTGGTATGCGTCAATCATTGACCAGCTTTCCTTACCACTGGAGACATCCAGACGGTAAACAGGTCGCTCTGAGTGCGGGAGCACTAATTCAAACAACCCCAACGGATCAACTTGCGTCATCTTGCCATAACGAGTTTTACCATCCAATGACTCCACAACAATGGAATCCACATCGGCTAAAAAGACCCTGACCATCCAGCCGTGATCTTGTTTGATTAGACCGATGGAATCAAAAGGCCTGGCTTCTAAAACGTTATTGAGTGTTTCTGCAATTGACATGGATGATCATTCTCCTAATTCCTGGTTCAGCCCAGCGCTGATAAAAATACACGACAGTCTTCATGCTAACGGATGAAGTCAACGATTGTGAAACTCATTTTCATATCAGAACCATTGTTCTTGACTATGTTTAGTCGGCTGTATGATCTTACTCAATTTTTTACCAGTTTGGTAAAGAGATGGAGGAATACGGGAATAGAGCTATTGAAAAAATAAGAAATATTAGCAGAGAATTTACTCAACGCACTGCTTGCAGTGCGCTGAGTGTTCAGAAAGGATTAGGGGGCTCGCGTCAAATGACAGTAAATCACCACCTCTTTCTGAGGTAATGCGGTTTCATGGGCTCGCCGAGTACTGCCGGTGCTATCCAGGCCAAGGTCTCGACGCATATGTTCACTCAGGTCGACCAGACGAATCTCATTGCCTTCACGACGAAAGAACAGTTTTTTAACGTGCGCAAATATTGCTACCAAGCTCATAATTTACTCCTTGAAGAGCTAATTTATGAACCGAGAATTTTTCTTAGAGGAAATGACTGACAGTAATTGCATTCATCGAACCGCTTAGAAAAATCCTGCGGTTCGAGTTTTTACAGAAGAAACTATTCGAAACGCAAAGCCATTGCTGTATTTCGCTCAACAGCGAGAACCCAGCAACCATAATTTGACTGGCTGGCATGAAGATTATGCTTAGGCATATTGTTCATAGTGGATTTCTCATAATGATACTGGTGAGACTAGCGACTTCACGGACTGATTTTTTAAACCAGTGATCATAGCCTAGCAGGCTGATACTAAAACACAACCACTATATTTCTTTTTCTGCAAAACGACATCGAAAAAGACGGGCCGTTAAAACTGGCCCGTTAAGTTAATAACTTATGTTAAGTTAAATTAACTTCGATCTGGATGTGGTGTGTCATTCGTTGATGGTGGTAATTGAGGCATAGGGAAAGACGGTTGCTCTCCGGTTAATGATTTCAGGAAAGCAACAATTTCATTTACCTGTTCATCATTCAGTTTTTGCCCAAGTTGCAGCTCGGCCATAATGGAAACCGCTTCTTCCAATGTCCAGACGGCACCGTCGTGGAAATATGGATAGGTCAGCTCAACATTACGTAGCGTCGGCACTTTAAACTTGAATCGATCAACTTCCTTACCGGTAATCGCAGATCGACCCGCCGCTTCATTATCCGTTTTATATGCTTTCACCAAACCCATTTTCTGATAAGAATTACCACCAACAGCCGGGCCGTTATGGCAGGAAACACACCCCAGGGTTTTAAACTGTTCATAGCCCGCTTTCGCCTGAGCGGATATCGCACTCTCATTACCTTTCAGGTATTGATCAAAAGGTGAATTCGGCGTTACCAAGGTTTCTTCGAATGCCGCTATGGCGTCAGTCACCTCTTCAATAGACACCTTATCGGCATGGTAAACCGCCTTGAACTCGGCCTTGTATTGCGGAATTGAACTCAAGACGTCAACTGCCATTTCATGACTGAAACCCATTTCTTTCGGGTTGGCAATCGGCCCACCTGCCTGTTCCTGCAGATCTTTGGCGCGACCATCCCAAAACTGGGCAAGGTTCATGCTGCTATTCAACACAGTGGGAGCATTAATCGGTCCCAATGTCCAACCATGCCCAATGGATGAAGGCATATTGTCGGATCCGCCCATACTCAGGTTATGACAGGAATTACAGGATATGTGTCCGGATTTGGACAAGCGGGGATCAAAATACAGCTTCATTCCCAACTCAACTTTTGCCTCGTCCGTAGGGGTTACTGCCTTTATGGGCTGTATTGGTTCAGCTGCTATCGCAGACGTAGCAATAGTGGCCGCGAACCCAATAAGGGCTTAAATCAAAGGTTTCATAGACTCTAGCTATTACATGGTAATGTTCAAGTCTAATCTGAATCAAATACGGCAATTTTGGTAAATTAATTTAATGTATAGCTTTGCACTATTAAAAGTCCTCTTTTCAAAACCTTTTTTTATTAGCAAACTCTCAACCTGGATCCGTGACGTCAAAGTGGATGCAGGATGTTAAGAGCTTACTTCCTATTTGTTTTTCAAAAATTACAGGTGCACCGGTTCACCCCCATTTTGGGGAAGCAAAGAGGAATCGATGGCTTGCGCACTATACCGCAATGGAGTCACGGATTCAGGTCTCAAATTAACCATGCCGTCAGGCCAGAGATATAGGCTTGCAAAATAGCCCCCTGAAGCCTCCTCCTGTTAAGATGTTTCGGTATCATTACGAATAGCGTCCATGCTCTACACCTACCCGTCAAACCGTTTGGAAAATCTTGTCTTTGCCCTGGACACATTGCTGAACCAGCTTGAACGCCCGGTCCTGGAAACCGACCAGATTCTGGTGCAACACCCAGGCATGCAGCATTGGTTAAGCATGGAGCTGGCAAAACTGAACCGTCAGCAAATCTGCATGAACATAAAATATCCACTGCCGGTGCGGTATTTTTGGGATTTGATTCGATTAATTCTGGGGCCAGAGAGTATTCCAGAGCGATCCGTTTACAGTCGGGAGATATTGGTATGGCGAATTCATATTCTGCTTGCCGAGCCACAGTTCAGTCATCATCAATTAACCGTAGCACCCACCCGTTACTGGCAGGCACAACCAGAACACCTGCAGGATCGCCGTCGCTTCCAACTGGCCGAGCAACTGGCCGACCTGTTCGAGCAATATCTGATGTTCAGACCGCAATGGATCGAACAATGGGAAGCCGGAGATACACCGCACTGGCAGGCACTGCTCTGGCAACAGCTGGTTAAAGAAGAACCTAACCACCCATTACGTTTAATGACAGAAGCGGTAAAGCATATCGAGCACCCCGCCAAACCATTACCGACACAGTTTTTTATTTTCGGGATCAATGCACTGGCACCGGTCTGGCTGGATTTTTTGTCGGCATTGAGCAACAGCACCGAAACCGATATTCATCTGCTCTACCTCAATCCAAGTGCCGAGCAATGGGATGATCTGCGCAGTGAGAAACAACAGATTAAACTTCAGGTTCAGCAATCTCGCCAGCGCGCCCAATGGGTCAGCGATGATGAGTTTGCCGATGATGCCGGTAACCCGTTACTGACCAGTTTCGGACATCAGGGCCAGGCATTTGTTCGATTGTTATCGGATCGGGCCGATCACGATACTCAGGTATTCAGTAGAAGCGAACAGAGCACACTACTGGCCCGCCTGCAAAACGATATCCTGACGCTAAATGACCGCCGCAAAGAACCGGAAACAAACTTCCCCAACGACGGTAGCATTCAGTTCACCAGCGCACACAGCGCTTTTCGTGAAGTGCAGGGGCTGCACGACTGGTTATTACATCAGTTCAACAACGACCCCAGCCTGACCCCCAAAGATGTTCTGGTTATGTGTCCGAACGTGGAAGACTACGCCCCCTTTGTCCAGGCGGTTTTTGCCCGTAGCTTTGCCGACATGGCCGACGACATACCGCCCCTGCCCTGCTCCATCGCCGACCGTAACCTGAAAAATGCCGACCCGACCGTCGCAGCGTTTCTGGAATTGCTAACGCTGCCGGACGCCCGCTTTGAAGTGAACCAGATCATCCGTTGGCTACGAGTTCCAGCCATTGCCGACAAGTTTGGTCTTTCAACAACGGATCTGAAAAAAATTGAGCGCTGGCTGTTGCGCGCCAACGTACATTGGGGGTTCAGTGCCCAGCACAAACAGCAGTGGCTACCGGAAAACAACGCAACCGATCACTTCACCTGGAAGCAAGGGCTCGACCGATTATTGCTCGGCTTTGCCTTCGCCGATAAAGACCGCTTCATTAACGACCAGTTCCTGCTACACGATGCCGAAGGCGAAGATGCCATCCTGCTTGGTCGCCTGACGCACCTGATAGAACAGTTGCACGACATACGTTCACATCTAAACCGAACACGCACACCGGCACAGTGGCAAAGCTTTCTGCAAGAGCAGCTCAAGCTGGCAATGTTTTCGACTGAGAATCAGTTTGAGCGCAGCCATCAGGCCATACAAAAAGCCATTGATGACTTAACTGAATTTGCCAACAAAGCCGGGTTGTACAAAACCGATATTCCACTGCGCGTGATTCGACATGCACTGGATAACGCCTTCGCCAGCCCCGAACAAACCGGCAGCCAGTTTATGACCGGACAAATTACCGTCTGCTCAATGGTGCCAATGCGCTCTATTCCGTTCCGAATTATTGCCGTGCTCGGTTTAAACGATGGCCAGTTTCCCCGTACCCGGCCGCCACTTGGTTTTGATCTGATGGCACAGGAAAAGCCAAAGCTTGGTGATCGCTCCCGTCGCGGCGATGACCGCTACCTGTTTCTTGAGGCCATTTTGTCCGCCCGGGATGCACTTTATCTAAGCTTTCAAGGCGCGGATATTCGTAAAAACGAAGCCCGCCCCGCCTCATTGGTGCTGGAAGAACTGATTGATTACCTGAAGAACAGTTACGGTTTTGACCGCGACAAAGACATTCGCCAGCTCCCACTGCAACCCTTTAGCGAACGCAATTACCGTGGCGACTTTCCAAGCTTTGAAGCACATTGGCAGCGGCTATCGCAGGTGAACGCCGTGGAGTCCGTCAGCCAACTGAAACCACTGCCAGAACAGGACAGGCATTTTGAACTGACGGACTGGATTAATTTTTTCACCCACCCAAGCCGCTATTTTGCTCAACGACGACTGGGGCTGTATCATGATCAGTGGCGCGAAGATCTTAGCGACAGTGAACCATTTGCATTGACTCATCTGAACCGTTATCAGGTACAGCAACAACATATCGCCGCCATACTGGATAATTCTGTGGACGATTTTCAGTTTCACCAGGCAATGGCCGCCAGCGAACTACCCTTAAGTGAACTGACATCGGCACAAATCAATAACTGGAAAGCCGATGCCAACCTGTTTGCCCAGGTGATACAAAATGCAGGTGCCAATACCCAACCCTGGCAAAACCAAACCCTCACGCTGCACCAGTGCCAGTTAACAGCCTCGTTACCAGTACAACACCAACAGCGCCAGATACTTTGGCGACTGGCCAACCTAAAAGGTAAGGACCTGATTCAATTATGGCTTGCGCATCTGTGCGCCAATGCCAATAGGCCAACCAGCAGCGTTGGGTTTTACCGAGGCAAAAACGATCAGATCGAACGCGTGACCTTAGCGCCAATCGACAACGCCAGACAGACCCTAAACCAACTGAGTGAACTTTTTTTATGCGGTCAGACCGAGCCAATGTTTCTCAACGCCGAACTGGTTTTAAATGCCGTTCAACAAAAAACGGATCTGACCAGCTATCAGAAAACCTGGTCGAACGACTGGGAACAGCAGGGCCTGGCCTACGACCCATACATCCAATATTTCTGGTCTGAGTTGCCCGACTATGAGTACACCATGGGGTTGATCGAAGCGCTCTACGAGCCGCTCATCAAACAAATTGAATTCACCTTACTGGACGGTACTGAATGAATAAACTCGACAGTGCCCACCTGCCGCTCTATGGAAAGCACCTAATCGAAGCCAGCGCCGGGACCGGTAAAACTCATAATATTGTCCGGATTTATCTGCGCCTGCTGCTGGAAAAAGAACTGACCGTCGACACAATACTGGTCATGACATTCACAGTGGCGGCAACTGGCGAGCTGCGCAAACGTTTAAACGAGTTTCTGCGCACAACATTAAACCACTGGGATGACATCAATTCCGAAGATGAAGCACTGCTGCAAACCTTGCATACAGCCATAGAACCAGCAAAAGCAAAGCTGTTGTTACGCCAGGCGATTCTGCAACTGGATCAGGCCGCCATTTATACCATTCACGGTTTCTGCAAACGCGCACTCAGCCAACAAGCCTTTTTCAGCGGGCTCAGTTTCAATGCCAATATGGATGCCCAATCCGATGAATTACTCAGCAACGCCTGTGAGGATTGGTATCGTATTCAGCAAAAACAAACCGACTTCTTTCGCCTGGCTGAACGTTGGCCAACACCGGACACCTACCTGGAACACTGGCGCGAAGTGTTGATTACCGACACTCAACTGGTCAGGCCAGAGCTGCCAGATCCACTAGCACTCGCCAAACAACTGCAACAGGCCTGGCCAACAGAACAGGAAGCGCTGCTGAAACTGAACAAACCGCGCAGCGACGATGTCAAACAATTACTGGCACAAGTTGAACAGCAACTGACAAGCATCGCTGAAACACCTGAACGCGGCCTTGAAATACAATTTGATCAACAGGTATTGAAAAAATTCTTTAACACAGAGAAAAAGCAACAACAGTTACCGGCAGCCTACCAACTGATCAAAGCCTGGCTGATCATCGAAAAAGCCAAACAGATTAATCTGGCACTGGATGGAGTGGAATTTGTCCGGGCACAGGTAAAGCGCGACAAACATCAGCTCGACCAACTTGATTTTAATGATCTGATTACCGGTTTGCGCGATGCATTACAAGGTGACAATGCCGAACTGCTCAGGGCCGCCATGCTGGAGCAGTTTCCTGCGACCCTGGTCGATGAATTTCAGGATACCGACCCGGATCAGTACCAGATTCTGCATTGTCTCTACGGCAATCAACCGGAGGCATTCCTGTGCATGATCGGCGACCCGAAACAGGCCATATACAGCTTCCGTGGGGGCGATATCTTTGCCTACCTGAAAGCCAAAGAAGATGCAGATTACCAGTGGACAATGGACACAAACTACCGCTCCACACCCGCTGTGATTAACGGCTACAACCAGGCCTTCCTGCAAAACGATTCAGATGAAAACAGCACTCTGTTCAGATTCGGCATTGGCTACCACCGCATCAACGCCAGCGACAACAAAACCGATGCGATTTTTTCGGACAATACAGCGGCCGTGCAGTGGCGACATTTCATTCCACAAGAGCCCGAAGACAAAGGCGAAAATAAATCTTTCCAGCACATTATTGCCTGTTGGGTTGCACAGGAAATTGTTAATTTGCTGACGCAGGTAACAATGGATGAGCAACAGATAAAAACCAGTGATATCGCGGTACTGGTACGAAATTACAGTGAAGCAGGTTTATTACAGCAATATCTTTCCAACTCTGGACTGGCTTCCGTCTACCTGAGTACCCGTGAAAATATTTTTCAAACTGAAGAAGCCTTTTCCCTGCAACAGTTACTGGCCGGTATCTGGCAGCCGGATAACGACCGCAAATTTATTGCCGCCCTGGCCAGTTCCTGGATCGGCATGAAAGTACAGCAACTGGATGACATTAATAACAACGAACACCGCTGGGCCAAGTGGCAAAATCAATTTCTGAGCTGGCGTGAACAGTGGCAGCAGAAAGGCCTGATGAGTGTTCTGATGGAAGTACTGCAACAGCATTACCAGCCTTACTCTGAAGCACAGGAGCGCAGCCTGACCAATCGACTGCACCTGGCCGAGCGGCTGCAAATGGAAAGCAACCAACATCGACAACCAGACGCACTCCTGCATTGGTTTGATCAGGCACTACAGGAAAGTATCGGTAGTGATGAAAATCTGCTGCGCCTGGAAAGCGATGAAGCGCTGATCAAGATAGTGACCATGCATGGTGCCAAAGGCCTGGAATATCCTATCGTGTTCCTGCCGTTTATCAGTTATTACGCAGCCAATAACCGAGAACGTGCGGTGTATTGTTACCATGACCGGCAGGATTATTCATTAAAACTTTCCTTTCTTGCTTCGGACGAGGAAAAGAAATGGACAGCAGAAGAAGAACAGGCTGAGTTCATCCGCCTACTGTATGTTGCCATGACCCGAGCAGAAAAACGGCTCTATGCCTGCATGGCACCCTTTAAAGGTTTTAACCAATCACCACTGGGGCAATTGCTTGATGCAAAAAAATATGACCTTGAAGACTTTGCCGAAAAACTCACAATAGCGAACCAGGCAGAATTAATCGCCGTACCGGAAACCCAGGTAATCGAAACCTATTGGTCAGAGAAAGAAACTCAACAGAAGGCATCACCAGCCCGGTTTCACGGCCATATTGAACGCGACTGGTGGCTCAGTTCTTTTTCTGCCTTAACACGCCATGCCGGACATAGCGTCCGCAGCACACCTGACCGTGATGAAGATGAAATTCCTGAAACACCAACAGCCAATCTGCCATTGCGTTTTCGCCTGGCTAAGGGAGCCGAAGCCGGAAATCTATTGCACGACACACTGGAACGTTGCGATTTTTCTGCACCGGATTTCGACACACTGCAAACCTTCGCCGTTGAACGTTATGCCAACCTTGCCGAAACCTTCACCCCGGAACAATGGCAGCAATGGCTCAATGAAATTTTGCAAACCCGGTTTCATGGGCAAACGACATTGGCCGACCTGCCACTACCCAGCACACTGCGCGAAAGTGAATTTTATTTTCCTATGCATGGTCGACCTATTACTGAACTGGCGGCCTTTATCAGCAAACGACGCGGCGAAGCCTATCGATTACCGGAATATCACAAGCTCAAGGGGATGATGCACGGCTTTATTGACTTGATCTTTGAAATTAATGGACAGTATTTTGTCGCCGATTACAAATCCAACCACCTTGGTGAAAACTTATCGGATTATTCAACTGAAGCCATTCAGCAAAATATTTTTGACCACCACTATGATGTGCAATATTCGCTTTACTCTCTGGCACTACATCGGTTTTTAAAATCGAGATTGCCAAATTATGATCCGCAGACTCACCTTGGTGGCGTTTATTACTTCTACTTACGAGGAATGCACCCGGAACATTCTGGCGGAGTTTATTCTGATTCATTTTCCAGTGCAGAGTTACAGCAGTTGGATCAAATTTTCGCAGAGGAACAAAGTATATGAACCGCTCCCTGCCACTTCCATTTACCGAACTGGATGCTGCACTGGCAAACCGAATCTGCCAATGGCTTGGTAGTGACGACAAACTACTCTGGTACAGTATTGCCGCCGTCAGCCTTTCGCTGAACCAGGGACACAGTTGCCTGGCACTGGATTTTGCTGCCGATGAAGAACCCTACAACCAGTTGGAAATGGCATTTCCTGAACCGGATCTCTGGCTCAGGCATCTCACCAGCTTTGCTATTCAACCGCAGCATGATGCTCCCATCGTCCTGGAGAATCGGCGGCTTTATCTGCGTCGCTATTGGAACTTCGAAAGCGAACTGAGCCAGTTCTTTCAGCAACGTTTTAGTCAAACATTAACACCGGGTAAAGCAGAAATAGCGTTGGCAAAGCAACTGCTTGATCAATTTTTCCCAAAGAAAACCGATACCATAGACTGGCAACGCATCGCCGCCATGAATTGCCTGCTGAATAATACCAGTCTGATCATTGGAGGGCCGGGCACCGGTAAAACCTACACCGTCACTCGTATCCTGGCGCTACTGGCATCACTTCAAGCTGACCAGCCACTGAAAATAAAACTCGCGGCACCCACCGGTAAGGCGGCACAGCGCCTCGCTGAAGCCATCAGCAGCACGAAACAGACCCTGCAACTGGACATGCTGGTTGCGGACTGTATTCCAGACAGCGCCCAAACCCTGCACCGCCTGCTTGGTGTAATTCCGCAGCAAATCGATTTTCGTCACCATGAAAAAAATCCATTGGATGCCGACCTGCTGTTGATTGATGAAGTCTCCATGGTCGACTTACCGTTAATGACCCGGCTGTGTCGCGCCATTCGGCCACAAACCCGATTGATATTATTGGGTGATGCTGACCAGCTTCCATCCGTGGCCGCCGGTTCCGTTCTGGCCGATCTGGTACAGCGCCCCCATCCCGGATTCAGCGCAGAGCGTATCGCACAACTGAAAAAACTCGATAACAACCTGAATCTAAAACCCTCGAATAATGGGCTGGACTACGCGACTGAATTGCAACACAGCCGCCGCTTCAGTGCGGATTCAGGCATTGGTCATTTAGCAAGACATATCATCACCGGACAAAACAAAAGCCAGATCCTGTTTGATCAACACCCGGATTTACAATGGCACAACGACAACCAGTTTGAACAACTGCTGCGCCAATGGACAACCCATTATGGCGAACGACTCATACAACAAACCTCACTGACCAACGCCTTTAACGTAGTAAAGTCATTCCGCATTTTATGCGCCACCAAAGAAGATGAATGGGGCGTAAAGCACATCAACCAGCGCATCCAAAACCGGTTAAATCCAAGCAAACAACCCTTTTATCGTGGTCAGCCAATAATGATCACGCAAAATAATTACAGCCTAAAGCTGTTTAACGGCGACATAGGCCTGATATGGCCTGATGATGAAGGCACACTGATGGCCTGGTTTGAAAATGGCGAACAATACCGCGCCGTCGCCCTTGGCCGACTGCCGGGTGTGGAAACGGTTTACGCCATGACCATACACAAAACCCAAGGCTCGGAATTCGACCATGTCGCCATGGTGCTACCGCCCAGTGGATCGCAATTACTGTGTCGTGAACTGTTATATACCGGATTGACCCGGGCTAAATCGACCTTCAGTTGTGTTGGTAGGATGTCGGTTTGGGATCGGGCGGTTCAGCGGAGGGTAGAGCGATGGTCTGGGTTGGTGGAGCGGTTGGTTTGGTAAGTCGGGCATATTCTTTATTGGCTTCTTGTACTGGCGTATGCCGGGCTAGTGATAACCATGGTTTGACCGGCAGCTAGCGGGCGCTGTTTCACAGCAATTGCTTGCCCAAAAACCATGCCGCTCACGGCAACTGTCATCGGGGAATATTCCATACCCCATTGAAAAAACCTAATGTATGTTGGCGCACATAGATCTTCAGACAAGGCAACAGTAGGCAAGCACAGCGCAAAGACTAAAATGTATATGGCGCGTTTGTAGATGTTACCTGTTGATTTCTATTTGTTTTTCAAAAATTGCAGGTGCACCCATAGGTTCATTGAAATTTTTGGGAAGCAAAGAGGAATCAATGGCTTGCGTACTGCGCCGCCATGGAGTCACGGATTCAGGTGTTAGTTAGCACAACCGTCTCCTTGTGGCAGAACAAATGATTGACCACTTACTGCAGCACTAAAGGCTTCATATGCAGTGAATCGTTCTTTTGTATTTACAGTAAGCTTCTCCATGTCAGAGCCTTTTGAGCTAGCCGTAGACGAATCGTATCTGGCATGAAGACATGCGGATGCGTTGGCAATCTGTTTTAATGCATCGGCCAACGCATTTTGATCAGCGATGTCTATAGTCATAGCATTAGTGATTGACGCTGAGGATTGAGTTAGGGCCGATTTTTGAGGGGCGCTATCTGGCAAAGATGAGATATAAGCATCAATGTCATCTCTTGCTCCATTATTATTAGCGTCAGAACCAGCAACTGATGTATCTCGATTTAGTTGGGGATATGCCCCGCTTTGATCTGCGGCCGTTAAAGCCTCAGCTACGGTCATTGGCTGACTCGTGCCATTGTCGCCACTACCGCCACCACCATTGTTGCAGGCAGCAACAGATAGAGTTAAGAGCACATAGAGTGCGGACTTTTTCAAGAGCATCATATTTTTCCGTTGTTTCATAGTTGTAAGGCTAACAGTTTATCTATGGACTCTCTCCGTCTTGCAACTGCAGTTATCTATTCGGTTTCGCCTGCAAGGCGACCAAGATGGTAGTTGCCCATACCGCCCTCAATATTCTATCGACATCGTTACTGTCAAAACTGTTATCAGGGTCTGGTACAGTCAGTCAGGCTGCCATTCGACCCGCCATCACCGCCCAAACCATGCGCGCCTGCTTCGCGGCCATCGCAACCGCATATCCGGACGACGTTGCTTGAGTTGAGCCAGCCAATCTTTCTGCTTGCCTCGGCCACGATCTGCCATCAGCAATACCGTTCGAGCACTTTGTACCAAAACCGCCGCAAGTAAATGCACCAATGTCGATCTATATCGACCTTCCCATAAGGCACCCGTGCGACCATATTTGTGGTTATAGTACTGTACATATCGACGACCTAATGTTTGTAACATTTTGGCCAACGCGGTTTCATCGCAGGGAGTTACCAGAAAATGAACATGATTGGTCATCAATACAAAGGCATGAATTGCAACGCCATTCTGGAGTGCACTTTCTTTCAAGTACGTCAGATAGGCTTTGTAGTCAGACTCATCACCAAAGAGGCTTCGCGGTTATTGCCGCGCTGAATGACATGATGGGCAACACCCGGGACATAGATACGGGGTCTATGGGCCATGATATCTCCTTTATCGATGATAGACTCGGAAAGGGCAGACTAATAAGGGGTAAAATCAATTGCTCTGACCCCTTTGATTGTGTACACCGGCTGCCATCTGGACAGTAAACAGATTGTCGCCTTTTCCCAAGTCGCTCACGACCACATCTCTTTAATGCAGCCGCACTGGGTGGTTTGAAGCCGACTCCTGCAAGCAGACTTCGGGAGGCCTACTCCCATCTTTTATACAGTTCCAAAGAGATTAAAATCTTTGTTCGTGGCACACTTCACTCTGACCCCTTTGATTTCTTAATACAAATTTTGTACCTCTAATTCGTTCTCTGGCAAATATAGCTTAGGCTGGGGCTCAACAGAAGCAGTATAGGTGTACTGTTCATCCCAAGGAAACAAACCATCTTTGTTAGGCCAAAATAACTGAAGCGCCGGAAAATTTTTGTGACCGTAATACTCCATACCTATGCCTAAAAACTCTTCAAAGTTTGATGGATGAATTGGTCTGGCATATGAAGCTAAATTTGCTAAATCATTATTTATTTTATTTGGATAAATGACATTGCCTTCCTTAACATAGCTTCCGCAAGATTGTGCAATATTCTTTGCATTGTCGCTTCCAAAGGCAAATACAAACATTTCTGGATGCTCGTATTTTTCAAATAGTCCAATTGTATATGCAAAGTATCGATCAGCTTCTTCAGGATCGGGTTCAACAATTTGTACTGCATAGCCATATTTTTCAATTAATTCATTGAGCATTATCTTGTACTCCTTGGTTTCCTGAATGATGCATCGATTTTTAAACTGCTACACATACCATTAACAAATGAGCACCAATCTCTTGGTGTTTTTGATCTTTTTACATTGTTACATTTTCTACATGATGATACTGCGTTTCCATCTGAATTATCTCCACCATATATTTTCGCCATATAGTGATCAAGTTCATATGAATTTAAGAAGCCAGGTTTACTAGCCAATTGGACCTGACAATATTGACAATTTTCTTTTCTTTTCTTTTCTTTTCTTTTCTTTTCTTTTCTTTTCTTTTCTTTTCTATTTCTCTTTCTTGATGCTTGTGTGAAATTCTTCCCATTCCCTACAACGCCATTCCCTTTGAAAAACGTGCCTTGCCCTACGCTTGCACATAAGTTCATGGCCCAAACTGTCGTCTCTAAACATTTTTCAGGATATTTATAACAATATTTATATAGATATGTAGTCCCATCAACAAACGCCTGGGCTGTCGCTAATCCTTCCGGGTCATAATACCTCATGGGATTTCCTAAGGCATAACCATAAGTATTCAACCCACCACCGAGCCCAATCGGATCAGATTCAAGATACCTTCCAATCGTCGGATCATAATCCCTAAAGTAGTTGTACGAGTACCCCGTCTCTCCCTCTCTGTACTGCCCCGGAAAACTCTGAATATTCTCAATCCCCGTCGCAACCGTCCCCGTCACTTCCCCAAACGGTGTCGTGTGCTGCTCCCAAACCGTGGCGCCATCGCTGTCCGTAAGCAGTTTCGGGGTGCCAAGGTGATCGCTATGGACAAAGTATAGGCCG
>JARRJP010000095.1:0-9646 GCA_037389025.1 Reinekea sp. | reverse complement strand
GATGGGGCTGTCCCATTTTTTGTCCTTTCTTTGAATGCTTGCTGCCAAACGACTTGCGCTTTGGCGGGTTATTTCACGTTCTATTCCCGTGCGGGGAAATAACAGAATTAGTAGGTCAGCAAATTGACGTCAATAATTTTAAAGCTTATTGCTATTTTGATGAAGTGATCTGGTTATCATTTTTGTGGTGTCGAGTAACAACAAAGACTCGTCTGACGATAGCTGTTGCGATTTTGGTTCAGCGAATGCGCATTCTGTTTGCTTTTTGCTCTGTGAAGCCAATGCGGATTTCAGCTTCGTATCCCAGGGTTACCGGAACCGGATAGGCAATCAGCCTGCAACGGTGGCTTCGGTTCGCCGGCATTGGGGTGAACCTATGGGTGCACCTGCAATTTTTGAAAAACAAATAGAAATCAAGCTCTTACACCCTGCATCCACTTTGGAGTCACGGATTCAGGTATCAATCACTCGACTGCGAGGTCCCTCTCGCAGGCGCACAGTAAAAGGAGACTGGCCGAACCGGCTGGGATGGCGGCACCGTTGAAAATAGAGTTGCCAGACAGAGTAGGTTTGATGTTTGGAGTTCAAGCCGTCATTTCTGCTCTCAAACGCTATTCTCGGACAGCCTCCCAGGTAGTTAGTCAAAGTCGTCCGCAGACAAGGGCTCTTCAATAATCTCTTCTGCTGCATTGGCTTTCTGTGAGCTGCCGAACAAAGAAATAGATGGTTTTTTCTGAATTTTCAGGCAGTAGCGCATCCAGGCGCGCTCATGATCTGTTTCTGCTTCGGTGTCACCTCGGCAGACGGCCAGAAAGTGTGCTTCCTCTTCATTGACTGGTGCGCGTTGGCCCATATGCAATGCCTCATAGGCTTTGCCATGCTTTTCCAGAAGTTGAACCTGTAACCGATTGAACTCACCGCTGCGGGCAAGGCCGTAAGGGAAGTGGGTCACCGGATTAAAGATACCATTGGCTTGAAATGATGTGTCTTCTAGTATGTTCATTGAAATCTCGAATCGAAGTCTCGGCGTGGATGAATTATTAGAACGTATTTTTTTGAGAGTAAAATGAGCATTTTTTGTTATTATCGATAAAAAATTTTGATCGATAATAACTGATGAACTCTGACCTGCTGAGAACCTTTCTGGAAGTTGCCAAAACAAGGCATTTTGGCTATGCCGCTGAGAATCTATACCTGACGCAATCGGCAGTCAGCTCCCGTATTCGACAATTGGAAAGCTCACTTGGGGTTCGCCTTTTTACCCGTCAGCGCAACAATATCCTGCTTACCCTGGCTGGTGAGCGCTTACTTCCGCACGCCGAGAATATTCTGGCCGCCTGGCAACTGACCATGCAGGAGGTGGGCATTCCCAAGCAGCAGAATCTGCAACTGTCCATCGGCGGCACCTCCAATCTTTGGGATACCTATCTTCAGGCACTGTTACCGGAGCTGTCTGCCCAGTTTCCGAATCTGTATCTGCGCACCGAAATCAACCAGTCTCAGTATTTGATGCGGGCACTGCTGGGTGGGCGGCTCGATATCTGTGTCACACTTGACTCCCATACCAATATCGAACTGGAATCAGACAGGATAGGTGCTTTGGAACTGGTGATGGTCTGCAATGAAGCTGAGCAGACACTTGAAGACATCCCGCGCCTGGGATATGTCTTTGTCGACTGGGGTACGGCGTTTAACCTGCAACAGGCAAGGCTCTTTTCTGAGCCGATTGCCCCGATTCTGCATACTGCCCAGAGCCATATCGCGCTGGAATTTATCCTTCGCCACCGTGGCGCCGCTTATTTGCCTGGTTCACTGGTGGAGCCGTTTGTGAAAGAAGGAACCTTATTTGAGGTTAACAATACCGCGCCGATTACTCAGGATGTGCAGCTTATTTATCCGAAGTCGGTCGATAGCTCTTTATCTCTTGGCCCGGTTATTCGGTTTTTAAAAGCCTTTGCCGTCGAGGATGGTTAGTGGATGGCTTGCGCACTGCGCCGCTATGGAGTCACGGATTCAGGATAACGGTCATCCATGCTGCCAGCGCAGTAGCGGATTCAACCAGCGCGTTAACCGCCCGGTAAACTGAATGGGGGCCGCAGTCACCATCAGGCAGATGCACTCAGCATCACGGGTGACGACTGGTCGGTGCCGATGTCTGGCATCCCGAACCACAAAGTCACCTTTCTTATACAGGCCACTGTCATCCGAGAAAGCACCTTTCAATACCACGGTCAGCTCTGTCCCCGTGTGGCGGTGGTGTCCCATCCGGCCACCCGGTTTGACCCGGCTAAGTGCTATCTGTGCGCCATCCCGATCTTTCAGCAGAGTCACCAGCCTGAACGCAGGGGTGAGACGAAACCAGCTCAACTGATCATAGTTTTCTGGAATCCATTGGCGCAGTGCCTTGGGAATACCGTTTTGAGTTGATGCCGGTTTAGCACTGACGGCAATGGGCGCGACTGAATCCAACTGTTGAAAAATACGGTCTTTCAGAGCTTGCTCGTCTGGGTTGGGTGTGCCTGAGTCCGCGGCCAGACTGTCGAACAGAGCCGCACCAACCTGATTCAACCGGGCATATTCATGCTGGCAGGTCGGGCAATGCTCAAGGTGCGTGGCAACACAGAGGTTGTGGCTCATTGGCAAGGCGCCTGATGCATACTCCGCCAGCATTTCTGTCGATGGGTGATGAAGAATCATATGCTTGCCTCTATTTCTTGATTAAAACTGACAGGCGCTGCAACGCCAGTCTTACTCTGGATTTAACCGTGCCCAGTGGGAGCCCGAGTTCCTCAGACGCTTCCTGATGCGACTTGCCCTCCAGATAAATTTTTGCCAACACCTGTGTTTGGTCAGAAGGCAGTGCTTTCAAGCCTTGCTGAATTACCTGCTGGCTGTTTTTGGCTTGTGCCGATAAAAACGGATCGGCTGACTCGTCTTCCAGATCTGAAAAAATGGTTTCTGGATCAATATCAGACAGGTGGCGACCATGCTTGCGTTGATAATCAATCCGGGCATTACGCGCCATTGAAAAAATCCAAGTGCTTAACGCAGCCGTATTCGGATTGTAGGTCGCAGCTTTCTGCCAGAGCTTGATCATGACTTCCTGAACGATTTCATCTGCAACCAGGTTTGCCCCCGGCATTGCCTTCAGACTGAAAGACCGTATGCGGGGGGAAAAATGGTCGTACAGCCGACTGAACGCGTCTCGGTCACGCTGGTTAGCAACCGCGTGGATGTCAGCCAGCAGGGACTGCGCTGTATGCTCATTGTCTGGTTGTTTAGTCGGCATCAGGTTGCCTGTTCCTGTTATTTCAAGAGGTTATACGTGACCAAAGCCATATTGGATCAAACCTGAATCCCTGACTCCATAACGGCGCAATGCGCAGGTCATTGATTCCTATTTGCTTCCCAACAGTTGGGGTGAACCTATGGGTGCACCTGCAATCTTTGAAAAACAAATAGAAATCAAGCTCTTACACTCTGCATCCACTGAAGCAGTCATAGATTCAGGTTAACGCCAAACTGACCGGGCACAAAAAAAGTGTGATCTGTCCAAGCATTTGTTGCGTAAGACACTGTAGACGTAATTACAGCAGGTGTGACATGAGTAAAGCTCGACAGGTGACTGACTTTCCCTTACTGACCCGGTTCAAACAGTTTTATCGGAACATTCGGCAAACGCCACTTGATGAAATTTTGACCATATATGCGGACGACGTGGTATTCAAAGATCCCATTCATAAAATCAGCGGTGTCGCCGAACTGCGCAGCTATCTTGAGCGAATGAATAGCAACGTCATCGAAGGAAAATTCGAGTATCTGGATCAGCTCGTCGGTGCCAACAGCGCCTACATAAAATGGGACATGTCCTTTCGTCATCCGCGCCTCGGCAACGACATGATCTGGGTGCGCGGCATGACCCACATTCAGTTTTCAAGCCGCATCTATTTTCATGAAGACAGCTACGACGTTGGTGCTATGCTCTATGAACATGTGCCGTTAATCGGTACTGGTGCGCGGTTTCTGAAGCATCGCTTGTCTGCATAATAGGAGCCGTTGATGATTCGTGATGAAGTGATATGGATTACCGGCGCCAGTTCTGGACTCGGTCGTGCATTAGCGGTGCAACTGGCGGAAGCGGGCAATCGTGTTATCGCCAGTGCTCGCAACGAAGGTGCCTTGTTGAGCTTGGCGCAGGAATCCGATTATATCAGAGTGGTTCCGTTTGATGTCACTGATGCGCGCAGCATAGAAACAGTCAGAGAGCAGATTCAACGACACCACTGCGCATTGGATAGAGTGATCCTCAACGCTGGCAGCTGCGAATATCTTGATATGGAATCACCCGACTGGTCGATGTTTACGAGGGTGATGACAACCAACTTTCATGGCATGGTCAACAGTATTGAACTGGCCCTGCCGTTGCTGAAAAAAGCAACCAAACCGCACTTGGTTGGTATTGGCAGCCAAGCTGTCAATGCCCCCTTTGTTCGTGCTGAAGCCTACGGTGCATCAAAAGCGGCGGTCAGTTATCTGCTGCATTCTCTGCGTCTTGATCTGGCTCGCTTCAATATCGATGTAACTGAAATTCAACCGGGTTTTGTCGATACGCCATTAACTCAAAGAAATGATTTTGCCATGCCGTTTTTAATCTCTGCTGAGCTGGCCGCTGAAAAAATAATAAATGCCATTGCCCGTCGACATCTTGACTATGCTTTTCCGAAACGGCTCAGCCTGTTGCTCTGGCTGGTTCGCTATATGCCTCGCTGGTGGCTGAAAATTAACCGACGTCAGATGTTAAAAACCACTAACAAATCACAAGGACAATCCTGAATGAAAATAGCGATTATCGGCTCTGGCATTTCCGGTTTGACCTGCGCACACCTATTACACGACAAACATGAGATTAGCGTTTTTGAAAGTGACTCACGCATTGGTGGACATACTGCGACAAAAGATATTGTACTGAATGATCGCCACTATGCGATCGACACCGGTTTCATTGTTTTTAACGACTGGACTTACCCGAATTTTATAAAGTTGATGAGTGATCTTGGTGTGGCGTCACAGCCAACATCAATGAGCTTTTCAGTTGTTAATGAAAGCACGGGCCGGGAGTATGGCGGCAGCCGTATTGCAGCGCTTTTTGCGCAACGTCGTAACTGGTTTAATCCAAAACACTGGCTCATGCTGCGTGACATTGTGCGTTTTAACCGCGAAGCCAATCTGGCGCTGCAGAACGGCATTCTGAGTGATGGTATGACGCTACGCGAATATCTGAAGATCAATGCTTATTCAGATGTATTTCGCGACAACTACCTGATTCCAATGGGCAGTGCCATCTGGTCAACATCCTTACAGGATATGCTGGACATGCCCGTATTGTTCTTTGTTCGGTTCTTTCGCAATCACGGCCTGCTAAGCATCAAAAACCGACCGCAGTGGCGTGTTATTCAAGGTGGTTCAATAAGCTATCTGGCACCGCTGAGCAAAGGTTATGAGCAGAACATTCGTCTGAACGCAAAAATACGTCAGGTTGAACGTAGCCATGATCAAGTACGGCTGACCATGAGTGATGGTGTTATTGAAACCTTTGACCAGGTGGTATTTGCCTGCCATAGCGATCAGGTGCTACGCCTTCTGATTGATTACAGTGACGACGAACAAGAGATTCTCGGTAGTATTCCGTATGCTGAAAACGAAGTTGTGCTGCATACCGATGAGCGTCTGTTACCAAAACGCAAGGCCGCCTGGTCGAGCTGGAATTACCGCATTATTGGCAGCAAACTGCGTCCCCCTGTACTCAGTTACAACATGAATATCCTGCAAGGGATCGACAGCGAACACACCTTTATAGTGACCTTGAATGCAACTGACCGAATTGAGCCCGCCCGAATTCTGGGGCGTTATTATTATTCTCATCCTCAATTCAATCTCGACTCCGTTCAGATGCAACAGCAGTGGCAAAAAATAAACGGCGTTAACCGAACCTGGTTTTGTGGTGCCTATTGGCGTAACGGATTTCATGAAGATGGTTGTGTCAGTGGTATTCGAGTTGCCAATCAGCTTGGCGCTGACTGGGAGTTACTCGATGAATAGCGCAATTTATCGAGGCCGCGTGCGCCACCGTCGTTTTCAGCCGAAGGGGCATGAATTTGAATACCCCGTTTTTATGATGTACCTGGATCTGGATGAACTGGACCAGGTTTTCAGCTTAAGCCGACTATGGAGTCTGACACAACGCGCTCCAGCGCAGTTCAAACGAACAGATTATTTTGCACCGGAAGAAAAAGATCTAAAGCAGGCGGTTGTAAAAAAAGTACGCCAGCAAACCGGTCTTAAGATCGATGGAGCGGTTCGGTTACTGACTAATCTGCGTTACTTTGGTTTTGTCTTTAATCCTATCTCAATTTATTACTGTTTCGATCGCGACGAAAACCTGCAAGCCATGATGCTTGAAGTGACCAATACCCCCTGGCGCGAACGACACCAGTATGTGTTGGCGTGTGATCCAGAAACCAAAAAACAACGTATAACTTTTGACAAGGCCATGCACGTGTCACCCTTTAATCCGATGGCGTTTGAATATCACTGGTTCAGCCAGTTGCCAGAGGAAAAATTACAGGTTCACATGCAGAATATTCACGCAGAAACCGGAGAAAATATTTTCGATGCAAGCTTAACACTGTCCCGCGAGGCGATTAGCACAAGGAGTCTTAATCGGATTCTGTTGCGTTATCCATTCATGACAGGGCAGGTGGTATTCAATATATATTGGCAAGCACTGAAACTGTTTTTTCACAAAGTGCCGCTTTACAGACATCCCGGCAGACAGGAAAAAGAATCGCTATGAATGAGTTGACTATTAACGAACACAAGGCAAGTCAGAAGAACAATATGTCAGTAACTGATCGCCTGGCAAGAAAAACGATTCTCGCCATGCTGAACAAAATTCACATCGGCCATCTGATTATTGAAGAGAATGACAACGTCATGCATTTCGGCCAGTCGCTTGAGCAGACCGACCTTATCGCAACGATCAGAGTGCACCACAGTCTGGTGTATCGAGATGTTTTTGTGAATGCCACTGTTGGTAGCGGCGAAGCCTATATGCAGGGTGCCTGGTCATCGCCGGACCTGGTCAAGGTTATTCGGCTGATGGTGAATAACCTCACCATGCTCAATAGTATGGATAGCAAAACGGCCTGGTATAAAAAAATATCGGGACAACTATTTCGCTGGGTGACGGCCAATAGCCTGCAAGGATCAAGAAAAAATATTTCTGCACATTACGATTTAGGTAACGACTTTTTTCAGTTGTTTCTTGATGACACCATGATGTATTCAGCCGCTGTCTTTCCAGAAAAAGACACGCCACTTTACGATGCTTCAGTAAACAAGCTTGAACAGATCTGTCAAAAACTGGAACTGACGGCTACTGATCATGTCATTGAAATTGGCACCGGCTGGGGTGGTTTTGCACTGTATGCAGCACAACATTACGGCTGCCGCGTGACAACGACAACCATTTCCAAAGAACAATATACCAAAGCCTGTTCACGTGTTGAGGCGGCGGGCCTGCAGGATAAGGTGACGGTATTACAGCAAGACTATCGCAACCTCGAAGGCCAGTTCGACAAGCTGGTGTCCATTGAGATGATCGAAGCGGTTGGCCATGAGTTCTATGCCAGCTATTTTAAAACCTGTAATGCATTGCTGAAGCCAGATGGTCGTATGCTCATTCAAGCCATTACGATACCTGACCAACGCTATCAGCAGGCACGCAAACGCATCGACTTTATAAAGCGCTATGTTTTTCCCGGTGGTTGTTTACCGTCCAATGCTGTCTTTACCGACAATCTCGCCAAGCATACCGATATGCAATTGATCGGTTTTGAAGACATCACCGATCACTATGCCCGAACCCTGGCCTGTTGGCGCGAGCGCTTTTGGAACAATATCGCCAATGTTCGCCAGCAAGGCTTTGATGATGTCTTTATTCGTATGTGGGATTTTTACTTAGCCTATTGCGAAGGTGGGTTTCGCGAAAGGGTGATCAGTACCACACATTTTGTCTGTGCCAAACCCAGCTACCGGTTTCAATAATGCAAACGCTGCATGCTGTACAGGCCGAGCCAAGCGCCACTGGCCGATCCTGTCAAGGCCGCTTACCAGGCTGGAGCAGTGCCATTATTTTTAACGCCATCTGGCTTGGTTGTGCCGCTGGTAACAACCTGTTGGCGATCATCGTTACGGCACTGTACCTCCCGTTTCATGGCTGGTTTTTTGTGCAGACAAAGCAGGAATTTATTTTTATCGCCGGGCTCGCCCTCGTTGGTATTGTATTGGATTCATTCTTGACAACCATCGGCGTTATCGAGTTCAGCCAGCGGTTTTCCGTCGGGCCGGTATTTATCACACCAGTCTGGTTAATGTGTTTGTGGCTCTGTTTTGCCACGACCATTCATCACGGTTTTCACTGGCTGCACCAGCGGCTGGCCATTGCCGCCGTGCTGTCAGTTTTTTCGGTTCCGTCCAGTTACATCATCGGTGCGCGCTTGTCCGGTTCCACCATTGCTGACCCGGTGCAACTGTTTTTCGTCTACGCCTGCGTCTGGGTTTTATTGTTTCCAACCGCACTCAGGATTGCACGATGAAACGGCTGGTTGTATTGAGCCTGGCGTGTTTACTGTCAGCCACCGCGCTTTCTGTTGACGCCAAACCATCCGTTATTGGTGAGGCTTATGATCCTGAGTCTGGCCGGTTGCTGTATCGGGAGGAGCATCGCTTTTATTCCGCCACCAAACATGAAGTTCTTTATCAAACGGCTGATGGTGAGGTTTTTGCCAATAAACAGTTGGATTACAGCCGTAGTGATATGACCCCCGCTTTTTCAATGACCAACCAATGGTCTGGGGAAACGATCGATATTCAATGGCAAAACAGCGATTTGACCGGTCGCTATGTCAGCCGCCTTAAAGAGATTGAACGTGGCCTGAAAACCATCGCAATATCCCGTTCCGAACCTCTTGTTATTGATGCCGGGTTCGATGGATTTATTCGCCATAACTGGACTCAATTAATGACCGGGCAACGAATCGTTTTCGAATACATTATTCCTACAAGACTGGTTTCGGTCCCGTTGGCTATTCAGTTAACCCATCAAGAGGCAGAGCGTTATCAATTTACCATCAACGCCAAGTCCCGATTATTAAATCTGTTTGTTCAGCCCATCGTTCTGCAATACAACTCACAGCGCTCGCTGGTCATGTTTAACGGACGCAGCAACATTGCGGATCATTCCGGCCAGTATCTTGATGTTGTTATCCATTTCCACACTGTCGAGTAGGTAAAACATGAAAAAGCCTATTCATCTTTGCGTTATCCTGAATCCGAGACTTCTTCAATGGATGCAGGATGTAAGAGCTTGACTTCTATTTGCTTTTCAAAAATTGCAGGTGCATCCATAGGTTCATTGAAATTTTTGGGAAGCAAAGAGGAATCAATGGCTTGCGCACTGCGCTTATGGAGTCACGGATTCAGGTTCAACCTGAATCCGTGACTCCATAGTGGATGCAGGGTGTAAGAGCTTGATTTCTATTTGTTTTTCAAAAATTGCAGGTGCACCCATAGGTTCATTGAAATT
>JARRJP010000094.1:0-29848 GCA_037389025.1 Reinekea sp. | reverse complement strand
CAAACCCAATCGGATCACGAGCCGTCCAACGACCCATCTCAGGATCATAATCCCGATACCCAAACCGAATCAGTCCTGTATCGTTATCCTTTAATCCTCCGGCATAACCAAATGGAATCTGGAAGTTTGGATTACTATCGCCGATCACGTTGCCGTAAGTATCGTAGGTCATTTCTTTTACAACGCTACCACTCTCATCGGTAATCAATCGCGGTGTACCAATCTGGTCCGTCAGGATGTAATACCGTTGACCATTTTCAACAAAGGCCGTTGGTGTTTGCCCCTGCGAGTATTCAAAGCGCTGGATCAGGGTGTCGTCTTTATCATAGATGGCTAATAAGGTGGTTTTATCCTGCCACAGGTATTTTTCAGTAATTTCTCCATTAACCAGTTTGGCCACTCGGTTGCCCAGGGCGTTGTGTTTGTACTCTATGGTGTTGGTTGGGGTTACCACTTTTAATAAGCGGCCTGTGCTGCTGTATCGGTACGTGGTGATATCCGTGCCTTGCGTTTTTTTGTTCCGGCGGCCGTTATCATCATAGGAGTAATAAATATCCCCCAGTTGGGTGATCTGGTCGCCATTGTTATAGCTTGCACTTTGCTTGCTGATGCCGCGCGCTGTAACGGTTGTCAGTGTTCGATTGCCGTTGGCATCATAATCGTAATGTTCGATTTCAATGCCGTTTTGTTTAACGGAAGTCAGGCGTTTGCGATTATTGTAACCATAGGTATAGACCAGGGTGTCGCCGTTTGGCAGCGTTTCGGTTTTGCTGTCGATGGTGCCGCTGTCGTCATAACTCAGGCTGTATTCAAATAACAGCGCACTGCCGAAGCGGTAGCGCTGGCTGGTACGTTCGCCGTAGTTGTTGTAGCTCATTTCCTGAGTCAGGTTGGCGTCGTTGATCTGTTTTGGTAATCCGTGTGTGGCAAAACGCTCAACCGTGAATGCGCCAATTTGTTTTGGCTGCCCATCCTTACTATAAGCATAGGTTGTGGTTTGTCCGGCGTAGGTGCTCGATATCAGTTCAAAGCGGTTGTTGTAGCTGTAACCAATGGTGGCCTCCAGCAGGCCGTCGTAACTGACGGAGGTGAGCAAACTGCCGTCATATTGGTAGTTCAGCCATTCATTGCCTTCGTTGATGCTGCTAAGCCTGCTGCCACACTGATAGCTAAAGTTACGGGTGCCTTCCGGGGTGATGGTCTTATCCAGTTTGCCGTTCGCATAAATATTCTCTATCTGTTCACCCGAAGGTAAGGTGATGGTGCGCAGGCGGCGATCTTTATCGTAACTTATACGGGTTGGCTGACTGAGCGGTCGGGTCTGTTGTTTCACTCGATTGACGCCGTTTACCCGGTCACCGGTGGTGATGGCTGTGGTACGGCCTCGTGCATCGAAACTAAAGGTCGTAGGTAACAGACCGGCGGGTTGTACCTTTTTCACCAGGTTAGTGGTGGGGTCACGCGTGATGGTGATGGTGCGTTGTTCCGGGCTGGTGAATTCACTTTGGCCAAGTCGGCCATCCACCGTCAAGTGACTGATGATGCCGTCCTGTTCACTGGTGAGGGTATATACCATGGTATCGGCCCCATCACTGGCAAAGGTTTTGCTAAGCTTGGTGACACTGGTTAAGCCGCTGGGTAGGGTCACGGTCATCGTCGAGGGGATTGGGGTTTTGGTTTTTTCATCCAAGACATTTTCGATGGTGGTGACCACGCCACATTGCTCAATGGACTGGGTTAAATAATCCTCACTGGTGGACGTGATGGTTTGCAGGCCGTTTTCCTGCGTGATCTGTTTTTCGACCGTGCCATCATACAGAGTGCGTCTTGACGTGGTGTAGCGGTTGCCTTCAGCAGTTGAATAACCGTATTGATTGTTACCGTGGCCGGGGCTGCGAATATCGAAGAAGTCCCATTGACCGCCTTCCATATCGGTGGTGTATTCCACACGGCCATCCGTATCAAAGTGGTGGGTAAATTTATTACCGTTTGGATCGGTTTTTTCCGTCAGTAATGAGCCGTCATAAACAAACTGATAGTTTGAATCATCGTCATAGATAATGGATTTTAGACGGTTCGCATAATCGATCACCAACTCGGTTCGCTGCCCATCGGTGCCAATGATCGCTTCCGCCTGGCCATCGTAAGCGCGCTCAATGGTGACGGCGTTATTGAAGCGGTCGGTAATGCTGACTAAGTTGCTCTGCGAGTCATAGCCGTAGGTTAGTTGGGTGTCACCAGTCGTCAGATCGATGGTTTTGATCAATTGACCACGTTCATTGAAAACATAAGGCAGTTGCTTGGCGCTGTCGGCGGATCGCACACAACGAACATGCAATGGGTCTTCCTTATCAAAATACGGTGAGTTGAAGCTGACGCTTTCAATACCCCAGGCTTTGTCAATGGATTCGGCATTGCTTGTTGCACTCCAATAGGGCTTACGAAAGCTGACATTATAGCGCCAGACCCGATCCGACGGTACGACCAGCTCCGTTTGATGCTCAAAGATGCTATTCGGTAAGGCATACAGTAATTCATTGATATTGGGCAAGCGCCAATCATCAAACCCGGCATGATTGGAGGCTTCGCAATAGTCAATCGCTTGACTCCAGGTGACTTTGACGCTTTTGTTATCATAGGTGTCCTGCCACATCAGGCCAGTGGCTTTGTCGATAACGGTTTCGTTGGCAGTATCCCGCAGCAGGCCGGTCACGGAAATGTCGTTAAGCTTTTCGCCGATCTGTGAAATATTTTTGCTGGAAACACAAAGCAGCGGGTGGCGCCTTCTATCCGGGTTAGCGGAGTCCCGGTGCCATAGATCACTAGCTTTACGCATGTTGTAAACGTAAGGCGCCAGGTCACGACCGGACTTTTCCATGCTGTAAGCAATTTCTTTTGTCGTTGGAACGCGCCACAAATAGTCATCGTATTTTGATAACGCTACGCAGTGAGCTTCGGCAGACGATTTATCGGTAACTAATTTGGGCGCGTCGGTGAATTCCCAGATCAACCCGGTGACTTCATCCACCATAAAGCCATCGGCATTCACGGAATAATGAATGGTTTTACCACCGGCTTTGTAATGGCCGTCGTCAAATTCGGTGACGGTAGTGGTCTGCCCTGTCTTCAACAAAATAGATTGTGTAGGCACGTCAACCACATTGCCATCACCCAGATAAAGGCGACCGTCAGAGTCAAATTCATGCACAGACGATAACGACCAGCCTTCTGCAATCTGGCTTGGGAAATTGTTTTTGATTTTATGTCTGTTGTGTTGCCATAAAATCAGACTTGTACGCGCCGGTACACCTGTTGAGCCATTACCCAACAGTGCCCAGGCGTTTGGATAGCTGGATGGCATACCGCCACTACTGATGACATTGCCAGCACTGGCGTAATCCACTTGATATTCATAACCAATGCTAACATTGGCATTAACATATCCGGGTATTCGTTTGCCATGCAGATCGGTGCCATCCCACAGGAATGAGGCTTCGGTATTGGCAATGGGGGAATACTTTTTATGGAAAACATGGCCGGCGACTTCAACAACGACATGCATTTTATACAGCCCGGTTGGCACATCACTACCAACCACCTGAATGATAATTTCATGTTTGTAATCGGCAGTACGCTGGCTGGAGTAATGTAACGCCATGCCGGTTCCGGTGAGCGGAATATCCTCATGGAATGAGAGCTGGAAGGGTTTGACATATGAACCGGTGGCAACGGATTCATAATTACACTGTTGCTCTCCGACCTGTGGCTCAACGGATTGAGGTGCATACCCTCCCATTGAAGCCCAGTTGTAGTCTATTGGTGTGAAGTGGTTGAACGCCCCCCACATGAGGGTTGTTCCTGCACTGTAGCTGTCAAGACCAATGGCATCGTCCAGTACGTTACCATTGTCATTCAGGTCATCGGCGATGCCATCGTCATTGATATCAAGACCATCGACGATGCCGTCGCTGTCCGAGTCAAGCAAACGGACAATTACTCCGTTTTTGGAGGCCTGCCATTGGCTGTCGAGTTGATCGAAATAACCAATCGGCACAATTTCGCCCACATCAAAGCCTAAGAAGTTGTCGATAAACATGACCACGTCATTATCGAAGTGGACACTATCGTTATAGCGCAGCCCGGAAATATGCAATTCAGTGCAATAGGTGAAGGCGCTGTTTTCAGGTAAGTCACCTGGCATGCTGTCGGGGGTTTCATATTCCGTGGCGCTCATCCAGAACGAGTTTAATGGATAACTTGAACCGTCGGCTTCGGTCACGGTGGCGCTGCTAATGCCGTTGAAAACAACGGTGGCTTTACGCGAACCAAACTCGTCACTGACCAGGCTGGATTCATGAACCTGGGTGGTTCCCAGTGATAAATCGATCAAGGTTTCTTTGCTGTCGTATGGCAGTAGCCTAACGTCGTCGACAACGTTCCAACTGTTGGACTGCCCGACGGATTTGCGTTGAACCGTCAGGAAGCCTGCTTTTTCAAATAACAGGGATTGATCTCCGGCTTGGGCGCTGAACAGGAAGCGGCCGTCCGCATCGGTCAATACCGAGCCGTATTCCGGTTTGCTAACCAGGCTGATCTGGACGTTTTGCAGTGGTTGATTATCACGGTCAACAACCACTCCGGTATAGAGTGATAACGCAAACGGATCGTACTGCTCGACGGAGGCATTATCAGGCAGATATTGCATCCATTGCTCTGCGTCGGTGCCGAGCAGGTTATCGGTATTGGTCGGTTGAGCAACGGTGACAAATAGTTGTTCTGACGTGACTCCGGCAATCGAGGCACGGACTTTTGCACGGCCTTGCTGCAAGGCCGTTATGCGACCGTTTTCGATTTTAACAACCGAGTTGATGTCGGCAATAAAACGAGCCTTGAAGGTAAGGTCTTGCTCGCTGCCATCCTGCATAATGCCGATGACGTCAATCTCTTCTGATTGGTCTTGCATTAAATGCAGTGTGTCGGGAATGATTTTAATTTTTTGCAGATTTTCAAGCGTTGAATCGGCGATATCAATATCCAGTTCAGCGTCGACTACACAGACTTGTGCGCTTGCGGTGTTGGCGGTGGCAAGATCCAGTGCAGTCCAGTCTGTGTGCTGATCGACGCTATTGAGTACGACAACCGTTTTGTTGATGTCAGGCGACTGGGTAGCGGGGTCATACAGGCCACTGGCCAAACCGAAACCAATCAAACCTTCGGCCTGGTCGGTGCCAAAGTCTTCGGTCAGGTGTTGCTGCAATAGATGGTCACGGTGAATCCACGCGTCACCGGAGGTTTGGCCGAAGTTTTTGTACCACTCTTGGTCTTCATACAGCCACATGTAAATCGCGCGAACGATGGCGTAGCTCTGGCTGTATTGTTCCCCTGAGTGGGTCACGGCAAGTGACTCAGGGTAGGTGGTTACATTTGAATAGGTGTCTATATAGCTGTTGCTGTTCAAACGTGCCGTCGGGCTGCGGCCATCATTGTAATGGCCGATCACCTGATTCTGAGTGAGCAGGTAATTCGCGTAGTCGCTGGCGACATTGGCAACTTCGGTACTGGCCGCTTCATATGGCTTGATGCCACGCGCTTCCCGTTCTGCATTGATCAGATACAACCCTTGCTGTTGCAGGCTCATGGCATCCCAGACCTTTTGCGAAGGCATGTTGAGATATTGGTGCGCTGACGGGTCCTGGCGTCGGGCGCGGTTAAACGCCTGCTCGATCTGCGCGACCGTGGCGGCATTTTCTCCGCTCCATAAAATATCGGTCTCTGGGTAAGCCGGATCAATAGAATCATCGTTGTGATAATTATTGACTGGGCATGACTCGAACACGCGCGTTGGCAAAATCGTTAATGAACCGGTGACCGTATCGGAAATAAATCCGCTACTGTCAGAACTCACCTGTAGCGTGATGTCATGTTCACCCAAGCCAAGGTTGTTTACCCTGATGGTTTTACTGTATCCGGCCATGTTGCCATCGATCATCCAGACGTAATACATCGTGCCAGACTGAGAATAGCTTCGGCCACCATCCAATTCGATAGCCATATCCGCATAAAAGGAGAGGTTGGCTGGCAATATTGCGGTCGGCCGGTACTGGACATAAATCGTATAGCGCTGGCTTGAGATAAGTCCGGTATTGTCTTCTACTTCCAGCTCGTAGATTGAGTCCCCCAGTACATCTGCTGGGTATTGCAGTCGTGCGCTATTGGCAATCAGTTCTCGGGCATTACCATCAACCAGATACCAGCGAAACGCTTTTATGCCACTTTCATCAGAGCTCTGGCTGGCATCAATGTCAATGGTGTCACCATAGCCGTAATGGGTGTTACCGGACACGGAAATTTCCGGTGGGTCTGTCTCTTCTGTTGGTATATTCTCGACCAGCACAAACATCGTGTCAGAATCAGTCAACCCGGCACCGTCGGTTACCGTCAATTGAATACGGGTGCTTTGGGTCATCCTGTTCAGAACCAGTTCTGCCTCTTCCGAGAGCAATCGATTTTCCGGCAACTGATGCCACTGATATTTTACAATGCTGTGATCATCGTAACTATAGGCCGAAGACAGGGTGAGGCTTTGGCCATAATCAATCACGTTATTGCCGGTGATTTTGGCCTCTGGCGTCCCATTGATATTCACCGGTATCTGTTGATCATATTCGTAGGGCACACCGTTTTCATCCCATACGGTTAAGGTAAGACGGCCAGGGCCGGGATCCAACGTGGTTATGTCCAGGTTTATATCAGTTCCAACAACCCCAACGTTAAAAATACCTATCGAGTATGTCCATTCAACCCGGCCAATGCTGTGTCCGGGAATAGAGGTCGCGTCCGCATTGATCTTCAATGCTTCGCCTTCATTCAAATCCGTGTTGCCAACCTGTACATCAAATAACGCCATGACATAGGTACGAACACAGCGGTAACCGTACTGGTCATCGCTATCACTATACTGTTGGTGGTAAAAATTCCACGTTAAGCCGGACGCGATGTCGCCAAAGTCCCGGTATTTAAAATGCCAAAACCCTTTTACATTATCTGCGGTATGAGTGGATGGAAAGTACCTGGCCGAACCATAATTCGGCGTTGACGACAACCAATAGCCTTTCTCAGAAAAATTATCCGCATGAGCTGAGACATATTTAAATGCTTCCGGGTTCTGTTTATCCGATGATCGAAGATCAAATTCGGTAAGCAGGATATGAGATTCGTTCAAATTGGGCAGGCGCCAATCTGAATAACCGGCAAATTCCAGATTATTACAATACTGAATGGCATCTTCTGCGGTGCCATAATTTTCTTCGACCTGGACACCATCTTCAAACATGAGCATGGAGGTCTGATCGACACTGACATCGAGATTATCGGCCCGTTTAAAATCAGGCATAAATTGTTCTGGGCCACTGACGCATCGATCATATCCCTCAAAGGAGTCGTCACTGGCGGTAAACTGCCCCGCCATAAAGTCAACACCGTGAGGAACAGCGAAGTTGTAACCGCGATAATCGTCCCAATTCGATCTTACCCGATAG
Source organism: Reinekea sp. (assembly GCA_037389025.1). Classification (GTDB taxonomy): domain Bacteria; phylum Pseudomonadota; class Gammaproteobacteria; order Pseudomonadales; family Natronospirillaceae; genus Reinekea. The sequence goes on along the minus strand of JARRJP010000094.1, from coordinate 22,310 downwards.
TTATCCGTTAATGATGGGTACCTTTTCAGAAAGACATTTTTAAAGGCAGAGTGCAGATAAGAGTCGTTTTCGGTTTCTTTGTAGTAATCAATCAGAAACAACAGCTCCAAACGGTTTGGCAGTCGCCAATCACTAATTCCAGCAAGCTCAAGATGTTCGCAGCGGCCCCAACCCTTGGTTTTTACTCGTTCGTCATCCTGCCAGATCAATCCGCTAAGCCGGTCATAAACAACTTCTTTTGCATCATCACGATAAAAGATTTTTGGCATTCCCAATTGAAGCGAGCCATCATCCCCCGGATAAAGCGAAATACGTTCACCGGTTTTCGGTGTATAGCTTTTGATGGCTTTTTGTGCCCAGGGATTACTTTGCCAGTCTAACGGATCGGTCCCCTGCGCTAGCTCTTCTTCATCGGTATATGAGTCGTTGTCATCATCCGGGTCTGCCTGGTTACCCTGACCATCTGAGTCACTGTCCTGATATTCTGATGGATCTTCGGGGAATTGATCGCTGTCGTTTTCGACACCATCACCGTCAATGTCGGTATCAACCTCATCGGTAATGCCATCTGAGTCCAGATCACGCTGGTTCGCTGCACAACCCTGAGTATTGGTTTCCAATCCGGGATCTGTACCCGGGCAGGCATCCAGCCTATTTGATAAACCATCGTTATCGTCATCCAATTGATAGTCAGCACAGCCTTGTTCATCGGTAAGTTCGCTTTCGCCGAGGGTGGTATTCGGGCACTGATCCTGATAGTCGGCAACGCCATCGTTATCGGCATCTTTTTGCGATGGCGCGCAGCCATTGGCATCGGCAGATTCATCCGTTGGTGTGGCAGGGCAGTCATCATAGGCGTTCATTACACCGTCAGCGTCAGCATCAAGCTGTGCTTCAGAACAACCATTGCCATCAGTTTTCCAGCCACTTTCTGTTCCTGGACAGAGATCACGGGCGTCATCAATACTATCGTTATCTGAGTCCAGTTGGCTCAACGCGCAGCCATTGGCATCGACAGATTCGCCTTCATTGGTGAAGGGGCACAGGTCTGCCGCATCATTCACACCATCGCGGTCACCATCCTGGTTTTCAGAACCACTGTCCGGGGCGACACCGGTGAGCATGTCGTATATTAACGAGCGCTCAGTGGGTGCGCTGACACCAAAGGCAGACCAGATACTTTCAGCTGTCGTTTCTGCACTCGCGTCACTAAAGGCAAACGTACTAATGGTATTCAATCGGGCAAAAAACTGATAAACCGTGATGCTGGCACGGCCATTTTCATAGTTAAGCACCAGATCATCGGCCGATTTCTGCATACTGGAAAATACGTCTGAGGAATCAATGCCAGTTAAAAACCGCAGTGTGTTTGAGCCTGCGGAGTCAATAATAATATCGTGGCCACCATCAGGGCTTATTTCATATACGTCATCAGCTTCGCCACCAATCAGCAGGTCATCACCGGACAAAGGTCGCAACCGATCCTGCGCCATACCGGTTACGATAATATCGGCCATTTCAGAACCCATGATGTTGTCGGGGTTTCCAGTGCCGATAAACACTGGTGAGGCGTTTCGGGTTGCCGTTGGTGCAACGGCACCAAACAGATCAAATATCTGCGCTGCGGATACGGTTTGCCCGGATGAAAAAACAAGGCTGGCGACAGTATGACTCAGCGTAAAAAAGGATTGGACGGTCACCTGTTGATCGCCTGAGCCAATTTTTAAAACCAGGTCGTTCGAGTAGCGACTAAAGCCACTGGAAACATCAGAAAAAGTCAGGCTTTCAGTAAAATAAATTCGGTTTGTACCGCTGCTATCGATAATGGTGTCTTGCCCGTCTCCGGCACGGATATAATAGGTGTCATCGCCTGCAACGCCGAGCAAAATATCGTTATGTTGATCACCGAACAGATCATCGTTTGCGTCAGTACCAATCACAATATCTTCATGCTCAGTACCGCTAATCGCAGCAGCAGGAATCGTGTCATTGGTTGAATGATCTGAACCGCTACCGTCGTTTCCAGAGCCACCGTCTGCAGAACCATCGCCTCCAGAGCCAGTACCTGGATCCTCGGTAATCAGATCCATAATTTGTGCCGCAGGAATCAGATAACCACCATTGGGTTGCACGCTTAGCTGAGCACCGGCTAGAGCAAAAAACTGGCTGACGGTGACTGAGTTATCAGGATTGCCGCTGACGATGATGACCAGATCATCGGCGTTGCGATGAAAAGTCAAGTCAGCCTTGGCGGCATCCAGAAAAAACAGAATGTCATCACCTGAGTCAGGATCAATAAGGGTGTCCTGCCCGGACGTGTAGTAGTAATGATCACCGCCGGTGCCACCTTCGAGGGTATCATTACCGTCTTCGCCCATTAAAATATCATGATCGGCACCACCGATAAGATAATCGTTATCCGATCCGGTTTTGGAGCCATTCCCGCCTTGCAAACGGTCTTCGCCCTCACCACCGATCAGTTGATCATCGCCGGCAAAACCGTAAAGGGTGTCGTCACCTGCCAGACCATCAATAAGGTCACGCTCGTTAGTGCCGAGCATCTGCTCACCATTCGTGGTGCCGGTTGCGTTGTAATCAAAGCTGGCTTCTGAAAATAGGTTTGCAGATTGCAATGTGAAGAACAAAAAAACGAATGACAGCGCGATGCTGCCGTTGAATCGGAGAGTCATAGCCATTTCCCTTTATCTAAACGTGCATCCATTAATTTCTGAAAGCACAACTACACATCGCGCCACTTTACAGTCTATTTGTAGTCGATTCAACCCTCGCTATCCCCTGAATCCGTAACTTAAATTAGCCAAAGCCTTTCCCTCACTTATTTATTGCGTAGAGACTATGCCTGCTATGCAATCTTTGAATGCTTGTATCAGACACCATCCTGAATCCGTGATTTCTGAGCGAATTCAGGTGACCGTTACAGAGAAATTGCAGGTGCACCCATAGGTTCATTGAAATTTTTGGGAAGCAAAGAGGAATCAATGGCTTGCGCACTGCGCCGCTATGGAGTCACGGATTCAGGTTATAGAAGCCAAAAGATACTTTAAAAAAGCCCGATGAAATTAATCACCAGGCTTAGTTTATAAGAATTGATAACTTATCAGTTTATCAACTCAGTTCAGTTTACGACGTGAACGAATCAGACCTAACATCAATGGAAACATCAGGAAGCCAAGTGCACCACTATTATCATCTTTTTCCTTTTCTTTTTCTTCATCACCTTCTGGCTTTGGATCAGGTTTTTTAACCATTACAAAGCCTGCGATAACAGGGTCGTGGTCGGATGAGTAGTATGGATCTTGCGATGCGATATGATCGTTATTATTATACTTATCCAAATCAGTATCGTAATCCATCAAGCTTGATTCAACAGAGTTAATGTGCCAATCGTCAACACTGACCAGGCGAGACTCCATCGAAGAGCTACCGATCAAGTGATCCAGACTACCTAAGAAGCCTCCGTAACTATACGAGAATGGCTGCTCTTCTGTTGACGCGTCTGTGTATTTCAGATTAATGAAACCAGCACTTTCGAATGCAGCAATCGGATCTTCTTTAGCATAGGCATTCATATCACCCATAAATACCACATTATCGGTATCCACTCCGGTTGGATTAGTCGTAATAAACTGGGTTAATGCCTGGACTGCTTTGGTTCGAGTCTGATTACAATTCCCTTGTCCGTCATTGTTATCCGGATCACCCAAAGAAGAACAGCTGCTACCTTTTGATTTCAGGTGATTAACTACAACAGTAAAAGTATCACCTGTAGCTTTATGTTCAAACGATTGAATCAGTGCAGGACGATTTTTTGAATCAATAAATAATGGCTCACCGCTGCCGTCAGTAGGCGAGTTCTCAGAATCCAGAATTGTTGTGGTTCCGATGGGTGTCACTACCGATGCTCTGTACAGCAAACCAACGGAAATAGAATCTTCACCAATCGTGCTTACTCCCGGGTTAACATAGGTGTATTCAGAACCTGTAGCCTGCTCAACATTCAATGCTTCAGTCAGAGCATGAATAGAGCTGTCATCACCAAAACCATCATTTTCAATTTCCATCAAACCAATCACGTCTGAGTCCATTGCCTTAAGCGCAGCAACTATTTTTGCAAGCTGAATTTCATAGTCAGCCTGGCTTTTGGCTCCTCGATAATCAGCAGTTGAAGGAAATTCGTCATCAACAGGGTATAAAATAACATCGCTTTCAGTTATGCCGTTGAACAGGTTCAGTACATTCATACTGGCAATTTTCAGGTTCGCTGTCGGATCCACTACCGGTTCAAGGGTGCGACCTGCATTAAGAGGGTCATAAGTTGGAGCAACTGTTGGTATTAGGAAGTATGGGTGTTTTGGGTCTTTATATGTATCGGTATGAACAATGCCTTCGACATCAGACAAGCCATAACCAATACGGAAGTAATTAGTATTACTGAAACCCTGGTCGTTAGGGAGAAGAATCGGATCAGGGCCATCTTTTGAGTTATCGTAGGATATACCATCATCAATCAGGATACTGTTAAGCTGTTTAGCAGTCACCGCAGCATTGTAATTTTCAACAGACGGTACAGTAATTTCAGTTGGCTGATAATTCAATTCTGAAGAAGCCAGGAACTGACCGTAACCTTCGAAGCTGTAATTATTGCCATAAAAATCACTGACCAGAAGGTTATTGGTAAATCTTATTTTCATGCCTTCCAATTGCTCATATCGATCCAGAGAGCTGATTGGTAAGGTAACATTGATAGAGGCAGGTAATGTCGCATCATGCTCGCAGATCAAAAAGTCTTCAAGGTAGCCTATCTGGGTTGCACCACTGTGCTCATCAACAAACCCGACAAGTCTGACCTTGTCACCTACGGCAACCTTGTTCTTATAATTGTAAACAAAAACAGCTTCTGAGGTTGTATCGTCTCCGTCAGAATCTGAATCTTCTTCCTGAATAAAAAAACCACTGTATTGGTAGTTTTTCTTATCAATTCCCTGCAGTGAATCAGTAACTATACCTTCGATAAGGACAACTTCGCCCTTTAATGGTGACTCACCACCAGCAGCAACACTACCCTGGATTGCGGAGATCTTCGTTACATCTTCCGCAGACAGTGCAGTTTCACACGATCCAATTGAAGGTAAACTTTCGGCATCCGGAATCGCACCAGCAACAGGCATAATTGCACTGGCAAATGTGTTTCTTGGTGCGCGATCTGTGACATTAACACCAGAAAAAACCCAATTGGCCGAATTAAACACACCGTCATTAGGTTCTTTAGTCAGTTCACTGCTGGCAAGCATGCTTTTCCGATATGCCCAACCATCAGTGTATTCCCAATCCGTCCCAGATCCATCGACATCTTTTTCGCCAAAAATATCGATTATGTTATTCTCGTCAGCCGTACTGACAATCAGAACTCGATCATCGCCATTAAAGTCAAATCCAGTACCTGTGTAATCAGGTGCTTTACGGAAAAAACGGGTAAACCCAGATCCATCACTCCTTTCAGTTGCCGTAAAGTAGGTTCCTGCTGACACTGAATCTGCACTAAACGTATAGGTTTTTCCGTAAGAGGTATTCCCATTTTGCTGCAACTTCAGTGTATAGACACTCAAATCAGGAATATCAGTCGTTGCATAAAACTCAATGGATTTCGGATCGCTACCAGGCCCATCCATAATCCCCGAAATCATCAGCTCAGCCTGAGAGCCCCCCGCCGCCATGACTGCTATAGTCGCAGCTAATATTTTCTTATTCATTTACTACTCCGAATTTCCAATGAATTCATAACGCACACAATCCTGACCAGTTGGTCAATGAGACAAATAACAGCACGTCTTATGCCAGCCAGAAACATCTTGTTAAGGGATGGTGGCAAGGCGCAACAAAATACCGCAATTCCATGACAATTTATTGACTATATGGACAGATATACCAGGATTCTTTCCAGGAGATCAAAGGTCATAATAGGTTTTGTGTTACTTTAAGTAACTAGGCGTAACTAAGTGCTCCATTCTGTAACACTTAATCCTGAATCCGTGACTCTAGAGTGGATGCTGAGTGTAAGAGCTTGATTTCTATTTGTTTTTCAAAAATTACAGGTGCACCCATAGGTTCACCCCAATTTTGGGGAAGCAAAGAGGAATCAATGGCTTGCGCACTGCACTGCTATGGAGTCACGGATTCAGGTTAATCACATAATGACCTGTTTTGGAGCAAGGAGGAGTTACTCTAACCTGAATCTGTGACTTCTTCAGTGGGTGCAGGGTGTATGAGCTTGATTTCTATTTGTTTTTCAAAAATTGCAGGTGCCCCCACTCCTAGGTTCATTGAAATTTTTGGGAAGCAAATAGGAATCAATGGCTTGCGCACTGCGCCGCCATGGAGTCACGGATTCAGATCTAATGCAGCCAGGGCTGTTTGATATTCAGAACCGACAACAGCGCCGCTGGGCTGATGCCGATTCTGTAGAGACAAATTAAGCCGTACTGAAAGCCTATCCGTATTTCTTCTATCAGCTTTCAGCCTGCAGTAAAAAAATGAACTGCAAACAGGTTTATATCATCGGTAAAACATACCGTACTGTTAAAGCCAGCATTTTGGGCCATCAGGCGAAACCCCTCGATAGAGAACTTATACGAGTTTTCGGTGTGGATGCTTTCGCGCTCCTTGAAAGAAAAGGACTGTCCTTCAATCGTCACGGTCTGCGCTTTCAGACTAACCAAATGCATTTCAATACGATGTTTCTCTGCATTGTAGAGTGCATGATGAACAAAGGTACTGTCATCAAGGTCTGTATCGTAAGTATTGATAATACGCGTCAGTAGATTCTTATTAAACGCAGCGGTTACACCTTGGGTATCATTGTAGGCAGGAATCAGGGTGGGCAATGGCTTGATCAGGTCTACGCCGATCAGCAGTCCGTCACCTTTATTGAGCAGGCTACGAATATGTTTCAGGAAACTAATGGCTTCATTTGGCTCAAAATTACTGATGGTTGAACCAGGGAAAAAAACCAGTTTCTTATGTGGGCCATCATCAATAAACATCTCAGGCAGTTCAATAGGTGACAGGTAATCCGCAACGATAGGATGTACTTGCAGATCATCATAACGGCGATGCAGTTCAAGCGCACTGTTCATCAGAACTTCTTCGCTAATATCAATTGGGGTGTACGAACGTGGTGTTTCAAGACTATCAAGCAGGCGCAGAATTTTAATACCAACGCCAGAACCAAATTCAAGAATATCGGCATTGGGGCCAATCAGGCTGGAGACGACAGGTAAGGCTTCATCAAATATAGAAAGCTCTGCACGGGTGTGGTAATACTCTGGTGTATTGCATATTTCATCAAACAGTTGCGAACCACGTTCATCATAAAAATACTTACAGGGTAATGTTTTTTGCGGCGCTGCCAGACCATTCAATATATCTGTTAAAAACTGATCATTACAGTTCACATTATGCTGACGCTTGAGATTTAAATTAGTCATCTTTCGCGATCCTTATTCCAGTGAATTGCCAGCGGGTATGTGCTGGAAAAAAGTTTCGATAGCTGGCCCGAATGTGGCCATTGGGCGTCACTGCGGAACCGCCACGCAGGACAAACTGATTACTCATGAATTTACCGTTGTATTCCCCCACTGCGCCGTTCGGTGCTTTAAAACCCGGGTATGGCAAGTATTGCGAACCAGTCCACTGCCATAAGGTGTTGAACAACTGCTTGAACGGTTGCTGATCTATATGTCCAGGAATTGGCTGCAGGAAACGATGCTCGACCAGGTCGGGCACTTGATGATTCAACCGTGATGCAACTTCCCATTCAAATTCAGTCGGCAGTCGTGAGCCGGACCATAGTGCAAACGCGGCAGCCTCAAAAAAACTGACGTGACGAACCGGCGCATTCATATCAAGTGGCACACAGCCGGCAAGACTTAGCTGCGACCATTGCCGGTCATGAAATTGCCAATACAAGGGGCAATCTATCTGCTGCAGTTGCTTCCAAGCCCAGCCTTCGCTCAACCAAAGCAGTGGATTTTCGTATCCACCATCACGCATAAATTGCAGATACTCCCGATTGGTGATCAACCGGTCAGCCAGTGAGAATGCGTGGATATAATGTTTGTGCTGTGGCGTTTCGTTATCAAAGCAGAATGCATCATCGTTATTGCCGATATCGTAGATACCCTCACCCAATTTGTACCAGCCTAAGGTTGCAGGTTCACCATAGGCCGGCGGCACTTCAGTAATCTGTGGGTGCAGAGGATTAAATGACATGGCGTGTTGGACATCAGTCACCAGCAATTCCTGGTGTTGCTGCTCATGTGCCAGGCCAAGCGTTACCAAAGGCTCGATAAGGGCATACTCTGCGCTTTGAAAAAGTGCCTGCATCGCCTTATCAACATGGGAACGGTAGGCCAGCACTTCATCTTTTCCGGGCCGGGTAATCAATCCTCTGTTGGCGCGCGGGTACTGTTGACCAACGCTGTTGTAGTAAGAATTGAACAAATATTCGAACTGCTCGTTAAAGGGTTGATAATCAGCCAGGTTCGGTTTTAGCAGGAAAGTTTCAAAAAACCAGGTGGTATGTGCAAGATGCCATTTTACTGGACTGGCATCAGTCATCGACTGAACTGTCTGGTCTGCTTCTGAATAGGGCTCGGCAAGTTGTTCGGTATTATTTCTGACACGCAGATATTCTGTGTTCAGACTTGTAGGTGCGTCTATCAGACTGGCCGTCATGGCTACTCCCATTATTGCTTTTTTTATTTGAATCGCTGACTCATTTTATTGAGCCTTTATGTCAGTCTGACGACATGCTGACCACTGCATTGTCAATTTAACAAGCTAAAAGAATATAGACTATCAAAATAAAACTGGTAACCCAAATTGTCATCTTTGAATCTGCCTTTTGCCTGAGAACGTGCTGAATCCGTGACTTCATTCAGTGGATGCAGGGCGTAAGCCATTGATTTCTATTTATTTTTCAAAAATTGCAGGTGCACCCATAGGTTCACCCCAATTTTGGGGAAGCAAATAGGAATCAATGGCTTGCGCACTGCGCCGCTATGGAGTCACGGATTCAGGATAGATAAATGGAATGCATTACAGTCGTATTATTCATTTGTTTCATCTATTTCCTCAACCTACGATCCTCTCCTCTGTTTCAACTGCAAAACTTCAGGTTCAGGCTATCTAAGGAGCACCTGTCATGGCATGGATTGGTTTTACATTGCTTGCGGCATTGATGCAGTCAATTCGAACGGCAGGCCAAAAACATATTGCCGGGGAATTGGGTGCACTGGCCACCAGTTGGGCACGCTATGGCTTTGGATTACCGGTCGCACTACTCTATCTTGTGATCATTGCATGGCTGTATCCAACGGATGATCTGCATTTTTCATTACGCTTCTGGTGCTATGTGGTACTCGCTTCAGTTGCTCAATTAACGGCAACGGTTCTGCTGGTGAAGGTACTGAGCATGCGCAACTTTGCGACAGCGACCATCTACATTAAAACCGAAGCGTTATTGGCGGCGATACTGGCAGCGGTTCTGTTTCACAGCCAATTTACGGTTATTACCTGGCTGGCCATTGCATTGGGCTGTCTGGGCATCATGCTCGTCAGCCTGCAAAATTCGTCCATTCGGTACTTAGTCAACGCGAAAAGCACACTACTCGGGCTCAGTGCTGGGTTGTGTTTTGCAATAACATCTGTCTACATTCGTCAGGCAAGTCTGTTATTGGCAGCGCCCTTTCTACTGACGGCTGCGCTGATTTTCTTTATTTCAATGCTGATTCAGGGCGTACTGTGCAGCGTGCTGCTTCATCACCAAAACCCGCAAAGTTGGCAACAACTGAAACGCCATCAAAAACCAGGCTGGTTTATTGGCATTACCGGGGCTTTGGGCAGTATAGGCTGGTACACAGCGTTTACGCTGCAGGATGCTGCAGTTGTTAAAACACTTGGGCAGGTCGATTTCGTAATAACGGTGTGGATTACCTACAGTTTTTTTAATGAGAAAATTCAGCGGCAGGAATGGACAGGCATCACCTTGGTAATTCTGTCCATTCTATTGTTACTTGGCTCACATTAACGTTACTTGGCTCAGATTGAAGCGCCGTCAAGTACTTCAAAAGGTAATTGAAGAGCATCAAGCTCTTCAATACAACCCAGGTTCACTCGGTAATGGCCTGGTTTTCTCATGGTTTGATGAAACGGATGGATGCCACAACGTTTGCAGAACCAATGATGTGCCACATTCGATCCGAACTCATAGCAGGACAATGCGTCGGAATCAGCAGTAATGGTGATGTCGTCCGGCGCAAGGGTAAAACCCGCCATCAGAGTCCCCTTTCGTCGACAAATAGAGCAGTTACACCGCACACCCGAGGTGATTTCTTCCACCACACTGAATTCAAACCTAACCGCCTGGCAATGGCAGGAACCGTGATATTTCATATATGCATCTCGATAATTATTGAACCGGTATAGTGGCAGAATCCCAATGCTCTGTCATTTTCCTACCGTCAACGCGGAACATATCAAACCAGGTAGTGTTGTATGGATTACCATTGCTGTCTTTCCGAGTCGATACCGTTGCCAGAACAACCAGATCGTCCTCGGCAATCATTTCAATGAAGTTTTTCACCTCAGGTTCTACTTGTTTAGGTTGAGCAAATTGCTCGAAGAACGACATAAAACCATGCAACCCGGTATTCGCCATCGGATTATGCTGAATGTAGTCTAGCGCCAGGTATTTTGGCGCTTCAGATACCTGCTGTGCATCCAGAAGTGTTCGCCACATGTCATAGACCCGTTTTTTGTTTTTTCTCAATTCAGGGGCATTACTGGCCAGTGATTGCTGGTAATTCGGATTAACCTTGGTTGGGACATAATTGGCTGGTGTCATGCCCGGTGGTAATGCCGCCGGATCCCAATGCTCGGTTATTTTTCCATCTTCCACACGGAACAGGTCGAACCAGGTTGTGGTGTAGGGATGGGGTTCATTGCGAGGGCTGACCTGTATCAGCGCCACCAGGTCACGCTCTGCAACAATCGCGACGATATCGGCTTTAACGCGGTCTTGAATCGGCTCTGCCGATCCGAATGAAGCCACCATGGAGAGGATACTCTCACGGCCGGTATCTACCATTGGGTTATGTTGAATATAGTCTGGAGCCAGGTATTTACGGGCAGCATCAACATCACGGGCATCCAGCAAGGTGCGCCACATATCGTAAACCAATCGTTTATTGGCAGCTAATTGCGGATCGTCACTTTGCAACATCGCCTCATGATCCAGACTACCGGTCACAGGAACAGGACCTTTTGTCGCCATCGAATCCATTTTGGCTTCAACATTGTCGGTTGTTGCGCAGCCAACCAGTGCCGCAGAAAGCCCCAGTGACAAAAGAACAGCACACACTTTATTCATAATGATTCCCATTATTAAAATCTCAATGGCGCATAATCCGAAAGTCAGGCATAACATCCAATCACAAATACGCAATCGTGACACTATCCTGAATCCGTGACTCCATAGCGGCGCAGTGCGCAAGCCATTGATTCCTCTTTGTTTCCCAAAAATTTCAATGAACCTACGGGTGCACCTGCAATTTTTGAAAAACAAAGAGGAATCAAGCTCTTACACCCTGCATCCACTTTGGAGTCACGGATTCAGGACTATAAAAGCCATTAGGCGCTACTCATTTAAACATGTTGAATTTAAAGGTTGGTGAATTTGAATGACTCGTTTGTTTGAACCACTATGAAACCGCTTACGTAATTAACAGCATATAGCGGATGTTTTTTTCAGTTTGGCAGGATTCACTTTAGGTAGGCGATTAAGACAACTGGCCGATATGCAGATGATAGATACCGAACAGCTTTATGGTGTTGAAATCAGTCCATGCTGGTTCCCTGTTTTTTTCATGCAGAGACAAAATTAATCCGGTTTCTTTTAGCCTGAATCCGTGACTTCAGAGTGGATAATTGCAGGTGCACCCATAGGTTCACCCCAATTTTTGGGAAGCAAAGAGGAATCAATGGCTTGCGCACTGCGCCGCTATGGAGTCACGGATTCAGGATCTTGAGAGCAACAGAAAACTGAAACCTGCGATTAATCTGTATCGCAAACTCAATTTTAAACCGGTGGCGAAGCAGCCATCGCCATACCCACACTGCGACGTACAGATGGAACTCTGGCTGAAAAAATAGGCGCCCTAATGGCGCCTTTTCTCTGAAAATGCTTAAAGCTTTTCGATGTTTTCCGCTTGTGGACCTTTCTGGCCTTGCGTAATGTTGAACTTCACTTTCTGACCTTCAGCCAGTGTTTTGAAGCCAGTACCCTGAATAGCACTGAAGTGAGCGAATACGTCTGGGCCGTTTTCCTGCTCAATGAAGCCGAAGCCTTTAGTTTCGTTGAACCACTTTACAGTGCCGGTTACTGAATCGGACATTTTCTCTTTCCTATCTTTCTATCTATAAGTCTTTCAAATGCCTCTTTCGAGACGGGTAAGCTCAGAGCACGAAAGCCTTATAAACAACAGTACGGAGCGGAAAACTTCGAATGAGGTAAATAAGTGTACTCTCAAGCTTACAAACCACTTTATAGCAGTTTTAATACAGTCGCAATATGGCGATTGTTAATTTTTTAAGCTATTTTCAAACCCGCCCAAGAATAGACTATGCGGTCAATTTTAGTGCGTTTTTTTGATCACATAATTACGTGCTGATCCTCACCACCGAAGACAGCTTCGTTCAAATGTTCGATAATTCGATGCACCAGTTTTTCTTCGCTGGGCTGCACGTCAATCATCAACAAATGCCGTCCTTCTTTAAGCTGTCGGTGAAACCGGCGAATATGGTAATTTTCATGGGAAAAACCGATCAATCCACCAAGCCAGGTACCAAACAACATCAACAAACATATCGTCGCAACCTGACCGACATCGACAATGTGATAACCCAGGACAAAGCGGCCGATAAACAGTGCGGCAATGGCTATCATCAAGCCGATAATCAGACCAGTTAATGCACCATGAATAAAATCAACACGCTCCAGAATATGAGGACCGTTAAGATGGTGTGTAACCACACCGGTTTCATCTTTGCTTAAAACATGAATATGGTGTTTATCAATGCCATTAGCACTTAACTGCTCGGAAATGTGTTCTGCAAAATCCAACTGGTCGGTAATGTAGTAAAGACGTTTCATAAGCGCCTCCCTAGTGATAGTGGCTGAAACGAGAAGATAAATCACGACTACGCTTTCTGCGGTAAATATCCTTTTAGCAGGGAAAACTCCAGAGCACTTGATCAAGCCTTGAATATTACCTGAATCCAGGACTTTTTCTGTGGATGTAGAGTGTCAACGCTTGGTGTCTATTTGGCTTTCAAAAATCGCAGATGCATCCATAGGTTCAGCCGATTTTTGACAAACAAAGAGGAATCAATGGCTTATAGGTTACGCCACAGACTCAGCTATAACTCTAGGAAATCACAGCCACTGTGCTGTGGCTTTTTGTTCGCTTTTTGTTCACTTTTGTACTGCGCATTGCCTCTACAGATAGAGCTGTATCGATCAGGTTTTAGGTAAAGCAAATAAAAATCTGTCAAATGTTTATTCCTGAATTCGTGACTTCTTCACTGGATGCAGGGTATAAGAGCTTGATTTCTATTTGTTTTTCAAAAATTGCAGGTGCACCCATAGGTTCACCCCTATTTTTGGGAAGCAAAGAGGAATCAATGGCTTGCGCACTGCGCCGCTCTGGAGTCACGGATTCAGGTATTATCCGTAATCACCTTAACCCACGTAGTTTTGCTTTCGGCATCACTCATAAAAACAGCAACAGGTTTTAATGAAATCAAACGCTTTGTTAATTGCAAAAAACTGGCCGGAACCGGCATCCACAGCCGCCGGGCGTCGCAGTCTTGATATACTACAGTTGATCAGTAACACCGGTTATGACATTCATGTCGCCAGCCCCGCTGATGCAACACCTTTTCAAACAGATTTGACTCTATTGGGCTACCAAACCCATCGAATAGCCGTTAATGACTCTCAAGCAGACCGTTTTTTTCAGGCCCTGTCCCCCAAACTTGTAATTTATGATCGCTTTGTGATGGAAGAACAGTTTGGCTGGCGAATTAAAACCATCTGTCCACAAGCCATTACTCTGCTTGATACCAGTGATTTGCACTGCCTTCGACATGCCCGTGAAATAGCTTTTAAAAAAGGTACTGAACCAGATCTGTACAATGACATTGCTATTCGGGAAATCAGCGCCCTCCTGCGTTGTGATCTCACGCTGATGATTTCTCAGGTAGAAATGGAATTGCTCAAAACTCACTTTGCTATTAGCGATACGCAGCTTTTTTATTTGCCGTTTATGATATCTGATAACGACTTTCAAACCGGCTTGCCACGTAACCAGCGTCACCACATTATTTCTCTGGGCGAAAAAAACCTTATGGCCAATGATTCGACAACAATTGCCAAGCGACGTCGAAATGCATGTCGTTGGTGCCTATGCTGACCATGCCATGAATCAGATGAATAATCCCAAGGAACGATTCTTCATCAAAGGAAGGGTTGATAATGCGTTGACCGCGCTGGGGCAATATCGGGTTAATCTGGCCGCATTACGATTCGGCGCGGGGCAGAAGGGGAAAATACTCGAAGGTTGGTTAACTGACACCCCGACTCTGACGACACCAATCGGCATAGAATCAATGGCTGAACCAAAACAACTAGGTTACCAACCCGTTTCAGAGCCAGAGGCTTTGACCAGGTTGGTTACTCAAGCCTATCTGGAGGACGCCTTTGCACAACGACTGATTCATTGTGGTACAAGGATTTTGCAGCAGAACTTCAATATTACAACTCATGCAAGTCGATTTCAGGCTCGGTTGCAGCAATTGACTGACTCGATCAGCCAGCACCGGCACCAGCACTTCTACAGCCGTCTGATCTGGCAAAACCAGCTCAGAGCCAGTGAATTTATGAGCAGGTGGATTGAGCTCAAGAACAAATAGCTTCAGGAAAGAACCAAACTTGCCCCTGAATCCGTGATTTCAGAGTGTAAGAGCTTGATTTCTATTTGTTTTTCAAAAATTGCAGGTGCACCCCATAGGTTCACCCCGGTTTTTGGGAAGCAAAGAGGAATCAATGGCTTGCGCAGCACTACGCCGCGATGGAGTTACGGATTCAGGTTGACTAAAACCTGTCAACACCCTGTCTTCCTCATGCGTGGCGGCACTCAAATGCGAGGATTAGGTTTCGTGGCCTTAAACGTTAACCTAAATCTTGACACCGAGCCGACAATCATTTAGAAGTAGATCACATTTCATGCATTCAAACATTGCTAAAAATGAGATCTTAATCGCATCGTTACGTTGACGAGATTACTCTCTCGTAACTAACCAATGAGAACAACCCTGGTAACTGATTTATGTTTATTGATGGTCTAACAGATTGGGAAAAAAGACGACTGGCACTCATCCTCAAAGAACGAGGTCATACAGCGTTCATGGTAGTCAAACATGCCACTGCAGCCATTTCCAGTGCGAAGCGCGGACATACAGTGAATAGTGTCGATCAGCATTATCTTGATCTACTCGATAATCTGATTCGCGAGCTGTACGGTTATGAGCGGCAAAATAACGAAATGAGATACGCTGCTGAAGTAGAAATGCTGCTGAAGTAGAAGTAATGTACAACGCCAAGTCCAAATAACACAGTGTTCTATGGCATAATGTGTAGTGTCTCAAATAAACCGGGTACAGGTTTTATTCAAGACACTACACTAGTGTTTTTCTGGAAGGTGTTGTCATGCGCTCAATTTATGCTTGCCCAGTCTGCCTGGAGCCGCTAACCCTAATTAACTCAAGTTGGCAATGCCCGACAAAACACAGCTTCGACCGCCACCGCAAAGGCTATGTTAACCTGCTGGCCGTTCAGCGTAAGCGCAGCAAAGAACCCGGCGACAACGCCGATATGATCCAGCGTCGGCGCGAATTTCTTGAAGCAGGCTATTACCGACCGCTGGCGCAGGCTCTTGCAGAAACCTGCAAGTTCACCCTATCACCGGACGCCACGCTGCTTGATGCAGGCTGTGGCGAAGGTTATTACACAAATACAATCGCGCAGCTCAATCCTGATTTTTGTTGTCACGGGCTGGATATTTCCAAAGTGGCAATACAGGCAGCGGCGAAGTACAAAAACGTTGAATGGTGCGTTGCCTCAAGTACTTACCCACCCTATTTACCAAACAGTTTTGACGCCATTATCAGTATCTTTTCACGCGTCGACAGTCAACCATTTGCTAACATTCTCAAGCCTGGCGGGAAAATCCTGATGGTGACTCCTGATACAAATCATCTACACGCTTTGCGTACGTTAATTTACGATCAAG
Organism: Reinekea sp.; assembly: GCA_037389025.1. Lineage (GTDB taxonomy): Bacteria > Pseudomonadota > Gammaproteobacteria > Pseudomonadales > Natronospirillaceae > Reinekea. The sequence continues at coordinate 5,880 of JARRJP010000094.1, read as the reverse complement.
TACAACCTTATGACATCAGCAAACATAAAAATTATTTTGATAACCACTTCCACCTGAAAGATGAACAAAATATTCACTTTAATCTCTTGCTTGAAGATGCCGAAGCAATACAGAACCTGCTCGGTATGACTCCTCACGCACATCACCTCTCTGAATCGGCCAAAGAAAAACTGTCCCAAACTAACAAGCTGCATGATCAGGCCTGCTTTAAACTGTATTGTTTTGAATACAGTGAAAACTGACGCCTGTAAACTGTGACCTGAATCCGTGACTCCAGAGCGGCTCAGTGCCCAAGCCATTGATTCCTATTTGCTTCCCAAAAATTGGCGGAACCTAGGTGCCCCTGCAATTTTTGAAAAACAAATAGAAATCAAGCTCTTACACCCTGCATCCACTTTGAAGTCGCGGGTTCAGGTTTTGATTAGCCAATAATCTGCGCTGAAATAAATAAACCTGGCGCTGATCACGCACTAAACCGTTATTTACTTAAAGTTACTTCAGAATGTAAAAGAATGGACTATAACAAAGGTATATCCACATAACTTTGGCTGATAGGTGCAGATTATGCTTTTCACGAATCGTCTTCAAAAAAAGAGTCTAGATCAATCTGAGTATACTTTCGATGAATCTGCTGCATTCATAGAAGCCATAAAAAAACATGTGCCGATAATCGAGTTTGCTCCAGATAAAACCATCCTCAGTGCGAACGACCTCTTTCTCAAGGTAGTCGGTTATCGTCTTGATGAAATAAAAGGTAATCTGCACGCAATTCTTTGCAATTCTGACTATGTTAAGAGTAAAGAATATTCTGCTTTCTGGGATCAACTCAAACAAGGTAACAGTCAGGCAGATACGTTTGCCCGTATTCGCAAAGATGGCTCTACTATTTGGCTCAATGCCACTTATTTTCCGGTGATGAACGGAAATCAACTGGTTAAAATTGTTAAAATTGCGTCTGATGTAACAGACGATAAAGAAAAATTAGACAGCCAGGCGGCTGCGTACAAAGCGCTGAACCAATCTCAGGCGATCATTGAATTCACGCCCAAAGGAGATGTGATCACAGCGAATGATAATTTTTTGGCTAGCTTTGGTTATAAACATACAGAGATCAAAGGCAAGCATCACCGAATATTCTGTAATGAATCCTTTTATCAGGAGAACCCTCATTTCTGGCAAGAGCTTGCATCAGGCCAATTCAAATCCGGTTTATTTGAACGTAAACATAGCAGTGGTCGAACCATTTGGCTGGAAGCATCATACAATCCTATTTTTGATGGCACTGGTAACGTTGTAAAGATTATTAAGCTGGCTTCGGACATTACCGAACGGGTTGAGCGTAACCGGGCAACGCGACAAGCAGCCGAGCTTGCCAATGACACCGCAATAGAAACCGCCAAACATTCAGAAGCAGGTGGTGAAATTCTCGCAAAGACAGTCACCTTTTCAAAAGAAATTACCGAGGAAGTGGACAGCATTGGTCAACTGATTGAGAAGCTAAGCAACCAGTCCGAGAAGATTTCCGACATTGTCACCACCATCAGTGCCATTTCAGATCAGACAAATTTACTGGCACTGAATGCCGCTATTGAAGCCGCACGCGCAGGTGAACAGGGACGGGGCTTTGCAGTAGTAGCCGATGAAGTACGGCAGCTCGCTGCACGTACCAGCAGCTCAACACTGGAAATAGAGGAAGTTGTAAAACTAAACAGCAATCTGACCTCTCAAACCAAAAGCAGTATGCAAAGCGTACGTGATAAAACTGACCTTAACGGAAACTTGGTGGTTGATGCCGCTCAGGTCATTGAGAAAATCAAACAGGGGGCGGATAACGTATCAAAGGCAATATCCCAAATCAGTTGATTCTTCCGTTTTCTATTTGCGCTGCTCGGGCGGTTAACCTGAGCAACGCACCAGTCATCGAGTCATATATTGGCCTGCATGCTCAGAATATTTCTTCTGGATCGAGCCCGAACAGACTTGCATCACCGGGATCAAAATTATCGCCTTGCTGATCTTCAGGCACAACTTCACCTGAATACTCTGGGTTGTCTTTGCGAATTATAATCTCCACCCGGCGATTCCGAGCGCGCCCTTCCGCTGTATCGTTACTGTCAATTGGCCTGGAGGAGCCGTGTCCAACAATAGTAAAACGATTTTCGTCCATTTCCGGCGCAATAAACAAATATTCGGCGACAGCCAATGCACGCGATGCACTGAGCAACCAGTTATTACGAAAGCGAGCGGTCGCAATAGGCTGGTTGTCGGTGTGGCCTTCAACATAAATATCACCAGGCGTTGTTACCAACAGTTCTCGCACCTTATCTAAAACTGGTAAAAATTCATCGGCGACATAATCAGTACCCCGACCAAAACTCTGCTCTTTTACCCGAATAATAATTGTCTGATTAACGGTTTCGATCTGCAGCATTCCCTCAGCAACTTCCTCCGCTAACGCTTCCGCGATCGCTTCTGCTTCCTGACGAACCTGCTCATCCAGGGCGCCTTCAGGCACAACAATCTGTCTGCTCATCTGCCCGGTATCGCCCTGGGCATTTTCCTGCATGGTAAAGGTGTCCTGGCAGAGAACTTCCAACGAGTCTTTCAAGTCCGATATGGTATCCTGACGCACTTCATTCAACGGCGTCGGCTCAGGTCGACCCGGGCTGAACTCCTGTGCAATAACAGATGTCCCCTTAGGTACATCATGAACGTTAATTTCGGCCTGTACACCAAATGCATTGCGCAGAGACCCCGCCAGACGCTTAAACTTCAACGCATCCATCTCGGAAAACGACAGTAGCAGCACAAAAAAACACATCAGCAGTGCCATCAAATCGGAAAATGTTGCCATCCACGCCGGTAAACCGGGGGTGCACGGGGGACAGTCTTCTTCTTCGTCCATGGTCACCTTCTAACTGATCAATCTGCACCACGTAAATTGGACGGCAGATAACTCTTCAACATGGATTCAATAATTCGCGGGTTCTGCCCGGCCTGAATGGCCAACAGACCATCGATACACATTTTCTGGATCACTTCTTCCTGCTTGGCACGAACACCCAGTTTGTCTGAAATGGGGATTGCAATAACGTTCGCCAGAAACGAACCATACAGCGTTGTCAGCAATGCCACAGCCATTGCCGGGCCAATGGTTTTCGGATCATCCATGTTCGCCAGCATGCCAACCAGGCCGATCAGTGTGCCAATCATACCCATCGCAGGGCCTACGTCAGCCAGCCCCTTAAAGAAGGATGTGCCGTCTGTATGACGATCACTGGTCATCTTCATGTCTTTATTCAACAATGCCTTAACGACCTCCGGGTCATGACCATCAACCAGCAATTGAATACCTTTGGAGAGAAAGTCACTGCTGGTTTCCTTTCCTTCCAACGACAACAGCCCCCCCTTACGGGCACCATCCGCCAGTTCGACAATCTCGGTAATCAGATCCTCCGGCTTGACTATCGAGAACGAAAAGGCTTTGCCAACAATCTTGCCGACGCCAATAAACTGTTCAAGCGTCAACTTCGACAAAACCACAAAGGTGCTACCTGCAAATACAATCAATACAGAAGGGATGTTGATGTATATACCAATGCTGCCGCCCAACAGCATGGACATGACAACCATGGCAAATGCACCAATAATCCCGACCAGGGTGGCTATATCCACAAAGAACCTCTCTACTCGCTTTTAACGCTGTACCAGTATCATCAGTCTAGTTCGAAAAATCACCGTGGTGCCATAATTTAGCCAGGGATACGGCTGCTATGGCCTGCAGATCAGGGTGAAACTTTCAGGCCACAACAAACATCATTTGTCAGGCGAACAATATTACCTGAATCCATGACTCCATCGCGGCGCAGTGCGCAAGCCATTGAATCCTCTTTGCTACCCCAAAATGTCAATGAACCTATGCCACCTGCAATTTTTGAAAAACAAATAAAAATCAGGCTCTTACCCCCTGCATCCACTCTGGAGTCACGGATTCAGGTATTAGACTGCTGCTCAAAATCACTATCGGCCCGAGTTAAGATTTATTGACCGCTTTTTTTCAAATCGTTACCTTTGCCTGTAAAATAGCTGAGTAATCCCATGACCACGAAAAAAACACCGTCCTTCGAGGACAATCTGAGCGCGCTGGAAGGCATTGTTGATCAGCTGGAGTCCGGTAAGCTTAGTCTTGATGAGGCTATGAAAGCCTTCGAACAGGGCATCAAGCTGACCCGTGAATGCCAGGAATCCTTGGTAACGGCTGAGCAGAAAGTCCAGGTTTTGATGAATAAAAATGGTGAAGAGCAGCTTGAACCTTGGCCGGACCAGGGTGCCGAATGAAACTGGATACTTTTCTGGAAACCACTCAGGTACAGTTGGAAGCAGCCTTGCAAAATACGTTTCGGGATTCCGGCAATGTCTTGCTGAAAGAGGCAATCCATTACTCATTGCTCGGCGGCGGCAAGCGATTACGCCCGGCATTAGTTCGAGCCTCAGCACTGGCCAGTGGCGATGATTCCGAGCGCTGGCTGATTCCGGCTCAAGCACTGGAAATGATCCATGTATACAGCCTGATCCATGACGATTTACCAGCCATGGATAACGACGACCTTCGCCGCGGCAAACCAACCAACCATAAACAATTTGACGAAGCAACAGCCATTCTTGCTGGTGATGCATTACAGAGCGAAGCATTTCGTATTCTGGCTGAAACGCCGCAACTGAATGACGCAACCGCACGCCAGATGATACTGGCGCTGGCAACAGCCTCAGGCGCTGCAGGTATGGTGGCTGGACAGATGGTTGACCTGCAGTCAGAGAATGTCCGGCTGACAATGAAACAGTTGGCCGAACTGCATCAATTGAAAACCGGAGCACTGATCCGTTGCGCACTGACCCTTGGCGCACTATGCACTGACAATAACACCATGATCCCGGCGCTGACAGTGTACGGCGACGCTATTGGTCTGACATTCCAGATAATCGACGATATTCTGGACATTACGGCCTCAACTGAAATCCTTGGCAAGCCACAGGGCAGTGACCTCAGCTCACATAAATCGACCTACGTCAGCCTGTTAGGCCTTGATGGTGCCAACACTCAGGCAAAGGCGCAGTACCAACGTGCAACCACTGCACTGGGCAGCCTGGGGCTGGATTCTGACAGTCTGCTCTGGCAACTGGCTGATTATGTATTGGCGCGCGACCACTAATGCCACAAATACCTGACAAACCTGAATTACAGAACTATCAGCATTTCGTTCAGCAACTGGAAATAGAACGCGGCTTCGACCATCAGACAGTATTGGAAAAATGTCTAATGCTCGGCGAAGAGGTTGGCGAACTGTTTAAAGCCATTCGAAAACGAGAGAACATCAAGATCGACCCTAATTCAAAAACCGGTGACGTTGCTGAAGAGCTGGCCGATGTATTTCTGTTTCTCTGCTCAATAGCCAACCGTTACGATATCGACTTGGCTTCAGCCATCGAAGAAAAGGAAGGAAAAAACCGGCTGCGAAAATGGGTATAACCTGAATCCGCGATTCCAGAGCGGCGCAGTGCGCAAGCCATTGATTCCTATTTACTTCCCAAAAATCAGGGTGAACCTATGGGTGCATCTGCAATTTTCGGAAAACAAATAGGAATCAAGCTCTTACACCCTGGATCCACTCTGGAATCACGGATTCAGATACAACCCATTGGACAGCCAACAAGTGCCCATGAAAATCGACAATACTCACAGTATGTCCACACGCCATATTTTTTTCAAAAACAGCATCTATTGACTCAAGTTTCGGAGTTCAAACTCACCCAAAAAATTTCGGTAAATCCCTATTTTCAGGCATAAAAAAGGCCCTTGAATGGGTAAAATGTCGTTCGCAA
>JARRJP010000093.1:0-16093 GCA_037389025.1 Reinekea sp. | reverse complement strand
CTCCATAGCGGCGCAGTGCGCAAGCCATTGATTCCTATTTGCTTCCCAAAAATTGGGGTGAACCTATGGGTGCACCTGCAATTTTTGAAAAACAAATAGTAATCAAGCTCTTACACTCTGCATCCACTCTAGAGTCACGGATTCAGGTATTAAAATAACAGACCTCAAATAAATGAAGATAGCTCATGAATATGGAAAAACAACTTGAACAACTGTCCCAATCCTCACTGAAAACCTTGCTTCTTTCACTATATGGCGTTGCTGATAATGTCGATGACATTATCGATAAGTATCTCTCTCAGGCTAATATCATGAGTGGTAGTGATGCTGAAATCATTGATCATTATCAGCAGCAACTGTTGCAGATCGTCAACGGTCATGACGTGTATGAGTATTTCCTTGCTGGAGACTTCGCACAACAGCTTGAAAGTTTGCTGGATGATTTCAATAATCTTGTTCGTCCACGCATAGTTACCGGTGCATTGTCATTGACTGAGCAATTTATCCGCTTGCTTGATACCGCCATGACGATGGTTGATGACGCTGATAGTGAAGTCGGTGACATTTTTGCTAAATCAGCCCAGCAGTGGCTTGCCATTGCCGCTGAGGTTCGTAAGGAACAGCCAGATTATCAGGATTGGATCGCCACCATTCGCGAGTTGTATGGCAAAAATGAATTTGGCTGCCTGGACGATCTTTTTTCACAAAGCCGAGTGTTGTTGACTGAAGAAGAACTTTTCCAGATCGCCCGCCAGCTTGAAACGGAAGCCCAACAGGCGCTGAGTGCCAGTCATCAAGAGGGATTGTTTAAAGCCGCACGGGCCTGTCTTGCTTTAAGAGGTGTTGCTGAAGCGCTTGCCAATGTTGAATTGATGGAGAAAAGCTTCACCCTGATTTCACCTGAGCCGGAAGATCTGGAAATGGCGGAGATTATTAAGTTCTGCCTGAAAGTTAATGCAACAGAGCGGGCGCAGTACTGGCTGAACCAATCCGGTTGGGGTCGACAGCACCTGCATCAGCAATTGACTGAGCGACTTGCAGTGTTAAGTTGAACCTGAATCCGTGACTCCCTAGCGGCGCAGTGCGCAAGCCATTGATTAAATTTCAATGAACCTATGGGTGCACCTGCAATTTTTGAAAAGCAAATAGAAATCAAGCTCTTACACCCTGCATCCACTTTGGAGTCACGGATTCAGGTTGAGGTTTGTCTGTTGATGCAGTATTCAGTAGTGCCAAACGTTTTATGTTCCGTATTTAACGCTATTAAAAAGGCCAATCCATGACTGAATTGGCCTTCTCCTTTCACCGATGATGTAGTGGCTGTTAAATATTTGCGACCAGCTTCTGCACGCTTTCTTTGGCATCACCAAACAGCATTGCTGAGTTATCCTTGAAGAACAGTGGGTTCTGCACACCGGCATAGCCGGTTGCCATAGAGCGTTTCAGCACGATACAGCGCTTGGCCTTCCAGACTTCCAATACCGGCATTCCCGCGATTGGTGAGTTGGGTTTTTCCTTGGCATCCGGGTTTACGATGTCATTAGCGCCGATCACCATGACAACATCGGTATCCGGGAAGTCATCATTAATTTCGTCCATTTCCAGTACGATGTCATAGGGTACATTGGCTTCCGCCAGAAGCACGTTCATGTGACCAGGAAGGCGACCCGCGACCGGGTGAATCGCAAAGCGAACGTTCTTGCCGGCTTTGCGTAGTTTCTCGGTCAGATCGGCGACTGCCTGTTGCGCTGTTGCCACCGCCATACCGAAGCCAGGGGTGATGATGACACTGTCAGCATCCTTCAGCAGTTCAGCCACTTCTTCATGACTAATGGAAGCGGCTTCGCCATATTCTTCATCCTCAGCAATACTGCCACCGCCGGTTCCGAAACCACCCAGAATCACGCTGATAAAAGAGCGGTTCATCGCCTGACACATGATGTAGGACAGAATAGCGCCGGAGGAACCCACCAGTGCACCGGTGATGATCAGCAAGTCGTTACCGAGCATAAAACCCGTTGCCGCCGCAGCCCAACCGGAATAGGAGTTCAGCATGGAAACCACAACCGGCATGTCCGCTCCACCGATGGCAGCGACCAGATGAATACCGAGCAGACCAGCAATGATGGTCATCGCCAGCAGCATCAAGACAGCCAGAGCACCATGTGGATTGCCAACAAACAGCACCAGAAACAGGATTGAGACCAGCAAAGCAATGGCATTCAGACCGTGACGGAAAGGTAGCATTAACGGTTTGCCGGAAATTGAACCCTGCAGCTTACCCCAGGCAACCCAGGAGCCCGTCAGCGTAATCGCTCCGATAAAGATACCGAGAAATATTTCAGTATTGTGAATCGCCGCTTCCGCACCGACGTGCGCCGAACGCGGATCGAGGTAACCACCCCAGCCGATCAGCACAGCGGCCATACCGACAAAGCTGTGCAGCATGGCCACCAGTTGTGGCATCTCGGTCATCTCGACTTTTTTAGCCAGATACAGGCCAATGCCGGCACCGATGATCATCGCCGGGATCAGCAGGGCATAGCTGCTGACTTCCGGTGCCGCAACGGTGGCCAGAATTGCGATCACCATTCCGCTGATGCCATAGAGGTTACCGCGTCGCGCAGTTTCCTGAGAACTCAGGCCGCTCAGCGCCTGAATAAAAAAGATACCGGCCAACAGATAGGCCATGGCTAACAGACCTGTCATATTCAGCCCTCCTTACGAAACATGTTGAGCATACGGCGGGTAACAAAGAAACCGCCTGCAATGTTGATGGTGGCAAACAGAATGCCGACGGCGGCCAGAATCGTGACCATTACCGAGCCGCTGCCAGAGACCTGCAGCAGGCTGCCCACGACGACAATGCCGGAAATTGCGTTGGTGACACTCATCAACGGTGTATGCAGTGAATGAGAGACATTCCAGATAACCTGCCAGCCAACAAAAACAGCCAGCACAAAGACGGTAAAGTGACCCATGAAGTCGGCCGGAGCAACCTTACCCAACCCCAGCATCAAGGCACCGGCAATAATCCAGTACAGTGCAATCGGCTGTGCTTTCTTAACCTTGGGTTCTGCTGCTGCCGGTTCCGCTTTGGCTGCTGGTTTTTGCGGTGCCGCAGAGAGTTTGGGCGGCGGCGGTGGCCACAGGATGTCCTTGTGGTGAACCACGGTACAGCCACGGGTGATTTCATCATCCAGGTCAAACTTGAGTTCGCCGTCTTTCGCCTCACACAGATGTTCAAATAAACGCAGGATGTTATTGGATAACAGTGTTGATGACTGGTTTGCCGCACGAGCCGCCAGATTGGTATAACCCACCACCTTGACGTTATGCGCAACGGTAATTTCATCTTTTACCGTGCATTCGCAGTTGCCACCGTTGGGGGCGGCCAGATCGACGACGACTGAACCGGGTTTCATGGCTTTGACCATGTCCTCGGTAATCAGTTTCGGTGCGGGTCTGCCGGGAATCAGCGCGGTGGTGATGATGATGTCCACCTCTTTGGCCTGTTCCATAAACAGTGCCATTTCCGCTTCAATAAATTCTTTGGACATTTCTTTGGCGTAACCGCCAGTGCCGGAGCCATCTTCCTCTATTTCAACGGTCAGAAACTGGCCACCCATCGATTCGACCTGTTCTTTGACTTCCGGACGGGTATCGAAGGCACGCACAATCGCCCCCATGCTTTTGGCGGCGCCAATGGCGGCAAGCCCGGCAACACCGGCACCAATCACTAAAACCTTGGCGGGTGGGATTTTACCGGCAGCCGTTACCTGGCCGGTAAAGAAGCGGCCAAAGTTATGAGCCGCTTCGACAACCGCCCGGTAGCCGGCAATGTTGGCCATGGAGCTGAGAATATCCATTTTCTGGGCACGGGAAATCCGTGGAATGGCTTCCAGTGCAATGGCCCGCAGTTCTTTTTGCTGCAGGGTTTCCAGTAGCTGCGCATTCTGTGCTGGTGCAAGGAAGGAGATCCAGGTTTTGCCATCGGCCACCATGTCAACTTCCGCTTTTCCTGTACCCGGGTGGTTACTGACAGGGCCATTAATCTTCAGCAGAATATCGGCATCGGCGTAGAGCTTGCCAATGTCGGTTTCAATGCTGGCACCGGCATCAATGTATTTCTGATCGGAAAATTCTGATGGCTCACCAGCACCGCTTTCAATGGTGATAGTAAAACCAAGGTCTATCAGTTTGCGAGTCGTATCCGGGCTAACGGGTATCCGCGTTTCTCCCGGTGTCGTATCAATAGGCACTGCGATATTCAGTGGCATGGTGTTCTCCCAACCTTGCTTAAAATTGAAAGGTGAATATGTCCTGAATCCATAGCGGCACAGTGCGCAAGCCATTGATTCCTCTTTGCTTCCCAAGATAGGGGTGAACCTATGGGTGCACCTGCAATTTTTGAAAAACAAATAGAAATCAAGCTCTTACACCCTGCATCCACTTCGAAGTCACGGATTCAGGTATGTGCTTTGCCCAACCATTATTTTGAGGATTGGCTTCAGGCGTACTACCTTCGACCTTATAATTGGTCTGAATGGCCCTCTGGATTGGTCAGACCAATCTGGGCACCATTTTATGAGTCAAAACGATTAGCCAGTAAGCCAGCAAAGTGTGGCTGTCCTGTTGCTTTAGATCAACAACTAAACGTTAACTTGGATGCAAATATTGCAACACTCCCTCGCAGGCCATGAGTAGCGCGGGCTTTATTGGCCGGGTTATGGAAACTGTCTTGTTCCGTAATGGAAAATCAAGGCTGGTCAGAGTCTATAATTCGTATGATGGAATGAAGCCTTGTCATGCTACTATGGTAGTAGGCCTTGATATTCGGCTATAAAATTAGTCGAGGGTTGATTACATTGAATAAATGCGCTGACAAAAATAAGTGGGAGCAAATCTCCAAGAATGCGCAGCTAGAGTTCCAGCTCCAATTTTGGTTCTCTGTTCCCGATAGCGGCAAAAAATAAACAAAATCAGATACCTTCGTAATCTTGCAAGTGTAAACAGTTTGCTAACTGATGATCGCGAAGGAAGCAAGCAGGAGAGTAATTAATAATGAAAAGACGTGATGTAATTAAAAAGGGTGCTATGGGTCTGGCCGGTGCTTCGGCTGTTGCTTTGACTGGCTGTTCGGGCGATAGCAAAGAAACAGAAGCGTTGACGAATGAGTTGGTTGAAGCAAAAAAAGAGATTGAATCTCTGAAGCAGCAGACTGTGTCGGCTCCATCTGTATCGTCAGGTCGAATAGAAGTCAGCATGGTTTCGACCTGGCCGCGCGATTTCCCTGGTCTGGGTACTGGCGCTCAACGTTTTGCCAAACGTCTATCTGATCTTACTGATGGTCGCATCACAGTGAAATATTTTGCCGCCGGTGAAAGAGTTGGTGCCTTTGATGTTTTTGATGAAGTCGCCGCAGGTAACGCCCAGATGTACCACGGTGCTGAATATTACTTTACCGGCAAACATCCCGGTTTTGGTTACTTTACTTCCGTACCCTTTGGTTTAACGGCATCGGAATTCAATGCCTGGCTGCGTTTTGGTGGCGGTCAGGAATTGTGGGATGAACTGTCTGCAGAATTTGGCCTGAAAGGCCTGGCCTGTGGTAATACTGGCGTGCAGATGGGTGGCTGGTTCCGTAAGGAAATGAAGACTGCCGCAGACTTCAAAGGCCTGAAAATGCGTATGCCTGGTCTGGGTGGTTCCGTTCTGGCCAAGCTGGGTGGTTCGCCTGTCTCGCTGCCAGGCGGACAGATTTATGAAAACCTGATCTCCGGTTCTATTGATGCCACTGAATGGGTAGGCCCGTGGAACGATGAGATCATGAAATTGTATGAAGCCGCCAAATTCTACTATTACCCTGGTTTCCACGAGCCGGGTTCAATGCTGTCAATTCAGACCAACAAGAAGTGGTGGGATGGTCTTTCCAAAATGGATCAGAACATTATTACTGCCGCCGCAGCGCAGGAAAATGAATACATGTATTCGGAGTTCAATGCCAATAATGGTGCTGCACTGAATCGTCTGCTGACTCAGCAGGGTGTACAGCTGCGCCAGTTCTCTGATGATACTTATGATGCTATTGGTGAGGCCTCTGATGAAGTCTTCGCGGATGTCCAGGAGCACTCGGAACTGGCTCGTCGTATCCATCAGAGCTTTGTCAACGCCAGACGCGAAATCGGTGGCTGGAATAAAGTCTCTGACGTTGCTTATGTTGGTCAGCGTAACCGAGTACTGGGTCTGTAATCTTTCTGGAATGATCTCGGGAAGGTGAATAACCTGAATCCGTGACTTTTAATGCAGAGTGTAAAGCTTGATTTCTATTTGTTTTTCAAAATTACCGGTGCACCCATAGGTTCACCCCAGTTTTGGGCAAGCAAAGAGGAATCAACAGCTTGCGCACTGCGTCGCTATGGAGTCACGGATTCAGGAATAAAACAGCGCCATTCGGAGATGCCGTCTGGCGCTTTGTTTTATCCATACTGGCCTGTGCGCAATAGTGAGCACGTATGGTGGTATGAAACGTCTGTTTCCTATTATTTTGCAGTGGTGATTTCGTGGACATTGTTTCTGTACTGGCTCAGCCGATATCGAGCCGATATAAACATGCAAACTGGCTAGTAAGAACGCTGGCGCATTCTGTTGTTGTTTTTGCATTTGTTTATCTTGTTAATAACTATCTTAACGTCTGGCGCGACTGGCCCGGCGTCGTCGGTTACTTTTTTTCTGATAATACAGCTTCGGGCAGTACGGTACTGGCCTGGTTGCAACTGGCCAGCTATGTGCTGATTGTCCCTCTGGTCTTGGCGCGGATGTTCACCACGCCGGAGCGGAGAATGATTGAAGACAGTGACCGACTGTCAGCACACAGTGCCTATATTATCCGGGTGGCGTTCTGGTCAATTGTATTGATCGGTTTAATGGACGGCTTGATATCCTGGATGCGAGTCGAAGATTTATTGACCACGGTCTTTGGCGACAATATCGGCACCAACCTGGGTAAGTCCAGTTTTCGAGGCACCTGGGTCCATTACCCGTTAATTATCGTCAGTCTGTTTGTCGGGTATCGATATAAAACTATCTCTGTTTCCTGGTTAGCTCTACTGGTCGTATTTGCCGAAGCCTGGATTGTGACGGCTCGTTTTGTTTTTTCCTATGAACAAACATTGATGGGTGATCTGGTTCGTTTCTGGTATGCCGGATTATTTTTATTTGCCAGTGCTTATACCCTGAAAGAGGATGGTCACGTTCGTGTTGATGTGATCTACAGCGGACGCGGCGTTCGTTATAAATGCTGGGTCAATATTATTGGCACAATTCTGCTGGCCTATCCATTAGTATGGATAATTTTAACGATGGGGTTGTGGGAAAAGAACAGCCTGTTAAACAGTCCTCTACTGAGCTTTGAAATTTCCCAGTCTTCTTACGGCCTGTTTATCAAATATCTGATGGCAGCTTATCTGGTTGTTTTTGCGGTTTCCATGCTGGTGCAGTTCAGCAGTATGTTGTTAAAACATGCTGCCATTCTGACTGATGAAGTGACCGTCAAAGATGACCACCACGACGAAGCCTTGGGTTAAGGGATTAACATTATGGAATTGTTATTTTTAATTGTCTTAATTGTACTGATGGTCAGTGCATTACTGTCTGGTTTTCCGGTTGCTTTTGCTTTGCCAGGCTCTGCGATTTTAGCCATTGCGCTGGCTGCCTTATGTGGTTGGTTATTTGCCGGTGATAGCGGTGCATTTTTTGCCGACGGTGGTCCCACGCAATGGTTAACGGCCGGTGTGACCAATTTCCGCAGCCTCTACTGGGAAGTTGAGCGTGACACACTGATCGCTATTCCGTTGTTTATTTTTATGGGCATCATGTTACAGCGCTCTCGAATTGCCGAAGATCTTCTGGTTGCCATGGCTCAGTTATTTGGTCCGGTACGAGGTGGTTTGGGTATCTCCGTGGTTATTGTGGGGGCATTACTGGCTGCCACAACCGGTATTGTTGGCGCGACTGTTGTCGCCATGGGAATGATCTCATTACCTGCGATGCTGCGAAATGGTTATGATAAGTCGCTGGCAACCGGCACTATCAGCGCATCAGGCACACTCGGGCAGATTATTCCACCTTCAATCGTTCTTATTATTCTGGCTGACCAGCTTTCGTCAGCGGCTGATCAGGCATCCACCCTACGGGCAGCACAATACCGGGCTGCAACTGGCGAGTTCTCCATGCCAACCCAGCTTGACGTTATTTCAGCGTCCGCCGGGGATATGTTTATGGGGGCGATTATTCCAGGCATGGTACTGGTTGGTCTTTATATTCTGTATATTCTGATTACGGCCTATGTCAGGCCAAAGTCTGCACCGCCTGTTCCTTACGATGGTGCTTATAATGTTCAGTTTCTACTTTCCATGTTGAAAGCGTTAGTGCCACCGCTGGCGTTAATAATCATCGTGCTGGGTTCCATTCTTGCCGGTGTCGCAACCGTTAATCAGGCTGGTGCCATTGGTGCAATTGGTGCCATCCTGATGGGTGGCTATCGCATCCATAAGGGCGATCGACATGTTTATTTACCTGCAATGCTGGCTTTAGGGTCGCTGTTGGCGATTGGCATACTACTCAGTATCTGGGATATCAATGTTAAAAATCTGACCACATCAGGGCAGGCTGTTGCCTTTGTTCTAGCGGTTATTTTTTGCCTGGTTCTGGCTGTCGGTGTTTTCTGGAGTACCTGGCGGGTTTATAAAACCGATAACACATTGAACGAGGTAATGATCGAAACCATTAAAACGACCAGTATGGTTTTTATTATCCTTATCGGTGCCGCCATGCTGACCGCCGCGTTCCGAGCCTTTGGCGGTGAAGAACTGGTGCGTCATGCATTGACCAGTTTGCCAGGCGGTTTCTGGACACAGTTTATTGTCGTGATGCTGGTGATTTTTCTGCTTGGTTTCTTCCTCGACTTTATTGAAATTGCTGTGGTTGTGGTGCCGCTGGTTGCGCCTATCCTGTTAGCTGCGCCGGATGCCAATGTTTCGGCTGTCTGGCTGGGGGTGATGATCGGCCTGAACATGCAGACTTCATTTTTGACGCCACCTTTTGGCTTCGCATTATTCTATTTGCGTGGTGTTGCATCCAAAGCAGTTAAAACGCTTGATATCTACAAAGGCGTTGTGCCATTTATTGGATTGCAATTGTTGGCCTTAGCGATTGTTGGTTTACTGCCGCCGCTGGTCAATTATTTACCCAATCGGACTTATCTGACATCTGAGAATGCACCACCGCCAATGAATCCGAAGTTACAGCAATGTCTTGAGCGTGAAGTGTTCGATATTTACGCCACCGATTGGCCGAGCATTCGTTCCGCATTGGACGCAGCGAACCAGATCGATCTTTCTGCTCTGCCTGATGATATGCATGAGTCAATACAGCAGGCATTAATATTGGCGGGCCAGACCGATGAAAAAATTGCCGCAGTGAATAACGCCCAGAACATCATTGACGATGCCAGTGAAACCTATCGGCCATTGCATGATCAGGTTCGTACATTGCAGCGAGATATTCTCCGGTTGAATACAGAAATAGGCTCGGCGCAAAAAATCATTGATAATTCGCGTTTTGATAACTCCATCAGTGCGGTGCAGGTTCAGGCTGCACGGCGTAGTGTGACTCAGTTGCAGGCTGATATTGAGCAACAAAAATCTGCTATTCCAGCCGCCTGGCAAGAAGAGAATGTTCATTTTCAGCAACTGTTGAAAGATTTGAAACTGGCGAAGTTGAATTATCGCAATCATGTTGATAATGCTTACCAACCAATTCAGGAAATGATTCAGTTGCTGACGGATGTCGACAGACTGGCGACAACCGAAAACGAAGTGAAAGCACTGGCCGATATTATTCGCAGTGCCAGCTCGAATGCCGAAACTGCTATGGCACAGATCAGCGAACTTGAAGACCGTATGGCTGATATTGCCGGTTCGGAAAATACCGTCAGCCTGATTGCCAAGGCGCGCAGAGCATTGCGTGGCAATTCAGCGGACATCAGTGCCGCTCTGGATTTGCAACAGCAGAGCCTAACCCAGTTGCAGCAGGATGTTGCCTGGATGCGGCAGGCGCAAAAATCGGTACTGCCAGCATTGCTTGAACTTGATCAGCATATTGCATCCAATATCGGGCTGCGGCTGCAACCTGCATTGGAACATGATCTGGCGCTTTCTATTGCCGCTTGCCAGTCAGTTCATCGGGATGTTTCGTTGAGTTTTTGAGTTTTTTTAATCTGAAACCATCTATTTAGATCTTATTGGGCATTCGTTATTGGGGTGAACCTATGGGTGCACCTGCAATTTTTGAAAAACAAATAGAAATCAAGCTCTTACACCCTGCATCCACTTTGGAGTCACGGATTCAGGTTATATTTTTTAAAAATATCCACCTCAATTCGGAAAATCAGCTTTACTGAAAAAAACTTGTCAAGGTTATTCAGCCGCTATGCTTTTTTCCAGAATCGACATACCGATTGCTTTTTCAGCCATTCATCAGGAAGTGATGGCATTACTGAACAGCTCCTGGCTTGAGCACGTTAATCGTGCCTGTTACCAAGGACAGTGGGATGTACTGGCGCTGACTGCACCAGCCCATGCGCGGGATCAGCATCCAATCCTGCAAACCTTCGCCATTCAACACAGTGACGCTTGGTGCAAGCTGGCTACATTAAAGCAATGCCCTCAGTTGAACCACTGGCTCGACACCTTTCAGTGCTCATTGAAATCAATTCGGTTGATGCGCCTGGCACCGAACAGCCATATCAAAGCGCATTGTGATAACGGCCTGGGTTGGGAAGACGGTGAAGCGCGTCTGCACCTGCCTGTCGAAACATCCAGTGAGGTCGATTTTCTGGTGCAGGGGCAATCCGTTCCTATGCAAAGCGGCGAGCTTTGGTACATCAACGCGGGTGAAATGCATGAAGTGACCAATCACAGTCAGCAGCCACGAATACATCTGGTGATTGACTGCGAAATAAATGATTGGTTGCAGAGTCATTTCAGGGTGCAGTAATGAGTGTCTGGATCAGATCAGTCGGTATTTATTGCTCTGACTTGACGAGGTGCTGATTGAAACTGCCCCGGGAAACCTATCGCCGAATTCGAATCCAGTTACTGATTTTTATCGTCAGTACCATGACGCCACTGTGGCTCTATCAGCAGGGTTGGTTGCAGCGCTTGGAGTACGCTGTTTTTGATGCTCGGCAGAGCCAACTGCGGGCAGATGCGGTGATCGATAGTCGTGTAAAAGTGGTATTGATCGATGAATTTTCTCTGTCTTATATGGCCTCAACCTTAGGTGCTTTTCCGTGGCCGCGTACCGTCTATGCCGAGTTGATTGATTTTTTTCAGCTTGTTGGTGCCAAAGCGGTGCTGTTTGATCTTCTGTTCACCGAGCCGGAAATCGCGGCCCATACTGGAGTGTTGTCTGAACATGACGACCGGCTGGCTTCTGCCACGGCAGGTTATGCCGGCACGGTACACAGTATGCTGTTGTCGCATGATATTGATGACGCCAGCGACAACACCCTGAACAGAGCCTTGCCTGATGGTGTTGCGCAACGCTTTGGTCTGAGTCAGGTGCAGACGCTGCATGATGAAGTCAACACCTACACCTTACCCATTCCTGCTCTGATGCAAGCCACACCATTTGTTGGTGTTGTCGGTGTTGATCCAGACGACGATGGTATTTATCGTCGGGTTAAACCGCTGTGGGAATATCAGGGAACGGTCTTTCCTGCATTATCGCTGACGCCACTGTTAATGGATAACCAAGCACTGAGTTTTGATGGTGAAAAAAATTTACTGACTCTGAACGAAAAACCAATACCGTTGGATGACCGGAATCGTCTGCTGGTGAATTTTTATGGTGATATGCAGCCTATTTCCATCGCCAGCGTTTTTCAGACCTGGGATAAACTCATGTCAGGCGATCTCGATAATCTGCCCATTGACCCCTATGAATTTGAAAATACCTTTGTCTATATCGGCTCCAGCGCTATTGGTTTGGATGATATCAAATCCGTCACTAACGATGCCAAAGCACCGGGTGTTTTTATCCATGCATCGGCGCTGTCCAATATGCTCAGCGATGATGTGCTGACTCCAGTACATTTTTTCGATATCGCATTGTGGACGGCATTGCTGACACTGGTCTCGGTGATTCTGGCGTTTAATGTTCCTTTATTCAGTTTGAAGCTGGTGCTTCTGGTCAGCACCCTGTTTGCCTACTGGTTTTTCACCGGCTGGCAGTTACAGCATCACCAGCAACCGGTTTCAACACCGCCATTAATGGGGTTTGTTCTAGCCTGGACTTGGTCATTCACTTATTTGAGTTATACCGAAGGCGCGTCAAAACGTCGGGTAAAGCGAATGCTGTCGCAGTATGTTTCTGAAGCCGTGCTTGATGAGGTCATGGCGTCACCTGATAAAATTCTGCATGCCGGTGTGGGCCGGTCCGAAACCCTCAGTATTCTGTTTTCCGATATTCGCAGCTTCACTCATTTCTCAGAAACGCTGCCGCCGGAACGGGTTGTCAAACTGTTGAATACTCATTTCAGTGAAATGGCCAATGTGATTTTTGAACACAATGGCACGCTCGATAAATTTATCGGCGATGCCATCATGGCCTATTGGGGAATGCCGATCAGAGAAGAGCGCCATGCCAGTCTTGCCATTAAAGCTGCGATGGCAATGAAAAATGCTCTGCACAAGATCAATCAGGCTTTGCAGTCTGAAGCATTGCCGACCATCGAAATTGGTATTGGCCTGAATACCGGCAGGGCAGTGCTGGGCAATATCGGCAGTGATCGAAAACTGGACTACACCGTTATTGGCGATGCCGTTAATGTCGCCTCGCGTATGGAAGGCATTACCAAGGCTTATGGTGAGACCATTGTTATCAGCGAAAATACCTGGCTGGCGATGACCACGCCACGTCCCTGTCTGCTGCTCGATTTCGTTCGGGTAAAAGGCAAGGGTGAGCCGGTGGCCGTGTTTGCACCGTTGCCAGATGAAGCAGAAGATCCCGAGTCGTTCCAGACCAATGTGCAGATGGCAAACCTTTCCCTACGTGCCTTTGCCTATTACCAAAGTCAGGAGTGGGACATAGCCGAGAAACTGTATCAACAAATAGATGCCCCAAAGCTTCGAGCATTGTTCCTATCAAGAATTCAGGAGCTTCGCCATCATCCGCCGCCAATTACCTGGGATGGTGTCTATACTTTTACCTGGAAATAAGAGGGAGGCAGATAATGAAATATTATCGATTATGGTTGATTGGTCTGAATTGTTTAATCACCTCAGTTATGGCTGAAACACTTTACGTTAACAGTGACAAAGCACCGTTGATGGAGGCTCCGGCATTTAACAGTGCTGGCATTCTGATGTTGCGCAAGGGCGATGAAGTGACCTTACTGGACTCGACGAAGCATTGGTTGAAAGTTGACGTCAATAATCAGCACCAGGGTTGGGTTTCTGCTTTGCTGCTGAAAACCCATCCGCCGCTAAAACGGGTGAATCTGATTGGTTCTGACGATGTCACCCTTGAAGGTGAAGCCCGTCGTCGCGCCTCATCTGTTGCGACTGCCGGAGCCACAAGAGGACTGGCAGAAGGGGAGCAGATGGATAATCTGAGTTCAGACTATCAGGAGTTGCATCAGATGGAAGCCCTGGTTATTCAGCAGGATCTATTGGTGAGATTCAGCTATGAACTGAATGAGGCAAAACCATGAAAAACTCCTTTGTGCGCAGCTATGTTGTTATCGCAATATCGGTATTGATCGCTGCCTGTAGCAGCGTCGCCACTCAGGATAATTTTCGAGCCCGCTGGTCGCAACTGGATGTGCCGGATTTGCAAACGGCGGATGTTGAAGCGGAAGTGCTTTTTGGTCGAGAAGTTGCTGCGCGTTTTCTCGGTGAGAATAACGGTGTGGATAATGCCTCATTACAGGTTTATGTGAATACGCTGGGTCAGTATCTGGTGCAGTTCTGTGGTCGCAGCGATCTGGAATTTCATTTCTGGGTGATTGAATCGGATCTGGTCAATGCCTATGCCATGCCCGGTGGTTATGTTTTTGTCACCAGTGCGGCCATTGATTTAATGCACAACGAAGCCGAGCTTGCCGGTGTGTTGTCACACGAAATTGCTCATGTGACTCAGCGGCATATTGTGAATGCACTGGATATCAGAGGCAGTGCCCGTGGCCGTACCCTGACTCAGATAAGCGCTGGTGCCAGTGATGTTTATCGGGTCGCCTTTGAGCAGGTGACAGAACAGGCTCTGAGCCTGTTGCGCGAGGATGGCCTGCAACAGGTTGATGAATTCGAAGCCGATGAAGTTGGTACATTGATTATGGTTCAGGCCGGATACCAACCAACCGCTTACAGTCGGTATCTGAACCGGGTTAATCATGCCGATGCAGCACCCTTGCAGGAGTTATCGAAAACGCATCCGTCGATAAATCTGCGCTTGCAAAGGCTGCGTATTGTGCAGCAGGAAAATGCGCTGCAAAATCTCGGCTATCCTGTGATGGAACATCGTTTTCTGGCTGCGGTGAGTGAATGAAGGGAATACGATTCACGTTTGTTTTAACTCTGCTGACCAGCGCCGCCAGTGCTGATCAGTTCCATAATATCAATCAACTGGTTGGTGACCGGGCTATTGGGCTGGCCGGTGCTTACGTTGCCGTTTCCGATGACCCTGCTGGAATGGTTTATAATCCGGCGGGCATTGCCTTTGCGTCTTCGTTTAATATTTCAGCCAACATGAATACTCTGCAGTACAGCCAGATCGATTATGACGACGTTCTGGGCGGCAAATACGATTACCAGCGTAAGAGCTATCAATTGCTGCCGAGTTTTTTTGGTGTCATTCAACCTTTGGGGTCATGGATGATTGGTTTTTCCAGTTCAGTCACAGACTCGGTTCAGGAAAAACAGGATCAGTCATTTGAACATTTTGGCGAAGTTGAACACTACGTTTTTAATCTGAATAACCTTGCCACTACTTATAATGTTGGCTTTACGGCGGCCAGGCGGATCACTGACCAGTTCAGTATCGGATTCTCATTGCCGTTGCATTATCGCACCACGGAATTTATTTCCAATCAGTATGGTGTGTTCGATAGCTCCGCTGCCAACACGATGGAATGGCAGAACATTTATGTGAAAACCTCGGAGCAGGGCGTTCGGCCAAAAATAGGCATTAGTTGGGCACCGGTTCCTGAAGTTTCTCTGGGGCTGAGTATTAACCAGACTTTTGTACTCAAGGCAAAACAGACAGAACAGCTTGCTCGTTGCACCACGGATACCTTTTCGACTGGCTGTAACAGTGCCAGCGTGATACCAATAATTCATACCTATCCTGACCGACCAAACTACCCAATGGCAGTTCGCGTTGGTGGCGCCTGGTTTCCAAGCAACGCGCTGCTGATCAGTGCAGATGCGATTTATCATTCTGCTGTTGAACAAAGCTCCGAAGCCTTTACTGATCTTGAAGCAACGCTCGACGGTGCAATGGGGATTGAATGGTACTGGTCACCGAAATGGGCGCTACGCGGTGGTGCCTATACATCCTTTGCCAATACACCGACGTTGAATTTAACCGACCTTGCCCAGTCACCCCATGTGGATCGCTATGGTGGCACGTTGAGTATTGCACGCTTCAATAAAGGCTCATCCATCAGCCTCGGAATTGTCGGTTTGTACGGCATTGGTAAAAGCCAGTTGTTTGCCGATATCAACGGCCTGTTACAGGATACCCGCAGCTTAAATCTGACGGCTTTTGTAACGACTTCTTACCGCTATTAGCGTCGGTATTTTGTGAGATATTAAACCTGAATTCGTGGCTTTTTCAGTGGATACAGGGTGTACTTTGAAGTCACGGATTCAGGTTTAAGCAAGAAATAGTATCGACCTTAAAGGACCTCTAAGGTCAAATTTATTCAGCGCAGTCTTGCATTAGCCGAAAGTTACTTTTGTCAAGTGCGAAATATGAGTAACGGATATAAAAGCAATGAAGCAACCGGATACAATTTTTATTTGCGAAA
>JARRJP010000092.1:0-32746 GCA_037389025.1 Reinekea sp. | reverse complement strand
CCCGCTCTGGGCCTCGAGAAGCGACGGCCTTAGGCGCCTGGCACGAAGGGACGTAGCCGTAGAAATCCACACATGTCTGACAGTATGTACTCAAGTGCGGGATCCATCCCATCGTCGTCTGACATAGCTAGACCAGGAATAGACACCTAGTTGTCATGATGACTCTATCAGGGGATAAGCTTCCCCTGGTAGAAATGATTTACCATATGTATGTTTTAGTAGTGCAGGTATCGAAGCGAACAACACCTCCACAAGTATCAAGCCCGGGGGTGGCGTATCCCCTAGTAAAGCGCCACCGCTGCACGACGGGACAAGATGGCTCCTATCTAAGTGAGTTTCTTTTAGAAAAAGGATATGAAGTCCACGGCATTAAACGCCGTGCATCTTCGTTTAATACAGAGCGAGTGGATCATATATACCAAGATCGCCACGAGTCTAACCCTAATTTCTTTTTGCATTACGGGGACTTAACTGATTCATCGAATTTGACTCGTTTGCTTAAAGAGATTCAACCGGATGAAGTCTATAACCTTGGTGCACAGTCACATGTGGCAGTATCTTTTGAGTCGCCGGAGTATACTGCGGATGTTGATGCAATGGGTACTCTACGATTGTTAGAAGCCATTCGCCTTCTTGGTTTAGAAAAGAAAACCCGATTTTATCAAGCATCTACGTCTGAGCTTTATGGCTTGGTTCAAGAAATTCCACAAAAAGAAACAACGCCATTTTACCCGCGCTCACCTTATGCTGTGGCAAAAATGTATGCCTACTGGATTACTGTCAATTATCGAGAATCCTACGGTATGTACGCTTGTAACGGTATTTTGTTTAACCACGAGTCACCTCGCCGAGGCGAAACATTCGTTACACGAAAAATTACCCGTGCGCTTTCTAATATTTCCCAAGGTTTAGAAAAGTGTTTGTATATGGGCAATATGGATGCTTTGCGAGACTGGGGCCATGCCAAAGATTACGTGCGTATGCAGTGGATGATGTTGCAGCAAGATAAGCCTGAAGATTTTGTTATCGCTACAGGTAAGCAGATTTCTGTGCGTGAGTTTATTACGTTGAGTGCAAACGAACTAGGAATTGAACTAGCGTTTACAGGCGAAGGTGTTGGGGAAGCTGCAGTAGTAAAGTCGATTGTTGGCGATAATGCTCCCGCACTTAAAGTGGGCGATACGATTGTTCGTGTAGACCCTCGTTACTTCCGCCCGGCAGAGGTAGAAACTTTGCTAGGAGACCCAACCAATGCTAAGTTGAAGTTGGGCTGGGCGCCGGAAATTATCGTAGAAGAAATGTGTGCTGAGATGGTTGCGTCTGACTTGGAAAAGGCCAAGCAACATGCGCTGTTAAAAGACCATGGGTTCTCTGTCTCGGTTTCTAAGGAGTAAGGTATGAAGCGCGTTTTTGTAGCCGGCCACAAGGGTATGGTGGGCTCTGCAATTGTTCGCCAGTTATTGGTCGATAAGGGTATTGAAGTGGTCGCTCGGGACCGTGCTGAGTTAGATTTGCTCAACCAGCAAGAGGTGCATGAATTCTTTACTGCTGAGAAAATTGATGAAGTCTATCTTGCTGCTGCAAAAGTTGGTGGCATTCATGCTAACAATACCTACCCAGCAGATTTCATCTATGAAAACTTGATGATTGAAGCCAATATCATAAAGGGTGCGCACCAGGCTGGTGTACAAAAACTGTTGTTTCTTGGCTCATCGTGCATTTACCCAAAGTTAGCGGAACAGCCAATGGCTGAGAAAGCTTTGCTCACTGGTGTGTTGGAAGTAACGAACGAACCCTATGCAATTGCTAAAATAGCAGGTATCAAATTGTGTGAGAGTTTTAATCGGCAATATGGCACGGATTATCGTTCTGTGATGCCTACCAATTTGTATGGCCCTGGTGACAATTTTCATCCAGAGAACTCACATGTAATCCCAGCGCTTCTGCGTCGCTTCCATGAAGCAAAGTTGGCGGGTGATGACGCTGTGGTGGCGTGGGGCACTGGGTCTCCCATGCGAGAATTCTTACATGTAGATGATATGGCTGCGGCTTCAGTTTATGTTATGAATCTTGATAAAGATACTTACGAAAGAAATACACAGCCTATGCTAAGCCATATTAATGTTGGTACCGGTGAGGATTGTACAATTAAACAATTAACCGAAACCGTAGCAAAGGTTGTTGGCTTCAAAGGTTCTATAGGTTGGGACATATCTAAACCAGACGGTACGCCGCGTAAGCTAATGGACGTCGAGCGTTTGAAAGCGATGGGTTGGCAAGCGCAAACTGGCCTTGAAGAGGGCTTGGCAGCAACTTATAAGTGGTTTTTGGAAAATCAAGATAGTTTCCGCAGTTAAGGTGGTCGTTTGAAAATTTCAATTATTACCGTTTGTTTTAATGCTGAAAAAACGATCAGAGATACGATTGAGTCTGTGCTCGCCCAAACACACAATGATATTGAATACATTATTGTTGATGGACAATCTACCGATGGGACGTTGGCGATTGTTAACGAATACCAAGGCCGAATATCCAAAGTTATATCTGAAAAAGATCGCGGCATTTATGATGCTATGAACAAGGGCATCAACTCCGCGACGGGTGATGTGGTTGGTATACTGAACTCCGATGATTTTTTTGCTGGTGACAATGTTATTAAAATCGTAGCTAATGCATTTAATAGTGATACGGACGCGATTTTTGCAGACCTCATTTACGTGAATCAGGCAGATACGAGTATACCTTCACGCTACTACAGCTCGCGCGGGTTTAAGAAATGGAAAATGCGGTTTGGCTTTATGGTTCCGCACCCTACATTCTATGCTCGTCGAAGCTTATTTCAAGAACATGGATGTTATGAAATTAGTTATCGTGTGGCGGCTGATTTCGAATTGATGGCTAGAATGTTTGTTACGGGTATCAAATATAAACGGTTAGATGCTGTGCTTGTGAAAATGAGAGAAGGTGGCATTAGTTCCAGTGGGCTGCTTTGGCGTTTGCATCAGAATGTTGAAATAGCCCGAGCTTGCCGAAAAAACGGCATATTCACATTATCACCTCTAATGCTTATTAAGTTACCGTTTAAGCTGGCTAGTTTCTGGAAGAAATCTAAACATGGCTAAGGTACTCATAACAGGTGCAAATGGTTTTGTAGGTCGAACATTGGTAAACCATTTGCGGAACCCTGTTACTGTTAGTCGTGAAGCAGAAGCTGTAATCAAGGGGCAACCGCATTTTCAATTGTCCAGCTTTGAGGAATGTGAGCTGCTTGACCCTATTTTAGGTCAAGTCGATTGTATTGTGCATTTAGCGGCATTGGCTCATAAAAAAGCAATAAGTCTCGAAGAGTTCATGCGTGTAAATAGAGACGGCACTCTTAGACTGGCAGGGAGGGTAAAAGCCGCAGGTGTCCGGCGCTTTATTTTTATCAGTTCGATTGGCGTGAACGGGGTATTTAGTGATGAGCCTTTCAGAGTCACAGATACCCCTAAACCACTTGAGCCATATGCTGAGTCTAAGCTAGCAACTGAACTGGCTCTTAAAGAGCTATTTAGGGGGAGCACTACAGAGTTAGTTATTATTCGGCCTCCACTTGTATACGGTCCAACTGCCCCAGGCAATTTCGGTTCGTTAATTAAACTAGTTTGTTCAAAGCTCCCAGTGCCGTTGGGATCTGTGAGGAATAAACGAAGCCTTATCGCGTTGGATAATTTGGTTGATATTATCAAAGTCTGTATCGAACACCCTAAAGCGGCCAACCAAACCTTTTTGGTTAGCGATGAGGATGATGTTTCCACAACTGAACTGCTAAAGCGAATGGCTAGAGCCTTTGGGGTAACGCAATGGCTGATCCCAGTACCCAAATGGTTATTAATGTTGCTAGCAAAATTTATTGGTAAGGGTGCGGCAGTAGATCGTTTATTTGGGTCTTTACAGGTTGATATAACCCACACTAAAGAAACTTTAGGTTGGAAACCACCAGTGACTATGGAAGAACAATTGCGTAAAATCGCAGAGTCTCTAACCAATAAGTAAAGCTTATATGCTACGTGTGTTTGATATCCTTTTTGCCTTTTTGGGCCTTTTGGTCGGTTCCCCTGTGTTATTGCTATTGTTCGTATTAGGCCTGTTTGATACCGGTTCACCGCTGTTTATCCAAAAACGCGTCGGGCGTGACCAAAAATCCTTTCATTTGGTTAAATTTCGTACAATGGTTGTAAGCACTGCCTCCGTCGCCAGCCACCTTGCCAGTGCTGCTAGTATTACCAAATTCGGCGGTTTCTTGCGAAAAACCAAGCTTGATGAACTACCTCAATTATGGAATGTATTAAAGGGTGACATGAGTTTGGTTGGCCCTAGGCCAAATTTGTATAACCAAGAAGAGTTGATTGCTGAGCGTGCGTCCCGCGGGGTCTATAGTGTTCGTCCGGGTATTACCGGGTTGGCCCAAATTAATGAAATTGATATGTCAACCCCGGAATTGTTGGCAGAGACCGATGCTGCCATGTTGCAATGAAAAACTTACTCGTGGTTATTTGCGTCTTCGCCGAAGCCATAAAAAGTGGATTATGGTCTTGGCCGATTGCTTTATGGTGCCATTTGCACTTTGGGCCGCGCTTGCTTTGCGCATGGGCGATTTTTGGCCTTCACGCTTAGTAACTCAATTTTGGTGGTTGTTTCCCTCCATTATTCCTATCGCCGTATTTACCTTTGCGCGTCTGGGTTTATACCGTGCCATTGTGCGGTTTATTGGCAGTAAAGCGTTATGGGCTATCGTTCAAGGCTCAATTTTCATGGCTTTGGTGCTGTGGAGCATAGTATTCCTGTCGCGCGAACCAGGCTTTCCCCGTTCTATTCCTATTTTATTTGCTATGGTGTTGTTAGCCTTTGTTGGCGGCAGTCGTTTATGGGTACGTTGGCTATTTCAGTGGATCAATTCTAATTTTGTGGGTAAAGAGCCTGTTGCTATTTACGGCGCGGGGCAGTCGGGAATGGAGCTGGTAACTGCACTTCAAAAAGGCAATCAGTTTATACCTGTTGCGTTTTTTGATGATAATCCGCAGCTTTGGAAACATTCCGTACAAGGCATTCGGGTATATTCGCCAGAATATGTTGCTGAGGCATTGCAAGAATTAAAGGTGAAGCGAGTATTGTTGGCGGTGCCTCAAGCCACCAAGAAAGAGCGTAAGCGCATACTGGATAGGCTAGAGCCTTATCCCGTGCATGTTCAGACGATTCCTGCATTCCCGGATCTCATTGCGGGCAAAGCTGCGTTTGATCAATTACAAGAAGTTGAGTTGGAAGATTTGTTAGGTCGGGACCCTGTTCCCCCTAAGCAGGAATTATTTGAAAAATGCATCAAAGATAAAACAGTATTGGTTACCGGTGGTGGTGGTTCAATCGGGTCAGAGCTCTGTCGGCAGATTCTATCAGCTAGACCCGCATGTTTGATTGTTTATGAGCAGAGCGAATATGCTCTTTATTCCATTGAGCAGGAATTGAGCGGGTTAATAAAAGCAGTAGGTATTGATACCGAGTTAATACCCTTATTAGGTAGTGTGTGTAATGAGGCGCGTATTCAGGCTACTTTCCAGCGCTATTCTCCTCAGACAGTTTATCATGCCGCTGCATATAAGCATGTTCCAATTGTTGAACATAATGTTTTTGAAGGAGTTCGTAATAACGTAATAGGGACAAAAGTGGTTGCAGAGGCTGCTCATATTTTTGGTTGTGAGCACTTTGTGTTCGTGTCCACCGATAAGGCTGTTCGTCCAACAAATGTTATGGGGGCAACTAAACGCTTTGCGGAACAAGTTGTGCAACAATTAGCCCTACATTCAAAGACTGTATTCAGTATGGTGCGTTTTGGCAATGTCCTTGGCTCTTCTGGCTCGGTTATTCCTTTATTTCGTTCGCAAATTGCTACTGGCGGTCCAGTAACGGTGACTCATCCAGATATTACCCGTTTCTTTATGACCATTCCTGAAGCGGCTCAACTGGTTATTCAAGCTGGCGCTATGGCTGAAGGAGGGGATGTATTCGTACTCGATATGGGGGCACCGGTAAAAATTGTGGATCTCGCAACGCGTATGATTGAGCTAAGTGGATTTGAGGTAAGTAGTGAGGAAACGAATGAAGGGGATATTGCAATTCAATATACTGGATTACGCCCAGGGGAAAAACTATATGAGGAATTACTCATTGGTGAAAATGTAACTGGCACAGTTCACCCTAAAATTATGCGTGCTAATGAGACATATGTTGATAGTGCTTTGATAATTGAAACGCTTGGCTCACTGGCAGTAGCAGAGTTGTCATTGAATTCGACTTTGGCAAGGTCGGTATTGCAAAAAGTAGTGTCAGAATTTCAACCAAGTTCGCCAGATAGAGATTTCTTGGCCAAAAAATTCATTAGCTTCCCTATCGATGACGGTACAACATTGAACTAAAGTCTTAGTTTGGCGTAAAAACCGTGCCCTTCGGGCACGGCCATGATTGACAACGTCAGACATCTGTAACCAGGCTTCTTAGAAGTCAGGTTTCTCGGCTCCCTTATAAATTCAGGGTTCTTTGAATCTGTATTTTTACTTCTTTTTGCTGATGTATGTTTTCATGACTAGGTATGAAAACAATATAGCGATCTGCGATTGCCATAAAAAGGGTTGTGTTAGCGCCATCAATACAAGAGCGATTAGTGCTGCTGTTTGCGGTGCTTGAGGAGCTCTTCTTCTTATGCTGGCAATTACTTTATATAGGAACAAAAGCCCAATTAAGCCAAATTCATAGAAATATCGAGCCCAGGAGTTTTCTAAATTATCTAATCCACTTGAAGGTTTTAATTGTCCGAGGCCTGATCCAGTTAAGCGGAATTCTTTCCAGGCAGCGAATGCCTGTTTATAAATGAGGATTCGTTGATTGGTGCTGTTATCTTGCCTCCAGTCAAGTAGGCGTATAAACTTTTCTACAATGAAATCCCCGAAAGTAAATAATGCGATGCAGGCTGTGATTAATACGGCTATGAATGGAAGAAGAAGTTTTCTATTATAAATAGACCCATATATTAAAAATGCTACCATAATTAAAGCGCTCATACCCATGCCTGTTCGAGAACCACTTAGTACTACAGTACCTACGGCTAGAGTAGCCAGAAGCCATTTTTTATCGAAAATGAAGTAAGCAAAAATAGCTGCTCCAAACATTGCAAGTTGATTTCTGTTTTGGAATAAGGCTGTTGCGACCGTTAAGCTTTTATTTATGCTGACAACATTTCCCCCGCTTAGCCATAACCATTTTGTATGTTTCGCTATGTCAGTGTATATATTTAGATGGAACATGAACTGAACTAAAAGTTCGATTGTGATTAATGCGCTCACAAGAAGTAAGGCATTTCGTAGCACTGTCCTTTCATCAGTAAAGCGAACAGCAAGCCAGCAAAAATAAATATAAAAGCTAAATTGCATTGAATCCTTGAGGAAAGCACGAGCATTGAAATGGGGTAATGTGCTCCAGTAGGCTATTAGTGCAAATAACGTAATCAAAACCGTTTTAGGAATTTTTTTCGGGAGTAAAGAATCGAAACCTTGCGTATACCAGATTAATATCGCAGCAATCGGTAATAAAACAAGGCCTATAGCATCTCCCAGAAACAATCCGCTTTGCGATGGGGTTCTGTAGCCAATTAGCCACATGCAGATCAAACCGACTGAAAATAGTAAGGAAAGGAGGCGGTTAGATCCGATGATTATCTCTTGTGTGGCTGCTTTGTTCATGGTAGGCGGTGGTCAATATTATGACTGGCGATAATACGTTGTTATGCCTGGGAATCCAATTAGAATATGGCTGTTATTCTTTAGGCCATTACTGAAATCGGATCCTTAGATGATTTGACTTGATTAAGCGATGCTAAATGTAAGCACTTATCTTGTGTCTGATTTAGACCATTGTTTTATGTCTAGCGTGCGGTGGGTGAATATATAAGGTAAGGCAATAATAATGATAGCTACTGCAGTCACCCCTGCAGCCGCGAAGATTTTAAAGGTAAATGAGTCGATACCCAGGCCTTTGGTCACAATTCTAGCAATGAACAGCCAAAGAAGAACGTAACTAAGCTGCCGTGATATTTTAAGAGTGCATCTCAATTGATAGCTTAGATAAAGCAGAGTCCCGGTGCCGTATAGAATATAAGCAGTTCCGAATGTTAGCTCGCCTAACGTCCGATAGTTTAATAATCCTATGGCTCCAGCAGCAATTCCAATCAGGCTGGCTATGGCAAAATCCTTTGAGCGTTGAAAGGCATTCGCGAGCTTGAGTAGTTGATAATTCAAAGTATGTATCAGTAATCCTGCCCCAAACAAGCGTAATACATGGGAGGTTAATTCTGTATCTTCAGGTGTAAAGGCTCCTCGCTGGAAAAGCAATTGCACAATCACTTCCGGGTATGTAATCAAGACTGTTGCAACTGGCGTTATCAGTAGAGTCAGTACAATGAGGATTTGCTGGATTATTTGTGAACTGCGTTCTTCGTCTTCTGTAGTATATCGGCTTAGTAGTACTAGTCCCATCGGTACGGCCAATAATGCCATTGATGTTTCCGATATGAACTTGCTTATTTCTAGTGCGGCAATAGTGGACTCACCAAGCCAACTGGCTACGTTTCGTTCCAGTATGATGTATCCTTGCAGGGCTAGCGGTAGTACAAGCAATGGCTTTATGACCGTCCAGAGTGCGTTGGAAAATTTCCTCCAAGGTAACATTCGATTTGTTTTGGTGGAAACACGGTATCTAACTTGCCAGATAGCGATGGCGCAGAATAGTATTTGAGATGAGACATAGGCCCAGGCAATGCTCAGTAGGCTATCTGTAAATGAGCTGAGCAATATTCCTGCTATTAGCCCCAGGTTTTGCATCGATGGTCGTAAAGACTGTAGGCTATATCGACCTTCGGCCATAAGAGCATAAGTTGCGGCGCTGGCCGTTAGGATAAAAGGGACTCCTAGCAATAGGATGCGAAACAACTTTGCCGCCAATGCCTGAGTGTCAGGTGTGAGCCCTGAAGCCAGTAAAGAGATCCACGCTTGAGCAATGGGCCAAAGGGTTATGGTTATGGAAAAACCAATTAGTAGCATTAATAGAGTAAAGAACTGTGCGTATTGCTTTGCCAGTATGGGATCTTGTTTTTTGTATTCGTTGTAAAGCGGTAAGTAACCGGCGGCGAGAAGATCTTGAGTCAATAGATTCATTGGTACAAAAATCGCGGCAATAGCAATACGAATGGCCGCAGCTGTAGCAGATAGACCGAACGCCCATGCCAGAAGAGCTTCTCGTATTAAACCGAGTATTTTACTGAACAGGTTGCCACTAAATAACGATAAGAATGCTTTAATCATCGAAAAGCTGCTCATATCTCTGAGCGATGGCAGGCCAGGAGAATGGCTTGACAGACTCTATTATGCTTTTCTGATCAAGTGACTGACTTGCTAATATCTGGTGAGCTATGTTCTCATCGGATTGTTCACAGAAGTAACCATTTTTTCCGGGTTTTAAAAAATCCATGCTACTGCCAACTTTGGTCATGATTACAGGAGTGCCACATGCCATTGCTTCGAGAGCGACCAGGCCCCATGGTTCAAAATCTGCTGGTAGTACAAAACAGTCAGCAGCAGCATAAAGCCTTTCTACATCGTATCGTGGTCCGGTAAATACCAATCGAGAGCTTAGTTTCTTTGAATGGGCGTATTTTGCGAATTTTTCAATTTGTTGATCATCGCCTCCAACGGCTACGAGGTGCCAGTTGTCAGGAAGAAATTGTAGTGCATTAATAGCATGGATCAGCCCTTTTCTATTGAACTCATAGCCAACAAAAAGAAGATACTTTTCTCCATGTTCTCCTTTCATCGGAGAATCTTCGGGTGCTGGCTGATCCGGGTTAAAGCGATTCAGATCAATGCCGTTTGGTATGATAACCACCTTGGCCTTCTGATAAGGAAAGTACTGTATAAATTCTTTCTTTTGCTGTTCCGAGAAGCAGACAACAGTCTTATGAATACCCAGGCGATGGCGTAATGTTTCCCTAATAAGTAAAAATAGGTGAATAGGGTTGCGAAGGATCATTTTCCAGCAACCTGATTGCATCAGTAAGGCTTTATGGAGACCGTGATTCACATATATGTCTCCGAACATGAAATCATTATGGCAAATTACGCAGTGTTGATAGTTATTGAACTTTTTTCTTAATAAGAGCGTGCCAACAGTAGATGTCCATGTTATATCAAATATTAATTGCAACTTGTTTAGTACTGGATTTAAGTGGTTTCTGCTTTTTAAACCTGTATTTTCCAGCGTGAATGTTGCTGTTTTATAACCTGATGCAGTAAATTCCTGGTTCAAGGCATTGGCTACATTGCTAACTCCGCCTTTAGCATCGATAGCTCTTGCAGCGTTGACGATTAGAGGTTTTGACATAACTGTTCGCAAATCACTTTATATTGGTTCATGACATGCTCTAAATAGAACTGGTCAGGTAATACTGAGTGTGGGCCTATTAATGCCTGTTCAATTTTTTGCGCTACTTCCTCTGTGCTTCGAGGGGGCACAGGGTAAACTCCTGGCGAGGATGGTAGTTTGTCCGCAAGATGTTTTGAGGTGATCACAGGTAGGCCTGCCGCCATAGCTTCGAGCAGATTAAGTGGGTAACCTTCTCTGTGAGTTGAGGTGAATATAAACGCATCATATTCAGATAACAGCTTGGGTATATGGGATCGTTCGATTTGGCCAAGGAAATGAATATTTTTGGCATTGGAAGCCAGTTTCTTGAGTTGTGTTTCGTATGGTCCTGTACCTGCAATATGTAGTTCTGTGTTGCTTAATGCCTTATGTTTAAAAGCCTCTATTGCGAATTGAATGCCTTTTTGTTGATGCAATCGACTCAGAGACAATACTCGCTTTGTGCCCGAGGGATTTGTTATGTGTGTATGAGGATTGCGTTCAACGCCATTACGAATCAGGGTGACCGCTTTGCTGGGTATTGATAGGCCTCGATTGATCAGGTCTGTATATACTTGATCTCCAACGGCGATAAAGTGGTTGTAGTGACGATAGGCGAAATAGTCAATCAGCATATCTTTAATATTTTTGGCTGATTTTAGCCAGTTTTTGATTGAACCGGATTTCCATTTGGCAATAACTTCCCCTTTTGCGGTGCCATGGCATTGCATAATAACTGGACACCTTTCTTTTAGCATAGCGATCGACCGGCCAGCACTGGATACACTGATAACTGCGTCAAAACTCGCTTGATGTTTTAGGTAAAATGCTTTGGAGGCTGACCACCATGCAGATGAGTATTTACCGCCGGGGCATTGAGCTAGGCTGACAATTTTCAGAGTGTCGGAAGTGTAGTCCTGAGTTGGAGTATTTGGGGGTAAAGCAGTCGTTAGTAATGTAACCTTACAACCAAGAAGACTTAACCAGAGAGCCGTATCTTTAGCATAATATTCCATCCCTCCCATCGTATGTTCTGGCACTGAGCGGGTGGTGATTAGGATATTCATAGGTGCTTAGCTATTATCTCGTCATAAAGTTTTTCAAGGGCTTGGGTATTGGTCTGTATACTGAATTTGCGATTAATCCACAATCGTGCCTTTCTGCTTAGTTCAATACTCGTTTCAGGATGACATATTAACAACCTGAGAGCATTAGCCAATGCCTTTGAGTCACGCTCTCTAACCAGATAACCTGTCTCACCATCAATAACAGCCTCAGGTATGCCGCCGTGTCGGGTCGATACAATAGGCAAGCCGCTAGCAGCAGCCTCCAGAAATACCATGCCCAAACCCTCAGCATCCCCATCGACTGCAGTGACGCTAGGTACGCACAATACCTGATGAGTTTGCATTAGCGTTTGTATTTCGGAGTAGGGTACAAAACCAAGGAAATCAATCTGATTCAGGATGCCTAAATCGGCCGCTTGGCGTTTTAGTGTACTGTTCAGCTCGCCATCACCTGCAATCGTGAGCTTTACCCTGGGGTCATCAATTAGCTTTATTGCTTCCAATAAAAATTTTGCGCCCTTTTTTTCCGTTAATCTGGCAACATGCAGTATTTTAAACTGCTCAGAGGGTTCGGCTGTGTGTTTCCTGGCGGAGAATAGTTCAGTATCAACTCCAATATAGTGCTGGGTCAGCTTTTCTCGGGGGAAACCTGCCTGCAATGCCTTTTCATATATGAATTGGCTGACACACAGAAAACGGTCGCATTGACGAAACAGGCGCTTTCGATTTAGTGCGTATTTAATCCAGCTTAGGTTTTTTGATGTCATCAGCTCTTTTTGAGTGCGAGTGACATCAAAGCCGTGTAGCGTCACAATCAGTGGGATATTATAGCGGTGAGCAAAAAAAGACGCATATAGTCCATCAATGGCAAAATGTGCATGCAAAATATCAGGTTGGTGTTGCCTGAACCAATTTTCCAGATAGTGGTTTCGAAAACTGGCTCGATGAATGATTCTCTGCATGGTTGTAAAATTTGCGGGTGCAGCATGCTCAACAGGTAGCGGCTTATTTTCCCATACTTCAGTGCCGACTAATATTGGTTTGTAAGTCTGGTAGTGGGGTAGTGGGGTGTAAATGAAGGACTCCGATGGCTTCCCTAATTGATGTCGATAAATTGCGACTTGCTTGACCATGCTTGGCTTAGATGTGAGTTAGATGGCACAATCTTACAATAATTAATATTTTAATCTACCTGTCAGATAACGTCATGATTGTGTTCGAGACAGATTACAGAAGTACTATCAAAGATATCTAATGAAAATCGCAATAATTCATGAGTGGCTGATCGATTATTCCGGATCAGAGAAGGTTCTGGAGCAACTTATTCTGGCTTTTCCGCAGGCGGATTTATTTGTTACCGTTGACTACTTGCCTGACTCTGAAAGGCATTTTTTACATGGAAAGGTCCCTAAGACAAGTCTGATTCAAAAACTGCCATTCAGCAGGACCAGGTTTCGGGATTACCTGCCGCTGATGCCGTTAGCCGTAGAGCAGCATGATCTACAGTCATATGACGTGGTGATCTCCTCTAATCATGCCTTTGCTAAAGGTGTTTTGACTGGACCGGATCAAGTACATATTTGTTATTGCCATTCTCCCATTCGCTACGGCTGGGACTTCCAGCACCAGTATCTGCGAGAATCAGGACTTCATCGTGGGGTAAAGACCTGGTTGGTAAAGTGGATATTGCACAAAATCCGTATATGGGATTATCGAACAGGATCTGGTGTTGACCAGTTTCTGGCCAATTCAAATTTTATCCGTCGGCGCATTCAAAAAGTTTATGGAAGGGCGTCACGGGTTGTGTTCCCAGGCGTATCGGTTGATCAATTTACAGTCGAGTCGAGAAAGGATAACTTCTATTTGGCAGCTTCCCGATTGGTGCCGTATAAACGCTTTGATTTAATTGTCAGTGCTTTCAAGGCGATGCCGAATCAGAAACTTAAAATTATTGGCAACGGCTCTGAAATGAAGAAATTGCAGGCCATTGCAGATGATGCACCAAATATCGAATTTTTAGGCTATCAGCCGACAGAAGCATTGAAAAAACACATGCAGCAAGCTAGAGCCTTTGTCTTTGCCGCAGAAGAAGACTTTGGCATCATTCCCGTTGAGGCACAGGCTTGCGGTACTCCGGTAATCGCCTATGGGCGTGGCGGTGCCAGAGATACAGTTCTGGATGGTAAAACCGGTATTTTGTTTACAGAGCAGACAGATCAAGGAATCATTGACGCTGTTAATCGATATGAACAGGCTGGAAAAACGGGATATCTATGGTGAAATCTAACCGCTTGGACAAAGAAGATATTACGCTTTTCTCAACGGCTGACTGGGATAACCCGTTTTGGACAAATAAGCAGCATGTTGCTAAGGCTTTCGCTGATGATGGTTATCGGGTCTTATATATCGAAAGTGTTGGGCTGCGTGCACCAACGGCGACCGCATCAGATTTGTCGAGGATAGTGAAGCGGCTTAAAAAGGCACTGCGTTTACCAGAAAAGGTTTACTCGTCTGCTAACTTGGCTGAGCGGTCAGGAGAAGTCTTCGTTTTATCGCCCTTCGTTATTCCGTTGCAAAGGTATGCTTTGGTGCGAGCTGTTAATAAACTGCTTTTGTCAGCGTCTGTCAGAATTGCTCAGTTGGTTTTAGGGATTAAACGCCATTGGCTGTGGAGCTATAATCCGCTCACACTTGAATTGTTGAGCTCTAATGGATATCGCCATGTTATTTACCATTGTGTGGATGCTATCGAGCAGCAGCCGGGGATGCCTAAAGAATCTATGATTTTAGCTGAACGCGCGCTATCTACCCATGTGGATGCTGTGTTTTGCACCTCTCGCGCATTATTAGAGCGCCATCTGGCATGGGGTGCCAATGCCTGTTACTTCAGTAATGTGGCAGATATTGATCATTTTTCCCGAGCAAAACTTCCAGAGACTGTCATTCCTGATGATCTTACTGCTATTCAGGCTAAAGGGCCTGTTTTGGGGTTTGTTGGTGCTATCAGCCGGTATAAACAGAATTTTACTCTGCTGAAACAGATTGCCGAACGCAAGCCTGATTGGCAGATTGTGCTGATCGGTAAGGTAGGCGAGGGCGATCCGACCGATTCTGCTGAAGAATTGAGCTGTCATCCTAATATCCATTTGCTTGGACCTAGGCCGTATAATGTTTTACCAGCCTATTTGAAGGGTTTCAGTATCTGCATGTTACCTGTTGCTGTAAATGAGTACACTCGCAATATGTTTCCAATGAAGTTTTACGAATACTTGATGGCTGGTAAGGATGTTGTTGCGATAGATATAGAGAGTCTGCAGGCGGTTCAGGATTTTTACTTTCCCGCAAAGGATGTTGAGCCGTTTATTGATCAGTGCGAAAACGTTCTGTCAGGAGCCACCAGACATGGTTTGTCACTTGAGCAGCATCTGTCTGAGCAAACGTATCAGGCGAGGAACCAGAGAATGCTAGCTGAAATACATAAGTTGGATATGAGTTAATGAGATCGGGGTCGTCAAGAGAATCTTCTCTTATTGTTGGTGTTATTCTGAGAATCCTGGATATATTCTTTATCGTCGCTTCAGCACGGATTGCCTACAATTTTTACTTTGATTCGTGGAATGTTCCTGAGCATTATCGCCTTGCCTATACGGCTGCGGCTTTGTCGGTTATAACGCTGTTTCCCGTTTTTGGGGCTTATCGGCTGGATCGAGGCAAAAGTCGGCTTGATGATTTTGGGCGCGCTGCCTTTTCGTTATCGTCTTTGTTTCTGTTGTTAGCACTGGCAGCCGTTCTGTCTAAAACCAGCCAAAGTTATTCCCGTGTCTGGTATGTCTTGTGGTTCTCTCTAAGTCTGGTGACCTTCTGCTCAAACCGGCTGGTATTTCAATTATTGCTTCGTTTTCTGCGCACGAAAGGGTATGACAAAAAATGTGTTGTGCTAGTGGGGACCGTTGATCAAATAAATCGAGTGTACAGTGTACTGGAAAAAAGTGTCTGGACTGGGTTGCGAGTTGAAAAGGTTTTTTTGCTGGACGGTGAGGATGAAAAGCTGCTGGATAGCGCTATGGTCTCTGCCGGAAACCTGAATGACTTTGAGCAAATGTCTATGGGGCTGTCTGTCAATGAGATCTGGTTATGCTTGCCGATAAATCGAGCCGATCAGTTGCAATCCCTGCTAAATGAATTGTCACATACGGCGGCCACTGTGCGCTATGTGCCGGATTTCTTCGGTTTTGATCTGATCAATCATTCAGTCTCGCAGGTTGGCGAATTGCCTGTGGTGAATCTGTCGGTTACCCCCATGGAAGGATGGAACCGGGTGTTGAAATGGCTGGAGGATAAGCTGTTATCGTTAGTGATTTTAATCCTGGTCAGTCCACTAATGTTGGCGTTGGCGCTGGGTGTCAAGCTCAGCTCACCAGGCCCGGTATTTTATCGACAGGAGCGCGTCGGTTGGAATGGTCGCCGCTTTAATATGTTGAAATTTCGTTCAATGCCGGTTGATAACGAGAAAGAGGGGATTCAGTGGGGTAATGCCAGGCACAAGGAAATCACTGCCTTCGGCAGGTTTATCCGCGCCACCAGCCTGGATGAATTACCTCAATTTATTAATGTGCTGAAAGGTGATATGTCCATTGTCGGTCCGCGACCGGAGCGAACGGTTTTTGTTAGCCAGTTCAAGGATGAAATACCGCGTTATATGCAAAAGCACATTGTCAAGGCTGGTATTACTGGCTGGGCTCAGGTGAATGGATGGCGCGGCGATACCGACCTCAATAAACGGGTCGAACATGATATGTACTACATTGAAAATTGGTCACTGGTGCTGGATATCAAGATAATTCTGTTAACCCTGTTCAAGGGCTTTGTTCATAAGAACGCTCGTTAGTGTCACCTGCATCCATTCTGGAGTCTCGGATTCCTGTGTCAATCAATGCCAGACCAAACATTAATGGCAGTAGTGTCATGCCGATGTTATGGCTGGTGATGACTTGTGTTAGCCCACACAAAAACCAGCAAAAAAGAAGCGATTGAGCTGCACAAAAACGAAAAAGAGTTGAGTTTTTATTAGTCAGGCGGATGATTATTGGTAGTAACCATACCAGTGTAATGCTCGTAAGACCGATTAATCCTCGTTTGGACATTGCCTCCAGAGCCTCGTTGTGTACATGAGCCCAATGCGATACAACAGGAGAGAAGTGGATGTATTTACCGCCTTCTTGCTGCAACTGACCGACGTTAACGCCGGCGCCAAATATTGGCTTTTGCAGGAAGATATCAATGGCGGATTTCCACATTTCTATCCGCGTACCGAATGAACCGATAACTTGCCCGTTTTCATAAGCCCTGATTTCAGCAATGGTTCGATCAATCAGTCCTGTTTTATCTGCCGCTAAATAAAAGCTGCCAATAATAATGCAAGTAAGGATGGTGGCAATGAATCCATATTTGGGTTTAAAAATAAACTTTCGATAATATACGATGGCAATTGTTGGGATTGTGATCAAAATCGCCAGAAGAGGTCCGCGCGCCTGGCTCATAATAAAACCGTACCCGCCAAATGCGAAGCAAATCATGATTAAAACAAGCTTCCTTTTATCTCGAAAGATCCCTTCCAGTTTCAGTGCTCCGTAAAATGTCAGTGATGACATCAGGGCAATAATGGTGGCATAGTTTATTGGATGCTCAGAGCCGTGGGCACGGTCAAGATTTAACCAATAAATATCCTTGAGTGCTACTAACCCAGCAATCAGTGTTGCCGATGCCGCAGCCTGGGTCAGGGTTTTCAGGCTTGGAGTCAGTGCTTTTTGATAAAACAAGACCGGTATATAGCCCATCAGACACCAGCGAAGAATGCCTTCCCACATAGGCGTATCAATTGCACCACTTAATGCCTTTCTTAACACCATAATGGCAGGGAACTGCAACATTATTGCAAGATAGAGCCAGTGTTGACGGGTCAGTGAATGTTGCGTTTTTGAGCCAATGCCATATAGCAGTAAGCCAACAAGGCCAAGGTGAAAAAGCACCTCATGTACGGTGGACATGGCAAAGGTAAAATTTATTAGGTTTTAACAACTCGGTAACCTGTGCCAATAATTGCGATGATAAATGGAACCAGCATCGTCAGGTAGGGTTGAACCAGGGCCTTAGTCAACACTATATGTGTTGCCTCACAGAACAGGCCAAGCGCGATAGCCGTAATGGCAACACTACCAGCCGTGTTGGCAGCAGTACTTCCTCGGGAGCATTGCTTAAGTTTATACCATAGGAAAAAGAACAGTGGAATTGCCCAGGCTGCCTGATATATCTGCTTCCAAAACTCATAGTTAATACTTTTTGCTTTTCTATTTTGGTAGAGCGTTGAAATACTTCTCCGTGCAATGGATTGGTCGCTTGCAGCCGCAGAGTGTTTAAAATCCAGAGGGCTGCCAAAATTAGAATTTTTATAGCTAGCCGAGGATATATGGCCGTTGTCAGTTTTAACGGCCGTTGTATCATTATAATAAAGGTTGCCTTTTTGTTGCCATTGGCTGGATAGCATTGGCTCAGTAGGTTCCAGAGTGGGCCAGTAAAAGGTTTCCAGAACTGTCGTCAGAATACAGAATGTTGCAACGAAAATCGCAAGCAAAGCATAGCTTTTGGACTGTTGAAGTATTTGCACCATTTCACTGTTGTTATGTAATAGACCTAGTCCATAGGCAAGACCAATCAGTATAACCAATGGCATAATCAAATGGCTGATTAGCATTAATTGACCAGTCGCGTCTATTATCTTCTCAATGAAAGTACCTCTGGTGCCGGGTAGCAGCAAAAAATAGCTGAACCCAAGGACAGTGACACTACTGAGTGTCAGGCCAGTAACGCAGTGGCGTAGCAGATAGTTAAGCAGTTTGACGGGCACGGAATAACCAACCTTTAAAACTTGCAATTGCCGCTTTTAGGCCAAGCACTCCAATGTATACAGAAGGGTACAAAATCCAAAATACCAAGTGAGGATTGAGGTGGCCTTTGGAAGCTTGACTGTAAAATTTGTTGGCAATTCGATTATAGATAAAAAACATGATGACTCCGCTAAGGATAGCCAGGCTGGTGCCTGAGCGTGGACTTTTTGGAATAAACAGCAGAGCAATGGCGGTTAGCGCCAGGCAATACAGGAAGCGGGAAAGTCGCCAGTGCATTTCGGTTATCGGGAAAGTACCTTTGTGTTGGTAGAGCTCGACAATATTGTAAAATTCGACGGAATCACGAGCCTTGAACTGACCTCGCGAAAGGTTGGCGTGATAGTTTTTAAAGTCAGTGTGTGCAAGACTATTCTCGGTCAAGTTTAAAACGCTACCCTGCTCAATATTCAATGTATAGTTAAAAGGGCCATTGTTGGTTATGTAAGCTTTTTGCCCGGTAATAACCTGATTGGTTTGCGCATTATGCATGAATACATCAGTCAGCTCGCCATCCTTGTTGTCGTCCGCTGTAATGGTTAACCCCAAGTTCTTTAATTCTCGGAACTCACCAGGAACCAGGTAGTCAGTAAAGTTCGAGTTGGTAATGGTAAACGTCAGTTCTGATAATTTCAGTGAAGCAATGGGTTTCAGGTACGATGCGTTGATCGTCATTGCAATACCAATACCTAAACCAACAACCAATATCGGCAGGGAGGTTTGTATTGAATTCAAGCCGCTGTTACGCAGAATATAGATTTCGCTCTGACTATAGAGTTGATTACCTGTCAGTAAAACGGCTAGCACTAATGCAATTGGAATGATGTCATTAAAGGAGTCCGGGATCAGTAATACCACTAAATAGGCTAATTGGCTTAAGGCAATATTTGGCAATTTTTCCAGTATGGCGATCACCTGTTGTCCAATCTGCAATAGTGCAAAACCGGCAAACATTCCGATTGTATATTGGAGTGTGGTTGAGAACAGATAGCGAAATATAATTGTCATTATTTCACCAGGTAAACCCAAAGGGTCAGTTGATAGGAGGGGTAGACACGCTGTTTTAAGGTGGTCAACAGTGACTCGCTGGCAGGTTCATTTGAAAACGGAATGTCATCCAGCTCATTATTGCTTAACCAGATAATCGGGCGTTCACTGTCTTTCAGTAGATAAAAAAGTTCGTATTGGTTAGCAACATGGTTATTCCTATTAATTGTTCGGAGGCGGTTTTTTACATCTGGAATGTAATAATTCAGGTAAGCATTAATAGTACGGCTTTCAGAGCCGATGAAATAAGAAGGGTATTTTTGTGCGATTGCGTTGACCTGTTGACTGATTTCGCGCCAGCCGTCTACTCTGGCATAAGGCGTATTGTGCTTTGTTTTTTCAATCCCCAGAGCCGATTGAATGAAAGGGTAATGATAGAACACGGCAGCCATCAGCAAACTCATACCGATATGCATCCCCTTGACAGTGGGTGATTTCTGACAAACAACAATACCGACCAAGATGGAGGCGGAGCTGTATGCAAAAGCACTCCAGTTAATAAACGCCTCACCCTGTATTGATTTTGCAGAAAAAATAAACAATGGAACCCAGGATAAATACCAGATTTCCGGGTATTGATGTCGAAACGATTTTTTCAGTGTTGACAATAGCAGGAATACAGCAACAGGACCAAAGACAATCAATTGCGCCGGAATAAATTCATGCGGATTCCCATCCCAGCCGGGTTTGTTAGCGAGTTCGGCGGTGTGGATAAAACTTGGGAAACCATTCTGGAACTGCCAATAGACATTAGGTGCGAATACCACTAAAGCCGTAGCGATAGTGAGCCAGAATTTCCAGTGAAGTAATTTTTTGTAGTCGCCATGGAACAGATACATGATGGCGACACTGCCAGGCAGCAAGATCATGCTGTACTTGCTTAACAAACCCAGACCACCGAACAGGCCCGCTAAAAACCAATACTGACATTGATCGTTTCTTTGTGCTTTTATAAAAAAATGAGTCGTCAGTGACCAGCATAGTAATAGCGGTGCATCGGTGGTAATAAACCATGAGTTCAGGCTGACAAACGGCATTATTATGAAAGTGATGAATGCCCAGAATCCGGCTTTTTCCGAGGCGACCATTGCCGTTGTTCGTTGCACAACGAAGGCAGTTAACAGATAAATAATCGAGGCGGGTAATTTAACTGAGAATTCTGAATTGCCGAATAATGCTGTGCTTGCAGTGATTAGCCAGGCAACGACGGGTGGTTTGGAGTAATAGCCCCAATCCGGTGTCAGCGACCAACCGTAATAGTAAGCTTCGTCAAAAAACAAACCGGGTTCAGTTAAGGCAAGCGTGATCAGTCGATAGGCCAGCAGAAGGAAGCCGATCAACAGGCTTGCATACCAATAATGTTTTGAGGAAGTTGTGGTCATCGGCTGTGATTACTGAAATGTGGTTCGTTATCTGTTTCTGAATGTTCGCTGATAAAATAGGAATTCTGATTGTCCTGAGTAAAGTAGATTCGGCTAAGCATTTCAGAAATAACGCCAGTGGTCATAAACTGAATCGACATCATGATAAATAGAATACTGATGAATAGCATTGGGCGGTTGCCTATATCCGAACCAAAGCCAAATTTTACTATGAGTAGCCAAGTCAGCATCAAACCGCCAGTACAACCGAAAAACAAACCTATCGCACCGAAAAAGTGACTTGGGCGGGATTTAAAGCGCTGAAAGAAAAATACCGACAGCAAATCAATAATGACTCTGAAGGTTCTGGAGATGCCATATTTCGACTCACCGAACTGACGTGGATGGTGGGTTACTACTGTTTCGCCAACACGATGTGGAGAGGTAACGCCTGTGGCCCATATTGGAATAAAGCGGTGCATTTCGCCATACAGACGAATTTTACGAATGACGGAGCCTCGATAAACTTTTAGTGAACAACCGTAATCGTGCAATTTGAGCCCGGTCAGGCGTGCAATCAGTCGATTTGCAATACTGGATGGAATCTTTCTCAGTACCAGTCCATCTTTGCGATCTTTACGCCAGCCTTGAATCAGATCAAGATCCCGATCCTGTAGCTCTTGGATCATACGTGGTAAATCAGCAGGATCATTCTGCAGATCACCATCCATCGTTGCGACGAATTCACCGGTTGAGTAATCGAGACCTGCTTGCATGGCCGCAGTCTGGCCGAAGTTCCGGCTTAAATCCAACACCTGAATGTGTCTGCCGATTTCACTGCGGCATTGCTTCATCTGGTAGAGGGTGCCATCGGTACTGCCGTCATTAACAAGAATGATTTCATAGCTCCCGGCATAATCAGTCAGTGCTGTTTTAATCTTGTTGACCAGTAGGTTAACATTTTCTTCTTCATTGTATAACGGAACAACAATACTTAGGGACTGATGATAATGGGATGAAGAATCCTGGGTGACGTCGGCAGTCAAGATGAAACCTCTTTGTGACGTGGGCTGGGAATAAACAGGCTAAGCAGATAGCCGAGCGCGGCAAGCATAATAATTGCCAGGTGCAAATTCAATATAGCAGCCAGTACTGTTTTAGCTTGCAAACCTAATGGTGTCAGTACTGCAAGTGTTGCCCCTTCCAGCGAGCCGAAATTCAGTGGTCCGTTAACTGGTAGAATGGCTGTACCCTCAATAATCAGAATGGCCAGCAGGGCGTAGTTCCAGTGTGTCTGCAGCATTGGCGCCAGCAATAGTGCTTGCCCCGTCGTTTTGAATGCCCAGATCAGTAAGGATGTGGTACTGGTTTGGCGAAAATTCTGTTGTAGATAGATGAAGTAGAGTTTGAATCGCTGAAGAAAAGCTATTTTTTGTTGGTAAGTAAGCCATGCCAATAATGCGACCATTAGAATGAAAATGATCAATTCCAGAGCCAGCCACGCGACATTGTTGCGAAATAATAAAAAGTTGATCAGGATGAAAGCTAAGCCACCCATAATCAGTAAGTCGTAGAGGCGAGCGGTCAGTAGAACTTTCAGGCTGGTTTGAAAATCTATATTTTCCTGTTTTTTAAGCAGAACGGGAAAGCTGAGTTCTCCGAGTCTGAAAGGTAGCAGATTATTAATGGCGTTGTGCCGTAGCATGACCTTCAAAATACCGGACCAGCTTACCGGGTAGCCTTTCAGTAATTGGAAAAAACGATGTGTTCTCAGTATATAAGTTATAACCAGCATACTGACGCCCGCTGCAAACGACACTGGTGGAATTTGTTTTATGGTTAGCTGTATCTGTTCGAGGCTTGCGTATCGATGTAGTAAAATCGCCAAAATAGCAAGAAACAGAATATTGAAAACAGCTTTGATCAGCGTCTTTGTCATGAATCAGTGTACACTCAACCCCAGCCACCACTGGTTACCCTGGTTGAACTGCGCACCGCCAAGCAGGGTGATTTCTTTAAGCCAGTGATAATTGACTGGTTGGTGCCACTCTAGTGTCAG
Source organism: Reinekea sp. (assembly GCA_037389025.1). Lineage (GTDB taxonomy): Bacteria > Pseudomonadota > Gammaproteobacteria > Pseudomonadales > Natronospirillaceae > Reinekea. Next base: position 9,789 of record JARRJP010000092.1, on the reverse strand, counting down.
GTTGGTGCGGTTCAACGCATTATCCAGCGGCTTGGTAATGTCCCACCAGCGGCCGTCAACAACCTGCTTTCGGATCAAGCTGGCAGACCATTGCTGAGCCAATGAGAGTTCCAGACCGAAACTGAGCAGATCATCCTGGCCTTTATCATTGTATCGATCAGGAATTTCAGTACCCAACTGCCAGCCTATATTGAAATCCGCAAGTGGGATGGCGCCCGTGTAGAATGCCATAAACCGAACAACATCCGGTTCAATAGGACGATTCGCTGCTGGCTCAGTGACGCCAACAGTGAAGCTGCTATTCTCTGTGGTTTTCAACGTTGTAAAAAAGCTGGGATCACCCAGTGTATAGCGGTTTGTCTTGTCGTTGTTTAGATAGACATAGGGAATGGTTGCGCGAAACAGGACGCTGTCAGCATATTGCTTTTGCAAACTAAAACGCGGTAGCTCAAAACGTGTACCGTCGTTAACTATTTCGCCACTGCCTTCGCGAACTCCCGCTTTGATGGAAATGAACCAGCCATCAGCTTCCTGGCTCAGGTTAACTGATTGGAGCTGGTTATCTGAATAGAAATTGTCAGCATAAGCAGAAGTAAGGCTTATCATAGTCAAGATTAGAGTTGAGAATAAAAAACGCATGTAAGGTTTTGACCGCAAAGAGAAATTAGGCCGCTATCATATCGCAATTTTTTTNAATTTCAATGAACCTATGGGTGCACCTGCAATTTTTGAAAAGCAAATAGAAATCAAGCTCTTACCCCCTGCATCCACTTTGAAGTCACGGATTCAGGTCTAAGTATTCCAGTACTTCCTGTCGTCAGCGGGCGTCATGGCAAGTCTGACCAATGCAATAAACAAGGCCAGGAATGCGCCTAACACTGCGCCTGCAACCGCAATCAGCTTGTGATTTGGTTTGAATGGTTGCGATGGAACAATCGCCGGTTGAATAATATTGGCAACGATCGCATTAGGGAAATCGCTAGGCTGCCGCTGGATATTGGCTATCTGTGTGCGCAACTCGTTATAATTTGGAATATAGATTGTATCGTTTTTGCGACTCTTTAGTGCCGCCAATTCAGGATCTGATTTGATCTGTGCGATCTGTGCTTTGGTTTCAGTATAATCATCCAGGTAAATCAGATCATTTTCGCGTTCCTGCAGCATATTGATTTCAGCATTCAGATGCTTGGTGCCACGGTAGAATTCCGGGTAGTTCTCTTTCATCCAATTCAGTGCCATTGGCGTTAAGGCATTATTCTGATTCGGTGAGTCGGAAATCCATACAACCGGTTCTGTGATGTTCAGTGTTTGGGCTGTTTTAAGCGCTTCTTTCAATACATCGATTCGGTTGAGACGTTTTTCCCGTGCTTCTGTCTCCATCAGCCGCATGTTTAATTCAAGTTGCTTAATTTTCTGCGCATTGGATTCTTCCATCCGAGCAATTTCAGCCTCCCGGGATGCTTTTACCGATGTGGTCAGAGCATTCAGTTCTTCTTGCAGGCTCTGAATACCTTCAGCTCTTTTAACTGAAACATCGACTTGAATATCCTCAACAGTCTGGGATAGGGCATTATCAATCAGACTTCTGACAAAAGCGGTCGCTTCAGCAGGGTATGTGGATTCCAGGGTAAGATGTATTTCCTTGCGCAGGTCATCAGCCAGCTCCTGATTGACGAATACATCGTGATCAATACGATCAATATTCAGGTTTGAGTGCAGGTTCAGAAATAACTGGTCAGTCGATAGATCGCTGTCTTTGGACAGTTTTGCGGCTAACTCGCTCTGTTTGAATACTTCTGATTGCTTTTTGGGCGACAAGAGTGTCTGAACCGCTCGATCCAGCGCAACTTTAGGGGTGATTTCGAGCAGATCCTGTTCCGTCATTCGTCCAAGGTCGGCAATGGTTGGGGCTGCTAAAGTGGCTTCTATTTGGTAGACAGAAGGTTGCATGACCGCATATCCAATGCCAAGCGCGGTTACCAATGTTGTAATCAGCAGTATTAATTTCCATTGATGGACAATATTCCGGATCAACAATGCCAAGTCGATTTCATCGGGTGGCAGGGTTGGCCGGAGTGCTGAGAGGTTGCTGTGAGATGTTTTTAAATGTTGAGTGTTCATCCTATCTATCAACTGCATTTATTTTTGAGGGGGTGCAATAGTAGCTTATCCTCATGCTCGACAGTATGCGTAATTTGAAATTAATCTGTATGATCAGTGGCTGTGTAAATCAATACCTGACTAGATAGGAACTAAAATGGAGCTTACCTGTTTCAAGGCCTATGACATCCGTGGTGAATTAGGCCCGGAGTTAAACACTGATATCGCCTACCGCATCGGGCGGGCATATTCTGCTTTTTTGAAGCCAAAAAAGATTGTAGTCGGTTGGGATGTTCGTCAGACCTCTCCAGAATTAAAGGACGCCTTCGCCCGTGGTGCGCTGGATTCGGGCGTCGATGTCGTTGATATCGGGCTTTGCGGTACCGAGGAGGTTTATTTCGCCACCAAGCATCTGCAAGCTGATGGTGGTTGTATGGTAACCGCCAGCCACAATCCCATTAATTACAACGGCATGAAAATGGTACGCGAAGAAGCCAAGCCAATATCTGCTGATACTGGTCTGGCCGATATTCGGAAAATGGCTGAGACAGAGTCTTATGGCGAAAAAGCTGCTCAACCAGGGAGACTGGAATCGCTGGATAACCGCCAAGCTTATGTTGCTCATTTGATGACTTATGTCAATGTTGCCGGTCTTAAACCCATGAAGGTTGTGGTTAATGCTGGTAATGGTGCTGCTGGTCCGACCATGGATGCGATAGAGGCAGCTCTTAAAGAAAGAAATGCGCCTGTCGAATTCATTAAAATCAATCATGAGCCAGACGGTACCTTTCCGAATGGCATTCCCAACCCCTTATTGCATGATCAGCAACCAGTAACCGGCAGTGCCGTTAAAGAACATGGTGCTGACTTGGGCGTTGCCTGGGATGGTGATTTTGATAGATGTTTCTTGTGGGATGAAAACGGCAACTTTATTGAGGGCTATTATATTGTTGGTTTGTTGGCTGAAGCTTTCCTGGTCAAGAAGCCAGGTTCCAAAATAGTTTATGATCCTCGGTTGACATGGAATACCTTGGAAATTGTAGAGGCTAACGGTGGTCAGGCCATTCAATCGGTTTCCGGCCACGCCTTCATTAAAGAGCGCATGCGTAAGGAAGATGCCATCTATGGTGGTGAAATGAGTGCCCATCACTATTTCAGAGATTTTGCCTACGCTGACAGCGGTATGATTCCCTGGCTGCTGGTTATTGATCTGCTCAGTCGTAAGCAGACAAGTCTGAAAGCTCTGGTTGAGGAGCGTATGGCGAAATTTCCGAGCCCCGGAGAAATCAACTCCAAAGTGGCGGATGCAGATGAAGCCATGGCTCGCGTTTACGAAGCTTATAAAGCCGATGCTATCAAAGAAGATCGGATTGACGGCTTATCGCTGGAATTTGAAACTTGGCGTTTCAACCTGCGGAAATCCAACACAGAACCGGTTATTCGACTCAATGTTGAAACACGAGGTGATAAAGAGCTGATGGATGAAAAAACTCAGGATCTTCTGACGCTGATTCGTCAATAGTCAGTGTGTTGGCGCATTGGAATGCGCAAAAGGGGCTGGTGCCCCTTTTTTATTGCTCGCTGTTAATTCGGGCAAAGAGAAAAATCATCGTTTTTACTGCGTCTTCGCAATTGGAGGCGCTTAAGCCTTCGGTGTCCATTATCCAGCGCCGTTGATCATCCAGCTCCAGGTGATCCAGTTCTTCAAAGCAGTCATATTCGGATATCAATTCCAGATCACACTCACGGCCATAGGCTTCGTACATCATGTCCATGCAATACTGAGCCAACACTGGATCCTGGCAGAACAGTTCACTGTCTTCAAAGTCGTGATCCCACTCCTTCAGAATATCCAGAACCGTCTGGCCCTGATCGAGTAAATCCTGCATTGTTGGTGCATCCGGGTTATGGTTGCCGGTTTCGAAATCTATCAACCAATCGTTTTCTGGACGCACCAAAACAGATTTGTATTGACCATTGGGTAATGACCAGGCAATGGCATACGGATAACCGGTTTCAGCGTCGGTCACTTCAAAGGAAATAAAAATAGGGATATTCATGGAGGTGTTTTCTTTAGGTGTAAAACGGTAAATGTAAAACGTTGAACCTGAGTGGTGCAATGAAAAGGTGGGGAGTTGTTTTGTTAAGCTGTACCTGAATCCGAGACTTCAGAATGGATGCTGGGTGTAAGAGCTTGATTTCTATTTGTTTTTCAAAAATTGCAGGTGCACCCGTAGGTTCATTTAAATTTTTGGGAAGCAAATAGGAATCAATGGCTTGCGCACTGCGCCACTCTGGAGTCACGGATTCAGGTATTAGGCAGTGCCTGTCCAGAAACACCTCGTTTTTGGCACTGCACCAGCCCGAATGAAAAGTCTCCTTTTAGTATGCGTGCACTGACACGACGTCAGTGGCGAGTGTCACATGGATGTGCTTGAACGTCATAAAAGGAGACTTTTCATTTGGGCGAAACCGAAGCCTCCTTTCCGAGCCTCCTTTCCGGACAGGCACTAGGTAGGACTGGCTTCACAGAGCAAAAACAGATCAGATCAACCTGTTAAATTCATTGAGACACTACACTACCATTCCTGTTTTTGGTTTATACCGTTATCTAGAATGTAATCCTTTGTGCCGGAAACTCTGGTAAACTGCGCACAATTTTTAAGGAGAACAGAATGTCTGACCAACAAGAGCGTACCCCGCGTGACTTCCATGACAGAGATCCCGAAGAACAGGCGGCGTTTCTGGAAAATACCTGGTGTAATCATTGCCAGGAGGTCGATCTGGGCATGGTTGACCCCATAGAATATGAGTTTCTGGGGCGTATTTTTATTGAAGGAAAATGCGCGCGTTGCGGTGAAATTACGGTCACGGAAGTGGATGAAAGTGATGAAGACGACGAATGACTGATCTGACTGTTTTATACGAAGATGACTGGCTATTGGTTGTCGATAAGCCCGCAGGTCTCTTGATGCATCCATCATGGCTTGATCGTAGAGAGACTGACACCTTGGCAGGGCGTATAAAAACTTACCTGGGCAGGATGAAACCTGACGCCAAAGTGCATACCGTTCATCGACTGGATCGTCCCACCTCCGGCTTAGTGCTTATTGGTAAAGAGGATCAGGCCGCCAGAAATCTTATTGCCCAGTTCGAGTCCCGGCGGGTCAAGAAAACCTATTGGGCAATTTGTCGGGGCTTTGCACCGGTTGAGCAGATAATTGATCATCCGTTGAAAGAAGAATTGGATCGAATCGCTGACAAATACGCGGCTCAAGACAAAGACGCTCAATCGGCGCTCACCCAAATCCGTCGATTGGGCATCGCCGAACTGGCCATACCGGTGAGTCGCTATCCGAAAATGCGCGTTTCCTGGCTCGAATGTCAGCCTGAAACCGGGCGTAAGCATCAGATACGGCGCCATCTCAAACATCTGCGTTATCCGATTATCGGTGATACCCGCCACGGGTGTCGTCATATTAACCAGGCACTGGAACATATTGACGCAGATTTTGGTCTGGGGCTGCGCGCAGTGCAGCTTGACTTTGATCATCCGGTTTCAGGGCGTAGGTTAAGTATTCGGGCTTCGGTTAATCAGCAATGGCGGGTTTGGATGCAACATTTCGGCTGGCATGTTAATGGGTGATTTCCCCTGTTCGCAAGCGTTATTACACCCAGCCCGATCGACTGACCAATGGCCCATGTTACCTGGCTTTACGTTGTTAGAATTGAAGCGATTATGAAGGCTTAAGGCTCTAAAATGTCGCCTGCCGGTCATTTTGTTGCTGTTTGTGGTCTTCGACTAGCTTTGTTATGGTAGATCACAACTTGCAGCACGATGAGGAGATTCGTCGCTTAGTAAGAGGCTTGATCCCAGCGGATGGAGTTTCGAATTATTTTGGCGATTAGCGTTAAATGGCGAACACATACGAGGCGATACATACTCGTCTAGTCGACAAATCTCACATCGATACAGCAGCAATACAAGGTGCAAAGCGCTTTTCTATCAGCTTGGTGTTTACTGAAACCGACTTTCAGGCATCAACTTTCCGCAACAAAATAGTTCAATACGTTTCAGCATCGGTTATCGCAATTCGATACACCGTACAGTGATGCGCTCGGAAAACGCTTTGTGTCAGAAAAAAATAGTGAGACAGGAGTTACTATGAATAAATTAAGTGTGATCATTGTCAGTGCGGGTTTTGGATTGTCCTCAATGACCTATGCAGCAGATTGCGGTCCAGTCAGCATTGCCGATATGAATTGGAGTTCGGCCAGTTTGATCGCCCATGTTGACCAGATCATCCTCAGCGAAGGCTATGGCTGCGATGCCGAACTGGTGCCAGGGGACACCATGCCGACCGGAATCTCCATGATCGAGAAAGGTGAGCCTGATATTGCCCCTGAATTATGGGCCAATGCAATGAAAGAGGCATTGGATCGTGGTGTTGAGGAAGGCCGACTGCGCTATGCTGGTAAATCACTGTCCGACGGTGGTGAAGAAGGCTTTTGGGTGCCGGAATACCTGGTTAAAAAATATCCAGAACTTGCGACTATTGATGGCGTGATAAAACATCCAGAACTATTCCCGCACCCTGAAGATTCTGATAAGGCTATGTTTATGGGGTGTCCGGCTGGTTGGAACTGTCAGATTTCCGGGCAGAATCTGTACCGAGCCCTGAAATTGGAAGAAGCCGGCTTTGAACTGGTCGATCCAGGATCTGGTGCGGGCCTGTCCGGTGCTATCGCGAAAGCCTATGAACGTGGTGAAGGCTGGTTTGGTTATTACTGGGCGCCAACAGCAGTACTCGGTAAGTACAGAATGGTGAAGGTTGATTTTGGCAGTGGTGTGAACGAGGCAGAATTCAAGAATTGCACAACCTCTCCAGACTGTATGAATCCAAAGGTCACCATGTATCCGCCATCGCTGGTGCAAACAGTAACCACTGAAAATTTCGCCGCTAAGGCACCACAAGCCTACGATTACATCAGTTCCCGTTCCTTTACTAATGCTCAGATGAATGAACTGCTGGCCTGGATGGAGGATAACCAGGCTGATGGCGAATTCGGCGCTTACCATTTCCTGGAAGAGTATCCGGAAATCTGGACTTCATGGGTCAGCGACAAGGTCGCTAAAAAAGTGAAAGATGCACTATAAGCGTTTTAAACGTTGCTCAGGGAATGCACCTGGATATCGGGTGCATTCAATATCCCTTATCACATTTGAGTTAGAATCCTTATGTCTTGGTTAACTGAAATTCCGCAGCTAAGTCGGCGAGAATTGCTGACCCTGCGAAAAACGCTTGATGAAGCCTATCGAGGGTTTTCCAGAGAACATGGCGAGGCGATTGAAGCTTTCTTTGATCCGCTGCTGTCTTTTCTGGTCTGGTTTGAAAAACTGCTGCTGGCGACTCCCTGGTGGCTGGTTATTATCATTATTCTCAGCATTACCCATTTCGCTGCCCGTTCTATCAAGCTGACCCTTGGTGTTGGCGTTGCTCTGTTTCTGGTCGGTTTCTTCGGTATGTGGGAAGACACAATGCGTACGCTGAGTATCATCACGGTGTGTACGCTGCTGGCTATTTTTCTTGGTATTCCTATTGGCATTGCTATGGCGAAGTCCAATCGCATGCAGTCGGTGATTACTCCGATTCTCGATATTATGCAGACCATGCCGGCCTTTGTTTATCTGATCCCTGTCGTTATGTTACTCGGCATTGGCAAAATTCCCGGCCTGATCGCTGTGGTGATTTATGCCATTCCGCCAGTCATTCGTTTGACCAACCTGGGTATTCGGCTGGTGAGCCGTGAAGTGCTTGAGGCTGCTGATGCCTATGGCGTCACGCCCTGGCAACGATTGTGGAATGTACAATTGCCGTTGGCAATGCCCAACATCATGGCAGGAATTAACCAAACCATCATGATGGCGCTGTCGATGGTCGTGATTGCATCAATGATCGGTGTCAAAGGTCTCGGCCAGCCAGTACTGCAATCCATCACTAACCAGTATTTTACGCAGGGCTTGCTGAATGGCCTCGCGATTGTGGTACTGGCGATTATCTTTGACCGTGTGTCACAAGCCTATGCGAAGCGCTCGCAACGTCATCTTGGGGGTATGCATGGCTGATCAACCATTGATCAAAATTGAAAAGCTGTACAAGCTGTTCGGCAAGGATCCAGGCAAGCATATGGATCTTGTTCATCAGGGGCTGTCAAAGGACGAAATCCTGAAAAGGACCGGCCATACTCTGGGTCTGAAAGATATTAATCTGAGCATTAATCGAGGTGAGATTTTCGTTATCATGGGGCTGTCTGGTTCCGGTAAGTCAACCTTGATTCGTCACTTCAACCGACTAATTGACCCTACAGAGGGCAATGTGATTGTCGAAGACCAGAATATCATGTCATTCGACAGGAAAAGCCTGCGTCTGTTTCGTCAGAAGAAGATGTCCATGGTATTTCAGCGTTTTGGTCTGATGCCGCATAACACCGTCATTGATAATGTCGCGTTCGGCCTTAAGGCGCAGGGAGTTGAGAAAGGCGAGCGTCTGCAGCAGTCCAGGCAATGGCTGAAGGATGTTGGTCTGGAAGGTTATGAAGAGCAGTATCCGGCGCAACTGTCTGGTGGTCAGCAACAACGGGTCGGTCTGGCTCGTGCCTTATGTACCAATGCTGAAATATTGCTGATGGATGAGGCATTCTCCGCGCTCGACCCGTTGATTCGCTCTGAAATGCAGGATCAACTGATGGAGCTGCAGAGCCGACTGCATAAAACCATTGTCTTTATTACTCATGATCTTGATGAAGCATTGCGCATTGGTGATCGTATTGCCATTTTGCGCGATGGTCAGTTGATTCAGGTCGGTGAACCGGCTGATATCCTGCTGCATCCAGTTGATGATTACGTCGAGAGTTTTATTCGTGATGTGAACCGGGCGCGGGCTCTGTCAGTCGATACCGTCATGAAACCGGCAATCCACCGGATTTCAGCCAAAACAGTCGGTGACGCACTTAAAGAAATGCGAACCTCAAAGCAATCCTATGCCTACAACGTCAACGATGACGGCTACCAGGGTGCGCTGGCACTTGATCAGCTAGAAGAGATTGACGAGAAGGATCACAGTGCCGAGCTGTCGGATGATCACTATTACGATACTGATATCAACGTAGAGTCCAGTGCGGCTATTGAAGCGATTATTCCGGATACACTGGATCAGGATTATCCGATTCCAGTCGTCGACGAAGGTGAGCTGAAAGGTGAAGTGAGCCGTGAAACCATTGCTGGTGTGCTGACGTCAACGAAGGAAGAAGGCGCTGCTGACGACAGTGACGATAAGCAAGATAAGACTGACGATTAGTTCGATTCGTTTTCAGCCCTGCCTGTTTCGGTAATCGAAATTGTGCAGGGCATTTTGTTCCCGATGTACATTTCTTATTCAAATTTCCGCTTCATCGCGCTGTAATGTGCTTATACATAATACCTGAATCCGTGACTCCATAGCGGCGCAGTGCGCAAGCCATTTATTCCTCTTTACTTGCCAAAAATTGGGGTGAACCTATGAGCGCACCTGCAATTTTTGAAAAACAAATACCTGAATCCGTGACTCCGATAATTAAAACACCACCCCTCTGAGTATTTCCTCAAATATTTAATGACCATTAAAAAATCATCTCTAATTCCATGATCAC
>JARRJP010000091.1:0-13130 GCA_037389025.1 Reinekea sp. | reverse complement strand
CCACGTCAGATTGTGCCTCTGGCTTCGACGCTTCAGCATCTTAAACCAGCGCTTCACAACCTCTTCCCGGAATTGATTCAACTGACGACCATTGCCGGGAATCAGCAACTGCCACTCATCGCTTTGATGCACATGAAGCCCATCTATTGAAAAGCCGAGTAACGGATCGGGAAGCGTTCCAGCTGGTAGCTTGATGTAGGCATCGATTGAGCCCCAATCGGCATAGTAAAAAACCGATATCGAAGTATTTTAACATCAGCTTAAAAGGCTCAGCCTTTAGATCACTGTAGGTGTAATACACCTGAAAGGACGTAGCGCTGATCTCAGCACGGCTTGAAATTGATCTGAGAGCTTGGCGCGCTTTAGCGTCTAAATACCCATCTAGACGCTCGAATTTATAGTACAAAAATTGGGGTGAACCTATGGGTGCACCTGCAATTTTTGAAAAGCAAATAGAAATCAAGCTCTTACACCCTGCATCCACTCTGGAGTCACGGATTCAAGATGTATTTATTGTGAATTGAAAAGTTTGTTTTAATAAAGGCAGTACCTGTACCGCTCTACCAACAGGTTCCGTGTTGAAATAACGTCTTGGATCAATGGTCACAAATCCCCAAAACTGCAAAAATCGCTCAATAAACCGTGATTCGATGAGCAAGCTTAAGTTTCTTTCTGGCGAGAAGTAATCATCAGTAGGGAATGTTAGCAGTAAATCGGGGAAAGCCACTTTCACCTCTTCAACTAGCTGATCTAGACTGCTGTGGCTCTGAATGCGCCACAACATAAACAACCAAAAAGTGCGCAAGTCGACATCGTATTCAAAACCGTCCAAATAGCCCCAGTTATATTTGCTGATGGCAGCCTCTAACATAGGTTTGAAAAAAGTCTGTATGCCTAAAGCTTGATACTGCTTTTGCGCTGATTTTTTTACATGGTAGCGGCCACTGCGCCGATAAATAATACCACTAATTTCGGCTAGCACTCGGGTGTAGTGCAAGGCATTGAATTTGTCTTCGTTACTGCCTGCAAACTCGCTGATGCTTATATCACGTTCGAATTGAGCAACGGCAAACTCAGGCAATAACTCACTGGCCTGTTTGACTAATTTAGCCGGTAAGTTACCTTTACTGGTAGCTTTGAAGGAGCCTTCTTGGGCCATGGCCTCATCAAGAATGAGGGCTAAATAGCGCATCACTGGGCTGGCAGAGAGAGAGTCGGGAGTGCTAATTGTCACCCACTGTAATTGTTCAAAAGGCGCATAAAGCCAATTGGCCATTTGCGTTGGCGTCACACCACAAAAATCGGGATGAGGTTGATTATTGCGATCCTGAACTTTGTGTTGTAAAACAGCGTTGAGTTCATCAAGGCTCAAATTTGGGTTCATTGCCAGCATAGCTTCAACATCATCGAAAACTTGGGCATGTTGGTTGGAAACGCTGCTCATACAACAACGTTTAAATTTTTTACCACTGCCACAATGGCAAGGATCGTTTCGACCGAGCTTCATTACTGTCCCTTCTTATTGTTATAGAAAAAGCGCTGCATTTTCCTGTTTGCGCTGATCCAATGTCTTAGCAATCGCAAACACTGTTGTTTTACTGATCCCTTGTTGCTGTGCAAGATAAGTAAATTGGCTGATGGCTTCTGCCACTTCTTCAATGACTTGCTTTGCCTCATGCCAACTCCCATAGCCAGCACTTGCTGCCAGTTTTTGCATCACCTTAAGCGGTGGTGCTTTGCCATAACCACCAAATGCGGTAGCGTGTTCGTTAAATGGATGTGGGCTGTATGTAACATCGTAAAAAGGTGCAGGATTCCACTGACCGTCATCCGCTTGTAAAAACGCCCAGTTTTTACTGTGGTCGTCTTGGTTGGACGACAGCAGGTTAAAAACGGCACGGCGGAATTGCAGTTGTCCAGCAGCTGGAGATTTACACAACTGACGGCTAGCTTTAATCAAGTCAATATAATCTAAACTTGGCGTTCGAAAGTCTGCATCCAGTAGCCCGCAGACGCTATGCATATGCAATCGACCCGCACTACGTTGACAGCCTAAGTCGGCCTGTTCAGTGACATAATCAAAACGCTTGAGCGACAACCAGGCTGGCGCACCGCTTGTAGTTGGTGCTTCAATGAGTTGCCATTGCGGCGGTTGACACTTAGCCTGCTCAGCCATTTGCAAATACACAGCTTCACACAAACCTTCTTCATGGCCGAGCGCTAGATTTTTCGAGGTAAACTTAATCAGCCAAGCCTCATCACCTGGCTGTGCAAAAGTTCGACAATGCAGGGTCTCCCCAGCAGGCATATAAATCTGCGCCTTGGGCCTTGCCCCACCCGAACTACCTCCGGCGACTAATGCAGCCAACACCTGTTGAGTATGCCCATCTAACTCATCGTGATTATCATCCATATAATCTGACATTGAAGCATCGAACAGCGTTTGCGCTTCTAAGCCCAAGACAGCTAAATCAATATCCGCGTGCGTGGTGGCTGAAAACTCAGATACCGGAGAAAAAGACAATGCTCCCATGCCTTTATCAAAACAATCTCCAAAGACGCCCTGTACACCGTGATGAGGCGCTTTAGGTGCGGCTTGATCTTGCGCGTTCGCTTGAAAGGTAAAATGTGATACTTTGCCATTCTGCAGCAATTAGCGGTCTGCATACTGTAAAAAACCGCCTTGCCGATTCTGTGCCAAGACCCCTACAGCAACCTGCTCAACTGAGCTTAGCGTACGAGTAACATTAAGCTTCTGAATCGGTTTCAAACTCATCTTTTAGCACCTCATCAATACTCGTGGGTATAGCAGCACGCTCTTTGCCAGGTTGTGTGAGCTCGTATAAACGCCCAAGCGAGTCGAGGGTCTGCCATAGCAACAGCAATTGGCGAAATGAAATTTGCCCAGTTAGCTCAAATTTCTTAATGGTGGCCGCAGGTACACAGCTTCGCTCAGCAAGCGCAGCTCGTGACAACTTTGCTCGTTGACGTAACTCACGTAAATAAGCCGCATAGGCTTGGCTTACATCGGTATCATCAAGTAAGGTAAAATTCATCCGCAAAGACTAAATGGATACAGTTATATCCATTATAGCAAAATAAAACAGAAAGTAGATATTATTGTATCCATTACTGGATGGGGTGTTGGAAAAATTACTCGATAAAGCCTTTCTAAACTGCTATTTTTTAAACCCTAACCCTAACCCTAACAGCAGCATAAAAAACGGCACTGTTTTTCCATTGCTAACCACTAAGATTTAGTAAAAGCCATAGGCAAGTGGTGGGCAAACAGGCATTTTTGAGCGGTTTCTTTTCGGTAAGTCATTGAGTTTTAGGGCCTGGCCCGCTACTCAATGAGCAGGTGCAAAATATTGAGTTGACTCGAATTTGCCGTTGAATGGTTCATTTGATATGTTTCAATGAGGAAGGTGACTGAGTGGCTGAAGGTGGGCACCGCCCGAAAGGGAGTGCTCTCTGGCGAAGGCCGGACGCAGGTTCGAATCCTGTCCTTCCTCTTTCCTTGTTTAATACCTGAATCCGTTACTTAATAGCGAATGCAGGTAATAAATCAAGCCTCAAATCCTGACTAAGCAACAATCACCCCGCAAGCACCCATAGGTTCACCCCAATTTTTGGGAAGCAAAGAGGAATCAATGGCTTGCGCACTGCGCCGCTATGGAGTCACGGATTCAGGTTTGAGACACTACCCCTAAATACTATCGCCCGTTTAGCAAACCAACCTCATGAAAAACCAGATAGAAGTCGTCGCCGCCATCATCCAAAAACAAAACAAATACCTCGCCGTACAACGCGGCGAGCACAAGTATAGCTACGTCAGTCTGCGCTGGGAGTTTCCCGGTGGCAAAGTTGAACCGGGTGAATCACTGGAAGCAGCAATCCAGCGTGAGCTAAAAGAAGAGCTGCATGTTGAGGTTGGCGATTTACAGTTACTCACTACGGTAAACCACGAATACCCAGACTTTCACATCACCATGCATTGCTTTCTTTGCAGTCTGCAAAGTGACAAAGTCACTCTTATCGAGCATATTGATTCACGCTGGTTAAGCCGGAATGAACTTTGGTCCGTCGATTGGGCAGCCGCGGATGTTCCAGTCGTAAAAGCATTAGAAGAAATTCGTTAGCCCGGAAATTGCACCAAAGATCGAAATCTCAGGGCAATTTTCCGGACTGGAAGAATAGTACCTGAATCCGTGACTCCAGAGTGGATGCAGAGTTCAGTCAAGGGTATTCCAAATTAGACCGTATTTACGAAACCCAAAATAAGTAGAAAGCTTCCATTATGAAGATAGCAGAAAATGAAATTCACATCTGGTATACCTATGATGAGGAAATAAATCCCGACTTTGCTTTGACCAACTACATCCGGTTTTTGAATCCTCAGGAATTGGAACAGTACCAAAAGTTATATTTTGATAAGCATAAACACCAATATCTGGTAACCCGAGCGTTAGTGCGTAATGTCCTGAGCAGATACCTACAAAGTATTCCTGCCGAAGATATAGAATTCATAACTAATGATTACAAGAAGCCCTATGTTTTGCCTGAACAACTGGCATTTCCGCTGCGATTCAATATTTCTCACTCTGACAAAATAATTGTTATGGCAGTATCCGTGGGAATTGAAATAGGAGTCGATGTAGAATATCTGGATCGCAACAATAGTGCTTTCGAAATTGCTGAACAATTTTTTGCCGAAAATGAGTATCAGCATTTGCAAACCTTACCAGATGAGCAGCAAAAACAGCGATTTTTTAGTCTTTGGACCCTTAAGGAAGCCTACATAAAAGCCTGTGGTAAAGGCTTGTATATTCCGTTAGATGAATTTTGGTTTTCCTTTCCAAGTGTTGATACCATCAATATTGATTTTGCCACCTCTCGAAGTGATGATCCTGTTAACTGGCAGTTTTGGCAAATTCAACCAGGCAAACAGCACTTAGTCTCGCTTGCAGTCAAGCAATCAGAACTGCATCCTCAGCATTTAATCATGTACAAAACCACACCTTTGCTGGGAAGCGAAGTGGTTGGTTATCCCGTGATTGCGTCAAAATGCTAAATCTTGTTGCTCTTTAAATCTTGCTGCTCTTTGCGCCACTAAGTGTAATTTGAACCTGAATCCGTAACTCTTCAGTGGATGCAGGGTGTAAGAGCCTGATTCCTATTTGTTTTTCAAAAATTGCAGGTGCACCCCAATTTTTGGCAAGCAAAGAGGAATCAATGGCTTGCGCACTGCGCCGCTATGGAGTCACGGATTCAGGTGACAATCAGCCTGCAAAGGAGGCTTCGGTTCGCCAGCTCAAACCCGTCATTTCCTCTGTGAAACGGTACTCTAGTGTAGTGTCACCTCAATCCATAGATAAACGATCAGCTGATAAGGATGTATTCGTCACTAGTTGACCGTCATTAAACCGGATCAACTGATCCGCCAGATGAAAGTAACGGTCATCATGAGTGATCACAATCACCAGTTTATTCTGTGCCTTCAGGCGGGGGATGATCTCGGTGTAAAACAGTCGACGGAATCTTGGGTCCTGATCTGCTGCCCATTCGTCAAAGACACAGATCGGTGTGTCTTCATAATAGGACATAATCAGCGCAAGGCGTTTTTTCTGCCCGGAAGAGAGGTTCGTCGAGGACAATTGCCCATTGGAAACCGCGACTTTGTTTTTGAGTTCCAGGTCGGCCAGATGATTCTGGATCACCCGGTCATCACCGGGGTTGCCCCATTCATCCAGCACATGATCGAACAGAAAAAAATCCGCGAATATGGTGGAAAATGCTTGTTGGTATTCGGTCAGTGGGATGGTTTCGGAGACAACTTCATCATCCAGGCTGATCTGGCCATGATCTGGCTGGTACAGACCCACAAGTAGTTTGGCAAACGTCGATTTACCGCTGCCGTTACCGCCGGTCAGAAAGACCGCTTCCCCACGTTTAAACTGTGCATCGATTGGACCGATACCAAAGCGGTACTGATCCTCTACATCGTTGTGGTATTGAAAGCTGAGCTGGTGGACTTTAAGTGTCTGCCAGGCCAGCCGTTCTGAGAGCGGATGATGGCTGGCTGATTCGATTTTGGTGGCCTCTTCATCGGTCAGCGGCAGTCCTTGGACATTGCGGTAGGAGACAGCAAATTCACTGAAACGGGATAATGAGCTGATCACGTTTTCCATCGGATCAATCATATAAAGAATAACCAGCACGAAGCCGACAACCGAGTCTGTCGGGATGTCTGTGAAATACAGGCTGGAGCCGAATACCACCAGACCGACCAGGAAAAAAATCAATGTCGACCCTAGGCTGTTCAGCATCGTAAATATCAGCGCGACCCGGACACTGAGTTTGCGGATATCGGTGTAATTGGCTTTCAGAACCCGTTCATAGATAAAGTGACGCCGTCTGGCATTAATACTCAGTTCCTGACTGCCGTCGACCATCATCTGCATCCCCTGAAACAGATCATCTTCAGCGTGGCGCAGGTGCTTGAAGTGGCGCAGTCCAGAGCGAAGAAAGACGCTGGCAATCGCCCCGAGCAGTATGATCAGCACTGTCGATACCAGAAACAGACGCCCGGAAATATAACTCATGTAGCTCAGACAGAGCAGCACGGTGATCAGGCTGAAGATAAACTCCGGCAGAATCAGCAGGCCCTCCGAGAGCTTGGCCGCATCGGTTTTCAGCGCGGCCAGGATGCGGTGTCCACCGATCCGTTCGATCATGGCATAAGGTGTTGACAGCAGGCGTTGGGTGAGTGAATCCCGGAATTCATAGACAACCCTGGCCCCCAGTTTGGCCAGCAGATATCGGGACACCAGACCGAACAGCAGTACCGCTGATACTGCCAGTATAAACCAGACAAAAGGCCTGGCACTGGCTGCGGTTTCAGTTGTCATAGCGCTGATTTGCAGGGTGATTATCTTCAACATGCCGATACCGGACAGAGCACTGGCGGCACTCAGTATCGTGGCCAGCAACACCTGCCATTTGAAACGGACAAAGATAAGTTTGAACATCCGATTTTCCTGTTTTTCAGTATAAAAAGCCGCCGGTTATGACAACCGGCGGACAGTGTGATTAACGACGCTTTGACGGCTTATTTCCGTTGAACCCTGTCTGCAAGCAACGTCACATGAGGCGCTTTCAGCAACTGAACGTGGTTACCGGAACCTCGTTGAAGCTGTATCGCCGGAATCAGTGTCTGCCAGCCGGTCATTCGGTCGGTCTGCGCATCCTCAGCCAGGATCAGCGATGGCGTAATCTCCGGCAGTGATTCCGGCTGGTATCCGGTGCGCAGGTTGGCGGCAAAAACCCGGAAGATTGCCGTCAGATCCTGCGCCCGGCTACTGGCCGACATCACGCCGCATTCGATCAGGCGCTGATGCAGATACCTCAGTCGCTGCGGTGGTTGCAAGGCTGCCATATCCGATTCCGTCAAAGCCAGTGCTGTACCCTGCATTTCAAACAGCTGGATCAAGCGCATTAATACCTGTAAATCCGAATGTTCCGTTGCTGGATGTGGTGCTCTGGAATCCACTAACGTCAGCGAGGCGACGGGGGTGCCGTCCTGTTCCAGTCGTCGCGTCAGTTCCAGTGCGCCCCAACCACCGAACGAATGTCCCAGCAGATGGATTGGCCCGTTGAGCGACGCCGATTTCAGAGCGTCCAGATAGCTCTGGGCGGCGGCCTCGACTGAGCTGTGCGGTGCGGTGCCTCCCAGTAAACCCCGTGGTTGCAGGCCCAATACCTGCCAGTTGTCCGGCATGGCTTTGGTCAGCGCCATAAAACTCATGACGTTATCACCGGCACCGGGAATACAGATCAGTACCGGTCCGGCCGAATGGCCTGTTTGCAACGTTATGACCGGTGCATGTGCATGCAATGCGGCTATCGGTTCCACCAGCGTTCGGGCCTGAATGCGGGCGGAAATCTGTTTGCCGACGGTATCAACATGGCTGGCGGAGAACAGGCTCATGTGATCACCCGGCACCGGCGTCACCCGGATCGATGACTGTGGCAGTACACGGTTCCAGTTCAGGTACGGTTCTGCCAGCGCGAGACTGTCATGCGCCGCCAGCAGGTCTATCTGTACGGGCAATGGCTGTGGCTGATATTCCGCATTCAGCAGGTCCTGACGGTGTTGCAGCCAGTTGCGGTAGTAGTCCGCAGACCAGTCAGCCGGGACGATGCCCAGATCACAGGCCAGCGCAAAGTATGCCTGCCAATCATGACAGTCAGCCAGTGCGGCTGTCGGCAGAGGCTCGCCGCGTATGGTCAGCGCACTCTGAATGATCGCCCGGCTCATCTGTTCCAGTGTTTCCTCAGCACTCGATGATGCCTCGCCCGGCGGGAAGGCCCAGGTATCCAGCAGGCCAAGGAATTCAACGGACTGGTTCTGCCCGATCAGCTGCGCGGCAATCTCATACGCCAGCGTGCCGCCCAGTGACCAGCCCAGCAGGCGGTATGGCCCCTGCGGCTGTACCTCGCGGATGATGCTGACATAACGGGCTGCGGCCCCTTGCAGTGTTTTGAAGCCTGGCAGGTTACGATCCGGCCCCAATAGCCCGTAGACCGGAATGTCGGTATCAATCACCGCTGTCAGTTGCGGGCCGTAAAGCAACTCGCCGGTTGCTTCGGGCACCACGAACAATGGACGTTGCGACCCACCTGTCCGGAACGCCACATAGGCTTTGTACTGCGTGTCTGCCGCGTCCAGCGTTGCCGCCAGCTCAAACAGGTGAGGTGATTCAAACAGTCGCGCCAGCGGCAGTTCCCGGTTCAATCGGGAACGGATATGCGAGACCAGCCGCACTGCCAGCAGCGAATGGCCGCCCAATTCGAAGAAATTATCCTGACGACCAACACGCTCGATGCCCAACAGATCTTGCCAGATTGAGGCCAGCGCCTGTTCAATCTCACCTTGTGGGGCTTGGTATTCGGTACGCGCAAAGGCGCTGTCATCGGGAGTCGGCAAGGCTTTGCGATTCACCTTACCGTTCTGTGTCAGCGGAATCTGATCCAGTGCCACATAGGCCGACGGCACCATGTGGGCCGGCAGACGCCGGGCCAGTTGTGTTTTCAGTGCTTCAACGGTGAGGCTGTCTTCCGAGACGGTGTAATAAGCGACCAGGCGGTGATCTTGCGCAAGGACAACGGCCTCACGCACGCCGTCACAGTCCTGCAAGACCGATTCAACCTCGCCGGGTTCAATACGGAAACCGCGAATTTTAACCTGGAAGTCATTACGGCCGAGATACTCAATCGAACCATCAGCCAGCCAGCGACCCAGGTCGCCGGTACGGTACATGCGTGCATTCGGCTCTGCTGAGAACGGATCATTGAGGAAGCGTTCGGCGGTCAGTTCCGGCTGGTTCAGATAACCGCGTGCGACACCGACCCCGGCAATATAAAGCTCACCAGAGACACCCTGCGGCACCGGTTGCTGATGGGCGTCCAGAATATACAGGCGCACATTGTCCACCGGGTAACCGATGGGTGGCAATTGTGGCCAGTCAGCTGCGTGGCCGGAACACTGATATTCCGTCACAACATGCGTTTCCGCAGGCCCGTATTGGTTGTGCAGGCGAATCGAACCGGAACGTTGGCACAGGTCGTGGATTTCATCACTGATCACGAGCCGTTCCCCGGCGGTAATGACTTCTCGCACCGGCAAGGTGCGTTGCGTTTGTGTGCAGGTGACTGCCAGTGTCTGCAATACCGCCACCGGTAAAAAGACTCGTTCGACGGCGTGTTGCTCGATGGTGTCCAGCAGTCGATCCATCTGCAAACGATCCTGATTGTTGATCATGACCAGTTGGCCGCCACCGGTTAGCGTGCTGAGAATTTCCTGAAACGCGACATCGAAGCCGAAGGACGCAAATTGCAGCGTGGTCATTGCCGCGTGTTCCCGGGCCTGCCAGTGCAGCAGGTTGACCAGCGGCGCATGCGGCATGGCCACGCCTTTTGGCTGCCCGGTGGAACCGGAGGTGTAAATCACATACGCCAGATGATCAGGCGTCAGGCCGATCTCGGTTGGGGCCGGGCTGTGCGCGGGGCTTGTTGCCCAGCGCTCGGCATCCTGTGTCAGATGCAGCACCGTGGCCGGATCGGTCAGGTTTGTTAACGCTGTCTCGCCCTGCTGATCAACCAGAATAACGCCAGGGGCGCTGTCTTTGAGCATATACGCAAGGCGAGTTTGAGGATATTCCGGGTCCAGTGGTACACAGGCCGCCCCGGCTTTCAGTGTGGCCAGAACGCAGATGATCATCCCATGGTTGCGTTCAGTACAGATCGCCACCCGGTCATCGGCGCTGATACCCAGCTCGCGCAGATAGTGTGCCAGTCGGTTGGCGCGAATGTTCAGTTCAGCATAGTTCAGAGACTGGTCTTCAAAGACCAGTGCCGTGCGCTCAGGATGCCGTGCGGCCTGCTGTTCGAAGCGTTCGTGGACGCAGAGATTTGTCGGACATTCTGTCTTTGTGTTATTGAAACCGTACAGCACCTGCTGCCGTTCGGCTTCCAACAGTACGGACAACTGGTGTAACGGCTGCTCCGGCGACTGTTCCAGTGCATCGATCAACTGCGTCAGCACGTGCAGCATCATCTCTCCGGCCCGTTCGCCACCCAGACGATGATCCGCCTGAATTTTGAGCGAAAAGCCAACGTTGAGCTCGTCATTCACGGACAGAGTCAACGGATAGCTGGTGCGCTCCTCGATCTCCAGGGTTTCGATACCATGCCACCACCGATCATCATCACCAGCCTGCATGGTGTTATGGCGATAGTTCAGCAGTGCGCTGAACAGGGGTTGTGAGGCGGCAACGCCACTGCATTGCTGTGCCAGTGTCAGGGAGGCGTGTTCATGAGACAGCAGATCGGTGAGGCGTCGATGTGTCTGGTCGAGTGCGGTGCGGACGGTGACATCGGTCAGCGTCAGTCGCAATGGCAGCGTATTAATGAACACTCCCGGAATCTGTTCGCCGCCGTCTTGCAGGCGACCCAGCAGAACGGTCCCGAAGACAATATCATCACGCCCTGACAGCACACTGATCAGGCGTCCCCAGGCCAGATGAAACAGGCTGGCGGTACTGATGCCGTTCTGCCGTGCCTGTTGACGAATGCGCCTGGCCAGGGTGTCTGGCAGCGGCAGGATGGCTTCTTCTATTTTGGCCGAGTCAGTCAGGCCGTAAGGCAGGGTGGGCTCATCCACGTCTGCCAACTGTTGACGGAAAAAGATTTCGTCGTCGGTGACGGCTTCTCTGGCCCGTACCTGGGCAACATGATTGCGGAATGGAATGGATGCCGGCAGCTGATCCAGCTCGCCGCGCCAGTCCGCCTGTATTTCGTTGAGCAGAATATCCAGTGTGGTGTGGTCTATACACAGGTGGTTGTGTTGCATGCACAGCAGCCAGCGGTCGTTGACCTCATCTCTGGCGGTCAACAGGTTTAATAGTGGGGCCTGGTGCAGATCCAGGCGGTTGAGCTTCATGCTGAACAGCTGATCGGCGGCGTCACCCGTTTCCGGGGTCAGGCGCACATGCGTTGCCGTCAGTGTGGCATTGCGCAGAACCACCTGCACCGGTTGTGGCAAGCCTTCCCAGCGCACGGTGGTGCGCAAAATATCGTGACGGGCAATAACGCGGTTCAACGAGGCGATAAACGCCTCCAGCCTTTGTCCTGTGTCAAATGCCAGCAGCGAACTATTCAGGTATGGATCATTCGATTCCGCCAGCAGGTAGTGATACAGCACACCTTCCTGTAGCGGGGTCAGCGGGTAGATATCCTGAATCTGGCGGACGCCACCAGGAACACTGGATACAATCCAATCAATGTTCGCCTGCGTCAGTTCAACCAATGGCAGCATATCCGGCGTAATCTGGCTGGTGTCAGCGTTGATCCGGTTTTCCGGTACTTCCGTCTGTTCAAAACGTTCAATCGTTGCGGCAAAGTCCGCCAGACTGGTGTGTTCGAACACCGTGCGTGCAGGGACATTCAGCCCCTGGGCCTGAAGCGCGGCAATCAGACGCACCGCCAGCAGGGAATGGCCGCCGAGTTCAAAGAAATGATCGTGACGACCGACGCGCTCAATGCCCAACAGGTCCTGCCAGATTGAGGCCAGCGCCTGTTCAAGCTCACCTTGCGGGGCTTGGTATTCGGTACGCGCAAAGGCACTGTCATCGGGGGCTGGTAAGGCTCTGCGATCCACCTTGCCGTTCGGCATCAGTGGAATCTGTGCCAGTTCGATATAGGCGGCAGGCACTATGTGTTCCGGCAGGCGTTGCTGTAGCTGCGCTTTCAGCTCGTCAACAGTGACGCCATTATTGTTGGTTCTGTAATAGGCGAGCAACTGTTGATCCGGGCTGGCAGTGACCACGGCTTCGGCCACGCCGGTGCAGCTCAGCAACGCAGAGGCAATCTCATCCAGCTCGACCCGGAAACCGCGAATTTTGACCTGATCATCATTACGACCGAGGTATTCGATGGTGCCATCGGCCCGCCAGCGGCATAAGTCGCCACTGCGGTACATACGGGCGTGCGCTTCGGTTGCGAACGGATCCGCCAAAAAGCGCTCAGCAGTCAGATCTGCCCGGTTCAGATAGCCGCGAGCCACCTGAACACCGCCGATAATCAGCTCACCGACCGCACCAACCGGCACCGGTTGACCGTTAGCGTCCAGGATGTATATCCGGTTATTGGCTTTCGGGGATCCGATACTCACTGATTCCGGTCTCACAGGGCAGGCCCAGCCGGTGACTTCCACTGCGGCTTCAGTCGGTCCGTACAGGTTGTGCAGACTCATGTGCGGCAAGCGCTTATATGCCTGCTGCACCGTCGCCGCTGGCAGGGCTTCACCACTACAGAAAATCAACCGCAGGCTGGGGCACGATTCTGCTTCCAGCACGGCGACAAAGCTTTGCAACATCGATGGAACAAAGTGTGTCGCGGTTACGCCGACCTGTTCGATCAGTGTACGCAGGTAGTAAGGATCTTTGTGGCCGCCCGGTTTCGCCAACACGAGGGTGGCACCGGCCCACAACGGACAGAAAAACTCCCAGACTGAGACATCAAAGCTGTATGGGGTTTTCTGCAAAATCACGTCGTCAGCGCTTAGATGG
>JARRJP010000090.1:0-30600 GCA_037389025.1 Reinekea sp. | reverse complement strand
GTTTAAGAATTGCGTTATATGCCATTATTAAGCCTTACGTGAATCGGAAATTGAGTGGAAGAGAGGATATACGAACAAACGGGGATATAAAGGCTGGTTGTTTTTTCACCTTGAAAGGGCTGGTTGAAGTACCTAAAAGTGTTCTGAATGCTTTAGATCATACTCCGGTGGATAGGCATATTTTGAGGAGTGGTTCGCTTACAGTGCAACCTGAGGTACTTGATCAGTTCAATAAAGCGATTCAATGCATCGAGCACGTATTCTAGGTGAAATTATGCTTACGATTGAAGCAAAGATATATTTTAAAATGCAAGAAGAAGGCGGGTTGTACAAGAATGGGATTTCGGGAATGCAATCTTCGTTCTCTGTCACTGATGACCTTATCATGTGCACAGTCATAGGTAAGGGCGACGTGACCGACTTTGTGCTTGGTAAAGAGTATGAGGTTTTGATTGAACTTCCCTATGGCGAAATGTTTGAGTCAGAAATTCAAAAAGGCTATCAATTCCATTTGAATATCGGTGGGAAAGAGTTTGCTAATGGCGTAGTCCTCTAATCAAAGGGGACCGGGAATCGTAGGGGCAGAGTCGTTTGATTTTTAACTTTTAACCTATGCCATAGATTAAAGCCCTGATCTTCGGATCGGGGTTTTTCTTTTGAGTCCGTGCCATCGGACAACTAACCCACGGCCGGCGTTCACATGCTTTGCAAACAAAACCGCAAAGCCAGCGCCCGCTCGGTTGGTCATCAATGGTGGTCGATATAGCCACGTTACAATGCTTGCAATAATGTTGCGGTCCGCTTTCTCCGGCCCAGTCACGCTTGTTGCAACGCTGTGCTGATTGTCGGCAGTGGTCATGTCTGAGGTGTCAGGCAGACGCCTGAATGACGCAGTTTCTTCCTTTGAACTTAGCGTGATACAGTGCCTTGTCCGCCCGTTCAATTAATGCTTCAAGTACGTCGTCGGTGTGTTTTTCCGCAACGCCAATTGAGATTGTTATAAACTCGGTTTTGTTCAATTGGCAGGTTTCATCGCTTTGCACCTGCTGCCTTATTTTATTGCACCAGTAATAGGTGTCAGAGAGCCCGCGTTGATGAAACAGTATCATAAACTCTTCTCCACCATAACGTGCGACGATGGTTTCCTCCGGGAGCATTCGTTGAATCAATTGCGCGAGATTTAACAGCATTACATCGCCACGTTGATGACCATAGGTATCGTTGATTTTTTTGAAATGGTCAACATCCACTAGCGCGATACAGAAATTGTCCTGATCCTCAATGGCTTGTTTGAGTTGATTCATCATAAAGCGGCGATTCCAGATGCAAGTCAGATCATCAATATGAATTTTCTGATTGAGATCCTCAATTACCTCTTTCAGCGCGAGCTTTTCAGCTTCACTTTCTTCCATTTGTAACTGTTTAAGCTCCGATTGCATTCGAATACGTTCCAGCTCACGGCGGGTGTCGCTCAGTTCAGAGGCAAAGGTCATCAGTCGGGCACGAGATGCTGCGATGGCAGAACGTTGTTTGCGCTCCATTTCATGGTACAGCTTGTAATGCTCCAGGGCCTTGGCCGTTTCGCCGATCTCCTGATAGACCTGGGACATTTCCATATGCATATTGAGGATATTGAGACGATCCCCCTGTCTGATCATTTCCTGCAAAACGTTGCCAAAAATGCAAATTGCTTCTGTAGTATTGCCGTACAGCCATGAGATTCGAGCGATTAATAATTCAGCGTCATTCGCTAACGCTGCATAATTATTTTGCTGTGCCAGTTGCTGTGCTAGCAGCGCGTTATGACGAGCCCCACTGTAGTCACCATTATAGGCCTGCAATGCACCGTAGTTGCACAGTACCATTGATTCGCGGTAAGGGTTTTGAGATTGTCGAGCTAGCTTGATTGCTTGCTGGGCATGTAACAGACCCTCTTCGATTAAGGTCTGTATCTGTTTTTTATGATCCTTTTGGTTTGAAAATAGCTCGCGAATGGTATTGACACAAAAGTCTGAAAGGTTATTCAGGATGCAGAAGCGCTCTTCCAGTCCCAGATCCTGGGCCAGCATCAGCGCACGCATCAGAAAATTTTTGGCATCATCGTACTTCTGCAAATGGCTGAGTACCAGGCCAGTACGATTATAAGCCCAGTAGAGCAGAGTTGAGTCCTTTGTTATTCGTGCTGCTTCTGTGCCTTGGGTCAGGCTTTCCAGCGCTTCATCCAACAGGCCCAGGTCGACATAGATTATTGCCTTTTCGTTAAACGCGCGGGCAAGTTGAGGTATGTTTTGCTGATGTTGCCAGATGTTAATTGACGATTGACAGTACTGAACCGCTTCCTGATATTTTCCCTGTTGGCGTAATTGCATGGCGATAAGCAGCATGGCTTCGCCTTCCAGTACTGACATATTTTGCTGCCGGGCATGCTCCAGTACATCAAGGGCCAATGCTGTGCCGCCTGTGTAATTACCATTCGAGCGCTCGATCTCAGCAGTCTTTAGCTGCTGTTTCAGTTGCGCCAAAGATAGATTGCTTTTCGCCATTCGCTCTTGAACCCTGCTATAAAAAGAAGCACCGCTATTCCGAAAGCGATGTCAAACACTTTGCTCAGCAAGTTAATCTGTGACTTGCCCGATTTATGGGAATATAGCAGTGTTTTAACTTTAAGGCTGCTCGATCCTTGTATCTATGTGACAGTTCAATCAAAAACTTATAGCCCTACCACAAAGTGTGGATTATTTTAGATCTGAATCCGTGACTTTATAGCGGCGCAGTGCGCAGGCCATTGATTCCTCTTTGCTTCCCAAAAAATGGAGTGAACCTATGGGGACACCTGCAATTTTTGAAAAACAAATAGAAATCAAGCTCATACACCCTGCATCCACTCTGAAGTCGCGGATTCAGGTAAAAGCTATATTAAGATGACCCGCCGGTTATAAAGTTGCGGCATAGGTATTATTCGGAAAAACGGCGGCCTACTCTTTGGGAAGCACTCCAGAAGTCCACCGCTTCGTTCCCGTTCTTGACAAGGGAAGGGCCATTGCCTTCGAGCTGTGCCTCGCGGTGAACATTTGTAGGGGCTTTCTTAATACAGGTTCAAGACACTACACAAGGAGGCTGTCCGAGAATAGTGTTTGAAAACAAGATACAGTTTCAGGTGAATCGAAAGTTTCTTTATGCTATATGTCAGTTGAATTAATAGAAATTAAAGTGTTGTGTGGGTGTGCTTGAGCATTGCCGCATTTTGGGTCGGCGATCTTGTGCCTTGTTCTCGGACAGCCTCCCAGTCTAGTGTCTCAATGAATTTGACAGGTTGATCTGATCTGTTTTTGCTCTGTGAAGCCAGTCCTACCTAATACTGGTTGGCTGATCTGCATGAATGATCACTCGCGCGAGCAAGCATAAGTTGTCGTTGCCAGTACTGGGTTGATCAGGAATATTCGCTGTTCATGCAATACGTTGGTTTGCCATAGCATTGGGGTGCTTGTGATCGGCCTCTGACTTCAGGTTCAGGTGAGAACCTGCTGGCCGGACAGATACAGATCGAACAGCAATATCATTCTTTCCTCTACAATGCTTTATTCTGACCTGAATCCATGACTCCAGAGTGGATTCAGGTAACTTTCAAACATTCATCTGATGACCATCGAACCTGTTTGCGCGGATTCGGGATCGTCTATTCTTTCTATAGTGGTGCGCTAACCAATCTATAAACAGCATTGAATAATGTTCAAGGAAACACTGAAAATGTCAGACCCTAGGTTTTATGACTGTCATGCTTATCACCAGAATCTGCCCAAAGGCAAAGCGACCGGGACAATGGAAACTACGGCCATGGGCTTTGTTTTTATCCTGGGTGATCAACAGATTGAAGTGCCGTATGAAGGCTGCCAGTTGGAAATTGGTGGTGCCGGTGATCGTATTCTTTTTATTCGCCATCCCGATGTATATGGCTGGACTTTCTACTCAAATAACCAAAACCTGCTGGATGATGAATTCCTGAGCGAGAATCCCGAATTACAGCAACAGATCATTCGGGTACGAAAAAAACGCAACAAGCATTTTGTTGCTATTGCTGCGGCGCTATTGATTGTCGTCGGCATTCCCGCCTTGCTGCTGTTTCGCATGAACTGGATTAGTGGTCTGGTTGCGCATCAGGTGCCGGTAACTTGGGAGGAATCACTGGGTGAGACTGTGATCAAGCAATATTCGCTTGATCATGAACTGATGGACGAAGAAAAGGCTGAAGCGCAGCTTAAGCCTCTGGTGCAACCGCTGCTGAATGAATTGTCGGACAGCCGGTATCAGTACGAGTTTTTTGTTGCGTTGGATGCCAGCCTTAATGCGTTTGCTTTACCTGGCGGCAAGGTTGTGATCCATACGCAGTTGATTCTGGAGGCCGATGACGCTGAAGAACTGCTCGGAGTCCTCGCCCATGAAATGACCCATGTCGAAGAACAGCATGGCATTCGTAATATTATTGGCACAGCAGGCATTTATACTGTCGTCAGCGCTTTGTTTGGTGATGTCAGCGGCATTCTGGCGACGGTCGCCGGTGCTGCCCCGTTTTTGTTGAATCAGAGTTACTCTCGTGACTTTGAGCGCGAAGCCGATAAGAAAGGCTTTGACCTGTTGGTCAGAGCAAATATCAATCCTGCTGGTATGGTGAGTTTTTTCCAGAAGCTGATCGATAAGGAAAACGAAGCCCTGGAAAGTATAGAAGATGAACGAACCCGCTCTACAGTACAGAGTGCAATGAAATTTTTGAGCACGCATCCGGCCACAGCAGAACGCATTGAATACCTGAATGAACTTAACAGAAGCCAGAACGGCAGCTATATTGATTTATCTGAGGAGTTTCATGCACTACAGCAAGTTGTGAGGCACTTTGTGGCCGAAAATGACGTTGAATAACCTACCCAGAGGAAACGTATGAAAACGCAAATTAAGGGCAGTTTTGCATTCGCTTATGTTGATGTGGATTTAGACCCCGGCGAAACCTTGATTACCGAATCGGACGCCATGTCCAGCATGGATGCCCAGTTGGACTTGAAGGCAACCTTCAACGGCGGTTTTTGTTCTGGCCTGTTGAAGAAGTTTCTCGGAGGTGAATCGTTGTTCATCAGCCATTTCACCAACAACACCAGTGAGACCCGGCATATGACTTTTGTGCAGTCGACGCCTGGTGAAATTCGTTGCAAAGAGCTGAACGATGAAGAGTTCAATCTGCAACCTGGTGCCTTTGTCGCTTGCACTGACGGCGTCAAACTTGGTTTGCGCTGGGCCGGCTTTGTTTCCTTTATTGCGCGCGAAGGGTTGTTCAAGCTACAGGTCACGGGGTCTGGAAAAGTCTGGTATGGCGCTTATGGTGCGCTGCTGGAAAAAGAAATCGATGGTGAATACATAGTCGATACCAGTCATTTGGTAGCCTATGAACCCGGTGTAAAACTCAAGTTGCAACTGGCCGGTGGCATATTTTCAAGTTTCTTCGGTGGTGAAGGGCTGGTGACCCGAGTCACCGGCAAGGGAAAGATCATCGTTCAAACACGCAGTATCAGCGGCTTGGCCGGCTGGTTAAACCCCAAGTTCCGCTGAGTGAAGGAGAATTATCATGCAAGTTGAATTACTGCATCGTCCAGGCAATACGGCGGCGAAAATTCTGCTGCAACCCGGTGAAACCTGCACGGCTGAGTCCGGTGCGATGATCGCTATGAGTAATCATATCAACATCACGACGACAACCCATAAGCGTGGCAAGGGTGGTCTGCTCAAGGCTGCCAAGCGAATGCTGTCTGGTGAGTCTCTGTTTCTGAACCATTTCGATTCAGGCGGCCAGCCTGGGGAAATCTGGTTTGGCACCAGCCTGGCAGGAGATATGGAGGTGATGGAACTGGACGGTGAAAGTCTGATCGTACAGGGTGGCTCCTACATGGCTTGTGAAGACAGTATCGAAATTGACCTTGGCTGGCAGGGTTTTAAGTCAATTCTTTCCGGTGAAAATATTTTCTGGCTGAATTTGAACGGGCGCGGCAAGGTCGTCGTCTCTTCCTTTGGTGCTATTTATCCTGTTGAAGTGGATGGCGAGTATATCGTTGATACCGGGCATATCGTCGCGTTTAATGAAACGCTCGACTTCACCATCACCAAAGCTGGTAAAAGCTGGATTAATTCTTTCCTTGGTGGTGAAGGTTTGGTGTGCAAGTTCCACGGGCGTGGCACCGTCTGGTGTCAGTCTCATAATCCTCAGAGCTTTGGCAATGTTTTAACGCCAAGTTTACGACCTCGCAAAGCTTAAGGAGAGGCACAATGGACACCAAGACCTACAATATCGTCATCACTGGTGAATTACTTGATGGTGTGACTCGTGAGCAAGCCATCGAAAGCCTCGCCAAGGCATTTAAAATTCCACAGCAAAAAGCCGAAGCTATTTTTACGGATGCCCCTCGGGTCATTAAAGCCGGTCTTGATCGGGACAAGGCCAAGGGTTATCTGACTACATTGAAGAAACTGAATATTGACTGCCGGGCTGAAACCAATGAAGCAGAAGCTGTTGCCCAGAACAGAGCAAGCCAGGCAATGGCAGCGAAACCGGCAACGCAGCAGTCAGTTGCATCAAAGGATAGTGAGACTACGCATTCAGCGCATTCAGCATCATACGAGCCGAAAAATCCGAAGGGCATGATTTTCCGTATTGATGGAAAACCCGACTATGGTTTTCTGACGGTAAAAATACCCGCAGGTGAAATACTGAAAGTTGAAGCCTCTGCCATGGCGACAATGGACACCCACATAAAGATGAAAACAAAAGTCAAAGGTGGGTTTGGACGGTTTTTGACTGGTGAGAAAGTGTTCATCAACGAATTCAAAGCGGAGAATATTCCCGGTGAAATTGGTATTGCACCGGGCACCCCAGGCGATCTCTCACATCTGTTTTTGGAACGCAACACGGTTTTCCTGCAAAACTCTGCCTATGTTGCCTCCACCTCCCGAGTCACCATTGAAACCAAATGGCAAGGTTTAACCAAGGGATTCTTTTCTGGAGAAAGTCTGTTTTTGATTCGCTGCAGTGGTACGGGTGACTTATGGTTTAACACATACGGCGCCATTATCGAAATCGATGTTAAGAGTGCTTATGTTGTTGATACCGGAAACATCGTTGCTTTTACCGAAGGCTTGGAATATAAAATCGCCAAGGTCGGTGGTTACAAATCTCTGTTCTTTTCCGGTGAAGGATTTGTCTGTCGGTTCTCTGGAACCGGCAAAGTTTGGATTCAGACTCGTAGTGCTTCTGCTTTTACTCATTGGGCGAATTTTTATCGACCCGTGAAGAACAGTAAGTAGGATGGCTGCGTTAACTGTAGTGCTTCGTATTTCAGGAGCACTGCAGTTACTCATCTAGTGTAGCGTCCTAAATAAAACCTATATTAACCTGAATCCGTGACTCCAGAGTGGGTGCAGGGTGTAAGAGCTTGATTTCTATTTGTTTTTCAAAAATTGCAGGTGCACACTCTAGGTTCACCCCAATTTATGGGAAGCAAAGCGGAATCAATGGCTTGTGCACTGCATCGACTCTGAATTCAACTGGATTTGATGTTTTTGCTTGCCTGGAGATGCATATTTCTGTCTTTTTGAGCGAAATTTAGACAGGAACGCGCAGATTGCTGAAAAATCAGCTTCGACAAACATACAGAGTTTAAGTAGTTTTATCCTGAATCAGAATAGTTACACCTAACTCAAGCCCTCTGACACACTAAAATGCCCCTTGAAGGCATTTACTTAATATTTTTTCTAAAATTCCATACTATTTCAAATTAAAAGGTAGCCATACTGACTATAATCGTCCGCTTTGCAACGGATACAGACCGGGACTTTCATGCCAACATACCAAAAAACATTTTGTATTTTATTAAGCCTGACATTATCAGCATGTACGCTATGGGAAATTGATTCCTCCAATCACTTCGAGGGTAATGGGCGAGACACTCAACTGCGAAAACAATCAGATTTATATCAACTGAGTATGCCCTGGCCGACTTGGTCGGAAAACTCTGAAGAACTGTTACAGGGTCTGGATCAACAACTGCGCTATCTGAGTCGTCCATCTGTTGCCGAACAGCAATATCAACTGGACAACCTGAGTGTCTCTACTGATCAATTGCGAAGTACCATCGAGCAAATGAAGTTATGGTTGCAAGATCCTGCATCAAATCCCGGCCTTAAGTTGTATCAGCTACAGGGTGCAGATAAACGCGGCAATCTTCAATATACCGGTTATTACGTACCTGTTATGAAAGTCAGCCGAACTCCGAATGAGCAATATAAGTATCCACTCTATCGCAAACCACCCAAAGACGCCTTCGATGGCCTGATGCCGGATCGCGAGCAAATTGATTTTGGTGGTGCCCTTCAAGGAATGGGGCTGGAAATCGCCTATAGCGATAGCCTGATAGATAATTTTTTCCTTCAGGTTCAAGGCTCTGGCGTTGTGGAATACGCCGATGGAAAACAAAGCCTGTTGTCCTGGGGCGGTGGTAACGGACACCCTTATAAAAGCCTGGGTAAAATCCTCATTGCAAAGGGTGAAATAGCCAAGGATAAAATTTCAGCCACTGCGATAAAAAACTGGTTAAGCAACCATCCTGATCAACAGCAGGAATTATTAGGACAAAATCCAAGTTACCTGTTTTTTACAGAAAGAGAGGGCAATCCAGTTGGTGCGGCAAATGTTCCGCTGACACCTGGATATTCTATTGCAGTAGACCCTAGCGTTATTCCCCTGGGTTCTGTTCTATTAGGGTTAATACCAGTGCTAGATGATGAGGGGCGTCTGATCCGCCATGAATACCGATTTCTGTTAGCACAGGATAAGGGTGCAGCCATAAAAGGTCCTGGGCATGTAGATATTTATTACGGCATCGGTGAACAAGCGCATAACAATGCAAATGCGCTTAAGCATTTCGGCAGACTCTGGTTATTGCTACCTGATAATGGCTGATGACACCGCGATGGTACAGGACTGCCATTTAGTCGTTGGCAGTGATCGCTACCAAGGATAAAAGCCTTATGTGAATCGGAAATTGAGTGGAACCTGAATCCGTGACTCCAGAGCGGATGCAGACTGTAAGAGCTTGATTTCTATTTGTTTTCCAAAAATTGCAGCTGTACCTATAGGTTCATTGAGATTTTTGGGAAGCAAAGAGGAGTCAATGGCTTGCGCACTGCGCCGTTATGGAAGCACGGATTCGGGATTATGGGTGAGCTGTTGAACGATGGCTTGGTTCTGGCTGCGTTCGATTTCGGTGATGTAGCCGTAGTCGTCGTGGATGTAATAGCGGTTGCCCCAGAACGGCAGACGGTTGTCGAGTAGGGCGCCGAAGTCGCTGTGCTTGGGCAGTCGGTTGCTGACGGGTTGAGCGCCTGATCGTTCAAGCCGATCAGGTGGTCCACCAATGTTAATGTGAAACCTGAATCCGTTTCTATTTGTTTTTCAAAAATTGCAGGTGCACCCATAGGTTCACCCCAATTTTTGGGAAGCAAAGAGGAATCAATGGCTTGCTCACTGCGCCGCTATGTAGTCACGGATTCAGGTCTAATGCATCTTTGGTCTTGGTGATATGAATTCCTTCTGCATTATGTGATGCTTCCTGGCGTTAAGCAGCGCTTCAGTACGCTCATAAAAATAGCCTTTAGCACGGCAATCGCTGCTCATCAGTTTGTGTATTCCAATCCTTTAGACGGGTGGTTGCACCAAAAGCCTGAGTTGTATGCAGTACCAAAACTGCCATATTGCGTATGGTCAAACTTAGGAGTCAACCAGTTTTTAAGTGTTATAACAACAGTCTAATGACGCCGCACAAAATTCTTCAGTACGAGTCTGCAATAAAAACACTATTCAGTATGGAGTTTTGCTCTCCATTTATTCCAGGTAGACAATCATAATCACTCTTTAAAAAATTAAGATTTCTTAATTTTAAGAGATAGAATGCTATTAACTTTTTAATTTATTTGAGAAAAAAACCTTGCTATACAGAAAGGTTTTTTGAACGGCTTAACGACTTCCTTCCCTGAAGAAAAATAGTGTTATCGATAAGTTAAGATTGATAATGCCTGGGATTTATATTGGTTTGAACTTTCATCATCTTAATATTTCTAATGCATAAGATAACCTTAAAATTAGGATGGAATTAAATTTTTAAAATCGCTTCACAATTTTTTCTTTTAATCTCATGCCTTGAAATTACTTCGCATCTTTTTTGTTTTTGGTTTCATGCAGCCTTAAAAGTGCTTCACGCTTTTTTGTTTTTGGTTTGATACAGCATTAAGATTACTTCACTATTTTTTGTTTTTTGTTTGATACAACATCAAGATTACTTCACACTTTTTTGTTTTTGGTTTGATACAACATTAAGATCACTTCACTATTTTTTGTTCCAGGTTTCATACAGCCTTAAAAACACTTCACGATTTTTTGTTTCTTGTTTTACACAGACTTAAAAAATATGAGAATTTATTTTGTTTATAACTAATTATTATTGTAAATACAGTTTAAAGAAGTGTTATGTATTTCTGAAAGTTACAATCCAAAATAGCGTGCGTTACGGTCCGGTAAGAAAATTAAATTCTGGAAAATATCCTACCTTCAACGAATAGGTCATGAATTTCCTAAAATCGTTTTATTTCCATTTAAATCCGAAAAATAGATGAAATTTGATGAATTATGTCAAAAATGTGCTTTATTTATGATGATCGTTTATTTGTTCTTAATCACTAAATAAATTAAAAAAACTATTTCTCTCGAATAAAAAACCAATGATTTAAGGATTTATTCTGATAGAAATAATAACCATATTTTAACTCCTAAGGAGGAACCTTTAAGAAAACCAATCTACTAAATAATTTTCATAAAGTTATAATTCCATTACCTTCATGAAAGGAAGGTACTACGAAGATGAGTTATTTTTCGGATGGATAGGGCTTGGAAAGTGCAGTTCTTAAAGTAATATAAAATCGGAAATAATTAACAAACGTTAGCATCCTGACGGATGCTTTTTATTTTTAAGCAAGTACTGAAATACATAAATCGTTAATAAATCTAATTTAAATCTAGGAGAAATTCATGAGTAAGACAGGGGTATCAGCTCTTTTACTTTCATTGGTGTGCTCGCCGCTGTATGTTTATGCGGCTGACTATCAACAAGCATTAGAAGACGCCATTCAGGAAGATTTTTCTGCACTGGATGTCCGGGACTGCACCAACCTTCAGGGTTTATTCGGATTGGCAAATGGTACACGCTCTCATTATCTCTTGGGAAAACTGACCTACTCTGATAACCAGATCTTTGGTCAGGCACGTGAAGAAGTGCTTGCTTTCACTCAAGTTAGCGCAGAAAGCTGCCTGTCAAGCCTGGAGCAATACTTGGATAACACGGCCAGCACCAAAGGCGGCCGTGCTTATCTGGCAGATCTGGTGCCCAGCGTGGAAATGAATTCGCCGGGCATTCTGTCTCACACGTCACACCAGCTTTGGTTGCAACGTGATGAATATACCTACACAGCGGCTGAGGGATTAACTCTGCAGGATAGTGCTGGAAAAGATCTGACAGCCGCTGAGCTATCTGTTCAGGAACTGGCAAGAATCGCCAGTACTGACACAACCCGACCTGTCGTTTTCCCTGGCCCGATCGCCGGCTGGAACAACGATGCCTACCTTGCTTATGATGAAAATGGCAGCGACATCCATATTTTCTTCCAGCACAACCCGTTTGCGGACCGCTGGAACCATATGCATTGGGGCCATCTGGTTATAGATAATCAGGGACGGTTTACTAACCATCCGATCGCGCTTGAGCCGCGACCTGAAGAAGGATATTTCCACAACTTCTCAGGCTCTGTGACTTCATTCAAAATTCCGGATCCTGAAGGCAGTGGTAGAAAAGTCACCGCCGCATTCATGACAGCCACCGGAACCGGTGAAAATGGCTTCGATAGCTTCCTGGCTGTTCCGCCGACGGTGATGGCGATTAGCAGCGATGACAATCTGGATCACTGGAACACCAAGCGCTATACAATTCATGACGGTAATGTTTACAAAAACAAATGGGATTCCATTAATAACGAACAGATTGTCAACCGCTATGACATGCGTGACCCGATCCTGATCGAACGTGACGGTCAACACTTCCTGATTGTAGCCGGCACTGCGGTGCCCGGTCGTGTAGGGCAGGGTGTCATCGCGCTGCTGAAACCATCCAACCCTGACAACTGGGCAGAACCCTGGGTATATGTCGGTGATATGTTCCGTCACCCTGTTGCCTTTGAAGATGGCGGCCCTGGTATTCTTGAAACACCTAACCTGATTCAGGTTGGTGATAAAGACATCCTGTTTTTTGGTGCGCAACGCAAGGCAAGTGAAGGTAATCTGAGAGGTTTAAACAACAATCAGGGCGTTCAGTATTTTGTTGGTAAATTTGATCCCTATACAGGCAAATTCACCCCAGATGAATACGAAGGTGCTAAAGGTTACTTTGAATATGGTCGTTCGTTCTATGCGATTAATGCCACTCAGAGAGAAAACGGAGGTACATTTGTAGGCTGGATTCTGGGTCACGATGCTCGCTCCGACTGGAATGACAGACCAAGAGGCTGGAATGGCGTTACCACCTTCCCTCGTACTATCTCGCTGGTCGATGGTATTCCTTATACCGCCCCGGACGAACGTGTTGCTAACCTGAGAACAAACACTCTGATCAACAAAAAAGCTTATAAAGTTTCTGATACCAAACTGCTTCCAATCAAAGATCGCACCTTTGAGGTGACCGCAACACTGGATCTGAGTGATGCCGACAGCATGACCATGAAAGTATTGGCTGACTGCCGCGGTAACGCGGGCATTCCAATCACATTTGATGGCCAGACACTTTCAGTTGGTGATGAGTTCATTCCTTTGTTCAAAAACAGACAGACAACTGTTGATGTTCGCATCCTGGTTGACCGCTCTGTTATCGTTGTCTTCGCCAACGGCAAGTCACTGAGTAAAACTGTTACGCCACCTAAGAATACTGATAACGACAAAAATGCATACAACGCCTATGCTGCATACAACACCTATGCACACAACGTCTTGTTAAGCACTAAAGGTTCTCATTCATACTGGCGTAACCTGTCTGTTTATCACCTGGGACATTATTGATACTATTACAGCCTCTAAACGACATGGGCGCATCTGATGCGCCCGTTTTTGTTTGGTCAGAATTATTTCAACCTGAATCCGTGACTTCTTCAGTGGATGCAGGGTGTAAGAGCTTGATTTCTATTTGTTTTTCAAGCACCCATAGGTTCACCCCGATTTTTGGGAAAAAAGGAATCAATGACGTGTGCACTGCGCCACCATGGAGCCACGGGTTCAGGTTAAAGCCTGATAAACGTTATCTCAGACTTCGCTACCCTGCGTCGTAACCAGCGCATCACCAATGCCAGTCTTCACTTTCCGGTTTACTCTCAAACTGGACATGGCAGTCAGTGGGTCGAAAGCATCACGCGCAACTTTGCCTAGCCTCCTTGTGGGTAAGGATAGGCTGGTAAACGGCCTAATTTACAGCCTCAGAAGTTGCATTTATCGAATGAAAACGAACTTTATTTCTGCCTGACTCTTTGGCTTCATACAGTGCTTCATCAGCTCTTTTTATAAAATCCTCTACCTCATCGCCATCTGCGCTTATTGATACTCCAAAACTAGCAGTTTTTTGTCCAACACCAGGAAAATGGTATTTTTCAATTATTTTTCTTATTGATTCAGCAAGTTTTATTATCCCATTTTTATCGGCTTCGGGAGTTATTATAAAAAACTCCTCCCCTCCCCAGCGTCCAACTATATCAGTAAGTCTACAGCTGTTTTTCAGTAAATTAGAAAAATCACATAGAACACTATCACCTACCTGATGACCATAAGTGTCATTAACTTGTTTGAAATAATCTATATCAATTATAATTAAGCCAACTTTATGCAAATATCTTTTACCTCTTGCTAATTCATGGCTTAAAACATCTTCCAGTTTCGTTCGATTATAAATACCCGTCAGCTTATCAGTAATAGCGAGTTTTTCCATCTTTAAGGCAAGGCTTTTGTTTTGGATGAATTTATATGCAGTAAATAGTATTAAAATAATAAATAAGAAATTTGCGATTATAAAATAGCTCAATTCTACCCGCCATTTATCCATAGCTGTTTCTACAGGTAAACCTACAACGATAACAAAGGGTAGATTTTCAATTTTTCGAAACGTCCACACTCGGTCAACTCCATCTATAGGGGAAACTACATGAATAGACATCTCTGAGGTATTTTTTGAGTTTGTGAATTCCTCAAGAATTTTATTGTCTAGCCTTTTTCCTATGGACTTTTTAACAAAAGGTACGCGAGCCAAAAGCATTCTATTAAGATCAAAAATACTAATAGCAATATCTTTATTGGCCTCATTACTGATAAGCTTGTCTAACCAATGTTGAAAAAAATATAAATCTAAACCTATCAAGCCAAACCCAACCATAGTATTTTTATTTTCCATGACTGGATATGTTACTGTTACATTCATTTGGTTTGTTGAAGATACAGACATGTTACTTGTCTTTAATTTTTCATAAGGTTTCTCAAAGGCTTTTCCGCAATAAGGGTAGTTTTTTAGATTTCTTCCAAGATTAACACCTATTGAGGTGTGGGTGATGACGCAGTTTTTATCAAATAAACCAAGGAATAGTATCTTATCACTTAATTTTGATAGATCTTTTACTAATGCTGTTTTGCTATCATGCTCCCTCTGATTGATTATAGGATATATCAGCTCATGAGGTTTTGTATTTGAAGTAAGTTGTTGCAGTATTAATTTAGGTATTTTAAATGATTCCAAGATCCATTGAGAAACAAGATAGCTGTTTGTTTTTGTTTCGCTTTTTACTTGCTCTAATGTATTGTCGTACGATGTTTTTAATACATAAAAACTAATTAGGTTAATTATAAATATTAGTATAAAGGCCAAAACCAATATTTGAACTTTTGAGAAATTATGTCTATCGATCACAAAAAAATCCTCAAGAGTGCCGCTATCGCGTAAAAAATTTTGGGGTATTTGAGCCCCCAAAATTGACTCGCCTGCACTGAAAATTAGTAGGCCCCAATTGCCCTGCGTCCGTTACGATTCCGCATTGAATATCGCAGCTAAGCTGCTCGTTCACTCTGCATCATGACTACCACAATGACTCTACAGCCTGTTGGGACGCGATTCTCGTGAAATTTTACTCCGCCCCTTTTTCGCGGGTGGAATGCCCCTAAAAAATCAACTGCTGAACGAACTCAGGGGAGTTTAAGACCTCTTTATATCCGGTATTGCGATGCTGACAGCCATAGCCACTCTTGCCTGAATACTCACTAGTTTAGCTGCATTCGCCTAGGACGGCTAATGGATCAGTATGAGTTGGGACAGGCACTCTAAGAGGTGACTTACTTGCTGAAAGCTGGCTGGATATACAGTATTTATTTCAACCAAGGATCCGACTCATGCCCAAGCCAAGGAGCGAGCAGGTCTCATTAGACACAACACCTTATTATCACTGTCCTGAATCCGTGACTCCAAAGTGGATGCAGGGTGTAAGAGCTTGATTTCTATTTGTTTTTCAAAAATTGCAGGTGCACCCATAGGTTCACCCCAATTTTTGGGAAGCAAAGAGGAATCAATGGCTTGCGCACTGCGCCGCTATGGAGTCACGGATTCAGGACTGTGTTTCCCGCTGTGTCCGGCGGGCCTTTCTCGCCGGAAAGGATCATGAAACGGGGGTTGATTACGAACATCGACGCGGCTGGATCGAGCAACGTATCCAGAATTTAGGTCAGATTTTCTGTATTGATGTCTGTGCCCATGCGGTGATGTCCAACCACTACCATGTCGTACTGCACATCAATGCATCGGATTAAGCCCGCCTATCCACGGATGATGTATTGAACCGTTGGTTCAGTCTGTTCAGAGGTAATCGACTGGTTCAGCGTTGTCTCAATCAGGAACCGCTTTGCGATGCCGAGCGTCAAGTGATTCAGGAATTAGCTGAACAACGGCGAGCCCGTCTGGGCGATCTCAGTTGGTTTATGCGCGTACTGAACGAAGGGATTTCCCGGAAAGCCAACAAAGAAGACCAATGCACCGGGCATTTTTGGGAAAGCCGCTTCAAATCTCAAGCCCTGCTGGATGAACAGGCTTTGGCCGCCTGTATGGCCTATGTTGATCTCAACCCCGTTCGTGCTCAACTGGCCGAAACGCCAGAACAATCCGACTACACCTCCGCCAAAAAGCGCATTCAAAGCGCTCAGCAGACAGAAAAAACACAAGAACAGCCAAATCAACCTACTGGACTGGACAGGTGAATATCAACCCGAAAAACTGGATATACAGCACTCAACACTTCGAGTCCTCATTTAAAACCTTTGCAGGCACATGGGAATCCGTGAAACGCGCCTGCGCCCAATTCGGATACCGACGACGACTTTCAATGGATTTTTGCCTGACTTAACGTCCCTCCCATAACACAATGGCTGAATTCAACGGGATTGAAGGGTTCCGCGTGCGCGGAATTCGGTAATCTCAGCGATTCGATTGAAATACACATAAGAATTTGAATTTTTGAAGAAATAACCCGAGAAATATCGGGCTATGATTTAATTTTGGGTTTTGTTCAGCGATGCCTGTCTGAGCTCTATGTGCGGTCCGTCAAATATCAGTTGATAAATCTGTGTTTGTTCAACTAAGGCTTGAGCATCAGAGATGGAGATGTTATCAGAGATGGGTAGATTAAGAGTAAGTGTCCCCACAATTAGAGCCCGGTCAGTTGCCTGGTGATTCCATTCAGGCGAGTTTTGATGAGTACCGGAAGAGGGCCAGGAAAGTTGTAAGGCTCCTCTACCGATACCCTTAATCCCATTTTACAGTGGTGGTTGATAAATCTGTATTTGTTCAACCAAGGCTTGAGGGGAATCGGTTTTAATCAGCATGTTGGCATAATCTGAATTTAAAAAGCCTTGTTTTACCATCTGCTGGATCATGTCAAATAACGGATCATAAAAACCCTGTACATTAAAAAAAGCACAGGGTTTATGGTGATAACCAAGCTGTGCCCATGTCCATGCTTCAAAAATTTCCTCCAGCGTACCGGCACCACCAGGCAGGGCAATAAAGGCATCCGACATCTCGCTCATGGCTGCTTTTCGTTCGTGCATACCCGATACAACCGTTAGCTCAGTCAGGTATTTGTGTGCAATTTCTTTTGATTCCAGATGATGTGGAATAACGCCATAAGCTTTGCCGCCATTTTCCAGTACACTGTCTGCGATAATGCCCATCAGACCGACATGACCGCCGCCAAAAACGATATCGATTTTATGAGCCGCGAAGTACTTACCCAGTTGTTGAGTCGCTTCCTTATAAACAGAATTGTTTCCGGTTTTTGAACCACAGAATATGGCGACCTTCACTTTTTTAACTCCTCTAATTCCTGATTGTTTGTTGCCAACATTCCAATTCTTCACCCTCATCGTCCATTTCATGGCCATGAAACAGAAAACCGTTTTTTTGTACTACTCGAATTGAGCCAGGAATATCTGCAGCGATCAGGGCTTTCACCAGTGAGACCTCTGCGCTGGTTTAAGGGCACGTTCGATAACATGCATTGATAGTAATACATTTTAAAATGACAAGTATAGTTTTAATCCTGCTAACGTCTTTGGTTGAAAAATCATCTCTCAGGCATCCGTTTCAGTTTTATTCGATGTTTAATATTTTTGAAGTCCATATCAAATATTTGCGAAAAGCTTAAAGAATACAGCTTTGGTTCACATTCTGAATAACTCAAGGTCTGCCCTCAAGTGATAATTGCAGTCTAATAACATGTATGTTTGTTTTTATGCCACGTTTGGGTAGCCCGGTTCCTTTCAATTCTCAATGTCGTTTGGTTGGTGTGCTATAGAAATCAGGCGGTATGTGGGAAATTGGCAGGTATAACAATAATGTGGGGAATTGGCAGGTATAACAATAATGAAAATGGGGATTAACATAATGAAGTTTTATCTCAGTAAAAGTCTGAGTGTTACTCGATTTACCAGCTCATCAGCTGGAGTAGTTATGGGGGTTATGTTCGCCTTATCGTCCTGTAGCCCGATGGATGAATCTACAGAAGAAACCAAAGCAGTGCATAACTCTGCCACTGCGCTATTGGCAACAACGAAGTGTACTGCTATGCCGGTTAGCGGTCATAAATACGCAATTGTTAATTATGGCAGCGGCAAAGCAGTAGATGTTGAGAAAAAATCCACTACGAACGGTGCCAATATTATTCAATGGCAAGCGAACGGTGGTGCAAACCAGTCATTTTCTGTTACCGATCTGGGTAATGGGTATTGGTCAATTATTGCTTCTCACAGTGGCCGTTCCTTGGATGTCTGGGGGTGGTCCCAGTCAAATGGTGCTCCGATCAAGCAATATGATTACCATGGAGGTATTAACCAGCAATGGCAGTTAAAGCAGGCCTCGACTGGTGCTTTTAATGTTGTATCCCGATACAGCGGCAAGTCGTTGACTGTGGGCAGCTCGAATAACGGTGCGCAGATTTATCAGAATGATGATGCTGGCAATTCTTCACAGCGTTGGTATTTCAATCCTCTTGATGGTAATTGCAATAATTCTGACGACGGATCTTCCAATGATCCTGACCGAGATACTGGC
Source organism: Reinekea sp. (assembly GCA_037389025.1). GTDB lineage: Bacteria > Pseudomonadota > Gammaproteobacteria > Pseudomonadales > Natronospirillaceae > Reinekea. The sequence continues at coordinate 11,842 of JARRJP010000090.1, read as the reverse complement.
CTGATTGGTTTTGCCGCACAAAGTGGTAGTGATGGTTTGTCCACAACAACCGGTGGTGGTAATGCAAGCCCAATTACGGTCAACAGTTGCTCTGCATTGAAGTCTGCGTTGAGTTCATCCGATGCTGCTGTTATTCAGATCGCTGCGAATACAACAATTGATTGTCGCACTTCGAACCGGTCTGTACAGGCATGTCAGATTCAGTGCCCGTCGTATCTGGGGGAAACCAATAAGTCCATCTTCCGGGTACCGGTCGGTAATCAGACCTGTACTGAACTGGGATCAACCTCTAATTCAACGGTGACTCGCACCCGGAACGAAACCAAACTGGTGGTTAAATCAAATAAAACGCTTGAGGGCATGGGTGCCAATTCCAAGATTGTAGGCGGTTCTCTTTATATGCGTGATGCCAGCAACGTCATCATCCGTAACCTGGCAATTGAGAATGTGAACCCCGGTTTGATCGAAGCGGGTGATGGTATTTCTATGTATAACGCCAGCCACGTTTGGGTTGACCATGTTTTATTCCGGTTAATCAGTGACGGTCATATTGATATGTACGACAGCCGAAATGTGACCCTGAGCTGGAACCGGTTTAATGGTGCCAACCCGCAATATTGTGGTGGTAAACATGCCTATACGCAGATTATTTCTGACTCGCATGTCACCGAACATCACAATGACTATCTCAATGTCTATGGTCGTAATCCGAAGGTATCGGGATCCGACAGCCGGGTACATATTTTCAATAGCTTGTGGAAAGACGTACCTTATTTTGCCATTGGTGTCAGTGATGGTGCTCAGGTAAAAGTCGAAGGAAATTACTTCGACAATGCCTCTAAGCCGCATTGGGATTCTGGTAACGGTTATATTGATGCCGACCGCAATGTTTATCGGGGTTCATCAGCTTCTGATAGTGATCGGGACAGTAATGCCACCCTGTTTACTGATTTGTTTTTTAAATACCTGAATCCGTGACTCCTTCAGTGGATGCAGAGTGTAAGAGCTTGATTTCTATTTGTTTTTCAGCATCCATAGGTTCACCCCAATTTTTGGGAAGCAAAGAGGAATCAATGGCTTGCGCACTGCGCCGCTATGGAGTCACGGGTTCAGGTTAATACAGGTTTTATTCAAGACACTACACTAGCGTGAATTTTGCTGATCTGAGGTTGTTCGACAGTCAGCACGAATGGTTCTGATTTACTGGGCGTTCAGGTATTCCCAGGTATTATTTGTGAACCCTTTGTGCAAAAAATAGTCAGACTGGATAGGGTGGCTACCATTTCAAGAGCGTTATAATGACCTCTGGCGGTAACTTAACAGTTGAGGTTGATTCTAAATAATATACACTCGTATATTATATTTGGTTTTAGCCATAGCATTGGAAGCAAGTTGATGGAAAAAGTATTACCGAGATATAGCCTGCTAGAAGAATGGATGAACAGCATAACGCATGGTATAGGGGCCTTGTTGGCGGTTGTTGGCCTTGTCGTTATGCTTGTTGTTGCTGTAGGTCAGGGCGATGCGTGGAAGGTGGTGAGCGCCAGTGTCTATGGCTCAACATTGGTTTTAATGTTCCTCGCTTCAACACTTTACCATGCCATCCAACCAGATGCCGTGCGTAAGGTTTTACGTCAGGTTGATCATCTGGCCATTTTGTATCTGATTGCCGGTTCATATACTCCTTTTACTCTGGTAACGCTTAACGGCAATTGGGGCTGGTCCATTTTCGGGGTTGTTTGGGGATTGACGATTCTTGGCACTGTTCTGCAACTATCGCCAGCACGTCATATCAAGGCATTAATGGTGACCCTTTACCTGCTGATGGGCTGGGTTGTGCTGATCGCCATCGGCCCCCTGATTAAGAACCTTTCAGCCTCTGGTTTGGTGCTGCTTGTATCCGGTGGACTGGCGTATACTGGTGGCGTTTTCTTTTATGTCAACAAGCGTATTCCGCTGAATCATGCTATCTGGCATTTGTTTGTTCTTGCCGGTGCGATCCTGCATTTTTTTGCCATTCTGTTTCACGTACTCTGAATTCTCTCGCCACAAGCCATTGATTCCTCTTTGCTTCCCAAAAATTGGGGTGAACCTATGGGTGCACCTGCAATTTTTGAAAAGCAAATAGAAATCAAGCTCTTACACCCTAGATCCACTTTGGAGTCACGGATTCAGGTAACCTTTAACCTTCGACAAGAATGTAGAGACATTAGGTAATTTGCAGAATTTACTTTCTGCTCTGCTTTCGGGGATTGACGCGAATAGGCAAGTATGAAATTCATATCTGTTTGGGAATAATTTTGGAGCTAAAAGTCGCAATTCCTCCGCAAAAATAGTTCCGGTGCTCATTTTCATTTTCTATGTATAAACTCGTGCGAAATTTGTGACAGGGTTCGTCAAATCTGAGATGGCTTCTATGAAGTTTATTTTTGTAATCGGTATCGTGTTTATTGTGTTTTTTTATCTGAAGTTGATGAGTCGTCAAACTGGCAGATGGAAATTACAGCAAGCCCGGCCTGCAGTATCTGCTCAGCCTGATGTTTCTTCTCAAAAAACTCAACAGATTGTTGTAGAAAATGATGAGGCATCGGAGATGCCGAAAAACTGGGAAAATGGTATTCGCTTTTGGAGCAAAACCGTTTGCCTGCACTGAAAATCCATTTATCGGACAAACCTGTTACGTCTCCGGTTCAATCCAAAATCGGTGGTGTGCCTTTTTGGCTGTCAAATAAGGCTTATCCTATAGATAGACGTGATAAGCCATTGCTTTTTCTGGCACAGATTAACTTTTCACCTGAATCCGTGACTCCATAGCGGCGCAGTGCGCAAGCCATTGATTCCTCTTTGTTTCCCAAAAATTTCAATTAACCTACGGGTGCACCTGCAATTTTTGAAAAACAAATAGAAATCAAGCTCTTCCACCCTGCATCCACTTTGGAGTCACGGATTCAGGTTGAATTATGAGACCATCGCGACATTGTTCATATCAACCCGCAAACTTTTGCTGGGTCTGATCAGCCATGGCGGCGCATTGCGAACATTAACCCCTTCAAAGGCTACATCCTGACACTGGGCAACTTCGAAGACTGATGCGACTGCACCGTCATTATGCAGGGTATTGGTTTGGTAGCCCTTGCCGTACCACCATTGCGAATCATTATGGGCTCTGGCATCGAGTGTACCAGTACCTGTGATGGCGATATTCTGCTGTTTTAATGCTTTAATCATTGCCATTGAACCGGCAGATCCAGCGTTAAATATCAGTTCGGCATTGTCCTGCAGGTGCAGAGTCACCTGGGAAAGCAGTTCAATGGTGTCTGACAAGAATTTCCCTTCCGGAATGATGACTCGACCGCCTCCTGTTTGATGACAGGCCTTAATCGCCCGTTGAATGGCCGCAGTGCAATCGGTTGTTGCATCGCCTACCGCGCCGAAAGCAACAATATTAAAATCGGTTGCAGATAACGGCGCAGTGCTTTCTTCAGACCATACTGCACCAATAACCGGATTTGAGAAAACCGGAATCAATGAAATCGCCGCACAGCTTTTTATAAACGTTCTTCTTTCTATTTGTGTTTTCAAAACAGCACCTTCTGATTTTGTATGCTATTGGACCGCTCAGCATCGGGTTAAGCTTAGTAAGAGCAATCGGTTCTGGACTTGCGAACCTTTGAAACGTGGCAAAATGAAAACATTTCCTGACTTATTGTTTCACGCTCTTGTTATTTTTATTAAAACAATATTTCTGAATTCATTCATCCATTATACCTACTGTTTTTCTCAGAAACACTTAAACCAAGCGCTGAGATATGGATGAACTGGCTGTATATTAAAGTCAAAAGTGCTACAGCTCAAAAACCAACTTGCTGCTTGACTGTGACTTTAACAGACTGCAACCTGCAACTTGCTGCCGGATAACAAGAATAAAATATGCAAACATGATATTGATGCCTGCAGCAACATTAGAGTTGTAAAACCACTTCAGATAAGTGCTGAAAATTGCGACAAGCATTACCGAACTGGTTTTTACTGACCGTAGAGCTTTCTGATAATCAATAACTCTGCGCTTTCATAGATCATTCGAGGGTAAACAAGCGATGGCAAAAAATATTACGCTTATGAATGGCCGCTACATTATTTATTCCAGATTTAGTGGCTTGGCGATGGATGTTGAAGCAATAAGTACATCAAATGGTGCCAATGTCTGGCAGTGGCAATATCTGGGCGGCAAGAACCAGCAATTTGATATTGAACATGTTGGCGATAATTATTATTCCATTCGAGCGGCACACAGCGGAAAATCCCTTGATGTGTATGACTTCAGTAAAGAACCCGGCGGTGAAATTCGTCAGTACGAATACTGGGGGGGTGATAACCAGTTGTGGTCGATAGTCAGTTCCGGCGATGGCTATTTCACGATTATTTCCAAGCTAAGTGGCTTGGTTTTGGACGTTTTTGAAAGGAGCGAGGAAAACGGTGGTGATATCCGTCAGTGGACGAAGCTGGGCGGCCTAAACCAGCAATGGAGCCTTATTCCGGTTGTCAATGACCTGAGCGAAGACGGTTACCAATCGGTGCCAATCAATCAGGTCTGGTTGAAATCCGGCCCGCTCAAGCAGGCACAAGACCTTAATATTCTTTATCTTTTGCGACTTGACCCTGAGCGTTTATTAATGCCTTATCGGAGAGAGGCGGGTATTGCCACATCGGCCAGTTCTTATCCGAACTGGGAAAGTGACGGTCTTGATGGGCATATTGGTGGTCACTACCTGACTGCTTTGTCCATTAGCTATGCTGCCACCGGCAATGAAAAGATTCATGAGCGTTTGGATACCATGATCAATGCCCTGGAACAGGTGCAGAACGCGCATGGTGATGGCTATATCGGTGGTATTCCAGGTGGTCGAAGTCATTGGAATGATCTTGCCGCAGGCACTGTGTCGGTAGGCGGTTTTGGCCTGAATAATATGTGGGTACCGTGGTACAACCTGCACAAGGTATTCGCCGGTTTGCGCGATGCCTACCTGTATACTGGCAACAGCAAAGCACGAAGCATGCTGATCAAACTCAGTGACTGGGCTATTAATCTGACCGCAGGGTTAAGTGACGACAAGATGCAGTCCATGCTGGTGTGTGAACACGGCGGTATGAATGAAGTTCTGGCCGATGTTTATGCTCTGACCAACAACACCAAATATCTGGATGCTGCGCGCCGTTTTTCGCATAAAAGCATTTTGAATCCATTGTTGTCCGGTACTGATGACTTGAACGGCAAACACGCTAATACGCAGATTCCGAAAATCATCGGTTATGAACGCATTGGTTCACTGGCATCAGATTCAACCTGGGTAGATGCATCAAAGTTTTTCTGGAATACGGTAGTCAATGAACGTTCAGTTACGATCGGTGGTAACAGTGTTGCTGAGCATTTCCATGACAAAAATAATTTCAAATCGATGGTGACTAACATTGAGGGGCCGGAAAACTGCAATACATATAACATGATGAAGTTAAGCCGGGCGTTGTATCATCACGACGGTGAGTTGCGCTATATCGACTATTACGAACGGGCTTTGTTTAATCATATTTTGTCATCTCAACACAATAGTCACGGTGGTTTGGTTTATTTCACACCGATGCGGCCGGATCATTACCGGGTTTATTCCAAGCACGATGAATGCATGTGGTGCTGCGTTGGCTCCGGCATTGAAAATCACGGCAAATATGGTGAGATGATATACGCCCATAAGGGTGATAACTTCTACATCAATATGTTTGTTGCATCGGAAGTCAGTTGGAAGAACGGTATTAACTTCAGTCAGGAAACCAGCTTCCCTGATGCTGACAGCAGCACGATCACTGTTTATGGTGGCGGTGATTTTACACTGCATATCCGTTATCCGGGCTGGGTTGCTTCTGGTGCAATGACGATGCATCTGAATGGTCAGCAACAGAGCATTTCTGCCTCACCAGGGCAGTACATCAGTATTTCTCGCGATTGGCAGGAAGGTGACAGTATTGAACTTCGTTTCCCGATGCGGACAACTGCTGAACAGTTACCGGATGGTTTGAATTATTATTCGATTATGCACGGACCAATTGTTTTAGCTGCTGAAACGAATCCATACCCAGATGAAACACTTGATTTTATCGCCGGTAGTGCGCGAATGGATCACAGTCCCCGTGAAGGTACGTTGGCAAAACTGAATGAGTCCCCGATTCTTGTTGGTTACGACACGGATTTCCTTAGCGAAATCTCACCTGTTGCGGATACACCGCTGACGTTCACGTTATCGCCATCAGCTTATAACAAAGATACTGCACTCACCTTGAAGCCGTTTTTCCGGGTACATGATAGCCGCTACTCAGTGTATTTTGCACAATATACACCTAAGGAATGGGCGGATGTTGAGGAAGAGCTTAAACGTAAGGCCGACGAAGAAGCCGCACTTGCGAAGCGTACCATTGATCAGCTGCAACCAGGTCAGCAACAGCCGGAATCAGATCATTATATTGAAAGTCAGGACTCCAATACTGGTATCCATCTGGATCATTACTGGCGTGATGCAAAAGGTTATTTCAGCTATCTGCTCGATCCGGACGGAGAGGCTAGTGCAACTTTGAGGGTGACTTATTTTGGTGAGGACAAAGATCGGAATTTCGATATTCTGATTAATGACACTAAGTTGGCAACGGTAGGCTTAACTGGTGGTCGGGGTAAAGTGTTCTTCGATGTCGATTACAATATTCCATCGTCAATGATAAGCAATGGCAGCGCTTTCCGGGTCAAGTTCCAGGCGCATGCCGGCTCTGTCGCTGGTGGTGTGTTCTATGTCAGGTTGCTTCGGAACAGCTAATAGTGATCGTTTGGACATCCTATAAATGCCCAGAGGGCTTTATTGGGTGTCTATTCGGTTATTGCTGGTGACAAGGATGTCACGAATACAGGATGTCACGAATACACATAGTACTTCAGCAGATCTTTCCAGGTCAGAATACCTTCGATTTTGTAGTGTTGATTCACTACTGGCAGGCAACTGAAATTCTTTTCGAGCAGTAGAACGGAAGCCGCATCAATAGGTGTTTCCTTGTCAACCGTTATAACGTCGCGCGTCATTACATCCGCAATGCGCAGTCGGGGAAAAAGGTCATTGAGTTCATTGCTGTTCTGGTTACTTAGATGTGGGGCCAGTTGATTCATCATATCCCGGTCGGAAACGATGCCAAGTAAATGATTTTCTTCATCAGCAATAAGAATGTGGTGGAAAGGCGATTGTCGCAACAGATCCTGAGCCTTGCGGTAAGAATCGTGCTGGGACAGAGTCACAACCTTTTCGGTCATGATGATTTTAACCGTCATCGTCGTGTCCTATTTTTGGGCCGTGATTTTTCGACCTTGGTTTACAAATGTGATAGCTCGATGTTCATATTTATTTAACATGACCGAACCATTTATGATCAGATGGCAATTCGGGAAGCATTTTATCAATTTGCAGTTTTCCCAGTTGCTCGGTCTGGCCGAGAGCTTTCAAGTCATCGAGAATTTTTCGCAGATTTCGAGCCTGATCAAGGCGCTGGCGTCTCAGAAACAGTAAATCCTGGTATTTATTATATTCTGCCTGGCTAATACCCACCTGAATGTTGGTTTTCAGGTACGCTTTATTACCGAGTGTCCGGGCTGCCACTTCACGCCTTGCCTTACATTGCCCGCCAACCAGATTACCTTTACCTCCTTTTTGGCCCAGGTATACGGCGCTTTGGCTCTCGATATCGCAGTTAAAGGCATACTCTTTGATAAAAATATCGCCGCCTGTTTTTATCTGAACCAGGTTGGCGTAGCGTGCTTCCAGGTTGCCGCCAGCAGAAACGATACACTCGTATTGAACATCATTGAGTTCGGTTTCAGGATCGAATTCAATCTGTGCCTCGCCCAGTATGCCACCGTTGATCGTGAGGTTATGACCTACGTCGATGAAAGCACGTTCAACCACACCTTTGACGACCAGATCACCGCTGACTTTGACTTTCATGTCTGGTCGAATGTCGCCCTTAACCAGCACCGAGCCATCAAAGTTAATATGACCTGTGCTCAGATCCACATTGTCGAATGTCAGGGTATTATCAACCCGTACACCATTTTCAAAAAAGACCGGGTGACCACCGCGATCCGCGATCAACAGGTTCGGATTACTGGCATCAAAACGGACACCTTCAATCTTGTCTGAGAACTGAATTTCCCGTCCAGGCAGGGCCGACAAAATCTGGCCCAATACATCCATCCCAACTTTACCGGGTGTGGGTGGGGTGCGCTCCAGTAACGGGGTTCCATCGCCGACGGTTAGATATTCCTTGCCAGCTAGAAAGTCGACTGTGCCATCTTCATTTTCCTGCGGCCCATGATCTTCTGTGGGAATATCAATCAACGGAACGAAACGGCTGTTTGTCCCTGGAATGGAAGGTTTGCCGCGTGCGATAGTCAGGGTAAGTTCTTTGTTGGCAGAAACGGCTTCCTGAAAGGCTTGTTGAATGATCCTGTTTTTCACAATTTTGTGATCATCAAGCAAGGTGTTGAGCTGGTTTTCAGTGACGGGACTGCCACCTTTCGCTGGTAAAATATAAAGGGTTGCAACCATGTTGCTGTCTGAAAATGGTGGCTTGGCACGGTTGGTTATTTTTGAACTTATAAAACACATCTTCGATGGCGCCTTCGAAAACCAGCCAGTGGTCAACCTGCTGCTCCTTAAGGAGTTGCATGATTTTTTCGATATTCAACTCACCTGGTTCAGAAGCAGGACTCAAAACGGCCGAAACAATACCAGCACTGGCGTTAACAGACAGGGCAATGGCGACATATTCTTGTTTGGTATCAGGCTGGTCAGTCATAGTCACAGGTTGATAGCGCACATCCTAAGGGCACCTTTATTAAAGTTAGATGCGAAATCGATACAGCGCCAGTTATACAGTGTTGAGAACCAAAGGGAGAGAATCAGATAGGTGGGATAGTATCCAGTGACACTGCCGCTTGAAAATCATAGCGGCCTTGTTACAGGAACCTGAATCCGCGCCGCCATAGCGGCTAGTGCGCAAGCCATTGATTCCGCTTTGAAAAACAAACAAAAACCAAGCACTTACACCCTACATCCACTCCGAAGTTACGGATTCAGGTGGCATTGATAGCCATCAGCCTTCAGATGGTGAGGACGGGCGTTTTTTCTTTAATGGTGCGAAACCGCCATCTTCAACCTGGCTGTCGATTTTGACATGCGACCGGGATTTACGGACGGGTTTGTGTGGTTTTTTGTGAACGGCTTTTTTGTCGTTCTTTTTTGGTTTCTTTTTACCGACGGGTTTGCCATTGGATTTGACATTTTTCGGGCCGGTGTATTTTGCTTTTAAAGGGTCAATCAGGCGGCGCTCAAAACGAATTTTCAGATAGCGCTCAATGGAATTCATCAGGTTATAGTCATGTGCTGCAATCAGATTGATGGCAAGGCCTGATTGACCTGCACGGCCAGTGCGGCCGACACGATGAACATGCTCATCGCCACTGTGCGCCATGTCAAAGTTGATGACCAGATCAACACCGTCAATATCCAGGCCGCGTGCAGCAACATCGGTTGCAACGATGACATCCAGCGCACCTTCACGGAACTTTGCCATAATGTTATTGCGAGCATCCTGAGCGACTTCACCATGCAATGTGGCAACTTTACGCTGGTGAAAGCGTAATACTTTGCCCAATTCGTCTGTTTGGACACGGGTTTTGGTGAAGATGATTGCCTTCTGAAAGGTTTCATTATCCAGTAACCAATTCACCAGTTTTTCTTTGTGAGCTGGGCCATCGCTGTAAATAATCTGCTGGCGGATATTCTGCTGCAGGATCTCCGGTTTCACCTGAACAAATTCAACGTCTTTCAGCAGATCTTTGGCAACATTGGCAACACCTTTATGTTTCAGTGTGGCGGAAAGCAGGATGCTCTGGTGGCCGTTCCGGCACTCAGCGGCAATGGCAAGGACTTCATCACGAAATCCCATATCCAGCATGCGGTCGCATTCATCAAGTACCAGGCATTCTACATCGTAAAGGTCTGTACTGTTTTTATTCAGATGTTCGGTCAACCGTCCTGGGGTGGCGATGATGATGTCCGGATTGCGGCGAAGCAGGGATGCCTGATACTGAAATTCCTGACCACCGCGGATGACCGCGGATTTCAAACCGGTATTGACGGCCAGGCCATCACAGTCATTTTTTACCTGTTGTGCCAGTTCGCGTGTTGGCACCATAACCAGCATGCGGATACCTCCCTTTGGTTTGGTTTCGCTGAGCAGCCGGTGCAGGGCTGGTAGCAGGTAGGCCGCCGTTTTTCCGCTGCCGGTTTCTGCCTGTATCACCAGGTCGATACCATCGAGTGCTTTTTCCAGCGTGGCCGCCTGAACATCAGTGGGTTGGCTCCAACCGAGTTTATCGATGGCAGAGAGCAGCTTGGGGTGTAAGTGGAATGATTGAAACAACGGTATTTCCTACAGGTTGATGATTTGCCGATTCTAGCAGAGCAGGGTAGTTTTAGTGATGCATAACAGGTTAAAAAATCATAAATCAAAGTGCTTGTCATGCTAATTGCAAAAGAACAATCTCAATAAAGGAAGAAAACATTGAAATTCAGCATTATCAAAGACGATCTGACCGGGCCAGAGGTGGCGTTGTTGTTGAATGATCATCTGTCCAATATGGCCGATCACTCTCCAGAAGAGAGTCGGCATGCGCTTGATCTTAGTGGTTTGCAACAGCAGGATGTCCATTTTTACTCAGTGTGGGCTGATACAGAACTGGCCGGTTGTGGTGCAATCCAACTGCTTGATGCGCATCATGCCGAGGTTAAATCAATGAAGACAGCCAGTGCATTTTTACGCCAGGGTGTCGCGCGATTGTTGCTGAATCATCTGATCGAAACTGCCCAGAGGGTGGGGGTGAAACGTCTGAGCCTGGAAACCGGGACGATCGATTACTTCAAACCTGCCCATGTACTGTATGAAAGCGCGGGTTTCAAACCCTGCCCGCTGTTTGGTCGTTACCGGGAAGACCCCTACCGCCGTTATTACAGTCTTGAATTGTTGTAAGTGCTTTGGAACGAAAGATGTAATCTCCATCCAAGACATGGTGTGCAGAGTTGAACATAGTTAAAACCTGAATCCGTGACTCCATCGCGGCGCAGTGCGCAAGCCATTAATTTCTCTTCGCTTGCCAAAATTTTCAATGAACCTATGGGGCACCTGTAATTTTTGAAAAACAAATAGTGTAGATAGTGCAGAGTTGTACAGATACCCATTTTAATACAGTGATAAATTGAGTACTATAAACACCGCTTTATGACAACCATTAACACCCACAACACGCCTGCCGCCCACTTCGCTGAACTCTCCAACCTGACAAACAAATTTTCACCTGAGAGTTGAAAGTGCTCCCCGAAATTGTTACTTTGCAACCATTCGTAATGGAATGTCGATTTATGTAATTTCCCGGAAGGGTTTCCGGGCGGTACAGCCGTTTAGTCGTATTACGTTCCCTTGATTTCTCACTCTCATAAAGGGAACCCGATGCACAAACTCCTTTCCATGCTGTTGTTATTTTTAACGCTTTCAGCGCAAGCCAGCATTTCATTTAATCCCAGCGATCCGGGGGGTTCCCGGATAGACTCCGCGTATCTGGTAAAGCGCAATAATGTGTCTTTCTCCTTTCGATGTTTCCTCAGGGACGTTTGTTGCAAAAGTCTTTCTATCCACTGGAACCGGCGTCAAGACAACACCGATTAAAACCCGTTTTTCAACAACGTTCGCAAGCCTC
>JARRJP010000089.1:11871-15749 GCA_037389025.1 Reinekea sp. | reverse complement strand
AATTGATCACTCAGATTGTTAATATCCACTTGAACGCGTTACGGGATTAGGGTGATCAAATAGTTCCGGAACGGGTGATCAAGTTCGCCAGAATACGCAGCTTGCAGACTGCGCCGCTATGGAGTCATGGGTTCAGGGAGTACATCGTGTTTCCAGTACCTCATTAGCATTCTCTGCTTCAGCCACAGAGCTTGTTGCTGTAACCTGACCCGTCCGGTCAAAGCCTGGGAAGAAGGTTTTCTCAACTTGCCATCATCCGGCAAACGTCTAGTCTAATACCTGAATCCGTGACTCCAGAGTGGATGCAGGTAATAGTTAAAAACAATTACTATGATAAATTTCTCTAGTATTGTTTGATATCGCTTTAGCTGGTACAACAGAAATTCAGGAGAAGTGTCTAAAGGCAATGAACTGTCGATTTTCAAATCGCTGTATTCGTAATTATTGCCTGAATCCGTGACTTCTTCAGTGGCTACAGGGTGTAAGAGCTTGATTTCTATTTGCTTTTTAAAAATTACAGGTGCAGTCGTAGGTTTACCCCATTTTCCGGGAAGCAAAGAGGAATCCATGGCTTGCGCACTGCACCGCTATGGAATCACGGATTCAGGTCTTAGTCAGTAACGTCTTGCGGGTTATGCAGTCAATCAGGCAGTCATTGAAAAGGGGCACAGCAAGGTAATTCCCGGCATCCATAAAAAGAATAACAGCTTAGCCATTGCCGTAGACTTTCTAAAAAATAACAGGGTTCTGACGCGAATCGGGAATGACTGTTCCTGAATCAGTGACTTCTTCAGTGGATGCAAGGAGTAAGACCTGAATCCGTGACTCCTCCAGTGGATGTAGGGTGTAAGAGCTTGATTTCTATTTGTTTTTCAAAAATTGCAGGTGCACCCATAGGTTCCCCCCAATTTTTGGCAAGCAAAGAGGAATCAATGGCTTGCGCACTGCGCCGCTATGGAGTCACGGATTCAGGTTAAAAGAGTGGGTCGCGGTTTTCCGAATAATACCTGTGCCGCAACTTTAAACCGGCGGATCATCTTAATATGCGTTTTATTTGAGACACCACACTAATGCCAAAGGTTCGATTTGTGACGCAACACAGTCGCAGTGCTTTTGATGTTTTCATCGGTAAATTTGGCCTATAAAAATAAGAATAGCGGGGATTTGGTATGCAATCACGACAAGACAATCAGCTATTTTCTGACATTTATCGCGGAGTTATTTCACCCGGGGCTTGGGTAGAAACACTGGATGCCATAAGAGATCATATGGATGTTACCAGTGTCGCGTTACAGGTTTTTAGAAAACAGGATTCTGGCTGCTGCGAACTGATCTGGGGAGTCAGGGATTCGTTTTCGCTTCAACAAGCTAAGTTGCATGATAAATGGGTGAATAATAGCGACAATCCTCGGTTACAACTCGAAGTACAATCTCCGCTGCAAATACTTAGGGATGAAGAGGTGTTTTCTTCGAGTTGTCCAGAATACAATCGCTTTGTGGAACGATTGGCATGTGCCGGCTTGAATACCGGCATTATGCTGAATGTCGAGATGCCGCACAGTACCTTTTTAAGTCTGATTGTTCATCGCCATCGTGATGATCAACGCCCATATGATCACGACATAGAGCAGTTTCTGTATGCACTGGCACCGCATTTGTCTCAGGCGGTTCAATTGATGCAGAGTTTTCGTCAGCTCAATGGGCAACATAAGATGTTCGAAAATGTTCTAAACCATTTGCGAGCTGGGGTAATAGTGTTGGATCAATATGCCAATGTCACTTGGCACAATAAGTCGGCGCAGCATTTGATTGCCCATTCCGATGCGTTGATGCTTCATAATCAACAGTTGCACTTCACTAAACCCAGAGACAAAAGTTTCTTCTTTGGAAGTATGAGTGAAATGCTGGCGATGAAAACCATGCATACCCGGCATATTACGACGATTAATACCACCACCTCTGGCCCGATAGAGTTCATGCTGGCACCGATGCCAGAGTTGGCAAATGATGATGCTGAGCCTGGCTTAAAGCGTATACAGCATGTTGTGGTATATCTCCGAGGACAGGATCAGGTTCCACTTAACCCCACCGAAGTTCAACATTTGTATGATCTGACGCCAGCGGAGTCGAGCGTTGCCGTCGCCCTGGCGGAGGGGCAAACTCTGGCGGAATATGCGGATCAAAAGGGTGTGAGTATTGGCACAGCGAGAATTCAACTGAAGAGTATTTTTTCCAAAATGGATATTAACCGGCAGCCGGAATTAGTACGTAGACTCTGGTCTTCGGTTTTTGCAAGCACGGTTCCTCCAACCTATTGATGCCTGCCACTACCCTGTATGGGATATGACAGGCAAGCAAAAAATGGCAAACATGGTATCGATCCTGGCAGCCGTGATACCTGAGTAGACACCCATTCACGACAAAATAATTATTAAAGCCATCTTGAGGAATACAAATGAACATAAGAAGCATCCCTAAAAAAACCATGTTATTAGGTATCTTGTCCTGCTCTTTGCTAGCGTTTCAATCTAAAGCCGAGAATATAATTGATCCGTTGGTTGCAAATGTGGGGCCGGAGTCTGAGGTCCCTGTCGCCGTACAAAATCTGCGTTGGAATATGTTGGACCGTCATGTTAATTCCCTGACATTCCGAAGCATGGACACTTTATTTACCACTCGGCAGGTGCCACGTTCCGGTGAGATCTTCCCATTGCCCAAAATTGAAGCTGATATGGATTTGACCTATGCCTTCAACGGCAAGACCTATACTGCGGAAGAATTTTTGGATCGTACCTACACCAATGCCATGCTGGTGATGAAAGATGGCCACATTGTGTATGAGCGCTATTTAAATAATATGCGTCCTGAAACCCGTCACATCGGTTGGTCTATGACCAAATCAATCACCTCGATTCTTGTTGGTATTGCCTATGAAGAAGGGAAAATCAAATCACTGGATGCGCCGATCACCGACTATATCCCTGAACTGTCAGAAGGCGCTTACAAGGGAGTCACCATTCGTCAGATACTGGCCATGGCATCAGGAGTGGAGTATGAAGAACGTTACGATTTCTCGAATCCGGGCACCGCTGCCAAAAACCATATTTTGGCGCTGGTGAAGAATGTATCGCGTTTTGCAGACATAGCTGTAAACCTCGAACGCAAACATAAGCCGGGTACGGTATTTGAGTACAAAACTATTGATGCCGCTGTACTTGGGTGGTTACTGGAGCGGGTTCTGGATGGGTCAAACGTTGCATCGTATGCAGCTCAAAAACTCTGGGAGCCCCTCGGTACCGAGCAAAACGGTTTTTTCATCATGGATGGTGCACCAGGTGTAGGCCGCGAGTTCACCGGTGCAGGATTCAATGCAACATTGCGCGATTGGGCCAGGTTTGGGCAGATGGTACTGCAACAGGGTGAATTTAATGGTCATCGCATTGTAAGTGCCGATTATATTCAGAAGTCTACCCATTCCGTTCTCCCTGAAGATCCGAATATGGGAGGTTATGGTTATCAATGGTGGACCATGGGCAGTTCAAACGCATTTTCGGCAATTGGGTTGCAGGGACAGTTTGTCTATATTGATCCCGATACCAATACTGTGATTGTGAAACTCAGTTACTTTCCCCAGGAAGAGATGGATGACGCAGAGCATGAAACTCTGACGTTCTTCAAAAAAGTGTCGGCCTGGAAACCATAATTAATCATCCGGCAATGAGAGTGATGATTTGATGGCTAGTGTAGTCCTGAATCAGTGTCCCTTCAGTGGATGCAGAGTGTAAGAGCTTGATTTCTATTTGTTTTTCAAAAATTGCAGGTGCACCCATAGGTTCACCCCAATTTTTGGCAAGCAAAGAGGAATCAATGGCTTGCGC
>JARRJP010000089.1:0-11841 GCA_037389025.1 Reinekea sp. | reverse complement strand
AAATTGCAGGTGCACCCATAGGTTCATTGAAATTTTTGGGAAGCAAAGAGGAATCAATGGCTTGCGCACTGTGCCGCTATGGAGTCACGGATTCAGGTTGAATAAAACCTGTATTAAGAAAGCCCCTCCAGATGTTCACCGCGAGGCGAGGCTCGAAGGCAATGGCCCCTCCCTTGTCAAGAGCTGGAACGAAGCGGTGGACTTCTGGAGGGCTTCTCGAAGAGTGAGCCGCCATTTTTGTGAATAATACCTATGCCGCAACTTTAAACCGGCGGGTCAGCTTAATATGCGTTTTATTTTTTGCTATTTTCTGCCTCACATCCACTCTGATCAATCAAATATCAGATCGTATAGAGCGGTTGATTGTAGATTGTCTTCTGAATACTGATTACTTCTGGCTTATTAAGTTTCGGTAGTTACTGTCAACAGACAAAGTAAAAATAAACGGGAATGACTCGTTACGCCAACTAATCTGCTTACTCCCCTACTCCACCACGAATATTGCCACCTGCTATGAGAATGCTCTCTGAAGAAAATCAACCAACCTTAACAGCCGATTAATAATCTCGACTCCATTCTGTCTTGCGGTTAAGCCTGTAAACAGGCGCTTCTACTTAATGATTCACGGCATAAAAACATTTCTACCTGAATCCGTGACTTCTTCAGTGGATGCCGGAGGTAAGAGCTTGATTTCTATTTGATTTTTATAAAATTACAGGTGCACATAGGTTCATTGAAATTTTTTGGCAACAAAGAGGAATCAATGGCTTGCGCACTGCGCCACTATACTGCGCCACTATGAAGTCACAGATTAAGGTTCTATATAGCGCAATAAACTAAGCAATTATCAGAAAGTTCCAATCTGTTCAATATTTCCTGATTTCTGAATATTTTGGTGCGCTCGGATGCGATCTTATCCACAGTAGTCAACGCCTGATATCAGCAGTTAAGGGGACTTTTTATATTTAAATTCCAAGGTAAAAAAATTCATATACCGAGCTAATAAACAAATCAATTTCGCTGACTTTGATTGAGAGGAAGATCGACTGTTATGTAAAAAAATATGACACCATGATGACAATATTCAAATATTTTAGTTAACGGAAATTAAAATATTTTTATGTTTGTAAATAGCCGAAAATATTCAGACATGGATTATTTAGACTCACATCACAGGAATGAATGTCAACTTAGTTTTTTCTTGCTATACGTCAAGATTAAAATTATGTTTTGAGTTGCTTAAGTTACAAGATTGATAAGCAACTTACGCAGAGATGTAAGGAAAACGTGTTTCGTCTGTCCGTATTAATGGGCCTGTTTTTCCGGTCCAATTTCCTTGAGCCAGTGTGGTGTCTTGAATAAAACCTGTATTAAGAAAGCACCTCCAGATGTTCACCGCAAGGTGCAGTTCGAAGGCAATGGCCCTTCCCTTGTCAAGAGCTGGAACGAAGCGGTGGACTTCTGGAGGGCTTCTCAAAGAGTGGGCCGCCGTTTTTGCGAATAATACTTAGGCCGCAACTTTAAACCGGCGGGTCATCTTAATATGCAGTTTATTTGAGACACTACACTAGCTATTGCAATTGCAGGTGCACCCATAGGTTCATTGAAATTTTTGGGAAGCAAATAGGAATCAATGGCTTGCGCACTGCGCCGCTATGGAGTCACGGATTCAGGTTTATCATAACCCAGGGCACCACTTTGCCCAAAGAAAATGGAATTCAATTATGAGAGATATGTTATTGCTGACGCACTTCACTGGATTGGTCTTTGGTGCTGGTGCCGGTTTTTCGATTTTTGTGATCGGTTTCCTCAGTAAAAAGTTCCCGCCGGAAAGTCGTGAGGCTGTTTTAGTCAGTCTGTTTCCACTTCGCTACATCTCCTACGTAGGCTTGCTGTTGTTGGTGGTGTCAGGTGTACAGATGGCGATGCCTTACTACATAAACCTACGCAATATGCCGTTGTTCAGCATAAAGATTTTGTCTGTTTCGTTGATCCTACTCATCAGTTTGTATGGCGTCAGGCAAATGCAATTGGCGAAAAACAACAGCCCGACGCTGTACTTAAAGCGCCTGGGTATAGCCGGAAAGGCCGGGTTCGCCTTGAGCCTGGTCACGGTTTATTGCGCTGTATATTCATTTCACTGAGGAAAAAAATATGAACGTTGCATTGTTGTTTGGGGGTATGGAGCATTCGATATACCCCGACCTGTATGACGAATGTTTAAACCGGGTTGATGGCTTTCTGATAATCGATACACCGCTGAATAGACATCGAAAACCACAGGTCTTTAACCGCTATTTTCCGTCTGATGTCGTTAAGGATGTCTTTTATGCGGAACCACACTTAATCGCCGCTATGATCGAGAAAATAGCGCAATGGCAAAGAGATTATACTATTTCTCTGTCAATTAATGTCACCGAGGAATTTCTGGTTTCAGCCGCATTCTGTAATGACTACTTTCGATTTTCAAATCCGGGAGTCATGGCTGCTAAGATTTCTTCCGATAAGCGGATACAACGGGCCTTGATGCCGGATCTCAGTCCAACAGAATACTATCGCAACACGCCCGTCGATCACATCGAGTTTCCGGTTGTCGTAAAACCTACCGACAGCCATGGCGGCCAGGGCTTTACCATTCTGACTAACGTGGAAGACTGGCAACACTATATGACAACCGCCTCGGAAAATATTGTGATTGAACAGTATATTCAAGGCGTTGACTGTTCAGTGGAAGCCATGGCTGTCGATGGCGAAATAGTCTTTCAGGGAGTAACGGAAGAAATAAGTCTACCAGCCCCATTGGATTTTCTGGAAATGGGCTACTACCAACCGCCGCTTAACTTTACGGAAGAATGCATCGAGGCTCTCAAGGCTTATACCAGAACTCTGGTACAGAGAGTGCAATTTAAAACAGGCATTTTGCACGCGGAATTTCGTATTCAACCCAATGGTAAAATATTTTTTATCGAATTTGCCGCGCGACCGCCAGGTGACAGCGTGTTAGCGATGTATCGTCACGCAACAGATGCATCGCTGGAGGCTCAATTCCTGAATGTCCTCCAACATAAAGCGGTCAACATGGCTGTAACTAAACGATATGCAGGGCAACACTTCTATGTTGAACTGCCATCATCGCTACCCGACTGGATGCAGTCGGCCTATCAAAATCGGAATTGTTATGAGAACAACGAGAGCCGTGTTCCTGCACGTTTCCTGAATACTGGTAACTCGACAGGCATTCAGGAATTTGTACAGCTTACGGCCAGGACAATTCAAGGCAAGCCAGAAAGTTCAGCCGATCGCCAGGGGTTTGTCATCTATACCGCACCGACCCAAAACGATATGCAGCAACTAAGTCGGACGATTGAATCCATATTGCACACGAAGGAAGGAGAAGACTCATGTTTAGACTAACTGATTTAAAGGACAAACAACCGGAACTCCAACAACATCAATGGCCACCGCTGCCTGCTTTTCAGGCGACGCCGGATGACATTCGCGAATTTATGTCACTGCCGAGATCTCAGCAAAAAGGGACTTTGGATGAATTACGTGGAACGTCCGCTTTTGATGAATTTATCAACACCAAGCTAGCATACATTTCTGGCTACTTGTTTTCTTACTGCGATGGCCCATTACATCTGTCAGTGGATGAAGATCTTGAATATGAAATTCAACGCATGAAATTAAGTGTTGAAAGTGAAGTCTTGAACCATTGGCTACCTAGTGCTAGCCAGGAGTACATCTTTAAAAACAGTATCGAATGTGCCGATTATCTGCAACAACTGACCTTTGATAATCCAGGCATTAACCACCCGTTATTTGATTTTTTGCGCAATGACGCCAATGAAACGACCTTTAAGTTTTTTTACGTAATGAAGTATGCCGTAATGAAGTTGTGGACGATGAAGTAGCTGTGATGACCACAGGAATTCAAGGCGCCATGAAAGCGGCGGTCTGCTCCAATTTGTGGGATGAGGTTGGTCAAGGCATTCTTCAAAAGTTTCATACCTATTGGTTACGCGAGTTAGTTTCAGAATACAACGATTGGGATGACCTGATTCGTTACCGGGCTGAGGAGCGTCCCTGGTTTACCATGATTACCACCAATGTTTTTAACATCCTACTCACGCGTCCGGGTTTAAAGTTCCGCCGCTATGGTTGGTTTCTGTTAAACGAAGGCTGGGTATCCCCACATTTTACCAAGGTGTTGGCTGGTATGAATCGGGTCGGGCTTTGCGAAAAAGGCAAGCAAATTTATTTTAAAGCTCACGAAAGCATTGATCCACGCCATACGGAAGAGCTGATTGAATCGATTCGGTTCCAACGCCCGGCATTGACGACCAAGCAGATGTCTGAGGTCGCTTGCGGTGCGCAAATGTCACTGGATGTCAGCCTAAAACAATACGATGCCATGCTGGATTACCTGGTGGCGATTAATGATGGAAAAATTGTACATAAAAACTAAGGACAGCACTCATGAATACTGCACAACAAGAACAAAGGCCTCAGGCCACCGCAGAAAGAGCCGTGGTACACAGTCAAACTCACATAGGACATGGCGCCGCGCCGTGTCATCACGGTGAACTTCTGCAAGGTATTTTTGAAGAATCCAATGGTAAGGAAACACTTGGCTTGGTGACACTATTGCATTCGTCTGCCAAAGCAAAAGCCACCTTTATACCAGATCCAGATTCGTTATCTCTTACTGTCAGCCCGACTTATAAGTTGAAAGCACTATCGTCGGTTAAGTTGACATTACAAGAACTTGGTCTGCCAGACATGGGGGGGCACTTGATTTGCGCAAGTTGCATAAGTGAGGAGCTTGGGCTGGGATCCTCCACTGCGGATGTCGTGGCCGCCGCCCGCGCTGTCTGTGATGCCAATCAGCGTACCTTGTCCCGCGAAACACTGGCGAGGATTGCGGTGTGTGCGGAAGTTGCTTCGGATCCCATCATGTTTGAGTCATCCACTGTGTTATTTGCACAGCGCGAAGGGCATATCATTGAGGAGATGGGACCATTGATACCCGCGATGAGTTTACTGAGTTTCACCTTGGGTGAGCCCATCCGCACCTGCGATTATCGTGCGCCACAATACAGCTGGGAAGATCTACAGCAGTTTAAACCGTTAAGAGGGTTATTACGGTTTGCACTGGCTAACTATGACCTGGCAACCATTGCCCGTGTCAGTACCCACAGTGCGCTGATTAACCAAAAGCATGTTCCCAAACCCAAGTTCGACGCCGTGCTGAGTATAGCGGAACAAGGTGGTGCTTTAGGGGTACAGATTGCGCACAGCGGAAATATAGTCGGAATGATGTTTTCACCTGATGATCACAACCTTCTGGAGCGCGTCAGTCTCTGTCAAGGTCGATTAGCTGACATTGGTGTGTATCAATCTGCCTTTCATTCGACGTTTTAAGGAGAAGATCGATGAAACAAGTTTACAGCAGCATTTCGGAAGCCCGCGTTCTGCCGGAATTAATACGGCTCGATGACAATTTGATCGCGGCAAAGTTTTTCCTGATGAAACTACTGCCTGCAAAATTCATTCTGGAAAGGGCATTAAAAAACGGCGATATTAACGAAGATACGGTTGTGCTGGAGTCAACCTCAGGAACCTTTGGTTTGGCATTGGCGCTACTGTGCAATCAGTATAATCTCAAGTTGATACTTGTTAGTGACCCGGCCATTGACGTTCACTTGAATAACCGATTGATAGAGCTGGGTGCTGTCGTTGATATCGTCACTGAACCAGCTGCGGTCGGTGGCTATCAGGCTGTTCGATTGGAACGGTTGGCGAGCTATCGACAGCAGCATCCCAATCACTTTTTTCCAGCCCAATATGAAAACAAAATGAATCCCGGTGCTTATGCCTTCTTTGCAGAACAGCTGATTTCAGCTTTCGGAAGTATCGATATTCTGGTCGGTTCGGTTGGGTCAGGTGGTTCGATGTGCGGTACTTTGCGTGCGTTGCGCGCGATACATCCTCAGACCATGGGTGTCGCTGTTGACAGTAATATGAGTATGTTGTTCGGTCGACCGGATGGGGGTGCTAAACGAATTATCCGGGGTTTGGGTAATAGCCTGATGCCACAGAACCTGGATCACTCAGTCTTCGATCAGGTGCATTGGCTAAATGCCTCAGAAATTGCAACCGCCACGCGGACGCTGCATAAAACTCATGGGTTATATTGCGGCCCAACCAGCGGAGCAGCTTTCAAAGTCGCCCGTCATCTTGCCACCCTCTATCCAGAAAAACGGGTTGTTTTCATCTGTGCAGATGAAGGGTATCGATACTCAGAAACTATTTACAGCCCGAGTTGGTGGCAGGAAAATAATATCGTTGAATCGGAACGACAGGCCAAGGCACCGCGATGCATAAGCGAACCTACAATGGATGTGCAGGACTGGAGTTATCTGCCGTGGCAACGTCGAAGTCTGGCCGAGGTGTTGGAGCCGACATCAGCCGTGAGTACTGCCTGATGCATATCGTTTTTATTGAAAGCAACACAACCGGTACAGGTTATCTGTTGGCATCGCAAGCACGAAAACAGGGCTTTGAAGTACTGGTGCTGGCGCGCGATGTGACCAAATATCAGTTCGCATCGGACATTGCCGTTGAATCGTTTGATACCAATAACCTTTCACTATTATGGCAACGCTTGACACAATTGCAGGATACCAGCAGTAGCAGTATGGTCAGTAATAGCAGTGTGGCTGCGGTAATGAGTACGTCGGAGTATTTCATTGAAACCGCTGCGACCTTAGCTAAAAAACTTAACCTGCCTGGCGTCAATCCAGACGCAGTAAAACTCTGTCGCGATAAATATCGAATGCGCCAAACGCTTCAAGATAAGGTCAATTTTCCGGTGCCCTGTAGATTATTAACATCAGATCAGGATATTCCCGGGGCGGTCGCTGAATTGAATTTCCCCATGGTCATAAAACCTCGTTCTGGTTCGGGAAGTTGTGCTGTGGCGCTATGTCATAGTGTGGAAGATATTCATCGAGCGCTCGCGGATAATCGTGAATTTTTACGCAAGACCGGCAGAGAGTTGAACGAGGTTGGCTGCCTGGCCGAATTCTTTGTGACCGGCCAGGAATATTCCGTTGAATGCTTTCATGGCCGTGCGGTCAGCCTTACCCGAAAACACCTTGGCGCCGCCCCCTATTTTGTGGAAATCGGGCACGACATAAACTTTGGCATCAGCTCCGTATTAAAAGAACACATCCTTGCTCAGGTACAAGAGATGTTGACTGCAGTAGGACTGACTTGGGGGCCGGCACATGTCGAAATAAAGGTCAGTGAATCTCAGCTACAACTCATCGAAATTAATCCACGGCTGGCTGGCGGCATGATACCTGTTTTGATTGAACAAACCTTGGGGGTTAATCTGTTGGGTGCCTGGCTAACGGCTGCTCTGGGCGATGAACCGGATTTGACTCCATGGAAAAAAGAACAGGGCGCGATCCGCTTTCTGGTTCCGCAGCATGGTCAGTCTATTGCAAAGTTATTGGACGATGCTGTGTTAAAGGACTGTGCGCAACGTGCCGCCCTACCATTAAAAACCATTACCGATATAAAGCTCTATAAACCAGTCGGTTTTCAGTCGTTAACTCAAGGAGACTTCAGCGATCGCATAGGACACCTAATAGCGGTTGCCCCTCAGCTGGAGTTTGATCAGGTGGATGCGTTTCAAAGCCAAGTGCTGAACGAGGTGATGTGTGACTGACTTACAGAATACCGGACGCTTGAAATCGCTGTTGGATGAAGATCTTCGCGCCGAAGTTTTTGGGCATATCAGTGATGCCACCGTGGTCAACGAATTGCGTTATTACGCTCTCATCGACTTTGCTCATGTATCCATGTTGCAGCAGCAAGGCATTGTTGAATCCCAACCGGGTACCGCATTAAAAGCCGAGATTGGTCGTCTGTTCTCTACGGATTTTCAGGACCTTATCAACCTTCCGACACAACGGGGCACTTACCTTTGCTATGAAAATTATCTGATCAACCTTTTAGGCGTAGCAACAGGAGGGTTGTTACAAACCGGTCGATCCAGAAATGACCTTAACGCAACGGTGTTTAAAATGCGACTACGTGAACGTATGGCTAAAACATTGATGCTGCTGCAAACGTTGCTGCAAACGATTCAGGCTCGCGCGTCATCGGAAACCTCAACACTGTTTCCTGCCTTTACTCATTATCAAACCGCTTTTACCTCGACACTTGGGCATTATCTGAGTGGTATCGCGACACATCTTTTCCGTGATGCCGATAAACTTCTGTCCGCCCTGCCCCTGTTGGACAATTGCCCATTGGGCGCCTGCGCTGGAGGCGGCACCACTATACCGATCGACCGACACCTTACTGCCAACCTTCTTGGATTTTCAGGACCGGTCCGACATTCCATCGATGCGGTCGCCAGCCGGGATTCATGCTTACACATTCTGTCCGCCATGGCGTCTATCAGCACGACGCTATCGCGCTGCGCGTCAGACATTGTTTTTATGTCGAGTAATGAAACAGCATTGCTGTTGTTACCGGATTCACTCGTTGGGTCGAGTTCAAATATGCCACAGAAACGGAATCCGTTTCTGCTGGAAATTGTGAAGGGCCGCAGCGCCAATATTGTATCTGCCTGGACCAGTACGGCCACGGCGATGCAGTGGAATGCGTTTTCCAATTCAGTGGCAATTTCCAGTGAAGCAACACGCCCGATTTGGTCGGCATTGGATGATCTCGATTTTACGCTACGACTCATGAGCAAAATTATCGAGGGTATTGAGGTGAATCAGCAGCAAGCATTACGGACAATGGAAAGCGGTATGATCGATGCGGTCTATATAGCCGAGCAACTGGCTTATCGTGATCACGTTCCGTTCCGTGATGCCCATCATACCGTTGGAGAACAGGTTAACAGCGCAATTGCCGATAATGTGGCATTGCGCAGCAAATTTTCTTCTGCAGATCAAAGCCCAGAGCAATGGTTTGGCAACATTGCAACAGCGACTGCCTATGGTGGTGGTTGTGGTGACCCGGTCGATCTTGAACCAACTTATCAACAGTTTAGTTCGCAGCATCGGTTGTGGCTGGAAAATTGGCAACCCGCGATAAACGACCTTACCGACGCTGTACGACAATCTGCGTCAGGTACTCATATATGACAACAAAGAAGGCACAGATGTTAACTGATTTTTTCACCTCCACGGCTGTCCAAAAAGCAACGCCTGTAGCAGAGAGTATCGCATTAGCATTAGCAGAAGGAAGCAGCCATATTTATATCGAAGGTTCCAGCGATGAGGATCACGCCAATAACTGGAATGCGGATAAACTCAAAAAGGTAAAAAGCCAATTGGTGGAACACGGCCTGTCGGCTATCGTACACGGCAACTACCGTAATCCGATTTGTCATCAGATTAAAGATATCCGCGAAGCCGCGAAACTTTATATATGTAAGGAAATTGACTTGGCACGTGAACTGGACGCGCCATTGATTGTGCATGCCAGTTGCTTGTTTACGCACTCTAATCTGGCCCAGTTGCGGCGCACTGCCATGTCAGATTTTACAAATATTGTGAATGAGCTGAATGATTATGCTCAGTCTCAAGGGGTGACGCTCTGGTTAGAAAATCTTGAGCACTATCAGAATCGTCGTCCTTTCTATACGCTATTTTCGATGTTTGAACAATATCGGCGAGTATTCAGTGAGGTGGATCCAGCAGTAAAATTTATCTTGGATTTAGGGCATGAAAATATTTCATCAGATCATCCACATGAAACACTGGCTTACTTTATTGATCGAATTGTCGCAGTCAGTGTTAGTAACAACGACGGTTCGGTCGATTCTCACTCGCCACTTGATCAGGGCACATTGGATTATCAAAAAGTGATTGAAGTCTTGAAAACCCATGGATGGAAGGGGCACCTTAGTGTGGAAACCAAGAAAGGAGGCTTGCAGGAAGCGCTGTTGCATTTGCACGCAGCTACCGCGCAAATTCGTAAAGCTGATTGTTTGGTGAGCTAAACCATGAACGAAACCTTCTCAGAGTTACACTACGCCCGTTGTGATGTATTTACCCAACGACGTTACAGCGGTAACCCACTGGCGATTGTTGAGACCCATGGCGAGCTGACAGATGCATCCATGATCACCATTGCCCGCGAATTCGGCTATTCCGAAACCGTATTTCTGCTCGCCACATGGCGAGATGGTATTGTCGAAAATTCAGTGACCGTCCGTGCACGGATATTCACACCCACAGAAGAATTAAGGTTTGCCGGGCATCCCAGTATCGGAACCTGTGCTTATTTGGCTACCCAGAGTGAAGCCGTTGGCACGACTTTGAATAAGGTGACATTAATACTGCCGTCAGGACCAGTAGACGCGGATATAGCCAGGTCAGATCAAGGACAGGTACTTGTAACTATCCTGATCCCCGAGTATCCAACGATTCACGATGTGTCATACCAGAAAAGTGACCTATACGAACTATGTGGCTTGGACATAGCGGCATTAGATACCAGTTTGGGACCTATTGCCGGTGTTCGTTGCGGACCGGGATTTTTATTTGTACCCGTGCGTCACGAACAGTTACTGTACGGTATGCAAGTTTCTCACAGTGCCTGGCAACGCTTGCTGATGACATCGCCGTTCAACAACCTTTACTTCTTTTGCCGTCGAACAGATACAGAGTCGGAATTTGAAGTTCGAATGTTTGGCTTCGGAATCGGGCAGGCTGAAGACGGAGGTACAGGCGCCGCCGCCGCTGGTTTAGCGTGCTACCTGAAAACATTCAATGGCTTCTGTCGGCCCGGTGTTGTTTTTCAGGGTCGAGCGCTGGGTCGCCAAAGTCGAATCTATTTTTCAGCCTCTGCCGATTCACATCATATTCGTATTGGTGGTGAAACGGTTTTTACCGGACAGGGTCGCCTGGTTCCTCCCGAACCGGGTTGATGGTGTTCGTGTCAAAGGGCTTCGCAAATGGACTTACATGGACAGGCCCTCAGAAGTCCACCGCCTCATTCCAGCTCTTGACAAGGGAGGGTCATTGCCTTCGAGCTGCGCTTCGCGGTGAACATCTGGAGGTTGCTTTCTTAATACAAAATTGCAGGTGCACCCATAGGTTCACCCCAATTTTTGGGAAGCAAAGAGGAATCAATGGCTTGCGCACTGCGCCGCTATGGAGTCACGGATTCAGGTAGTAAACTACAGGCTGAGCATTGGATACTGACTCATTTTTTCGGGGTCGGCGTAAACCCTTCCCTTGAGCCTCAACCGTGTGCGGACCATCACAGCATCCCTGCTGTGAATGCCCCCGAAAAAAATGAGTCAGTAGCCAATGCGGATTTCAGCTTCGTATCCCAGGGTTACCAGAACCAGATAGGCAATCAGCCTGCAAAGGTGGCTTCGGTTCACCGGCTCAACCAGTCTCCTTTTACTGTGCCGTTCAAGTATGTCCGTATATCACTCGACTGCGAGGTCCCTCTCGCAGACACACAGTAAAAGGAGACTGGCCGAACCGGCTGGGATGGCGGCAGTGAACATCTGGAGGGGTTTTCTTATTACAGGTTTTATTCAACCTGAATCCGTGACTCCATAGCGGCGCAGTGCGCTGCTATGGAGTCAGGATTATGTACGCACTGCCCCAATAACAGAGGCAATCCATATTCTGAAGCAGCGCTTGAAGGAGATGATATTCTGACTCAGTTCAGGAGCTTATTGAATGGCAATGGTTGCATGATGTGAGCTTGCAAGAAATATACCCAATATCACGTCTTGGGCTTGTCGAGCTTCCTCGCTGGTCACATGGTTGACCTTGCCGTAGGTGTAGT
>JARRJP010000088.1:0-20334 GCA_037389025.1 Reinekea sp. | reverse complement strand
CAACCAACCCTGGGTCACCAGACACACCCAGTCACCATAACCC
Source organism: Reinekea sp. (assembly GCA_037389025.1). Lineage (GTDB taxonomy): Bacteria > Pseudomonadota > Gammaproteobacteria > Pseudomonadales > Natronospirillaceae > Reinekea. The sequence continues at coordinate 20,291 of JARRJP010000088.1, read as the reverse complement.
GCGCCAACGTAATTGACTTTGCGATAGTCCTTGCCATCGCGGCGGAAGAATTGAATTCCGGCATCGGAATGGAGCGCTTTGGCCTGCTCGGCGTTGAGCACTGACCAGTCGGAAATATGACCGCTGACCTGGTTTTTAATGCTGCTGTGTAGAGTGTTGATTTTGTCTTTGCTGGCGTGAAAGCGTGGGGTTGGGGGCTGGATCGTTGTATCGCGCTCGGCGTTTAGTTGATTTCTGAGGTAACGCGTTGACGGGTCGTTGTCACTCATTGGTGCTTCCTTTATGATTCATTTTGATCAAGGTGGAATTGAAAACGAAGTACGGCACTCCAGTAAAGAGGTTAGCTCGATCTGTGTTTGAAAATGTGAGGGTTGTCACGAATTAAGGGGTGTTGGGCACTTCGGCTCCAGTATTCGACCTGAATCCGTGACTTCTTCAGTGGATGCAGGGTGTAAGATAGCCAGATAAGAGGATTCCCCCCTGACGACAACTTTTGAATTATATCGGCTACTTTTGAGCAATGTAGCTACATAGTAGTGGTCACACAAACGAAAAAGCCCCGAGGATTTTCATCTCTCGGGGCTTTAAAGTCTTGGTACCAGAGGCCGGACTCGAACCGGCACGCTTTTAAGGGCGCGGGATTTTGAATCCCGTGTGTCTACCAATTTCACCACTCTGGCTAAGTGAGGCGGTATTCTAGGGAATAATTCTTTACTGTCAAGCACTTAGCAATGGATATTCTTCAGAATGAGGTCACAACATGGCTGCTTATCAGTCAGCAGGTTCAGAGTTTTCACCATGCAATTAGCACGGGTCTGTTACCATTAACTGGAACAACATGACCCGTGCACAATATCCGTCATTGAACAGGCCCAGACCTGTCAGGCTGTGAGCAACATAACGCACAGATAATTTGAGGTATGAATGACCACATTGGAAATCAGCCAGCCCTTGTTACGGTCTGGTAATCTTCTGGGTGAAGGGCCGTTATGGCACCCAATCCGCAAGCAGTTGTTTTGGTTAGATATTCTTGAAGGCCAGATTCATCGTTGTAATGCAGGCGGAGATGACCATCAGGTGCAAGCACTGACTTCAATGCCAGGCAGCCTTCACTTGACACCGAATCCAAACCTATTGTGGGTCACAACAAGCAATGGTCTGGTTCAGTTCAATATTGAATCAGGTCACTGCGAGCAAGCGCCATTGCAAGTACCGTTAAACGAAAATATGCGCTTTAATGATGGTAAAACCGACCCGCAGGGCCGACTGTGGGCAGGGACAATGCATATGCAAGGCAACCAGCCTTGTGGTGATCTGCTCAGAATTGATAATAGCGGCCTGGCGGTCATCAAAGACAAGCAAACTATTCCAAACGGCCTGACCTGGACAAAAGCAGGCGATACCTTCTATCACATCGATTCTGCGACCCGACAGATCAAAGCATATAATTTCGCGATCACCACAGGAGAAATCGATGACGAACGAACGGTTCTGGACTTTCAGGGCAATATCGCTGAACCGGATGGTATGACAATTGACCAGCGCGGGCGATTATGGGTCGCCTTCTGGGATGCGGCTGAAGTACGCTGCTGTGATCCGGTGAGCGGAAAAGTGGTGCTCACAGTCAAAGTGCCCGTGCCCAGACCAACCTCCTGCTGCTTCGGTGGCGATGACCTGAACGATCTGTTTATCACCAGCGCTCGCAAGGGATTATCGCAGGAAGCATTGGAACAAGCGCCTATGTCGGGTGACCTGTTCCATATTCGATTGGATTGCGCTGGCTATGCGGAGCAGGTTTGCACGCTGCAACTGCCCTGAATCCACTTTGGAGTCACGGATTCAGGTATTCAAATGAAAGTGGAGTGCGCTTCCAGGATAGCCTAGACAGTCCACAGCTCTTTCATAAGATCCGGGCTCCACTGCTGCGGTCGCGCCAGACCAAAACCTTGCCCGGCTTCACAGCCCAGATCCAGCAAACGTTGAAACTGCTCACTGGTCTCAACGCCTTCAGCCAGCACATCAATATTCAATGCGTGCGCCATCCGCAAAATAGCATAGAGGATCTTGTCTTCACTGCGGGATTTGGTTTTGGACTGCAGGAACTGGCGGTCAATTTTCAGCTTGTCGACCGGTAGAAGATGCAGATAGGCCAAACACGAATAGCCAGTGCCAAAATCATCAATGGCAATACGGATACCCTTCTGTCGCCAGCTGGAGAGTTTTTCGATCAGTGCATCAGTCTGCGACATTAGCTGGCTCTCGGTCAACTCTACCTCCAGTTGCCAGCCGAGCCGAACGATATCATCCGACAAGCGCATCAACATGCGCTCAAAAAGTGGGCTTATAATCTGCTGCGCGGACACGTTAACGGCCAATATGGGGCGACGGCGATCCAGTAACATGATGCCCTTAGACAAATCCTGCAAAACCACATCAAACAAACGCGCACTTAGGTTATTGATCAGGCCGCGCGATTCAGCCAAAGGGATAAATTCGCCAGGCGAAACCCCGCCAAACTCGGGTGAATGCCAGCGAGCAAGTACTTCCATACCGATGCATTCGCCGTTTTGCAGACTGTATAAGGGTTGGTAAGCAGCCCGAAACTGCTCTGGATGGTTACGCAACTCGCGGCGCAATGCTTCAGCCAGTCGTTGTTTCTGTTCAACCTGCTGGGACTGTTTCTGATCAAATATCTGAAACTGGGCCCGGCCGCGCTGCTTGGCCACAAACATGGCTTTTTCAGCGTGGATAACAATATCCTCAGGAGAATGGCCGTGATCAGGGTAGAACACGACACCTATTGAAATAGTCACCTGATAAGACCGGTTTTTTATCATCACCGGTCGATCAAACAGGCGGAGTAGCCGATCACAAAGATGATCCAATTCTTCGCGCTTATTAAACGCAATGATCGCGGCAAATTCGTCGCCCGCCAGACGGCCCAGTTTGTCACCGCGGCGCAACAGGCCGCGAATCCGCTCAGAGCTGTAGCGCAGCAGCTCATCTCCGGTGTTATGCCCATAAAGCTCATTAATGTCTTTGAAGTGATCCAGATCGATGTAGAGAACCGCAAATTCCCTAAGCCCCCTAGCCATCTGGATACGGCTGTTCAAGGTGTTAAAAAAAGCATAACGGTTTGGTAAACCGGTTAATTCATCAGCCATATGTTGTAGCGATACCGAAGTCTCGGTCATGGTTCCCACCTGCTCGAACAAGCCAATAAAGCGAACTTTATCGGAACCCGGCAACTGCCGAACCCGTATCTGATAGGCGATACCAGCGGTAAATCGGGAATTCACTGCACCTAACCAGTATCCACGCTGATTGATATGCTGCGATAACGAAAATGAAGAAATCGGTCCGGTATTGGCAATGATTTGGGCAAAGTGAGGTCTAACAGCCCCAAACAAACTGATAAAGAGATGATTGCGATAAATCAGATGTAGATTTTCATCAAACAATACGATAGGACGATTAAAATGATCGACCTTGGTCCGACTATAAGCAACTGATACCAAAGGACTTTCAGACACATGGAACCTTTATACGTCAGTGCGTCCCTGATCAATTCTATGGAAGCTTGAACACGAAAATAAATGGAGATCCTTGTCTCCACGTCTTTCAGGCTTTGATTAATCTGAATCCGTGACTCCATTACGGCGCGGTGCGCAAGCCATTGATTCCTCTTTGCTTCCCAAAAATTGGGGTAAACCTGCAATTTTTAAAAAACAAATAGAAATTAGGCTCTTACACCCTGCACCCACTGAAGGAGCCACGGATTCAGGATTAAGAAGCCCAATAAAATGACAATACAAACGGCAAGTCAACTTGCCAGGAAGCCGATTACTGACCTGAATCGAACCAATTGCTGTTTGATTACTGACATATTCAAATTACTCTTTACAAGTCCGCTGAAAACGCTCTCAAAAGGTGCCTGTCTATCCGCGCCAGTAACCGCTAGAATATGCGCCCTTTTTTAATCTGGCTGAAAATGCTCGCCGTATGCAAGTAACCGACTTTGATTTTGAACTTCCTGCTGAATTGATAGCCCGCCAACCTACAGAGAAACGCACAGGTAGCCGTCTTCTGTCTCTGAACGGTGAGTCTGGCGAGGTCGCCCACTGCTACTTTCCAGATATTGAAGCACTGATTCACCCAGGTGACCTGCTGGTATTCAATAATACGAGAGTTATCCCAGCACGTCTGTTCGGCCACAAGGACTCAGGCGGAAAGGTAGAAGTTCTGGTAGAACGCATGACATCGGACCATACCGCTCTGGCACATATCAGAGCCAATAAAAGTCCCAAACCTGGCACCAAACTGTCTATGGAAGGCAGTATTGAGCTGACAGTCACGGGACGTGAAGAGAATCTGTTCGCCATTAAGTCAAACAGTCAGACACCATTGGTCGAATTACTCGAACAGCACGGCCATATGCCGCTTCCGCCCTATATGGAGCGGGAGGATACTGAAGCTGATCGCGAACGCTATCAAACCGTTTATGCCGAACGCAAAGGTGCTGTTGCCGCGCCAACCGCTGGATTGCACTTTGATGACGAACTCCTGCATCGTTTAAAGCAAAAAGGTGTGCAGATGGCGTTTATTACTCTGCATGTCGGTGCCGGAACCTTTCAGCCGATCAAGGCTGAACGTATTGAAGATCACATCATGCATTCAGAATGGATCGACGTTCCCGCCGATATTGCAGCAACCATTAAAGCCACGAAAGCTGCGGGCAAACGCGTGATTGCCGTGGGCACCACCAGCGTTCGATCACTGGAAACTGCCTCGCAATCAGGCCTGATTGAGCCTTTTGTCGGCGACACCAGCATCTTTATCTACCCTGGTTATCAGTTCAAAACTGTGGATGCCATGCTGACCAATTTCCATCTGCCGAAGTCAACGCTGATCATGCTGGTCAGTGCATTTGCAGGCAAAGATCAGGTTATGAATGCCTATCAACAGGCGATCGAACACAACTACCGTTTTTTCAGCTACGGTGATGCCATGTTTGTGACACCACATTCTGCGTCGCACCCAACTTCAGAGGTATCTTCATGAGCCGCTCCTGTTTTATGGAATTCAAACTACACAATACAGATGGCAAGGCCCGTCGCGGCACTTTGACCTTTCCACGCGGTGAAGTACAGACCCCGGCCTTTATGCCCGTAGGCACCTACGGCACCGTAAAAGGCATGACCCCGAAGGATGTGAACGAGATCGGCGCTGAAATCATTCTGGGCAATACCTTTCATTTGATGCTGCGCCCCGGTACTGGCGTTATCAGCGAACATGGCGACCTGCATGATTTTGCACAGTGGGATAAACCCATCCTGACGGACTCAGGCGGCTTCCAGGTTTTTTCTCTGGGTAAGCTGCGCAAAATCACTGAAGAGGGCGTGACTTTCCAAAGCCCGATTGATGGCGCCAAGGTGCAGATGAGCCCGGAAAGCAGCATGGCTGTGCAACGAGCCCTGGGCTCAGACATCGTGATGATTTTTGACGAATGCACACCGTTTCCGGCGACACATCAGGAAGCGAAAAAGTCAATGGAATTGTCGTTGCGCTGGGCCAAACGCTCAAAAGAAGCTCATGCTGACAACCCTTCAGCGTTGTTTGGCATTATCCAGGGCGGCATGTACCGGGACTTGCGTGAAGTGAGCCTGGAAGGCCTGATCGATATTGATTTTGACGGTTACGCCATCGGCGGCCTCAGTGTCGGTGAACCCAAAGAAGAGATGATGCAGGTACTGGATTATTTGCCAGCATTGATGCCAGATAACAAACCGCGTTACCTGATGGGTGTTGGCAAACCAGAAGATCTGGTTGAAGGTGTGCGCCGTGGTGTGGACATGTTCGACTGTGTCATGCCAACCCGCAATGCGCGTAATGGCCATCTGTTCGTGACCGATGGTGTCGTTAAAATTCGCAATGCCAGGCATCGCCATGACACCGCCCCTTTGGATTCCGAATGCGACTGCTATACCTGCCAGAACTTCAGCCGTGCCTATCTGCACCACCTGGACAAATGTGGCGAAATACTCGGCGCGCAGTTGAACACTATTCACAATTTGCGTTACTACCAGCGTTTGATGGCAGACTTGCGGCAATCAATCGAGGAAAACCGCCTTAATCAATATATCAGTGAGTTTTACGCTCGTCGTGGCTTGGAAACACCACCACTGGCACCATAACTGGTTGCTAAGTCCTTAACAGTCGGGGCTGCTGACGTTAGAATGCGGCCCCTGCGAATACAACGATAACTATAGAGCGGCCAGTACAGCCTTGTGATTTGGCCAGACATTTCGAAACCTATGGAGTAACCCATGAAAAAACTGATCGCTGCAGCACTGGCACTGGCCCCAATCATGTCATTGGCGGCAGACCCAGCACCAGGGCAACCCAGCCCATGGAGCATGCCAATCATGCTCGTCATCTTTATTGTTATTTTCTGGCTGATGGTCTGGCGTCCACAATCCAAGCGGGCCAAAGAACATAAGAATCTGATGGCTGCACTGTCCAAAGGTGATGAAGTCATTACGGCTGCTGGCATTGCAGGCAAGGTCACCAAGGTCACAGACGGCTATGTACAGGTTGAAGTGTCCAACAATGTGGTTCTGACTTTTCAAAAACAGGCCATTTCCTCGACCTTGCCTAAAGGCACAATTAAAGCAATTTAAGCCAATCAAAGCACCCGGTTAAGGCGGGTGTTTTCGTTTCAGCAAGGATAAACCATGTTAAACAAATATCCGTTGTGGAAATATCTGCTGATCAGCTTTGTGCTGCTGCTCGGTATTTACTACAGCCTCCCCAACCTTTATCCGAATGATCCTGCCATTCAAATTCGTGCCACTCAGGCGGGTACTATTATCAATCAAACTACGCTGAACCAGGCGACCGGTATTCTGGATGATGAAAACATCAGTTATTTTGGCGCTGAAGTACAGGAACAATCACTACTGATTCGCGTGAACAACACTGATGACCAACTGTTAGCAAAGGCAAAACTGACTGATGCTATGGGCACCGACTTTGTCATCGCGTTGAATCTGGCACCCACCACACCAAACTGGTTAACGGCACTTGGTGGCAAGCCAATGGCACTGGGCCTGGACTTGTCTGGTGGTGTTCACTTCCTGATGGAAGTGGATATGGACAAATACATTGCCTCACGCCTGAGCAACTTCGAAGCAGATATCAAACGCAGCTTGCGGGAAGAAAATATTCGCTACCGCCGCGTTAATATCAGCGGTGACAATACTATTCAGGTGGTACTGGCAAATGATGATTATCGCGATCAAGCCAATAAGTGGTTCCGTAGTAACCTCCGTGAATTTACCACCAACAATTCCAACGAAGGCTCGCTACCGGCTATCAATCTCACATTGACTGAAGTTGCTATCTCTGCGATGGAAGATTATGCAATCAAACAGAACCAGACAACGTTAAGTAACCGGGTTAACGAAATCGGTGTTGCCGAACCACTGGTGCAGCGTCAGGGCCGCAACCGTATTGTGGTTGAACTGCCTGGCGAACTGGATACCGCACGCGCCAAGAAAATCCTCGGTAAGTCTGCCAACCTTGAATACCGCCTTCAGGCACGTAACAGCGACGGAGACAGCTTTAAATTCCGTGACAGCAACCGAACCGTGATGCTGGACCGGGATGTCATCGTCACCGGTGATAATGTGACTAACGCCACCGTCAGTTACGATCAGAACAACCAGCCAGCCGTTTCAGTTACGCTGGACAGTGCTGGCGGTGCCCGAATGGGTGAAATCACCAAGAACAATCTGAATAAGCCAATGGCGGTACTGTTCATTGAACAGAAATCCGTTCCTATCGGTTATAAGACTGTTAATGGTGAACAGGTCATGCAATATCGCAACGAAGAGATCAAAGAAGTCATTTCACTGGCGAACATTGCTGGGGTGTTTTCCTCCAAGTTCCAGACAACCGGCCTGAACAGTCCGGAAGAAGCGTCGGAACTGGCACTACTGTTGCGTTCAGGTGCGCTGGCAGCACCAATGACCTTTGTTGAAGAACGTACCGTTGGCCCAAGCCTTGGTGCTGAAAACATTCAAAAAGGTCTGACCAGTGTGGTCATTGGCTTTGCACTGGTGATTCTGTTTATGACAGTCTATTACAAGGTCTTTGGCATTTTTGCCAGTGTCGCACTGACCGCCAACCTGTTCCTGGTGCTGGCAGTCATGTCAATTCTTAGTGCCACACTGACACTACCTGGTATTGCCGGTATCGTGCTGACCGTCGGTATGGCGGTAGACGCCAACGTGTTGATTTTCTCGCGAATCAAAGAAGAAATTGCCGAAGGCAAGCCGATACAGACCGCCATTGATGCCGGTTATGGTCGGGCATTCCTGACCATTTTCGATGCCAATATTACCACTCTGATCGTTGCCGTTATCCTGTACGCCATTGGTACCGGTCCGGTTAAAGGCTTCGCGGTCACTCTGTCGGTCGGTATCCTGACATCCATGTTCACGGCCATTCTGGTCACTCGCGCACTGACCAACCTGACTTATGGTGGTCGTGTTGTGAAGAAGCTGCCCATTTAAGGAGAGTATGATGTCAGAAATGAAAATTATCGACTTTATGGGCAAGCGCAATCTTGCGATGGCGTTTTCCATTACCCTACTGGTGATTTCTGTTGTATCACTCGCCGTTCGTGGCCTGAACTTCGGCCTGGATTTTACCGGTGGGGCTCAGGTTGAACTCGGCTTTGAACAACCAGCCGACCTGCCAAACATTCGCAGCACGCTGCAGGATGAAGGCTACAAAGATATAGTGGTGCAGAATTTCGGCAGTAACACCGACGTACTGATTCGCCTTCAGGTGGATAATGACCCTAAACTGGGCGAAACCATTCTGGCGTTGATTCAACAGGAACGTCCGGATGCAAACCTGCGCCGTAACGAGTATGTCGGCCCACAGGTTGGAGAGGAACTGGCTAACCAGGGTGGTATTGGCATGATTGTCGCCTTGGGCTTGGTCATGGTGTATATCGCCTTTCGCTTCCAGTTTAAATTTGCCGTTGGTGCTGTTACAGCTTTGATTCACGACGTGATCATCGTACTGGGTTTCTTTTCCGTCACTCAAATGGCCTTCGATCTAACCGTACTGGCAGCGGTGCTGGCGGTTATCGGTTACTCATTGAACGATACCATTGTTGTTGCTGACCGAATTCGGGAAAGCTTCCGCACGATTCGGCGTGATGATACGGCCTACCTGATCAACCTGTCGCTGACTCAGACTCTGGGACGAACCATCATCACCTCCTTGACCACCGCGTTGGTATTGGTTGCGCTCAGCATCTTTGGCGGTGAGATGATCTTCAGCTTTGGTGTTGCCTTACTGGTGGGTATCACCATTGGTACTTATTCATCGATCTATGTCGCGGCCAATATTCTGATGCTAATGCATATCAGTAAAGAAGACCTAATGCCGCCAGAGAAAGAGGAAATTGATGGAGATGAAGTACCTTCATGGCTAAAAGACGAAGAAAGCGACTAAAACCTCGCTGACGTTTAAGTAATGAGTTTAAAAAAGGGGGTTGTTCGACAACCCCCTTTTTTCTACCGCGCACAAAGAAATAACCGCCCATACTCTCCAGCAAACAAAGCATTAATAAGCCAAGTCTTTTCGGTTAAACTCCCCCATTCTGTCAGCCACCGCAATCACGTAACGAAACTATGAGTAAAACACGAGTTCTGACCGGCATTACAACAACCGGTATCCCACACCTGGGTAACTATTTTCCTGGCGGACTACCATGCACTGATCAAGTGTCATGAACCGGAAATGGTTCGTGAGTCTGCACGTGCGGTTGCGGCAACCTGGCTGGCCTGTGGCCTGGATACTGATCGAGTGACTTTTTATCGCCAGTCGGATATTCCTGAAATCACTGAACTGACCTGGATTCTGACAACCATTACCGCAAAAGGTCTTATGAACCGAGCCCATGCCTATAAAGCTGCGGTACAGGAAAATGTGGAAGATAACGCCGCCGACCCTGACAAGGGTGTGGAAATGGGGTTGTTCAGTTACCCCGTATTGATGACAGCGGATATTCTGATGTTCAACGGCGAAAAAATTCCCGTTGGTAAAGATCAGACTCAACACATTGAAATGGCCCGCGATGTCGCCCAACGCTTTAACTTTATGTTTGGCGATACCTTCGCACTGCCAGAGGCTGTTGTTGATGAAAGCACTATGCTGATTCCAGGCCTTGATGGTCGAAAAATGTCAAAAAGCTATGGCAACACCATTCCGTTATTCGAAGGCGAGAAAAAGTTTCGCAAGCTGATCAATAAGATCAAAACCAACTCGCTGGAACCAGGCGAACCCAAAGATCCAGAAGGGTGTTCACTGTTTGCCATCTACTCAGCCTTTACCGGTAAAGCGGAACAGGATGAAATGCGTAAACGTTACGCAGATGGCATCGGCTGGGGTGATATGAAGAAATTTCTGTTTGAATTCCTCAACGAGGAATTAAGAGACAAGCGGGAAGAATATAATCGCCTGATGGCCGACCCAGCGGAGATGGATCGCATTCTGATAAAAGGTGCGGACAAGGCTCGCGCTCAAGCAACAGACTTTTTAAACGAGATTCGCTTGAAGGTTGGCATCGGACCAATGGCTCGTTAATAGTTCGCGATGCACAATTTAACCACAAAAACCCCTCTTTTTTGCCTGAAACATCAGAAAATGTCCATTTAGTCATATTTTTATTTATTTTTCGCGAACAAACTCTCAAAAAAATAACCTACTGCTTGGTCAATTTTTAACAACTACCCTAAGCTCGGATCCTAATCAGTGCTCGGTTTATACCAATAAAACAATAACCTGAATCCGTGACTCCTTCAGTGGATGCAGGGTGTAATAGCTTGATGTCTATTTGCGTTTCAAAAATTGCAGGTGCACCCATAGGTTCACTCCAATTTTTGGGAAGCAAATAGGAATCAATGGCTTGCGCACTGCGCCGCTATGGAGTCACGGATTCAGACATAAAAAACACCGGAAAAGTGTCATGAAAAAAATCATCCTTATCGGAGTAGTACTCTTTGCACAGTTGTGCGCAGCAAATGTTTCTTTTGCAGCGACATGCAGTACCAATAGCTTGATCCTTACGATACAGACCGATGACTACGGTTCCGAGACCAGTTGGGAAGTGGTGCAAGGCAATACCCAGATTGATTCAGGAAGCGGTTACAGCAGTAACCAAAGCTATTCCATTGATCTTTGCCTTAACAACGGTAACTATACCTTTACCATTTACGACAGCTACGACGATGGCATCTGCTGCAGTTATGGAAACGGCAACTACAACCTGACCTCAGGTGGTCAAACCCTCGCCAGTGGTGGCAACTTCAGAAGTTCAGAAAGCACCTCATTTTCATTAAACGGCGGTGGTTCTAGCGACGGCGGCTCCGGTGATACCTACGAAGGTTATTATTCATCGGCGTCAGGTTTAACCGGTTACCCCCTGAAAACAGCGCTCTATAATATCATTCGTGGACACAGCAGCCGCAGCTACAACTCATTATGGACTTTCTACTCTTCTTATGAGCAAGATAACTATTACGAAAACGACGGCTCAATCATTGATATCTACTCTGAGCGACCATACAGCAGTGACCCGTATCGTTTCACCCCAGGCAGTGATCAATGCGGTACTTATAGAAACGAAGGCGATTGCTATAACCGAGAACACAGCTTTCCCCGCGGTTGGTTTGGCGGCGCGGTGTCACCGATGAATACCGATGTTCACCACATTTTTCCAACCGATGGCAAGGTAAACTCATACCGTAGCAGCTATCCTTACGGCGAAGTTGGCCGCGCCAGCTACACCAGCGAGAACGGTTCAAAACTGGGTTCTGCAGCATCTGGATTGGGTTATTCCGGTACCGTCTTTGAACCAATTGACGAGTTTAAAGGGGATCTCGCCCGTGCCTATTTTTATATGGCCACCCGCTACCAGAATGTCATCTCAGGATGGGAAAACAACACCAGCTACGGCAATGCGGTACTGGACGGCACCAGCAACCACGTCTTCGAAAACTGGGCGCTGGATATGCTGAAAGACTGGCACAATATGGACCCGGTCAGCGATAAAGAGCGAGATCGTAATGATGCAGCCTATCAGTTCCAGGGTAACCGTAATCCGTTTGTCGACCACCCTGAATTTGTTACCAGAATCTGGGGCAACTAAAAAAGTAAAACAGCACCTGATTAAATAGTGCTTCCTATTCGACAACGTTTCTGCTAGCGTTGTCGAATCTTTAAACAACAAGATTCGACTAAAACCGCATGACTATTCGCAACACCATGACCAAGATGATGTGTAAACGAATTAAGACTTTGTCTTGCGGCTTGGGTGTGAATCTGTAGTTTATAAAACAATTTCAAAGAAACCCGGTCGCAGAAATGCCACCGGGTTTTTTATTGCACCCAGTGGCGCTCCTGATCGGGGAATTGGCAGGAGATCCAACGATGGTACATGGTTCAATGGTCGCGTTAGCGACTCCTTTTCGCAATGGTGAAGTCGATGCCGACGCCCTCGCCCACTTGGTGCAATGGCATATCGATAATCGCACTCAAGGTATTGTCGCACTGGGCACTACCGGTGAAGCCGACACATTGACCCAGGAAGAATATCGCCTGGTATTAAAAACAGTCACACAGGCCGCCGGGAAACGCCTGCCAATCATTGCCGGTGCCACCTCAAATAATCCCGTCGAAGCCATTGAACTGGCGCAGATGGCTCAAGCCTGTGACGCGGACGGCATTCTCTGTGCCGCCGGTTATTATCTGAACCCAACACAGGAAGGTCTTTATCAACACCTGAAAGCCGTACATGATCATAGCGAACTGCCATTGATTCTGTACAACATACCACCACGAACCATTGCCGACCTGCAACCGAAAACCGTTGCACGGTTGGCGAATCTCGAACGCGTTGTCGGTATTAAGGATGCGACCAAAGACCTGTCACGCGTGACACAAGAACGCCTGCTGATCGACAAACCTTTTGACTTCCTCTCTGGAGAGGATAAAACCGCGCCAGCCTATAATGCGCAAGGCGGCCATGGCTGTATTTCAGTAACCGCCAACATCGCGCCAAAGCTCTGTTATCAACTACAGGAAGCCTGCGAGCGCGGCGACTTTTATTCCGCACTGGAAGTTCATGAACGCCTGATGCCACTGCACTTAGCACTGTTTCTGGAACCAAGCCCGGCAGGTATTAAGTTTGCGATGTCGGAACTCGGATTATGCCGCGACGAAGTGCGCATACCCTTTGTGCCTGTCAATGAAAAGACCAAAACACAGATTCGTAAAGCATTGACTCATATTGCCTGAGCAAGACTCATGATGGAGAGAATGGGATATCTGCGATTTCTGAATGTCGGCAACACAGCTATTTACACTCTTTTCATCCCCGATCACATAGCCTGGGTATTGCCATTGACGGCAAACCTTTTTGCATGAAAAGCGCGCCATCGGCCCTGGTATGCTTGATTTCTATTTGTTTTTCAAAAATTGCAGGTGCACCCATAGGTTCACCCCAATTTTTGGGAAGCAAAGAGGAATCAATGGCTTGCGCACTGCGCCGCCATGGAGTCACGGATTCAGGCTGAAGTCATGGATTCAGGACTAGTCTAACTGTTGCGTAGCGATGCCGTCACAAGACCGGCACCAATCAAAAAACTGCCCCCCATTCTGCTGACTGCCTGCAATGCAGCAGGCCGGGTAAACCAGCGCCGCATATGCCCCGCTGCTAATGCCCATGTTGCCGCGTTAATCGCTGCCAATGTCACAAAGGTTGTTTCCAGAATCACAAACTGCCCCATTAGCGTCTGATCAGCACTAATAAACTGCGGAACAAAGGCAACAAAGAAGACAATGCTTTTCGGGTTCAACGCCGTCACAGTATAAGCCTGCATAAACATAGCGCGATTTGATTGTTGACTGCCACGCTTCTGTAACGTTTCAAAACTCGGTTTTTCGCGCCATAACGTCACACCCAACCAAATCAGATACACCGCACCAATCAACTTCAACATTGTAAATAGCAACGCGGATGCTGCTAATATCGCACCAGCACCAAGCAAAGAAACTGTCATCGCGGTTAAATCGCCTAACGCAACACCGGGCACCGTTGCAAAGGCGGTTGATTTGCCGCGACCCAGTGCATAACTGATAACCAGCATCAGTGTCGGGCCGGGGATTGCCAGCATCGTGCTGCTGGCAAGAACAAACGCGAGCCATAATTGCAGGGTCATGGGCTTCTCCTCAGTGAGTGATGATTCTTTCAAAAACATCCGGCCATTCTATGCCAGGGTTGTTAACACCATTTTTCAGCACCAGGGGCTGCAATGTAGCACCCACTGTATTGGTATCCCAGCCCAGCACTGCCAATTTCATCTGTTGGCTATTGTTGATCTGATGTACCGTCCTGAATCAAACTAACGAACGTTCATTAATTGATAAAAACCAAACACCAATAGCGCGGCCCCAGTAATTAATAACAGTAACGGTATACTCAGTGTTAAATGTATTTTACCCAGTATCAGATCCAGTATCACACTGCTGAATAATTGTCCTGCGATCACCAATAAGGTCGCTTGTGTAACACCCAGCTTATGAACCATAAAACTGTTCAGCGTGACATAAAGTGCACCGATCGCGCCGCCAATATACAGGTAAACCGGAATCGGGCTGCTTGGGGTGGAAAAGCCAGTTGTCAGTAAGATCAATGCGGTTAAAAACAGAAAACCAACGATATGGTTAGTCCAACTGGCAAAAAGCGAGTTACGCCGTGCCGCCAACCGACCATTTAAAGTACGCGCCAGGCCGATAAAAACGCCATTAAGAATGGCATAGAAAATCATCATTGCAGTGCTCCTCTGGCATAGATTATCAGCACGGCACCCAACACAATTGAGGCGACACTTTTCATCCGTTCAAACGAGATTTTCCGTTTAGGGAAACCAAACCAACCCCAGTGGTCGTTCAGCAACCCATAAAGTACCTGCCCTACGATCGACATAACCAGGGTTCCGGTAATACCAAGATAACCGTTGACGGTAATGACCGCGAGAATGACGACAAAAGACCCCGGTAAACCGCCGAGGTAGGCCCACCAGGGAGCCTGCATGGCTTCATGACTGGCCTTGTATTTTTTGGGCGTCAGCGCGATCAGCGAAACTGCAGCCAATGCGGCTATGGCGCCGACACCATGGGCTATCCATGAGGAAACAAAAGGATTTACATAGAGATACAGTTGACTGTTGAAGGTGACCATACCGGCAAGCAGCGCACCACCAAATAGCGCCAGCAGGATATATAAACCTTGTCTCATATCATATTTCGCCTGTATTGGATCAATAGGGCATTTATCTTGAACCTGAATCCGTGACTCCAAAGTGGATGCAGGTTCAAGATAATCAACATAAGCTTCTTGAATAGAATAGCTGGCAGGTAAAATCCACCTGTAAGCGGTAGTGTTGGATTGTCTGACTCGGAAAGGCACACTGAATCACGCCTTAAAAACTGCTGGCGGTATTGGAACAAGAACATAGTAAGGATAATGAGCTGACGAATCAGCTCTCGGATAAGTCAAACAGTCGGTAATGTCCACTTTTGTTCAGCGATATGACTGTTAATACCTTTAAAGATGAGCCATAACGGTAGTAACACTTCAGCCCAACCGAACAGGTTGGCAAACATAAACTCGATATGTGGCTTGTAAACCCAGACCAAGGTATCAAGCAGATAACTGACGCCAGCCAATAGCAACAGGCCACCAATAACCCACGGCAGATAACCGCTGCGCAATATCAGGTAACCCATTGGAATCAGCCATAATCCCCAAAAGATATGGGCAATCATTATGCCGTTTTCATGCCATTGAAACAGTGATAACGCCAGAGCTTCACGCTGTGTTGTGGTCAGCGTTGCTAGAAAAAATTCAGGCTGATCAAGGCTCAATAACACCACAAAAAACATTTCATTCAACAACGCTATCGGCATTGCGGCGACAGTAAACCAAACGATAAGCGAGGCCTTGAATGCTCCTACAGGGGCCAATAGGGATCTAAGATGCAGGGCCAGAAAAAGCTGTACGATCTGTATCAGAAAGGCACTGGTGATTGCAATCTGTACTATCCATTTCTGTTGACTTAGATTCGCCAACGTTGCCGCACCATCGCCTTTAACCAGAATGGTTTCAGGCATAATCAGAATACCGACCACACCTAATGGCACTAGCAGCAGGTACAGCCAACCGGCCCAACGGGCGGCTCTTTTCAGTTCATCAGTCATAGGTTATCTCCAGAAAAAAGATCTGTTCAATCTACCAAAAAAGGGTATCGACCAGTATCCGCTGAAAATGCATTGTCGATATGCAGAATCGCATGATTCACGGATCGATCAGACCATTTTTAACCGTGAAATAGCAAACCGGTTTCGACCTCAAGAATAAGAAATCACTTCAGCTCTACACTAAAGTCGCTATCAACTTCTTCTGACAAACAGGTAGGCAGGGTAATGGATTTTGATGCAACAAATAGTGCTTTCTAATCACCTTCAGGATGGCATCAAAACAGCCATAAACCCTTAGCATGAACATAAAACACCTGAGATGACTGATACCTGAATCCGTGACTCCTTCAGTGGATGCAGGTAGGAATTAATGGCTTGCGCACTGCGCCGCTATGGAGTCACAGATTCAGGTGATATAAAGCATGTATTCGAGAACCCATCGAAGATGGATAAATCAATCCGTTGCAGCAGAATACAACCCTAATTTTCGCTATCCTTTTTGTACCTGTTTCGTCAACCAGGTTTTAACTCGACGGTTTTGGCTCAGAAAGCAAATAGCCTTATACTTTTTCACTCACGTCCAGACATAGTGATAAAAAATGGCGGCAAAAATCAAAAAGAGTAAACCAGGTAAGCGAACAGTAAAGACATCAAACTCCATCGGCACCGGCTGGATCACAACCGACGAAGAAGAAATTGAGCGACGCAGACTACGCGCTCTGGAAGAAGAGCTGCAAGTCAAAACCATTAAAATTAACGGACGCCAGCCCAAAACCATTTACTGTAATTATCTGGTCTCCTCTGCCAACGGCCGCTATGAAGTCGAACTTCGGGATAAGCAACAGCCTGTCAATTCATGTGAATGCCCTGACTTTCAAATAAACCAGCTTGGCACCTGCAAGCATATTGAACGCGTCACACGTGCAGTTGCCCGCAAAAAGGCACCGATCAAACGAAGCTGTACGGAAATTTTTGTTAACCCGACGCAGCAGACTGTAGAAATTCTTTGGGCCGATGACTTGCGTCGTAACAGCAAAGTCAGCAAAACACTTTCTGGATATTTTTCCAGTGATAATCAACTTCTGGTGCCAACCACGGACAGCCTGCGTGCTCTACAACGCAGTATCCTGCAAGCAAAGCTCGATATTGATCAGGTTCGTATTTCGCGTTACGTCCATTCCTGGCTGGAAAGCAAGGAACGGCCACAAAAAGCCATTCAGGAACGTAACTGTTATCTGAAGGATGTCCGTCAAAACAAACGTTCCGCCAACGTAGTCAGCTTGCCGTTATATGACTATCAACGTGAGGGCATGTTGCATCTGGCATTCAAGCGCCGCGCCATCCTGGCCGATGAAATGGGTCTTGGTAAAACCGTTCAGGCCATTGCCGCGTGTGAGCTGTTGCGACAATTGAAGGGGATCGAACGGGTACTGGTCATCTGCCCAGTGTCGCTAAAAACAGAATGGGAAGAGCAGATCAGCAAGTTTACCCAACTGAGCAGTCTGATCATTCAAGGCAACAGAACTGATCGATTGAAGCACTATCAGGATGAATCATTCTTTTATCTGGCCAACTATGAACAGTTGTTGTACGACTATGATGAAATACAGACCATTCTGGCACCCGATGTCATTATTTTTGATGAAGCCCAGCGCGTTAAAAACTGGCAGACCAAAACCGCACAAACCATCAAACGACTGAACAGTCCCTACGCTTTTGTACTGACTGGTACACCGCTGGAAAACCGTATTGATGAGATTTATTCCATCACCCAACTGGTCGATCCGAATATTTTCGGGCCATTATTCCGCTTTAACCGGGATTACTACCAGCTCGATGAAAACGGAAAACCACTTGGCTATAAAAATCTCGATCAACTGCATCAAAAGCTACGCCCGGTACTGTTACGCCGCCGCAAACATGATGTCGAAGATGAATTACCTGAGCGCGTATCCAGCAATTATTTTGTTGGTATGCATGAAGAGCAAGAACTTCGCTATAGCGAATATGAGGCTGCCGTCGCCCGCTTGATGCACAAGGCACAGCACTCTGCGTTATCACCAGAAGAGCACAAACTGCTACAGCTCAAGCTTTCCTGCATGAGAATGGTCTGTGACAGCCCTTATATTCTCGATCAAACCTGCCGCATATCACCTAAGCTCGATGAACTGGAAACGATTCTGGGTGAATTACTGGAAGACCCGGAAAACAAAATCATCATATTTTCCGAATGGGTGAGAATGCTGGAGCTGATTCAGCAACACCTTGATCAGATAGGCATTGATTACGCCCTGCATACCGGCCAGGTGAATCAGAAAAAACGTCGGCTGGAAATCAACCGATTCAAGGAAGCGGCTGAGTGTCGCGTGTTTTTATCCAGCGATTCCGGTGCAACCGGGCTTAACCTTCAGGTGGCAAATATTGTCATCAATATGGATTTGCCGTGGAACCCGGCCAAGCTGGAGCAACGCATCGCCCGAGCCTGGCGCAAGCAACAAAAGAAACAGGTCAGGGTTATTAACCTGGTTTGTAAGGACAGCATCGAGCACCGGATTCTTTCGATTCTAAAGCATAAGTCTCAACTTGCCGAAGGCGTACTGGACGGCAATGGCGAACCGAATATGGACCTGCCTTCTGGCCGCAAAATCATGATAGAGCAGCTTGAACAGGTTCTTGGCACACGGGTAAGGCACGAAGATGAAGACCGCCAGGATGGGAGTAAGGCAGAACCCGCCACCGCACTGTATCAGGAAGTGGAAGCCAAACATCCGCAACTGTTGAACCGGCTGGCGGTGTATGAAAATGATTCTGGGAAAAGTACGCTGCTGGCTGTCGTGAATGGACAACGGGAAGATCAGGCAAAACAATTACAGCAGATTGTTCAAACGCATCCTGATGCAGCGAATGAACTTGAGGTTATTGATACCGGCACGCTGGAGGTAATTCAACGCCTGATTGATGCCGGAGTGCTAAGCCTGAATCAGCCCAGTCAAAATTTACTGGCCGCACCTAACGCAACCGATGAGAAAACTCTGCATCGCCAATGGGCAGAAAAAGCACAAACCATTTATGAACAGGCTGAACGAAAGTTTGATATGGCAAAACTGCTGTTCAATGGCGGCTTTGAGCAGGAAGCGGTTACGCCGCTGACTGAAAGCATTGAGAAGGTTCAGGAAAGTATCTGTTATTGCGAGACAGGAAAACTGCAAGACAGCCACGCGAGTAAGGAACATCAAATTCCTGAACGACTTAAGGAAATAATGAACTTGAATGAAAAACCGAGGGTCGAGGATATAACTGAAGCCGAGGAGTTCCTGAAAGAAATCAGCGAGTATTTGATCAGTCGGGTATTGAAGTAAGCTGAACTTGAATCTGCCGGTTGAATACCTGTTATTCCCAAAAACCAACCGGCTATTTACTACCTGAATCCGTGGCTCCAGAGTGGATACAGGTAGTAAAAAGCAGAGAATTCAAAATACTTTTTCTATTGTTATGGGGCTATAGTGGTTAGTGAAATTGTTTCACCGTTACTCCATTCCAGGTCGATACGCTGGTAATAATAATGACTGTAGAAATTCAGTACCTCGACATAATCCCCTTTCGAACCATAATGGATTTGCAGATGGTTGCCGTTTTGTACCAACTCAATATCTGCCTCTGATGCAACACCTTCAATACGTATGGTATCTCGATAGCTGGAACTGGTTGCGTATTGGAAGATGGTGTCCTGACCGTCGCCTTCGGTGAACACATAGACATCATAGTTATTGGATGCGGAACCTGCCGTTGTAGCACTGCCATACAACGCATCATTTCCCGGACCACCGTAGAGAACATCATCGCCACTTCCGCCTATCAGCGTGTCAGCGCCTTCATTACCAAACAGTTGGTCATTACCACCATCACCATCCAATGTATCATTACCGGCAAAACCATACATCGTGTCTTTC
>JARRJP010000087.1:0-12489 GCA_037389025.1 Reinekea sp. | reverse complement strand
CCGCTTATGGCCGTAACCCGAAAGAGCATAATGGTATATATAACTCAAGTTTCGGAGTTCAACTCACCCAAAATATTTCGGTAAATCCCTATTTTCAGGCATAAAAAAGGCCCTTGAATTGGTAAAATGTCGTTCGCAAAAACAATACATGAAACCAACCAAGAGCCGACATGAATACTGCCACGAAATCCAGACAATTGCAATTTTCTGTTCAGAATTCTCTGAATTCCAAGTCAAACTGTATCGACAACCTCTTTGCCGATGCCTGGAAATCCCTCAAGATTAATCAGAAAATTCAACGGCTTGGCTTTCGCAAGCGTACCGGGCTGGGTATTTCTGAAACGGTCTTCCTTCTTCTAGTCTGGAAATGGATTCATACCGCATCCATTCATCTGTTTTCCCGCCATGCTCTGCAGAACTTCTTTCAGGCCGGTAAGGATGTTATGTACGACCTGCTCAAGCGCCCGGATATTCACTGGCGCAACTTCAACCTATCCATTGCACGTGAAGTTCAACAGCAGACGGCTTTGCAACACAGTCAATACCGGGCCTGGGTTCTGGATGATTCCATTAAGGTGCGCAGAGGCAAGAAAATGGACGGTATTTCCAGCCACTTCGACCACACCACCGGTCGTCACGTCATGGGAGAGCAGGTCCTAACGCTGGGGCTGGCCATGGAATCGGCCTTTTTACCGCTGGACAGTGAGATCTTCATCAGTCAGACCAACGCGCAGCCATTGCAACAGCCTTTCAAAGATAAGCGCAGTATTGCCGCCGGTCGGTATCGAGATGCGGTTCAGCTCAGTAAGCCGGACATGGCCGATCAAATGCTGAAGCGGGCTGCGCGGCACCAGCTGTCTGCGGATTATCTGGTGGCGGATGCCTGGTTTGGCACCAAGCGTATGATGCGCATAGCCAAAGCGCAAAAGGTCACAGGCCTGTTCCGAATGAAGAAAAACCAGATGAAGTATCGGGTGTCATTAAATGCTGTCAGCCTGGAACCGCAGATGATGACGCTGCAGGAGATGCATCATAAGCTGGTTCGGCAGCAATGGCGTAAAGTGTCGGGATTATCGTGGTACAGCTGTTCCCTGACGGTGGATATTGATCTGTCTGAACAGGAGAACGCCTCAGACTGGCATCGAGTAAAGCTGGTCTTTGTTCGTGGTGAGGCCGGCAACCGTAAAGACTCGATCGGCAAGAAAGACTGGGCGGTATTTTTATCCACCGACCCGGAGATCAGCAGCAAGTGTGCATTAGAGGTCTACGCACTGCGCTGGAGTATTGAAGTGTACTTTAAGGAAGCGAAACAGCACCTGGGCTTTTTACAGGAACAGACGCGCAATTTTGCGTCACATATAGCCTCCATTCACCTGACGGCGATCCGGTATTTGATTTTGGTTTACCACCGCCAGGAATCGGATTTTGAACGGCCCGGAGCGGTTCGTTCTGCATTACAGGAACAGATGAACTTGATGGTGGCCGCAGGTCAGTTGTGGGCTATGTTCCGTGCGGTGATCAATCAGGCTCTGGAGGGTATCGCGGGTGAGTGCAAAGGTGACATGAAGCGGGTCAAGGCGGCGATAGATGAAAAGGTCGCGGCATTTTTTGTGCAGAGTTTGCAATTGAATACGTTCAGGTTGGAGATGGAGTCCACAGGGTGAAATGAACTCCGAAACTTGAGATCTTATTGACCAAACAGTGCATTTGTTTAGGTGACTTAAATGGATACAAACACAAGTTTTGCCATTAAGGCATCGGGCAGAAGTAGACGATAACTTCGAATTGTGGCTTGGTTATGGCGATTTAATTGTCCAGCTTCCAGCTAGGCAGTAGCTGTTTTCAGCCTGGGCCGGTACATCGTTTCTCCGTTTCTGATACCGAAGGCAGTTACGAAAAATATGAATTTCAATGAACCTATGGGTGCACCTGCAATTTTTGAAAAACAAATAGAAATCAAGCTCTTACATCCTGCATCCACTCTGGAGTCACGGATTCAGGTGCAGGAAAGGCGAATGAATGCCGGGATTGATGTGGCAGATTGGCAATGGGGCAAGAGGATCCGACAGCTTGGGGAATCTTTTATGGTGAGAATGGTTGTCAACGAATTCCGACCCTTGCAGATGACTATCCTGGGTACTTTAGTCGTGTTGCTGACGCAATTTTACGAGGTGGGCTGCCGCCTGTTTCTTTGGCGGATTCAGCATTGGTGATCTAAGTGATTGGGCTGGCGTAGCAAGCCTCGATTGAACAAAGTGCTATAGCGGTTTCTGATTGATCCCGAATTGATGCAACTGCCCAACGAACCTTAGCGCATGCCTTTCAAACTGCTTTCTGGCATAGCTGTCAGGTGTTGATTTTCTGCAAATACTTACCTATACCCGTTCCGTTGCAATCTTGAGCGAGATGGTTCGAGTATAGTGAATGTTAATGTATCCTCGGCCTCATCTTCTCTAAAAACCGAATTCGTAACTCTATTGCGGCGCAGTGCGCAAGCCATTGATTTTTATTTACTTCCCAAAAATTTCAATGAACCTATGGGTGCACCTGTAATTTTAAAAAATAAATAAAAATCAATGGCTTGCGCACTACGCCGCAATAGAGTTAGGGATTCAGGAATAACACGGGGCGTTGTTTATGCCCCCTTTATACTTGCAATAACTTCCATCGTGGTCTTTTCTTTTTTCCTTACAAATAATGCGAAAGTTTGTATTACGCGGAACGCAAAATAACATGTATTACGGAGCAATTATGGATATCAAAACGCTAGGTTTGAAAGTCGGTGGCTACTTCGCGATCAGTGCGCTGGCTTTAGCTATTTCAGCATGTGATGACGATGCTGTGGATTCTGATTCTGATTCTGGTTCGTCCATTTCTGGAAGTTATACCCAAGTCTCAGCACCGGTCGGTGACGTTTCTGGTGTTGTACAGGATACCAATGGCAATCCAATTTCTGGAGCCACTGTTTACCTGGGTAATAAATCAACGACTACGAACTCAGGGGGCATTTACTACTTTGAAAATGTCAAAGTCAGTCAGACTAAAGCGCGTGAAGATGAGGATGGCAAGGTTTATCAGCAAGCCGTTTCTGTCAGCATCGTTCCACCAGCCGGTTATCTTGGTGCGACAGTAACTGTTTGGCCTCAGGCCCAAATTTTTGAATACAGCACTGGCGTTGCGGGTGGATCAGATAGTGTAACTGCTCCTAATACCGTATTTATCAATGGCTTTGTTGCAGAAGCGGGTACTGCCGTATTGCCAGCTCTGACTGCATCTGCCAGCGGTACTCTGCGTAATCAGGGAACCGAAGAAGCGATGGCGGCTGTTGATCTGTCTCTTGATGTTGTCAGTGTCAATGGCAACGCTCAGGAGCAGGATATTGATGGTGTGACTTTCTCTTATGCCACTGCAAACTTTGCAGTAACCACTGACGCGAATGGTGATTTCACCTTTACTGGTTTGCCAGCAGATACGGTACTGAATATCACTTCTGCAAATCATGAAATCGTTGGTGGTGCTACTCAGGTTGATACTTCTGATGAGAACGGCATGAATGGTCTGGCTGTTGCGGCTGTGCCGTTTGAGTATATTGATGATGTTGCTCCTTATGTTGTTAAAGTCGCACAGGTTGTCGATCAGTCAGCTACTCGTGGTATGTTGGACGATAATGCTTCAACGGTGTTGACAATTCAGTTCTCGGAAACATTGGATTCTTCCTTGCTTGATGCGCAAGGTACTTCTTTTAATTCTATTGTCATTCGCGATGTTGATGCTAATTCGTATATAGCTATTGATAACACTGTTCCAGTTATTAGTGGTTCGACGTTGACGGTCACTCTGAATAGTGCGATTCCTGCAGGGCATGATGTTGATGTTTGGCTTTTGAAGGATGATATCCAAGATACTTCAGGCAATGCTGTAGCTGCAGGAGGAAGTGTCGACTACGATTCAAATGAGACGTCGGCGACAAATGCTCAATATGTGAAACTGGCTCTCAGATCGTTCGAAGACTCCAATAAAAACGCGACTCAGCCACATCCGACTCAGCTTAATGAAGATACTGGCGGTGTGGATGATCTGGCTGCGATTCAGTCAGGGAATAATGCTGCTAGCGTAGCATTTGTTACATTCCGTGATGTTGATGATGATACTGCTGGAATTCAACAACTGAATTCTGCAGATGATGATGATGGCGCTTTGGGTTCTGATGCGGATGAGCGTTTATCTGCGCTATTAGGTGCTATTGCAGGAACAATTGGTGCAACAGGCTCTACAACAGTTGACTCGGATCATGCCTTAATCGATTTCACTGCAACAAATGCTTCTTACTACTATATAACGGCGGTTGATGAGCTGGGTGACGAAGTTGACCTTACTGCATTAACTCGTAAAGAAGTTAAGGCGGGGGGCGATTTTAATAACGCTGATCCAAGTAAACCTGCTAAGGCTCTTCGTATAGATGCTGATGCTGAAGGCACTGCTGTCACACTGTTACTGGGTAATTCTGTAGCACCAGATTATGTAGTGACGGTTACTCCTTATGATGACTTTGGTTATGCCGGGACGCCAGACAGTGTTACTTTGGCTGATCAGGTTGCGCCGACCACCATTCTGCAAACATCATACGGCTTTGGCGGCGAAGACGATGGTAGTGTAACTTCTCTGCAATTTGGTGATGGTGGCGAGCAATCCAGCGTAGCAAGTGTTGCACCTGGTACTCCATATTTTGATTTGACACCAAGGTTGCTTGGTTTGGCAGATGGTACTAATGATGGTAGTAGTGATGATGTAAACGATATTCGTACATTTGAGCAGCTATATAAATTAAATGCCAAAAATCCTTCACCTTCAAACAATGCAACTGTTCTCGAATCAGAACAGTTTATCGATGAAAGTAATAATATTTATGATGCAACTGCATGGTCTGCTTTTACTGGCGGTTCGTTTGACTTCGCAAGAACACTTGGTGTCGCTTTCTCAGAAGATATTGCATTGACTTCTACACCACCTACTTTTACTGCGGTTGGTTCAGCTTCTGCACCGGCTGGTTTCGTTGCTAATAACGACGTTGTTATTGATGATAATGGTGATACTGTTAATACTGACTTGGTGAATTTTGATTTGGCGAACGTTTACGATTTTGCTCTACAAGAAAATGGTGCAATCCTTGATTTCACCGGTGCAGTGCAGGATATAGTTACGGCGCCAGCAATACCTAATGTCGCTGGAGAAAGTGGTTCGAATCCAACATCTACAAATAATGCTAAGGTAGTTTTCCGGGATATGATCCCGCCAATGGTTGAAAGTGCAGTTTATGATGGGCGATCTTTGACGGTTGTGTTTGATAAAGCCATTAATACAACTCTTTTGACTGATGATGCCGTGCACATGGATCTAAATGGTGTAGATATTGATTTGTCAGATGCTTCCAACTATAGCTGGACGAGTGCTACCAATACATTGGTTGCTAACCTGGGCGATGCGTACGGTACTTTTCAGACTGGTGTTGTATTTAATTTGAAACAGTACAATGATGTTACTCCAACTCTAGGTGCGGATGTTTCTGGTGATTCGGTCAAATATGCTCATGCTAAATTGGACTTTAGCGATATTCCGAATGAGAATGGAGCGACATGGGATGACTATAATGCAGTGGGTGCTGGTAATGAGGGGTATTTTGAGCAACCTCAATTTGCGGTGACCAATGTTATTGAAACTTTCGCAGAAGTTGTGACAAGTAGTGCTTCGGGTTCGACTACTATTTCGATTATCTATACTCTCGATCATGAAATCGATTTGACTAATGTCGATACCAATGGTGATGGTACTCTAGCGTCAAGCGAAATTCAGAGCATCTTCAGCTGGGCACAGGGCACATCTCCTACCCCTGTTGGTACAATCAATGCGACAGGTAATTCATTAACAATTACTGAGCAGGCAGACGGTAAAGTGCAATATTCGTTCTTATTGTCATTAAGCTCTGTAACAGCTGGCCTGCAGACTATTGATGCTGATTTTGATGGCGATGGCATGTTTAATGGCGATGGTAATGACCGAGTGTCATTGTACGACGGTAGCACTAATGCCAGTACTCAAAGGACATTGAACTAAGTAGTTGTTCTAGCTAGGAAAAAAGCCCAACTGTGTTGGGCTTTTTGTTAGCGAAGTGCCATATCCCTTGATTGTGTTCTCCAGTCATGGCTTCGACGCGCAAATGACACGATTAGGTCGACTTTATTTTAATAGGACAATTCTATAACATTGGAGGAGATTAAGTTTTCGGACAATAAGCAGGTCTCATGGATATTGGGATAATCATTAAGTTATTTATGGTGGCTTGATTGGTGATTTTGTATCTTTGAGTAATATAGGTAAGAAATTGGTTAATGACGATGAGTATTAGCTATATTGTGCATCTTGGTCGATTCATTTAACGGCAATCAGAATAGTTTTATATCCAAGGAGATACGGATGAGAAGTACCTTATTCTTATTATCAATTATAACACTTGGTTTTTTGTGTTCATGTGTGCAAATACCCGAGCCAGCTAATCACGGTGATGGAGGCACAAATACATCACCCTCAATAACATTAGACGTTGTTACCGAGCAGATTTATCCTGGAACAATATTTCGTATAAACGCTACAATTTCCGATATTGAAAGTCCAAACGATGATTTGACGGTAACTTGGGCTTCCGACTCTGACAATATAACCGCTATTGAAGAAAAGGAGGGCTATGCGCTATTTACACTAAGTGCAAGTGTTGGTGCTAGTGATGAAATCACAGTAAGCGCCATTGTTGCGGATCCGCAAGGAGCGTCAGCGAATCAGGATGCTACAGTCACTGTAGCATTAGAGCCTTATGTAGTCGTAGATGCCGTTACCAATGATTCAGTATCAACAGAAGAAAATCCGCTGTATTTTATCGGCGCATATAGCGCAAGGCGCTCCAACGGCAAAGCTGATGATGTCCTTACCAGTACTAATTTTCTGGCCGATATATCCCCAAATGGGCAGTACTTCTTTTACACTCAGCGTTTTTCCGATAATGAATGGCAGGCCAATATTCTGGACTTTAATACTGGTGTTAAGCGAATCATTAGTAATATGAACTTTTCGAATCGAAATATTAATGCTTTGCAAGCTTACTGGAGTAATGACAGTCGCTATTTAGCAGTCAAAGCTCCCCATGAAAGTCAACCAGCGCAGGATTACTTATACTGGGTTGCCA
The DNA here is from genome assembly GCA_037389025.1 of Reinekea sp. GTDB lineage: Bacteria > Pseudomonadota > Gammaproteobacteria > Pseudomonadales > Natronospirillaceae > Reinekea. The sequence continues at coordinate 5,255 of JARRJP010000087.1, read as the reverse complement.
TGTCGGATGTCGAGAATGACAACCTTGCAGCAAATCGTGAAACCGTCAGTTTCGATACGCTTGTCTGGAGTGATAATACTGATGAAGAGCAAGCATTTGCAGCTTTATATAACGATGATTCGATATGGCTGATGGATCCTTCCGCGGCTGGACAAACTGTTGTCGAATTAAAAAAAGATAATACAATCTCGTTTACCAAGTTTGACCCATCCTCACCTCAGTGGGCTTCAAATCAATTATTCTTCATTGCATCTACTACCTTTACCAGTAACGATGCTGAGGATCCATATAAAACCGTTTTATTCCGGTGGCGATCCTCTAATGGGCGTTCAGTTCAGATTAGTAGTTTGAATAGCCAGACTATTGATGAAATCGCCGCCTATTCTCCATCCAAAATAGTCATTAACGCCGATCAGCAACTTTGGTTTTATGACGATACAGGTGAGACTCAAATTACCCTCAACGGTATTACGGCATTTGATCCTGAATATACTGAGCTATCCTGGTCCGATGATGGGCAGTTCTTAGCTGTCGTAGTTACTCCTCCTGACGGCAGCAGTGATGCTCAGTGGAAGTTTATAACCTGGAATGCTGATGGGCATGAAAAGGTGAACGCAGATTGGGCCGACGGTACTGCTCGCAGCATATCAGCATGGGCATGGAATTCAGGTCAGGATTCGGTGTCGGTCTTGGGTGTCAATGAAATGGGCACTAACACGTTATTGAGCGGCTCAGTAACTTCATCTCATAGTTTGGCGCAAAAAATTAGTTCAATTGGTCATGCTGATCCGGCTGATAACGGTTATAACTTGCGCAATTTGCTCTCCACCTCTCCAACCGGAAAGTGGCAATTACTCTGGGGAACGGATAAAACCAAAGCCAGCCCTCATGTAGACCTTTGGGCATACAACACAATCGATGACACCATTATCAATGTCAGTAGCCTCAAAGATAACTATTTGGCGCCTGTTGAGGGTGGTGGTTACGAAGAAGTAAATGGCTTTGGCACCGATGACAGCACTAGATCTCAAGTCTCAGGAACTGTTTACTGGATTAGCGAAGACGAATTGGTGTTTACTGTAGGCCCGCTGACTGGAGAAAATTCGATATCAGATGTCCGTATGATTAATTTATCTGAAGACAGTATGGCACATTCGCTGATTGCCAATCCTGACGAATTGGATCATATCGTTCGCTTGATTGATTAACGTTATCGTTAACCAGCTTATCTCTCCCAAAAAACTTCCTACTAGAGGATGATGGATAAAATCCATCATCCTCTTTTTTATCTCAGCCTTTCCAGGTCAGTACAAGCTTTGTGTCTTGATAACAGTTACCCATAAAAGCGAGAATGTAGTGCAAATACCCGGTGGAGTTAAATAATGACAAAAATGATCCTCGCCATTGATCAGGGAACAACAAGCTCACGCGCGATTCTGTTCAGCACCGACGGTGCTATTATCGACAGCGCTCAACAGGAATTTCCGCAAATTTACCCTCAGGATGGATGGGTAGAGCATGATCCCGAAGATATCTGGTCGTCAACCTTATCAGTATGTCGCCAGGTGTTAGAGAAGAAGGATATCCATGATGTTTTGGGTATTGGCATTACTAACCAGCGAGAAACGACTATCGTCTGGGATAAGAACACAGGGAAGCCTGTTTACAATGCAATTGTCTGGCAGGATCGACGAACTGCTTCGTTTTGTCAGGATTTAAAGGCTAATAGTCTTGAACCTGTGTTTTCAGAGAAAACTGGTTTGCTGCTTGATCCTTACTTCTCGGGAACCAAAATTCACTGGATCCTGAAAAATGTTCCGGGTGCCCGCACCAAGGCAGAGCAAGGCCAGCTTTTGTTTGGTACTGTCGATAGTTTTCTATTGTGGCGCTTAACTGACGGTGCCAGTCATGCAACTGATGCAACAAATGCCTCTCGAACCCTGCTATTCAATATTCATGAGCAGCAATGGGATCAAGAGCTATTGCGCCACCTTGAAATACCTGAATCCATACTGCCCGATATCAAGGATTGCGCGGCGGATTTCGGCATGGCAAGTTCCAAATGGTTAGGTGCGACACTACCAATTGCTGGTATTGCTGGCGATCAGCAAGCGGCTCTATTTGGTCAGGCCTGCTTTGAGCCAGGCATGATCAAGAGTACCTATGGGACAGGGTGCTTCATGATTGTTAATACTGGCCATGAGCCAGTGTTTTCAGGGAATAAGCTGCTCACTACGGTTGGTTATCGCTTGAACGGCAAAACTACTTATGCGCTGGAAGGTAGTATTTTTGTTGCTGGTGCTACAGTGCAGTGGTTGCGGGATGGTATTGGACTAATCAATACTGCAGCTGAAACTTCAACAATGGCTGAGTGTGTTGGTGATGACCAATCCGTTTATCTGGTGCCTGCTTTCACCGGCTTGGGTGCGCCGTATTGGAATCCGGCAGCAAGGGGAGCGATTGTTGGCATGACCCGCAATACCGGGCCAGAAGCTATAGTAGCTGCGGGTCTGCAGAGTATTGCCTATCAAACGAAGGATCTGGTAGGGGCAATGAAAAGGGACGGAGTATCCGATTTGAAAGGATTGCGTGTAGATGGCGGAATGGTCGTCAACGATTGGGTTATGCAGTTTTTAGCGGATATATTAGAAGTACGAGTGGATCGACCAGAAGTAACGGAAACGACAGCATTGGGAGTGGCTTTTCTCGCAGGTCTGCAATTGGGTTTGTATAAATCTCTTGACGAGTTAAAAAGCACTTGGCGCTGTGAGCGAGAGTTTGAATCCTGTATGCCTGAAGGAAAAGTGGATCGTCTGTACTCTGGATGGAAAAAAGCTATCAAGGGTGTACAGGCTATTACCTGAATCCGTGACTCCATAGCGGCGCACTGCGCCGCTATGGAGTCACGGATTCAGGTTAAATGAAGCTAAAATTGACTATTTTGTTGGTAGCGTGCTGATATGTCATTTTGAAAGGGCTGGTCAGTCAGTGGCAGCCAATCCACATTGACTCCAGCCTGCACAAACATATCCTGACTGATTTCAATCTTGTCTCCCCATCGAGACAGAAAATCAGCCGACTGTTCAGGGCAGTGTACGGTGGATATGCCTGTTTGGATAATCTTTGCCGCGCAGTTTGGGCAGGGGAAGTGAGTTACCCAGATTTCGCAACCCGCTAAATCTCTTTTGGCAAAGAGTATTGCATTTTCTTCAGCATGGATGGTCTTCAGTAGTTTCATATCCCGGTTATCAATCCCGGCGCTGTCGGATATGCCGTGTGGATAACCATTGAATCCCAGGGATACGATACGATTATCCTCTGTTATGACAGCTCCAACCTGGGTAGATGGATCCTTGCTCCATGACCCTACTAAGCACGCCATTTGATGAAATCGTTTTGACCATTTAGGTAGCATCTTTGTCTCAGTAATAATAAAAGTTTGGACGGATTTTCCGTCAGCGTTTTATAAATCGCAAGGATTGAATAATCGACTAGTCTCAGTTATCTGAATTTCCCGTTTTTTGAGGGTGTTGTGATACGTACTGCTTAGGTAAGTCGTGATAAATTCCTGAATCCGTGACTCCGCCGCAGCGCAGTGCGCCGCTATGGAGTCACTGATTCAGGTGATAATAAGGAAGGGTGAAGCGGACACTTGTTTTTATATTTTGTTGAGTGGTAAGGCGAGAGTTATTCCAGATCAAAAGGCCGATGTTCTCACTCACTTGGAGCCAGGTGATGTATTTGGCGAGATTGGATTTATTTTACATTCTCCCAGAAATTCATGGGTCTTGGCTAATAATCGTTGCGCATAGATCAGAGTTTAATGAGCAGTCTGGATAACACAACTCGTGAACGACTCAAAGATCAGATTATTCTAAAACTGGCTAGAGCTATTCCGGCGTTCAATGACACCCAAATGGGGTGATTTTCACTGAAAATCAACAAGTCTGTATTCATTGTCTGTCGATGGGTATGGACTGGTTTGGCATCCCGTAGGGGACTCGAACCCCTGTTACCGCCGTGAAAGGGCGGTGTCCTAGGCCACTAGACGAACGGGACAGACTTGGTGGTTTTTCATACATGTAAAATCAACTTTTTAGGTTGATTCTATCTAGCACAATGGCATCCCGTAGGGGACTCGAACCCCTGTTACCGCCGTGAAAGGGCGGTGTCCTAGGCCACTAGACGAACGGGACACAGTGCTCATGCCGAAAGCGGGGCGCATGTTACCATCGACAGATCACAATGCAATGTTTTTTCAATAAAAAGCTAAAAATCAGTAGGTTAGGTTATTTCCCTTAATTCATCATTCATCGATAAATGAGTCCAAATCCCCTCAGACTATTTAAGATTCTTTATGCCTCGGATTCAGGTATAACTCATGCTTAATCGGGGAAGTTAAACGAGAGCCAGGGAGCCCGGATTACCCTAAATGATTTCATGATGCGTTTGGATTAATCCTTCCATGTCATAGTGATGGTTTTTCATTGTAGAGCAGTCATGTTTTATGACAAAAAGAAATGGGTTGTAGATGTCAAATGTTGTCAATATGGATGGTATATCGAGTTTCGGAGTTCACCATGGGCTGAGTATCGGATTCTGGTTCTGTTTAATTTCAATGAACCTATGGGTGCACCTGCAATTTTTGAAAAACAAATAGAAATCAAGCTCTTACACCCTGCATCCACTTTGGAGTCACGGATTCAGGTTTAATCCGTGACTCCATAGCGGCGCAGTGCACAAGCCATTGATTCCTCTTTGCTTTCCAAAAATCTCAATGAACCTATGGGTGCACTTGCAATTTTTGGAAAACAAATATAGACATCAGGTTCTTACACCCTGCATCCACTCTGCAGTCACTGATTCAGGTTAATAAAAGAGCTATATGAAAAATTTCCCACATACAACCGTTTCCTAACTCTGAATGGTCAGAGTTACTTAAGCAGTTTGATTTTTTTAAAACGCTGGAGAGATTTTTTCAGACCTAATGTGGTGCTTAATAATATTGGCAAAGTGACTCGTATCCTTTATTTAGGTAAATATCTTTGCTTGCTATCTTCAATTTGATTATTTTGATTTTCGGATTCGTAGATAGAAATACTCATTTAAATTTCTCTTCCTCCCTAAGAATTTACTTTTGGGTCTCGTTGAGCTTTTCAAGAAATGAGGAGAGGTTGTTTCTATCATATTTGAAATAGGTGAGAGACCGATCTTGGTCAAAAGCCCTCTTTAAATCACTCCCATTGGTGGTCCCC
>JARRJP010000086.1:0-49537 GCA_037389025.1 Reinekea sp. | reverse complement strand
TACGGTGACCGTGCTGCCCGGTGGACTCCACACCAGCCATGATCCTTCGTTAAGCACGCCTTTTGAATTGGGCATGGAAGCCGCGACATGGTTGCTGCCGAAATCATGCCCGGTACTCAACGATACGAAGCCGGTCATGGGATTGACCCCGCGCATAGAGTGTCCGCCCCAGACACCGAGGCCCTCTACGATACTACCGCTACCGCTAATCTCTCCCAACAACACGAACTGATAATTGTTGAGAACTATCTGTCCGTTGTTGAGGATGTTGTTTAGATTGATCTCACCGTTGATCAGACTCGCCTCATTCTTGCTATCGGAGGTGGCAATGATATTGGGGTTGAAATCGGAGGAAGTGTTAGTGCCTAGTTGTAGCGTTGCGCCAGGGTCGATGGTGAGCACTGGCGGGTTCGACCCGCTGATGGTGAGCGCATAACCGGCCCCAGGATAGTACGTCTTGCTGACGATTTCTACCTGCTGCGAGTCAGGCAGAGTGAAGGTGCTGGCCTGAGTGATGACTAATGTGCCAGGGGCAGTCGTGCCACCTTCGGCGGACAGCGTGAGCGTACCTTGACCGGAAATTACGCCATTGTAGGTCGTGGTGCCCGCAGGCAAATTGATGACCGAATCGCCGTTGAGCGTCACGTCTGCTCCGGCAAGGATAGCGGCCGTGATGTCGACACTCCCAGCCGGGGCAGACGAATAGGGATTCGATCCGCCCGATAAAGAACCTCCATCGTAACTGCCGCAACCACCCATAAGGATGGTAACCGCGATCACTGTCAAATACTTCGTCACGCCAGCATGTATTTTAATCACGTCCAGTCCTGTTCATTATTGCAAGAGAAGTTTAGAGGGTGACCTTGACTCAGGATAGCCCCCAACAGGTCTGGAGAATAAACCCTATACAACCCGATTCACAAGAATTGTGTAGATGTTCAAAATGGGGAGACGTGGATTTGGACGTGGATTTGGACAGGCGATGAAACGGACATCAGGGCAACCTATATCTGGCTGACGCAAGCACTTTCATCCATTTTCTCAAGACCTGAAAAACCAAGGCGACGGTCTTCACATAACATTGCTTTTCACTTGTCTATATCTGAATCCGTGACTCCATCGCGGCGCAGTGCGCAAGCCATTGATTCCTTTTTGCTTCCCAAAAACTGGGGTGAACCTGCAATTTTTGAAAAACAAATAGAAATCAAGCTCTTACACCCTGCATCCACTGAAGAAGTCTCGGATTCAGGTCAGTAATAAGGCTCAATATCAGTCATCTTCAGCTTGTAACTCGATACCGCTATATCAGAACTGGAGTGATCCACCATCAAGGTTCCAGTTATGTAGATAGCGTCACCCAGTTTCTCGATCGGTATCGGTTTTTCAGATTCAATCAGAATAATCTGGTTTGAAGGCGGCGGTGGAGTATGAATACAGGCTCCGAAATACGGCACCAGCAAAAACCGATTGACGTTATCCTGATATTCAAATGGCACAGCAAAACCGGGGATTTTGATCATGGTATCATTCAGCTCTGCAACCACTGGCGCGTTATCATTCAGCTCCTTAACGCGCTTCATGGCCTCCTCTGCCTCCGGTGTACCATCAGTTAGTTTCTCAATATCGTATTCGTCAAAGATTTTCGACTGTTCCTGGTACAGATCAAATTCTTTTGGGGAAAGATCATCCCATTGCAGTTCCCTTACCTCAGTTTCAGCCTGTGCGGCCACTGCAAAAAACATCAGTAGTACAACCATTTTTAGCGTTGTTTCGATTCTGGTTTTCATAACACTCTCCTAAATTTTTACAGTAAGACCATCAGCCAGGGACTGACGATAGGCTTTCCAGCCAGGTATCAAACCAAGGACTAATGCAATCAGGCAATAGCCAGCCAATGCTTTTGTCACTAACATGGAAGGCCAGGATATATGTACTTGAATGCCAAATTGGCTTTGCATGACAGGAGCGGTTGCCACAACAAAAAACACTAGAAAAACCGCACCGGTAATCAATGCCAGTAACCCAATCAGGCCAGACTCCAGCATCAGTAGTAAAAATAATTGCCAGGGTCTTGCACCCAATGCGCGTAAAATCGCCATTTCTCTGCGTCGTTCATTCATGCCAGTCAGTAACATGGTCATCAGGCCAAACAAACCAACAGCTATCATGGCAAGGGAAATGGCATAAAATGCGTTTTCAGCCAGCGACATCAATTGCCAAAGCTGCTGCAGCGTTACCCCGGGAATAATGGCCAGCAATGGCTCTGCGCGGTATTCATTAATCGCCCGTTGCACACTGAAGGTCTGAATAGGTGATTTCAAACCAACCAGAAACGCCGTAATGGCGGTCGCCGGATCAGTGCCAGGTGTTGGTGCAAAATAACCGCGATGCATAGCTGTTATACCACCTAAAGGAACATGCACAGTTTTATCCACCGGAGTTCCAGTTGCCGCCAGAATGCCAACAACCTTGAATGGATGATTCTGGTGCTTATTGAAGTCGGTATCAACCAAGCCATGTGAGACGATAATTTCATCGCCGGTTTTATAACCCAAGGCATCAGCAACCTGACTGCCTAATACGACATCACCATCTGTCTCAAAGAGGCGCCCTTGTGTCAGTTGTAATGCTTGGTGATCCGCATACTGATAGTGTGAAAAATAATCGTTATTGGTGCCCAATACCCGGAAACCACGATGCGCATCCCCTAATGACAGTGGGACTGTCCAATCAATTTCCGGGCGCTGTGCCAATTCCTGATAGCTTTGCCAACTGATGTTATTTGTCGCATCACCAATACGAAAGACGCTGTACAGTAACAGGTTCAACGATCCAGTACGGGCACCAACAATCAGACTGGTACCGGAAAGCGTATTGGTAAAACTGTCACGGGTATCGGCGCGCAACCGGTCAATACCAAGCAAAAGTGCAACGGAAAAGGCAACACTGAGAATCACCAGAGACACCGTCAAACGGCGGTGTTTAAGACTGTGAACAGCAAGCTTGAGAACCAGTAGAAATTTCATTAGCGCGCCTCCTGATCCAGTGCCCATAGTTGATCGAACTGATCATGAAAACTCTGGTCATGACTGACCATGATCAACGCGGTTTGCTGTTCCTGACAGGCGTGATTAAAGGCTTCGATAAAACGTTTGGCATTATCTACATCCAGCGCAGAAGTCGGTTCATCAGCAATAATCAACTCCGGTGCCCCCATTAATGCCCGCGCACCAGCAACACGCTGTTGCTGACCAATACTTAATTGCAAAACCGATTGGTGCCAGCGATCTTGCGGTAAATCCAACGCACCCAACCAATGTTCTGCCTCCGCCTCAATGCTGGCAAAATGCTGTAAGCTCTTGGTCTTACGCGGTGTTGATAACTGAACCGGCAGGCAAACATTATCGAAAACGGATAAATACGGCAGCAGATTAAACTGCTGAAAAATATAGCCAAGGTGGTCAGCTCTTAAGCGGTCTCGGCGGGCACCGTTAAGGTTATTAATTGCTTCACCCAAAATGGAAATGGTGCCTTGAGTGGGCATCAGCAGGCCAGTCAGCAAATTCAACAGAGTCGTTTTACCGCTGCCGCTGGGTCCGTAGATGCACCAGCGTTCACCTCGGTAAACCTGCCAGTCTGAAATGGTCAGCACTGGATCGGATGATCGTGACCAACAGAAGCTTAGATTCTTTATCTGCGCAACGGGTTGTGCCTGCTGTGCCCCTGAACTCATGGTAGTGTCACCTCCTGTTCAGCGGAATCCAGCTCCACAGCAACAGCACCATTTTCGGTTAGAAACTGCACATCAAGCTCCTGAAAACGAGAGAAGCTGCTCAACATTGGTACGGTGAGTTTGTTAGGTGCTTTCTTACATTTGAATTGCCATAAGGCTTCCAGTTCAGCATGATCATGGTCTGCGTCATCATCCTGTTCGCCATGATTCATAAAGGTTTCAGGCACTGTTATTTCATGCTCCTGCAACAAGCAGTGACTGTCCTTACCAAAGTCAAAGAGTTTGTCAGCATCGGCCAGAGTTTCTTTCATACTGACAACAGCTTGCCTCTCTGTGTCATTAGCAGGAGCATGTTCAAAGCCGACCAGATTATCCAGCGGTGAATGTAACTGGACAAAAAGCTGGTCTTTGTCCAACACCAATTGCAACTCACCATGACCATGCTGGTGTTCATGCAATTGACGTTCAGTTTCGGCCCAGCCATTACTGGCACACAATAGTACAGCGGCAGCTAACGCCGGTATCGCATAGTTCATCTTCTTTTCCTGTCTGTAATAGCGATGAGTGTTAACGTTGAGTTAACGGGATTTGGTTAATGATCTTGATCAGACAGTCACAGGAGGGGCGCGAATGGAAGGTAACAAAACGGTTGCGACGGTACGACGCTGCACAGCGATACATCGGCATGGTGCTTTACTCGTTAGCAGAACCGGTATGATTAACAGCGATGGCAGAGCCAGAAAAAAGCCCACCAGGAGGCACTGGGAACAGAGTTGATGGTGAGCATGCTCCGGACTTCCATGGTCTTGCATTTCATGCGCTACAAAGCTTTCAGCTATATGCGATAGCGGATGAACAGCCTGAAAGGCACCGGCGAACAGCAATACTGATGCCATAGCGGCAATCAGAATCGTGTTATTCAGGTGGCAATTTGGCTTCATCTAATCAGGAAGTAACTGTAAACGGGGCCACAGATTGCCAGCCGAGGGCGAATCAGGTCAAGCCAGGCTATGGGTAATACTGAAGTAAAGAGCCCTGTTATAACCTGAATCCGTCACTCCATCGCGGCGCAGTGCGCAAACCATTGATTCCTCTTTGTTTCCCAAAAAATTCAATGGACCTATGGGTGCACCTCCAATTTTTGAAAAACAAATAGAAATCAAGCTCTTACACCCTGCATCCACTCTGAAGTCACGGATTCAGGCTTTAAAATTAGAGCCATGTTTTCACTGCCAGGCTGTGGCAACAAAAAAGCAAACAATATGATGGGCATAAAAAATCCGGCTGGTGAAGCCGGATTTTTCAGTAACGATCAATTTACTGCGTTGGATATTTCCAGAATCGGTGCAACAATTCAGTTTTGCGGCTGTCAAAAATACTGCCACTATCGTCGCCCCAATAACCCCATTTGTCTTTGTTATAGATTGGATCATACTTCGTTTTGATCCAGCCATAGGTGTCTGCTGACTCAGGATTGATCGACCAGTAACAAGCGTGAATATTGTTGTCCATCATGTAATTGACGAACTTATTCTGCCATTGAATATCAACATCAGTTGTGATGTGCGACCACTGATCTTTGATTTCCTGAGAAACCTTATTCATCGGCCAGTCCATATTACCACCAAACTCGCCAACAACGATGGCATAACCCTGCTCTCTCAGGAAACCGAAATGCTGATGCCAACCTTTGCGCAGTTTTTCTGGGTCAATAACAATACCGCAGTCTTTGGCAGCAGCTTCATCACCTTCAAGGCCGACACATTCAGCCCTACTCTGATCAAGAAACTGAGACTGCACGAAAACCGATGGCCCATAAGTATGCGGTGCCAATACCAGGCGATCTTTAGGAATATTGAGAGGGTCCGACACAAAGCCGTACAGGTTTTCACCCCAGTTCGGGTTAAACTCTTCTGATGGGCCGTAGTCACTCTTATCACCAACACCTTCAACAAAAATCAGCAGGTCATTGTTAACTGCGTTGATGGTGTTATAGGCCTTCTCAGCCAAGGTACTCCACTCGCTCCAGGTGTAGTCCCACGGCTCGTTGTAGATATCAATACCGATAACGTTATCCACACCAAGGCTTGCTGGCAGCAAGGCAATTTCCTGTAAATCTTCCAGCCATTTACCTTCGTCATAGGCATGGACATTCATGGTGACAACGGAGCCGTCTTTCAGCGTTACCTGCTTGCCAACATCATTAGCGTTACAGGACCAGTCCTCACGGGTGAAGTTATAACCAATACGGTTGGCATCATCCCAAGGTGGTGCCGCATCAAGTCGACCTGCGCGCCAGCCAACATAGTTAGAGCACGAATGGACATCAAGCAGGACTTTCACATCATACTTGTCTGCGGTGTACAGGAAGTCTTTCAATCCGTCCAGCGCGTTTTCCTGCTGCACACTAGGATGATTTTTTAATGCACCGCCATTTTTCTGGGAAGCATCACCCATGCCTTGCGGATCGTTAATATTAAGCACTTCTGGCGCAATCGGCAGGCGAACCATGTTGATGCCCATATCGCTGATCTGCTTCATATCGCTATCAAGGGTTCGGCCAGTCCCCTTAGAACCGTTATACCACCACATATTGCCAATATAGAGCTCCATTGGAGCGCCATCTGCGTTATTACCTGGCAGACCGGTTGTCTCATCAATTTTAGGTTCCTGCTGACCATCCAGGCCAAACCAGTTACCGCAACGTACCGGAAAAATCTCGCCATCTTCAGTAATGTTACCCAGAGCATCAATACGGAATTTTCCTGGCAGAGAGGTGCCTGTTTCGATCGGAGTTACTTCTGGATAGGTATCTTCCCACTCACTGGCATATTCGCCTGAATCGGTATTCGTCGGGTCTGAGGTATCGGCTGGGCCATTATCACCACTGCCTGTGTCTCCGCCGGTTGAGCCGTTATCGCCTGTGCCTGTGTCTCCGCCGGTTGAGCCGTTATCGCCTGTGCCGGTGTCTCCGCCAGTTGAGCCGTTATCACCTGTACCGGTATCCCCGCCGGTTGAGCCGTTATCGCCTGTGCCGGTGTCTCCGCCGGTTGAGCCGTTATCACCTGTGCCGGTGTCTCCGCCAGTTGAGCCGTTATCGCCTGTGCCGGTGTCTCCGCCGGTTGAGCCGTTATCACCTGTGCCGGTGTCTCCGCCGGTTGAACCGTTACCGTCAGGATCGGTTGTGCCGCCATTGCCAGTATCAATGACTGCACCACCGTTATTGGAATTATCGGTATTTTGAGGAGAGTGATTATTACTATTGCCACCGCCACAGGCACTGAGTGCCAGTGAGATCATAGCAATTGACGTGCTTAATCCTATTTTTTTAAACATGTGCTGTCTCTATACTTGGTTATGATCTGGAAAGGGCGACAGATAAGATGAAAAACCTGTGCTGGCTGATTGCGCTAAATGGCCGAATTAATCAGATTCAGGGTGCCCATTTTTAACTTAAAGATCAGACTGGGAGGGGAAACCAGAAGCTGTTTACAACGAAAAATCCAGCTTCCGGTTTTCTGGTTCTGTAAAGCAGCTCCCTTTCTGATCAGACATCCAAAAGTTAACTCCATTCATTAAATGGTAAAATTTTTTTATTTGAAAACGGTTTATTCCAGAACCGATAAGCCGTTCACTTCCGCTGCGTATATTTGCCAAGCAGTTCACTATTCGACTGTTAAGGCCGTATCACTAATACCGGAATTCGTGACTTCAAAGTGGATGCAGGGTGTTAGAGCTTGATTTCTATTTGTTTTTCAAAAATTGTAGATGCACCCATAGGTTCTTTGGGAAGCAAGGAGGGATCAATGGCTTGCGCACTGCGCCGCTATGGAGTCACGGATTCAGGAATACATTAGAGAGATAAAATTAAGACTTAAGCAGACAATGAAAATCGCATTCTACTGCTGTCACTAACCATGCCTGGTACGCCTTTGAAAGCAAATTCATTGATGACAACAAAGCCTTCGCGCTCATACAGAGCCTGCGCTCTAGGATTAGCGATGGATACATCCAGCATACAGGATGAAAAGTTCATCCGTCTTGCCTGTTGCTTTCCATAATCCAACAACATCTTGCCGATTCCTTTTCCACGCCAGGCTTCTTTTACGCCAAGATCAGCGATATAAAAGGTATCAGAGGGAATAGCTGGAATAATCGACTGCAAATGCAGCACATGGCGTACAACGGACAGTAATGAAAGCAGAGGATAATAACGAACCAGTTGTAAAGCGATCTGATTACTACGCATTGCATAATCTTTATCGGTATAAAAAGCCCCAACCCCAACCACTTCGTCCCCTCGGCAGACACTGATGTGGTTGCGATAGCTGATAAGTCCTTTTTCGGTCTGAAAAGCATATTCTAAAAATCCCTTCGCAGACCGCCCGGCGTGAGTAAAGCCATACTCAAACTCGTGTGGGCCTGAGCTGTAAATCAAGGGAATGGTATCAGTAACATCTGTTGGTCGTGCAGATCTTATTTCCAACTGCGTCAATGGAAGATCCTTGTTGTGCGACAGCTTAAAAAATCAGCCCTGAAAATACTCGGCAGATTTAATCACCCAAATAGTGTGCCCCCCGTAGCATAGCCATTACCAGTTCTTTGGCATCGAACTTGGTAAGAGCTTCATTGGCACCAACCTGCTTCGCCTGAGATACGGATATCTCGCTGGACAGGGAGGTATGCAGAATAATATAGGTCTTAGCCAGTGCAGGCGCACTGCGTACCTCAAAGGTCAGCTCGTAGCCATCCAATCCCGGCATTTCGATATCACTGACCAATAGGTCGATGGTCTGACCATCTGCTGCCTTCTGGTGCATTATTTCCAAAGCGTGTTGACCATTATCAGTCACACTGAAGGGAATATTCAAGTGGTTCAGCACATCGGTCAATTGTTTGCGTGCAGTACGGGAATCGTCCACCACAAGAATATTAAGTGGTTTCAATTGCTCACGCTCAATATCAGTTACCGCAACATGAACATTATGGTTAGGATAAACTCGATCCAACAAAAGCTCAACGTCCATCAATTGGATCAGTTCACCCGCCACATCAACCGTACCGGTAATAAAAATCTGCTTACCTAAAGATTTGTCCGGCGATTTGATGTTATGCCAGTTAGCTTCAATAATCCGTTCAATGGAACTGACCAGAAACCCGACCAGCTTGCGCTGACAATCAGTCACCACAATAAATGCCTTGCTCAATTCTTTGTCAGGTATGGCTCCTGCACCAACCACCTCTGCCATATCAATTATAGGAATGGTTTGGCCGCGAACATTAACGGCACCTTTCAATCCGGGTTGTGAATTGACCAGCCGCGTTACCGGCTTATAAGGCACCAACTCACGGATTTTTAGCGTACCCAAAGCAAACTTGCGCTTATTATGCAGGCGAAATAACAGTAATCCCTGTGAGTGATGAGCTTTATTACCAGTCATTCAAACAACCTTATTCACCGTATGTGAATCTATGTTATCGGCCAAAAGCCAGCCTGATTAAGGCTGATATTGGCGCTACTTTGATGGTTATCGACTAGCCCGGAAACGCTTTTTTCAACTTGGCACTGCACCAACCCGAAGGAAAAGTCTATTTTTAGTATGCGTGTACCGACACAATATCGGTTGGCCGCATCCGGAGCGAGTGTCACAGGGATATGCTTGAACCTAATACCTGAATCCGTGACTCCATAGCGGCGCAGTGCGCAAGCCATTGATTCCATTGGGGTGAACCTATGGGTGCACCTACAAATTTTTGAAAAGCAAATAGAAATCAGGCTCTTCCACCCTGCATCCACTTTGGAGTCACGGATTCAGGTAATACTAAAAATAGACTTTTCATCCGGGCGAAATAATAGAAGCCACCTTTCCAGACAAGCACTAGATAAATCTAGCTCAGCCTGAGGTAAACACCAGTATTCAGGAATGACCAATATCACCTTTTATTCGTTCTTGACCAATTAGTACTATTCCGCCATCGATTTGACAGGTTGAGAGCTATCCTGTCTGATGCCTAGTACCTGAATCCGTGACTCCATAGCGGCGCAGTGCGCAAGCCATTGATTCCTCTTTGCTTCCCAAACATTTCAATAGACCTATGGGTGCTTTTGAAAAACAAATAGAAATCAAGCTCTTACACCCTGCATCCACTGAAGGAGTCACGGATTCAGGTAGTACTTAAACGTGCCACTATTCCGGCCGGTTCAACCAGTCTCCTTTCAGATTGATTGCCAGTGAAGTCCCAGCACACTCAAGAACGAGGCAAGAATCCGCATTGGCAAAACTCACCAAACCGTTTGGAGCCTAATATTTCAGCAAATACTGAATGTTTTAACAGGTAAAAATTGTCTGCTCAAGACAGCAATCACATCTTGAAAGATCCATTTCAGGGTTTTACTGCCAACGAAAAACACCATCATAGTTTTTGCAATTGCTCATAACCGTTTCTGCATCAACAATAAAAACCTGTTGTTTTTCAGACACCGGATAAGTCAGATATTCAGAGCAATAGGCACTTTGCCCATTACCGACAACAACCTTCGTGCCTGGTTGCAAAGTACAGCTCAGCATCTTATCCAGCGGTGACCACTGATAACAGATTTCATAGTCTGAGCGATAATCAGCAACCTTCCCGGTTGGTTGTTCAAAAGCCCACCAGTTACCAAACTGACTGTAAGGGTTAGTACTGTTCCAGGCACGATAAACTATAACTTGTGCAGCGGCGACACTCTGATAAACCTGGCCCTGACAAAGCTTGCCTTTGTCCGGCCCACCCAGAGCCTGTTGTAAAAGTTGAGGATCATCGACTTTCTTAAACTGCGTCTTTAAAGCGTCAGGTAGCTCGGTACTGCCAATGCACTGCTCTTGGGGGGTGTCTGCGCTGGCGGTGGTATTGGTTTTAACAGGCTGGGTCATGCAGCCTAACAGCATTAACGGCAGGACGGACGGAACGAGGTTTTTCATTTGCTCTCCTGTTTTTTGGAAGTACTACCTGGTTAGGATTTACTGCTTTTTGAAGCTTAGCAGAGAAATGAAACTGCGATTGACAGAACGAAGTACCTAAAAACCTATACCTGAATCCGTGACTCCAAAGTGGATGCAGGGTGTAAGAGCTTAATTTCTATTTGTTTTTCAAAAATTGCAGGTGCACCCATAGGTTCACCCCAATTTTTGGCAAGCAAATAGGAATCAATGGCTTGCGCACTGCGCCGCTCTGGAGTCACGGATTCAGGTATTATCTATTTGGAATTTAAAAAATGCTCGACAAAAAAGTCGGGCAGATTCTTTGCTGCAATCAGCTGAAATATTCAGTCAACTTTTTGCTTAATCCCCACCAATATCCTTAAGTTTGGCAATCGCCTCAATATCCGCATTGACCTGTTGCAGAGAGGCCATCATATTCCCAATATACTGGGAGCTTTCTTTCACCTGCTCACCGGCATTCAATGATGAACCAAGCAGTTCGTCCAGCTTTTCACTCAATGAACTGTTGCTCTCTGAGATGGAGTCAAGGAACGTTTCGGTGGCACCAATGGCTTGCTGAATGGAGCTGATGGAATCAGTGACAGCCTTAATAGTAGCGCCAGTCTGATCAAGGCTTTGTTGTGTCGTTAATGAAAGCTGCCTTACTTCATCAGCAACCACGGCAAAGCCACGCCCTGCTTCACCAGCACGCGCGGCTTCAATGGCGGCATTCAATGCTAACAGGTTGGTTTGGTCGGCGATGCCGGAAATGGAACTGAGAATTTTCAGAACTTCTTCTGAATTGTTGCGCAGGTCAGTAACTTTGTCGTGCAATATCACGCGTTCACCGGCCTGCTTGTCTATCTGTTGTGAAAAACGACTGAAGCTATCCTGAATACTCAGCAATGTCTCGCCGGTATGTCCTGCATAGCTGGATATTTGATCGAAATTGCGAACGATAGTCTGCAGGACATTACGATATTCATGAAAATAACCAGCTAATGGACTCTGCAACTGAAGAATTTTCTTTGTCCGATTGAGCTTAAGGCGCAAATAATATTCACGGAAATGCGCGTAGTGAATCGGAAACCGGCTCTGGTATTCGTCGAAAAAATCCTCACCCGGTGCAACTTTAAAAAAGCAGATGGCAGTCAGGGTTTGATTCATGTGCAACCCTAACAATTCGCCAAACGTGGAGTAACCTGCAATTGGCATGTCATCAAAAGGCGCTAATTGTTCAAGATTACCAACGTTATTCAGCCGACGTAGAATACAGTCATTGGCAATCATGGCAATTGGTTTTGATGATTTACTGGACATCATCTCACGGTAGGCCTTTTGGGTAGATTCTAAAAACCCGGAGGGCTCGACAAGTATCAATTCATCTCCGAAATTCAGATCGCAGAAAAAGGTAATACTACCCTGCTCTGCATTGATCGCAGCGATAGAGCGGATAAAGAGTTCATCACCAACTTCAACAGCAAAAGAACGTTTACCAAGCGCAGTTTCCAGTTCCTGTGGTTGGCAATGAAGTGCGTCGCATAACGCTTCGACAATGCTGATAAGCTGGAGGTCAGACTCTCGAATCACGGTTTTGACTTCACGAGTATTGACATCTGCTTCTGCGATCATGAATGAGATTTTGGTCCGTTTGAAATTGTGAGACTTCACAATGCCGTAGTGAATATCCTTTCTGAGTTTTGCAAATACCACAACGGCAGCATTATATGCGACATTCTGACCGTCAAAGACCAAGGCTTGCGAAAAATCCATTTTGCCACCAGCAGAGCCGCCAACAAAATAACAGGGATACTTATTGCTGGCATACAGCGCCTGCATAAAAAAGCTTTCGCTACTGGACAGACCGTCGATAAAGGTCAGTGCAACGGTATTATTGAAGTTGACTCGAAATGGTATTGATAACTTATTAATTTCGGTCTGTATTTTTTTGATCCGCTCGGCCGAATTGAACTTGGGTTTTCCTTCGCGAATATCTTCACAGTGCAACGGAATGGTTCGCACAGCAATTTCACGAAAAATATTGCCAGAGAAACTTTGCACAATGATGTTATCCCACTGCCCTTCAGCTCGATGATAGAGCGATTTACCACAGGCACTTAGTTCTCCTGCCGTCATGACACCGATAACCTTTTCAGCAAAAGGCATAGCTTGTTTCAGACGCTGACAGGTCGCTTTGAAATCCAAATGCGGTGAAATAAATGCAAGGACAAGAACAGTAGAAGAATCGCCAAAGGACATAGACGCCAGCCTGGTACTGTCAATTTCACTGCTTTTAATTTGAGTGACCTTAATCGTTTCGAGCAGTGCGGATTTATGGTCTTTTTTCGCACCAAAACCAAACAACGCCAAAAATCCCTGCGCTGCAGGGATTTTCGATCAGTCGTTCAATGAATGATCAGATCAGTTCCAATGTGGCATTAAATGTTTCGCTTGGACGCATTGCTTTATCAGCCAGTTCTTTGGATGGTTTGTAATAACCACCGATATCAATTGATTGTCCCTGAACTTCGTTCAGCTCATTGATAATCTGCGCTTCTTTCGCAGCCAGCTCTTTTGCCAACGGGGCAAATTTGGCAGCCAGGTCAGCGTCATCGGCCTGAGCGGCCAGTGCTTCGGCCCAGTACATAGCTAAATAGAAGTGGCTGCCGCGGTTGTCTATCTCACCAACCTTACGCGATGGGCTTTTGTTTTCTTCCAGGAACTTGGCCGTGGCTTGGTCAAGCGTATTACCCAGTAACACAGCTTTGTCATTGCTGAAGGTTTTACCCAAGTGCTCTAGAGAAACCGCCAGCGCCAGAAACTCCCCGAGCGAGTCCCAACGCAAGTGGTTTTCACTGTTGAATTGCTGGACGTGCTTCGGTGCAGAACCACCCGCGCCGGTTTCGAACAGACCACCACCTGCCATCAGTGGCACAATAGACAGCATTTTGGCAGAAGTACCCAGTTCAAGAATCGGGAACAGGTCAGTCAGATAGTCGCGCAGAACATTGCCCGTGACAGAAATGGTGTTTTCGCCGTTCTTCAGACGCTTCAATGTATAGAGGGTGGCATCATTCGGTGACATGATCTGAATATCCAGACCACTGGTATCGTGATCTTTCAGGTAGCTATTGACCTTCTTGATCAGTTCGACATCATGCGCTCGATTTTCATCAAGCCAGAAGATCGCTGGCCAACCGGTATCTCGTGCACGGGAAACAGCCAGTTTTACCCAATCCTGAATTGGTGCATCTTTCACTTGACACATGCGGAAGATGTCGCCTTCTTCCACCGGCTGTTGTAGCAGAACATCGCCGTTTTCAGCGACGACCTTAACAGTACCGGCGGCTTTTACGATAAAAGTTTTATCGTGCGAGCCATATTCTTCAGCTTTCTGCGCCATCAGGCCGACATTTGGTACGGTACCCATAGTGCGCGGATCAAAAGCGCCGTTTTCTTTACAGAAGTTGATGGTGGCATCGTATACGCCGGCATAGCAGCGATCTGGAATAACCGCTTTGGCGTCTTTGGGCTGACCATCCGCCCCCCACATCTGGCCGGAGGTACGAATCATCGCGGGCATGGAAGCATCGATAATCACATCACTGGGTACGTGCAGGTTAGTAATGCCTTTGTCGGAATTAACCATCGCTAACTCTGGAGACTTGGCGTAGATTTCCTCGATACAGGCGTTGATGGCGGCCTGGGTGTCTGCCGGTAATTGGCCCATTTTGGCGTACAGATCCCCTATACCGTTATTAACATCAACGCCGATGGATTCCAGCTCTGTAGCGAATTTTTCAAACAGCTCTGCGTAAAAAACTGATACAGCATGACCGAAAATGACGGGGTCGCTTATTTTCATCATTGTCGCTTTCATGTGCAGAGAGAACAGTACCCCCTGAGCTTTGGCATCTTGAATCTGTTCAGCCAGGAACTTGCGCAGTGCTTTTTTACTCATCACCGATGAGTCGATCACTTCGCCAGCCAGTAATGGTGCGAAACCTTTCAACTCTTCGACATCACCACCGTCTTTATGCAGCTCGATTCGGTACTGAGTCGCAGCGTTAAGTGTGGTGGCGGTCTCAGAACCGTAGAAATCACCATCTTGCAGCGAGACTACATGGGATTTGGAGTATTTCGACCAGGCACCCATGCTGTGCGGGTTGTTTCTGGCATATTGCTTTACAGCTCCTGGGGCGCGTCGGTCAGAGTTACCTTCACGCAGAACCGGGTTTACGGCGCTGCCTTTAATTTTGTCATAGCGCGATTTGATGTCACGTTCTTCATCTGTTTGCGGCTCGTCAGGATAGTTTGGCAGGCTGTAGCCTTTGGCTTGAAGTTCTTTGATTGTGGCCAGTAACTGAGGAACAGAGGCACTAATGTTTGGTAACTTGATGATATTGGCTTCTGGCTGCTGGGCCAGCTCGCCCAATTCAGCCAGTGCGTCTGAAATGCGCTGCTCTTCCGTCAGGTATTCAGGGAAGCTCGCGATAACGCGACCAGATAGTGAAATATCGCGGGTCTCAACTTCAATGTCCGCCACTTTGGCGAAGGATTGTACGATCGGAAGCAGCGAGTATGTCGCCAGCGCTGGCGCTTCATCAGTTTCCGTATAAATGATTGTAGCTTTCTTATCAGTCATGTTATTTCCTATGTAGAAGGAGAAAGAGGCAGGCACTCTCTGTGGTCTGTCACGAGAGGTGTTTCTCAATCAGGAGGGCACTCCACGGATTTTGGAAACATACACAACAAACCGAGCCTGCCGAACGGACGCAAAATTTCGGGCGCCATCATACCAGCAGTTGTTTTGATTGTAATTGAACTTTAGAAGGAAGCCTTAGTGCGGAGAGGAAACGTCTTACACCCAACCGCACTAACTATTACCATAGCCATTCACCAAACTGAGCCTCAACCATGCCCCGCTATCTGCTATTCAATAAACCCTATCAGGTACTGACCCAATTCACTGACGATAATGGCCGTGCCACGTTGGCGGACTTTGTCGACATTCCTGATGTCTACAGCGCCGGGCGGCTGGATTACGATTCCGAGGGACTACTACTGCTAACCAATGATGGCCCGTTGATTCACGCGATGATGAATCCGCGTTTCAAAGTGCCGAAGACATATCTGGTACAGGTCGAGGGGGACATTACTCCGGCGACAGTGAACCTGCTCAGCCAGGGTATTGAATTGAAAGATGGATTGACCCGCCCGGCTAAAGCCAGGCAAGTGCCTGAGCCTGATTGGCTATGGCCACGCCAGCCACCTATTCGGGAGCGTAAGGCAATTCCGACTTCGTGGCTGGAAATCACGCTGACTGAAGGTAAAAACCGACAGGTACGACGCATGACTGCTGCGGCAGGCTTTCCAACACTGCGCTTAATCCGCTCAGCCATTGCGCAACTGTCTGTTCTGGATGTGCCGCTGGGACAGTACATCGAAACGAGTCTCCCCTATCTTGCAGATAACGGTATAAATAAGACAGTAAAAAAAGGCGGCTTATTGGCCGCCGCTGGCAAACAAGGTGGGGCTAGACGATCGGGTCCACGTCCGCCTCGTAATCCACGTTCTCGAAACCGAAACCGAACAACTTGAAAAACTCGGACTGATAGCCTTTAAAATCGGTCAGCTCGTCCAGGTTATCGGTATTGACTTGGGCCCAGAGTTCTTCGACCTTCTGCTGAACTGAGTCTTTCATTTCGTTGTCTTCCATGCGGATACGGCCAACATTATCCAGGTTCAACTCGTTGCCTGAATAAAGCTGGTTGTAAAGCAAAGCGAAAATCTGTTCGATACAGCCTTCGTGCGTACCCTCTTCCTTCATCACCTTGTACAATGCGGAGATGTACAACGGCATAACCGGGATAGCGGAACTGGATTGTGTGACCAGCGCCTTTAATACTGAAACATAGGACTGACCGCAAAGCTCAGCCTTCAATTTGGCGTCGATGGCTTTGGAAGCCCGATCCAGATCTTCTTTGGCTTTGCCAATGGTAGCGCCGCCGTATATCGGCCAGGTCAGTTCTTTGCCGATATAGGTATAGGATGTTGTTTTAACACCTTCGGCGAGGACACCGGCAGCCATCAGCGCGTCGATCCACATTTCCCAATCTTCACCACCCATGACTTTGACGGTGTTGAAAATTTCATCATCATTAGCAGGTTCCAGCGTGACTTCACCGACTTCGCGGGTATCGGTATTCAGGTTTTTACGGGTGACCGCCTTTCCGATTGGCTTCAGTGTTGATGAGTATACGTCGCCGGTTTTGGGATCTTTACGACGTGGTGCGCCGAGTGAGTAAATAACCAAATCAACCTTACCCATGTTGGCTTTGATTTTTTCGATTGCGGCAGCTTTGGCTTCATCACTGAAGGCATCAACATTCAGCGATTCAGCATACAGCCCTTCAGCACGAGCGTTTTTTTCCAACACTACGGTGTTGTACCAGCCAGCGCTGGCGGTACGGCGCTCAGTAGGTTCTTTTTCAAACATAACACCCAGGGTATTGGCTCCAAAACCAAAGGCGGAAGTGATTCGGGACGCCAGGCCATAACCATTGGAGCATCCAATCACCAGGACGTTTTTCGGGCCACTCAGTTCACTACGGTGCTGTTTCACGTAGTCGATCTGTTCTTTGACATTCTCTGCACAGCCAACCGGATGTGCGGTGGTGCAGATAAAGCCTCTGACTTTGGGCTGAATAATCATGAAGATTTCCTTAATTCAGTTGTAAAAATGCATCGAAACATGGTCGACATGGTACAGGACAATATCCCTCTGATTTGTTCCAAAGCTTGCACAAGTCTTGTGAAACTTGTGAAAAATTCAACTTTGCGTCAAAAAGCACCATAATGCGCACAAATAATCAGAGGTAAGCTAATGTCGCAAATTCACCTTGTTGTCTCAGTCAGCTGTGTAGAGGACGGCCGAATTTTGATGGTTCATGAGGAAGATAACGGTATAAAATGCTGGAACCAGCCAGCCGGTCACGTCGAGCCTAACGAGGCCTTGGTTGATGCGGCAATGCGCGAAGCACTGGAAGAAACCGGTTATCAGGTAGAACTGACCGGTCTGCAAGGAATCTATGAAGGCATTCACAGTAAGGCCGGGACCCATTTTGTCCGGGTGGCGTTTTATGGCAACGCACTGGCGAAAAAAACGGATCAGCTCGACCCGGATATTATCGAAGCACAGTGGCTACCCATTAACGATCTGCTCGCTGGCAACTATCCATTACGCAGCGGCATGACCCGAAAAGCGCTTGAAGATTTGGCAACTGCGCCCATCGCGCCCCTCTCACTCATAAAAAATCTTTTTTCGGAGATGTTTTAAATGAAGCCCAAGGCTGAGACCAAAGTAATTGTCGGCATGTCCGGCGGGGTCGATTCATCAGTAACCGCCGCTCTGTTAATGGAACAAGGCTACCAGGTGGAAGGCTTGTTCATGAAGAATTGGGATGAGGATGATGGCACTGAGTATTGCACCGCAAAAGAAGACCTGGCCGATGCTCAGGCAGTAGCCGACCGGCTTGGTATTAAACTGCACAAGGCCAATTTTGCGGCAGAGTACTGGGACAATGTGTTTGAACATTTTCTGACCGAATACAAGGAGGGACGAACACCAAATCCAGACATCCTGTGTAATCGTGAAATCAAATTCAAGGCGTTTCTCGACTATGCCTTGGCGCTTGGTGCTGACCTCATCGCTACCGGACACTATGCCCGCACCGAGCTGCGTGACGGCAAGGCTGTGTTGCTACGCGGGCTCGATAACAATAAAGACCAGACCTATTTTTTGCATGCAGTCAGCCATGTTCAGTTTGCCAAGACTCTGTTTCCGATCGGTAATCTGGAAAAACCAGTGGTGCGGGAAATGGCTGAGAAGTATCAGCTGGCTACGGCCAAAAAGAAGGATAGCACCGGTATCTGCTTTATCGGAGAACGGCGTTTTTCTGACTTTCTGAAGCAATATATTCCGGCTCAGCCAGGCATTATCGAAACCGCAGAGGGTGAGAAACTGGGTGAACATCAGGGATTGATGTACTACACCATTGGCCAGCGCCAGGGGTTAGGTATAGGCGGCACCCGGGATCATGGCGAAGCCCCGTGGTTTGTGGCCCGTAAGGATCTGGAAAGAAATGTTCTTGTCGTCGTTCAGGGCACTGATAATCCGGCGCTGTTCACTCAATACATGACCCTTAAAAACATCTACTGGGTAGACGAAAAAGCCCCGAGCTTACCAGTGACACTGGATTGCAAACATCGCTACCGTCAACCGGATCAGTCATGTACCCTGACCTGGGCGTCAAATGGCGATTATCAAGTCACTTTTGATAAACCCCAGCGTGCCATCACACCGGGTCAGTCTGCCGTGTTTTATAATGGCGCAGTCTGTCTTGGCGGTGGTGTTATTGAAGCTACCTGGAACGAATAATGTAAAGGAATAACAGATTAATGATGTCACCTCTTTACAAACAGACACTGGCCCTGGCAGGTGTTTTTCAAGCCGCCTCGGTGGTCGAACAACTGGCAAAAACGGGAAACATGGACAACCAGGTACTGGAAAACATGTTGGAGACCGTTCTGAACCTGAACCCGACGACGTTTGAGGATGTCTTCAAAGGGAGACAGAACATGCGTATTGGTTTGAACAAGCTGAGCGATGCATTGGCCAAAAACGGGCATGGTGTAAGCCGCGAGGTTTTGCAGTATGCGATGTCCATTCTCACGGTTCAGGTCAAGCTGGACAAACGAAATGACCTGATGGAAGCATTAAACAAAGGATTGGATCGAGCAGTCGATCAACAAGCCTACTTTAATGATTACCTGCACGAGTCAGTCATCAGTGCCGCAGCTTCATGCTACCAGAATAGTGTTAGCAAGCTAAACTTTCGTATTCGAGTGACCGGGAACCCGGTTTATCTACAAAACGATCGCATTGCTGAGAAGGTTCGCGCGATACTGCTTTATGGTGTTCGTTGCGCTTTACTGTGGCGGCGTTCTGGCGGTCGGCGTTGGCATTTGATGATTCAACGGGACAAACTACAAAAGGAAGCCCGTCAGATTTTGCGGGAATTCTAAATTTATATTTCAAAGCTCATTGATATGTTGCCCAATAAAGGGGCGGGCCTACCAAGCTCCTTTTTGGATTAGGTTATTGCGTGTGCCACTGTTGAAAATCATACCTGCACTTTCACCTTCTGCAAAGAAAGCACTCCCTGTATAAACACTCCATAGTTTTATCGTCCTCCTATGTTTAACCTGAATCCGTGACTTCAGAGTGGAAGAGCTTGATTTCTATTTGTTTTTCAAAAATTGCAGGTGCCCCCATAGGTTCACCTCAATTTTTGGGAAGCAAAGAGGAATCAATGGCTTGCGCACTGCGCCGCTATGGAGTCACGGATTCAGGTTCTATTTATTTATTTATTTATTTATTTTTCAAAAATCGTAATAAGTATTTTATATACAGCCATCTCAATTTTTGTGATACAGAAGGCATATATAAACAAATACATCGACCTGACATTAAAATAAAGAACTTCATGTGTTGATTCAAATTTACCATATAGTAACCTTGAAGCACACTATGGAGGAAGACGAAGAATGAAGCACAATCACAGGGACATATGGATCACTTTAAACAACTCTATCCGCTCAAAAAGTCTAGCTAAACTATTTTCAGCAAATCCTGTCGTTTTCAATATTGAACGCCCTTTTTTTATCAGGCATACAGTTGCACCGTTTTGGGTAGTTTTTCAATTGATCAAATATCGACCGAAGATCATTTACTCTCAATATTCGTTTAGTTTGCAGGTTATCTTGGCAATATATAAACTGCTGATACCAGGTGTTACTTTAACCACCGATTTTCACAATAAAGCATTGCAACGGTCGCTAAAGGCGCCTGTTGCAAAAGATATTCTGTCTGTAATAAAACGTATCAGTATTGGTCGCTCAAATTTTAATATTATTTCCAATAGTGCAATTCCGTTCCCTTACAGAATACGGGAAAATAATCTGTATTACTTGCCAGATCCCCTACCGGAAGTTGTCGCACCAGAAAAAGAGCAAGGTGATTATGTGATCATGATTACCAGCTTTGCAGATGATGAACCAATCGATCTTTATCTGGATGTCATTCGAAAAAATCCGGATATCAATTTTGTTATGACAGGCCATTGTCCGGCAGAGATTAAAAAGGTGGCTTCCAGTATGTCGAACTTATCCCTTCCGGGATTTTTACCTCGATCCGACTATATCAAGCTCTTGGGAAACTCTTTATGTGCGGTCTGCATGACAACATCGTCAGATACACTTCAGGGCGGAATTTACGAATCCATCGTATTGAATGTCAACGCCATTGCTAATAACTCAGAAGTCAATAAAAGCTGTTTTGGAGATTCAATTCACTACAGCGACTTGAGTGCAGACTCGCTCAGCATGGGGCTGGCTGAACTCCCTGGTATAAAAAACAGGCTGATGCGATCAAGAGACGCTTTTATCCAGCAACATTCCGAACGCGTGTCTTTCTGTATCGATGATATTCGACTCAGAATTCTCCAGGCAAGAGAAATATAGAGTGAATAGCCTGGAGCAATACATATACAATCAACTGAGAGAATCGCCGAAAATCCGTAAGTTTATCAGCGAGCTATATCGCTCTTCTCACCGGATTATTCCAGTAACACTTAAAAACGCTTCGGATGTGCGAATTTACCAGAACAATTTCTTCGGATTCCATGATAAATCACCATGGAACCAGAGTGATCAACTGCTACTATCTCATCGCATCCCTTTCGCACAAGATCTCCGCTTTAAGCACAGCACAGAAATGAGCGTAGGCTTTTACAACCAAGATGATGAATACTGCGAGATAGATAAAACGACCGTCTGGAATTGGCAGCAAGGCAGTAATTTACAGTGGATAGGCGATACAAACACCTGCGCTTACCATACTTTTATTGACGGTCAGTTGATCACCCGTCATTACAATGTTGACGACAAAACTTTTTTTGATTCCACAATCCATGAAGCGGCCTATTCTGGCGATGCCAATTATGTTGTTCAGTACAATTATCATCGTTTTTCCCAAGGGGCCGAGGGCTATGGTTACAGTAATGGAGATGAAAAATTATCAAACATCCCTACGGATGTAATGCTTTCTGTCCTGTCCCGGCCCGATCAAAAAACACGCTATGAGATATCAATTGAGGACTTGAATCCAGCACCAGACAAAACTCACTTTCACTTTGTTTCACACGCTCTTTTCTCTCTGGATTCCAGTAAGCTTGCCTTTTTCTATCGCCAGCTGTGGGCAAACGGATATATAAGTACCGATTTGGTGATTATTGATCTGAAAACCATGAAACATGACATCGCCCCAGTCTATGATGCTTCACATATGTGTTGGACACTTCACGGCGAGCTTATTTGCTTTTGTATGTATCAAGAAACGCCTGGCTATTATGCAATTCGTTATGATGAAGCTATCAGTGTATACCCGATTCAATCAGACCTGTTAATTGACGGACATCCAACCTGGGTACCCAATACAAACAGTATTGTGACGGACAGTTATCCGGACAAATATGGCATCCAATCACTCTACCTGCTTGATCAGAAGCAACAAAAAACAGAATTGCTTCATCAGGCCCGTATTGGTGCAAAATTCAGAGGGGTAAATCGTTGTGACTTTCATCCCAGACCAAACCGTAGCGGGACAAGAGTGTCGATCGACTCCCCCTATAAAGGTCGGCGATGCCAAATGGTTTTAAAGCTGGATCAATAACCTGTATCCAGAGGCTAGCCTATACCGTTTTAAAAATTTGTAGGTGCACCCATAGGTTCACCCCAATTTTTGGGAAGCAAATAGGAATCAATGGCTTGCGCACTGCGCCGCTATGGAGTCACGGATTCAGGATATATAGGAAAGTTTGGCGCTAACGGCTATTCATCCTAATTGCCACCTACTCAGCCCGGCATCTCCATTTTCAAAGGTGCCGCCATCCCAGCCGGTTCGACCAGCCTCCTTTTACTGTGCGTCTGCGAGAGGGACCTCGCAGTCGAGTGATATACGGACATACTTGAGCGGCACAGTAAAAGGAAACTGGTCGAGTCGGCGAACCGAAGTCACCGTTGCAGGCTGATTGCCTGTCTGGTTCCGGCAACCCTGGGATACGAAGCTGAAATCCGCATTGGCGACTGACTCATTTTTTCGGGGTCAGCGTAAGCCCTTCCCTGGAGCCTCGAACCTGTGGGTGCACCTGCAAGTTTTGAAAAACAAATAGAAATCAAACTCTTACACCCTGCATCCACTTTGAAGTCACGGATTCAGGCCAGAGCCAGATTTTGTTTCCCTGCAGCCAGGAAATCTCTCAAACTGCTGTATTTCAGTAACCTGGCCGCAACATTTTCTGTATAATCCGCGCGCTTTAACACCTTGACAGCAAACAGTAAAAGGCACTTCAGTATGGAACTTTCTGGTCTGACGGCGATTTCCCCGGTTGATGGTCGCTATGGCAGCAAAACCACAAGTCTTAGAGAATTTTTCAGTGAATACGGGCTGATCCGTTTTCGGGTTGAGGTAGAGGTGCGCTGGTTACAGCAACTCGCCAACCATCAACAGATTGACGAATGCCCTGCACTTTCCGCCGAGGCCAATCAGTTTCTGGATGACATTGTCAGCCAGTTTTCTGAACAGGATGCGATCGAGATCAAAAAGATTGAGTCGACAACCAATCACGACGTTAAAGCCGTTGAATACTTTCTGAAAAACAAGTTGAACGAAAACGCCGAACTGAAATCGGCACTGGAATTTGTCCATTTCGCCTGTACCTCAGAGGATATCAACAACCTATCCCACGGACTGATGTTGAAAAACGGTATTGATAACGTCCTTTTACCGACAATGCTCGACGTTGCTGGTGCAATTCGAAGCCTCGCTCAAGATCTGGCCGATCTTCCGATGCTCAGCCGAACTCATGGCCAGACAGCCTCACCAACGACGGTTGGCAAAGAGCTGGCAAATGTTGTCTACCGCCTGGATCGCCAGATCAAGCAACTGCAATCAGTGGAAATTCTCGGTAAGATCAACGGTGCGGTTGGCAACTATAACGCCCATCTGGCAACCTATCCTGAAATTGACTGGCAGCAGAACGCTGACACCTTTGTGACCAGCCTGGGATTAACCTGGAATCCGTACACTACGCAGATCGAACCGCACGACTATATTGCTGAGCTTTTCGATGCTGTGGCCCGCTTCAATACCATTCTGATTGATTTTGATCGGGATGTTTGGGGCTATATCTCTCAAGGTTACTTCAAGCAGAGAACCATTGCCGGTGAAGTTGGCAGCTCCACCATGCCACATAAGGTCAACCCTATCGACTTTGAAAACTCCGAAGGTAATCTTGGTATTGCTAATGCCATTATGACTCACCTAGGCCAGAAACTGCCGATTTCCCGCTGGCAACGCGACCTGACGGATTCTACAGTACTGCGTTCCATGGGCGTTGGCTTTGCCCATTCATTGATCGCCTATCAGGCCAGCCTGAAAGGCATCAGTAAATTGGAAGTCAATAAAACCAGACTGGCAGAAGATCTCGATAATGCCTGGGAAGTGATGGCCGAAGCGATTCAGACCGTGATGCGCCGCTATGGCATAGCAGAGCCTTATGAGAAGCTCAAAGCCTTTACACGCGGCAAAGCCATTACCAAGGATATGATGGTTGATTTTGTTAACTCACTGGATTTGCCTGACAGCGCCAAGATGGCACTACTGGCAATGACTCCGGCCAGTTATATCGGAAATGCCACCGAGCAAGCAAAAAACATTTGATTTGCCAGAAACGTCAGAGAGCTGAAGCTCATCCGTCTCTTTGACGTTTCTCAATGACCCCTCCAATTTATTCCATCCTCTGCTAAACTATCCATACTCTGTACACTGTTAATGAGGGTTTGTGCTGTGCCCCACTCAAAAAATCCATTTTCAAACCTGGACTTTCTCGAAAATCACTGGCAGCAGTCCCCTCTTTTGCTCCGTAACGCTATTCATTTGCCTGACCTGATCGATGGTGATGAACTGGCCGGTCTGTCACTGGAACCAAACGTTGAATCCCGGCTTATCCGTTACGATCCGGAGCAGCAAAGCTGGCATCTCGACCATGGACCATTTTCCGAGGATCAGTTTGCTAATCTGCCTGAAAGTAACTGGACCCTTCTTGTACAGGCTGTCGACCACTGGGTACCAGAAGTTCGTCAGGTATTGGAACGATTTGACTTCCTACCTCGCTGGCGCATAGACGACATTATGATCTCTTTTGCTACCGACCAAGGTGGTGTCGGTCCTCACTTCGATCAGTACGATGTTTTCCTGATACAACTCAGCGGCCAACGACAATGGAAAACCGGCCAGCTCTGTGATGACGATGCAGAGTTGGTCAATGGCTTACCGGTAAAAATGCTGACCAATTTTGATACTCAGGATACCTGGCTATTGGAGCCCGGCGATGTGCTTTATCTACCACCAGCCATTGCACATTGGGGAACTTCGATTGGCAACAGCATGACACTGTCGGTTGGCTTCAGAGCACCGTCAGACAGTGAAATTGTCAGTGAATTCGGACACTTTCTGTCGTCAGAAATCTCTGACTTCAGGCGCTATACCGACAGCAAAATAGAAAACCGTGCGGGCAACGCACACGAGATTCGTCAAAGCGATTTGGAACGACTGAAACAGCGCCTGCACCAATATCTCGATGACGACCAGCTGCTGGCACAATGGTTTGGTCAATACATGACTGAGCCAAAATACGATGACTCTGGTGTCGACACAGGTGATTGGTCGTTCGAGGCATTCAAACAGCACTGGCGTCATTATCCACTGTACCGTAACTCCTCCAGCCGCATGGCTTATCATGGCAAAACACTGTTTGTTGACGGTCAGATGCTGGAACCGTGCGTAGACAAATCAGAACTGGATCGGATCTGTTCCTATGAAGTACTGGAATATAATGGCTTCACTGACACCTCCGGCAATGCACTCCAGCTCATCTGGACACTATTGAACTGCGGAGCTTTATTCTTTGAGGATTAGCCACTACATCTTCTTATTGGCTTCAATACTGGGAAGCAGTCTGACACAGGCCGCCAACCTTTATATTTACCGTTCACCAACCGGTGAACGGGTGGTAACAGATCGGCCTATCAATCTGACCGGTTATGAGCTGGAGCAGAACAGCCTGACCGCACAGACAGCCGGACGTTCACTACGCTTTCAGGACAACGCTCGCAATCGGGCAACTATTGAACGGTATATTCGCAATGCAGCCTATCTTTACAATATGGACTCGGCATTGATCAAAGCAATTATCCGTCAGGAGTCGAATTTTAAAGTTGATGCCCGCTCTCATAAAGGCGCAATGGGGTTGATGCAGCTGATGCCGGATACGGCCAAAAAATATCGGGTTCAGGACATTCTCGATCCAAAAGAAAACATCTATGCTGGCACCCGCCATCTAAGGTATCTGCTGGGGCGTTATCAGGATATGTCACTGGCTTTAGCCGCATATAATGCCGGTGAGTACTCTGTCACCAGGTATAACGGCATTCCGCCATACCCGGAAACACAGAATTACGTGAAGCGAGTGTTGAGTTGGTACGAACAGTACCAGGAAGAGATGAGTCTGTCGGACTGAAGGCATGCCAGGCAGACCAAGTGGATCAGTGCAATGTCACATCATCGTCCAGTACCGGCTCCTCAATAGTTGCCTCCTCAACAAAACTGGCCGCCTGCACACCGGCACCAATCATGGCACGAGCCACTTCGGTCAACTGCCCTTGTAGTAATTCTTCGGCTTCTTCTGAAAACTCGATTCGCACCAGGGGCTTTTCTTCTGGCTCCGAGCTTTGCAATGCAAAGGAACCGTCGGTCAGTTGAATAATTTCCCAATATTTAGTCACTGTGCTTTACTCTCAATATTCTTGGTTGAATTCACGTACTTCAGTCAACAGCTGTTCAAATCCGCGAACCCAATTGACAACAGGATCTTCAGCTTCAACTGAACCTACGGTTGTAATCAGTTGCGATTTATTATGATCAGAAGACCCCGAGGATCGGAGTAATAACTGCTGACGGGCCAAACGCAACTCATTCAGCCAGTGATCTGATTGATACAGCTCTCGACACAGCCGTTCAACCAACCAGTTATTACGCTGATTCCTGACGGATTCGACAAAACCAGCCAACGTTTCTGCATCCGACATAACCTGCCCTGTGACCTCCGCAAGCAATGACAGTACCGCCTGTTCCATTAACAGACAGGCCGTCAGCTGACTGAATCTGTCAGACTGACTCCCCGCGACAGGTAAACACTGTCGCAGGTAAGCGTGAAGCTCATTGGTTCTGGCGATATTCGACATACGCGCCCCGATCAGTAAACAATTCTGAATCCAATATGGAAAGTAGAATCAATGTTTTCAGTTTCGTTGGCACCCACTTCCAGATCATATTGCCCAGCCATAATATGGTAGCCAATAAAGGCCTTGGCCTGCGGTAACACTTTGTAGGTAACACGGGCAACACCTTCGTAAGCATCCACCAGATCACCAAAGCTCAGGATACTTGGCGCATAATAACCTTGCCCTTCAACACCCAGACCGTTCATAAAATCCGGCTGCCAACGCAGGAACCCACCGACACCGATACCAAAGGAAAGATCAGCATAACTGGTCGACAACATCATGCCTTTGAAGCCGATTCCACCAATCAGCTCTTTATTCGCCATGGTCGCATCAACCGCATTGAAACCGGCTGTAACAGCCCAGTTACCAGCATCTTCGCTGTACAACACGCCGGTAGACAGATAAGCCCCTGTGCCGACCATAACAGCAGCATGTTCCAGACGGACAGAGTTATTGGATATAGCGAAATCCACCTCGCCACCAGCATATGCAGCCAGTGGAGCGAGCATGATCGCAGAGGATAAAGCGATTTTGGTTAAATTCATGATGACTCCTGTTTTTCCAACATTGTAACCAAGCATTGCGACGGGGTCGAAATTCTTACATAAAAAAGGCCACCTGATAGGCAGCCCTAAATCAAAGGAGGAAAGAACTAAGCCATCATTTCCAGAAGTAGCTTATTCAGTCGACTGACGAAACCAGAGGCATCTTTCAGACTACTGCCTTCTGCCAGACGAGCCTGCTCCAGAAGAATCGACGCCAAATCCGTAAACCGGTTCTGGTTTTCTTCTGTTTCCAATCGCTGCACCAGAGGATGTTCTGGATTCAGCTCCAGAATCGGCTTGGTATCCGGCACGGACTGCCCGGCAGCTTCCATGATCCGACGCATCTGCGCACCCATATCGTTATCACCAACCACAATACAGGCGGGCGATTCAACCAGACGGTGAGTCATGCGAACGTCTTCAACTTCTTCTTCAAATAAAGATTTGATGCGTTCCAGTAATGGTTTGTGCTCATCATTAGCCTGCTCTTGCGCTTTTTTCTCTTCTTCAGTTTCGATATCACCGAGATCAAGACCACCGCGAGCCACATCAACAAACTGCTTACCGTCATATTCCTGCAGATAACCCATCAACCATTCATCGATACGGTCAGACAACAGCAATACCTCAATACCTTTCTTGCGGAACACTTCCAGGTGCGGGCTGTTTTTGGCCGTTTGATAACTGTCAGCACAGACGTAATAAATCTTGTCCTGACCTTCTTTCATGCGTGAAAAATAGTCATCAAGCGAAACGCTCTGTTTACTGTCACCACTGTTTGATGTTGAGAAACGCAGCAGCTTGGCAATTTTCTCTTTATTAGCAAAATCTTCAGCCGGACCTTCCTTCAGTACCTGCCCAAACTCATCCCAAAATGCTTGATATTCTTCTGGCTGTTTTTTGGCCAATTTATCAAGCATATCCAGTACGCGTTTGACCAGCGCACTCTTGATACTTTCAATTGTGGAATCGCTTTGCAGAATTTCACGACTGACGTTTAGCGGCAGATCGTTTGAATCAACGATACCCTTGATAAAGCGCAAGTACAGTGGCAGAAACTGCTCTACGTCATCCATGATAAAGACGCGGTTAACGTACAGTTTCAGACCACGAATACGCTCACGGTTCCACAGATCATAAGGGGCTTTTTTCGGCAAATACAACAACGAGGTGTAGTCCAGCTTGCCTTCGACCTTGTTATGGCTCCAGGTCAGCGCATCACCAAAGTCATGCGAAATATGGTGATAGAGTTCCTGGTATTCTTCGTCTTTAATGTCGCTCTTTGGTCGAGTCCAAAGCGCCTTGGCGCTGTTGACGTTTTCCCAGCTTGGTTCAACAGTTTCGGCTTTGTCATCTTCGCCTTCTTCTGTGTGGCTTTCCTGCAGCATCTGTACTGGAACAGAGATATGATCAGAATATTTTTTGATCAAATTACGCAACCGCCAGCTATCGGCAAATTCATTTTCACTGGACTTCAAATGCAAGACAATTCTGGTACCGCGTTCTGGCAAGTCGATATCAGCGATATTGAATTCACCTTCACCTTCGCTATGCCAGTGCACACCCTGATTGGCCTCCAACCCGGCTTTGCGAGTATAAACATCAACGGCTTTGGCGACGATAAAAGAAGAGTAGAAACCCACCCCGAATTGACCAATCAACTGACTGTCTTTGCGTTCATCACCAGTTAGGTGACTTAAAAACTCAGCCGTACCAGACTTGGCGATGGTGCCAAGATTCTGAATAACATCCTCACGACTCATGCCAATACCGTTGTCTTCAATAGTGACGGTATTGTTTTCCTTATCTGCGCTGATACGCACGCGCAAGTCACTACCTTCTGCCAGCAGTGAATCGTCTTTCAACGCCGTAAAACGCAACTTATCGCAGGCGTCAGACGCGTTGGATACCAGCTCGCGCAGGAAAATTTCTTTATTGGAATATAAAGAATGAATCATCAAGTGAAGCAGTTGCTTAACTTCGGTTTGAAAACTCATGGACTCTTGTTTTGTTTCAGACATGGTGCCTCTCAACTGATGTTGACCTTTGATAACGTCGCATAGTTGGGGATAAGTACTTTACTTTTCAAGGCTTTGGCACCGGGATTTCTTTTTGACACAGGCATTTTGTCCATCTTTTATTCGATGCTGCGCTCAAAGTGGTTATCATTTTGCGTCTAACGAGCAAATCAAGTCCAGTGTCTTGAACCTGAATCCGTGACCTCTTCAGTGGATGCCGGGTGTAAGAGCTTGATTTTTATTTGTTTTTCAAAAATTGCAGCTGCCCCCATAAGTTCACCCCAATTTTCGGGAAGCAAAGAGAAATCAATGGCTTGCGCACTGCGCCGCTATGGAGTCACGGATTCAGGTAATATACCTATGCCGCAACTTTTAAACCGGCGGGTCATCTTAATAGGCGTTTTATTTGAGACACTACACTAGGCATCCACACGGATATACTGCAAACTGCCTGAACATCAATAATCTACAGCCCCGAGAGAAATCGTTAATGAGCAATGAACAATCAATACCAGTCAAAAAACGGGAAATTTTTGGCTGGGCGATGTATGACTTTGCGAACAGCAGTTACACAACCGTCGTTGTTTCCTTTATATATTCCGCTTTCTTTGTCGCCTATATTGTGCCGCCGGAACTGGCACATTTGAAAAACACGTTTTGGTCCATTGCCGTGTCTGTTTCGACTGCGTTGGCCATTGTACTGGCCCCATTTGTTGGCGTGCTGTGTGATTATTCTGGTAAAAAGAAGAAATATTTGAGCTGGTGTACTCTGCTTTCTGTTGTCGGCACCGGCGGATTATCGTTCGTCAATCCAGGCAATGTCTGGCTCGGCATCACCTTTCTGGTGTTGTCTAATACTGCCTGGATGCTATCAGAAACCTTCAATGCAAGCTTTCTGCCTGAACTGGCCAGCAAAGATAATATGGGCAAAATTTCTGGCATTGGCTGGGGCATTGGTTATATCGGTGGCTTGGCCAGTCTGGTACTGACACTCAAGGTAATTACCACCAGCTACGCCGACGCTCCAGAGTTGTATATTCGTCAAAATCAGCTGGCAATGATCGGGATGGCATTATTTTACGGCATTGGCGCACTACCGACTTTCCTATTACTGCGCGAGCGTGCCATACCTCAGACAGGTTTTGAGGATGCTGACTTTAAAGTGTTACTGTCAGCAGCCGCCAAGCGTATCGCTAAAATGCGCATAATTATCGGTGAATACCCGGTTCTGTTCAGATTTTTTATTGCATTTATGGTGTTCAGTGCTGGAATCTCGGTGATTGTTAAGTTTTTCGGTATCTACGCCTCCGAAGAGATTGGCATTTCCGGATCACTATTGATCGTCGTCGGTGCAGTATTGCAAATCAGTTCCATGCTGGGCGCCATCAGTTTCGGCTTTATTGAAGACAAATTAGGCTCCAAGAACACGATCCTGCTGTCACTGCTGTGGTGGATATTGGGCATCATTGGCATTTACTTCCTTGAACCCATTGCAAGCATTATTCATCTAACCCCACAGAAAGCCTTTGTCGCCCTGGCCTTCATCGCTGGCAGCGCAATGGGGGCAACGCAATCTGCTAGCCGCGCCCTGGTCGGTCTGCTGGCAAAACCAAAGGACATGACACTGTTGTTTGGCCTGTGGGGCACCTTTGGCCGTTTTGCAATCATCCTTGGTATGACCTTCGGTCCGATCAGTGATGCAATCGGCCGTCACACCTCTTTACTGGTTATCCTGATGTATTTCATTCTTGGCGGAATTCTGCTGGCATTTGTACCGATTCAGAAAAACCATGCCGACACACTCAGTCCAAAAATTTAAATTCGGTTTAGAATATTACTAATGGCACCGGTGATTTGCTTGAATTCGCCGGTTGCTACAACCATCATGACAGTGAACATTTAAAAGAAGTTAACTCATGATTCGTCAGATTCAGTTCACACTTACTCAACGTCCAGCCTGGCAGCGAACGCTTATCTACCTTTCAGCACTGGTTATCGCAGGAGTACTTTTCTGGATAGGCATTCTGTTTGTATTTGCCTTTGCAGTACTGGCACTGGGTGTGGCCATCATCAATCGAATTAAATTTAAACTGACCGGTCGGCCACTATTTAAAGGCCCTCAACATTTCCATCGCTATCATTCACAATTCCGCGAGAATAGCCGCAGGCAGAATGATGTTATAGAAGGGGAAGTCACCCATAAGGACGACGACTGACCTTCCCTGCCCGTCCATCCGAAGCGGGCACTGCCCATCCGGGCCCCGGATAAACCCTGCTTCAGATCAACCTCACCTCAGTCTGCCGTTTCGCTATTTGATGTCCGGTTTATACTCAGACCTGAATCCGTGACTCCATAGCGGCGCAGTGCGCAAGCCATTGATTCCTCTTTGCTTCCCAGACCCAGAAACTGGGGTGAACCTATGGGTGCACCTGCAATTTTTGAAAAACAAATAGAAATCAAACTCTTACACCCTGCATCCACTTTGGAGTCACGGATTCAGGTCAGAATAATTAAACAATACAGGAGCCTGTCATGAAGACACAGATAGTCATCTCCATCGTTGGGGAAGATCAAGAAGGGTTTATCAACAAGTTGACCGTAAAAACCAGTGCACTGGGCGGTAAATGGCTGGCCAATAAGTTTGCACATCTGGAAGGTCAGATTGCCGGAATTATCAAACTGGAAATCGAACAGGATAAACTGGACGAATTCCGTCAGATGCTCGATTCCGTTGAAGGCTTACTGGTCAGTTACCGCGACGCCAACGATCTGCAACCAGGTAACGATAAAATCATCCGCTTTACCCTCGAAGGCGAAGATCGTTCCAGCCTGACCAGCGACATTACTCATCTGCTCGGTGAAAAAGGGGTTAAGGTCGAGCATTATGAGTCACGCCGTTATCCCGTTACCGAGCTAGGCAGGGATGTGTTTGAAGCGCATCTGGACCTGCGTTTACCGACGATGCTTTCGGCGGAATCGTTAAAGGAAGCGCTTGAACAGCTTAGTGGGCGGATGCGGGTGTTTATTGCATAGCTACTAGCAGTAAATTGCACTTTGGCGGAAGGTTCATATTTTACGCTTCCTTTCGATCACAAATTGCACGATGAAATCTTCTCAACGCTTCATGCCGCAAAGATGTCAGATACAGCCGTTACAATCAGGATTAAGGAGAATTCAGAAAACTGTGATGTTCTAAAAAATTGCAGGTGCACCCATAGGTTCACCCCAATTTTTGGCAAGCAAATAGGAATCAATGGCTTGCGCACTGCGCCGCTATGGAGTCACGGATTCAGGTTACATAAAACAACAAACCAAATTTCTGCTTTAACTCAAACCGACAGCCCACACACGAATCTGACGCTCACAGAAAACAAGTCGGTTTTGATATGATATAGTGTATCCTTTCGAAGTTCGCGGTATCACTATGCTTTTTTTCAATGCTGGACTCATCACCCGATTGATCACCATCTCTGCCCTGCTGCTACTGCTCGGCCTGTGTGTCATAGGTCTGCTGTAATGCTGGAATTCAAGAATCTGACCTTGGGTTATAACCGTCATCCAGCGGTTCATAATTTGTCGGCAACGATTGCCGATGGCGAACTGGTTGCACTGGTTGGCCCAAATGGTGCCGGGAAATCGACCTTAATGAAGGCTATTCTCGGCCATATGGCACCGATGGAAGGCAGCATTGAATTTAACGGCATTAACAAAACTGATATTGCTTATCTGCCGCAGGCCAATGCGGTAGACCGCAGTTTTCCGATAACCGCCTTTCAATTTGTCGCCACCGGCCTGTGGCACGAAAGCGGTATTGCCCGGCATATTCGCAAAACCGATGCTGAATGGGTGCATCAGGCGCTGGCGCGGGTTGGCCTGGAAGGTTTCGAAAAACGCACCTTGAATGCGCTCTCCGGCGGGCAGTTTCAGCGCCTGCTGTTCGCCCGCAAACTGATGCAGAACGCCCGCCTGGTATTACTTGATGAACCCTTTACCGGAGTCGATGAGCAGACCATCGAAGATCTGATCAGACTGATTCTAAGCATCAATACCAGCGGTGCTACCGTTATCGCGGTGATTCATAATCTGTCGCTGGTACAGCGTTATTTTCCCAAATCCATGCTGCTGTCGCGTGAATTGATCGGTTATGGCGACACCCAGTCTGTACTCAG
The DNA here is from genome assembly GCA_037389025.1 of Reinekea sp. Taxonomy (GTDB): domain Bacteria; phylum Pseudomonadota; class Gammaproteobacteria; order Pseudomonadales; family Natronospirillaceae; genus Reinekea. The sequence continues at coordinate 15,642 of JARRJP010000086.1, read as the reverse complement.
CGAAGCCAATCTGATGGCCGCTTCCACCATCGGCTTTGGTGATGATGTCGCCTCCGTCGTCTGCGAGGTGCACGACCATGTATGAGCTGCTGATCGCTCCTTTTATCGAATTCAATTTTATGCAGCGTGCATTGATGGGCATGTTGATGCTATCGATCAGCACCGCCCCTGTGGGAGTGTTTCTGATGCTGCGAAAGATGAGCCTGACCGGCGATGCCATGTCCCACGCGGTATTGCCGGGTGCGGCCATCGGCTTTCTGTTTGCGGGTTTATCGGTGACAGCAATGACCATCGGCGGGCTGATTGCTGGCAGTCTGGTGGTGCTGATTTCCGGAATAACAGCACGCAAGACAGACACCGGAGAAGACACCAATCTGGCAGCATTTTATCTAACCTCACTGGCCCTGGGTGTGATGATTATTTCCAAATCCGGCAGCAGTGTCGACCTGATGCACGTACTGTTTGGCTCGGCACTGGCGCTGGATAATACCGCGTTGATTCTGCTTTATATCATCTGTGCCATGACGCTGCTGACACTGACCGTGATCTATCGGCCATTGGTGTTGGAATGCGTCGATCCTCAGTATCTGAAATCTGTCAGTCGTTCAGGGGCTATCGCACATTATCTGTTTCTGGTTCTGGTGGTCTTGAATCTGGTCAGCGGCTTTCATGCGATGGGAACATTGATGTCTGTGGGTTTGATGATCCTGCCCGCCGCCATTTCCCGTTTCTGGGTGCAGCAACTGGAACCCATGATTATCGTCGCCATGGGCTTAGCGATGTCAGCCTGCCTGGCTGGCTTGCTGCTGTCGTTTTACTTTAGTGTACCAACCTCTTCGACCATTATTGTTCTGCTTGGTGCGATTTACCTGCTGTCGGTATTTATTGGTCTGGAAAAAGGAATTCTGACTCAGTATCTGATGCGCAAACGCAGACACCTGTCGGCGTAGTAGTCCGACAGGCTGACTGATTACGGTTAATCGCCAATACCATTGCTTCTGCTTTATTCAATACCTGAATCCATTCAAAGCCTCAAAATAATGCTTACGACACATAGAGACATAGCGTTCATTACCACCAATCACGACCTGATCTCCTTCGGCCAGCGCCTTGCCCTGCTCATCCATTCGTACCACCATAATCGCCTTGCGGCCACAGTGACAAACCGTTTTCAGCTCGGTCAGTTTATCCGCAATAGCCAGTAATCGCTCTGAACCCGCAAACAGCTCGCCCTGAAAATCTGTTCGAATACCGTAGCAAAGTATCGGAACATCTTTGATATCAACGATCCAGGCGAGATCATCAACCTGCTTGCGGGTCAGAAACTGGGCCTCGTCGATCAAAATGCAGTCAATTTCCGGTTGCTCAGCAAACCAGTCACGCAGATCGGTCTGTTCATTAAAGGTATCAGCCGGTTTTTCCAGTCCGATACGGCTGGCGATACGCCCGTCACCAAAACGATTATCCAGTTGTGCGGTGAGCAGACGGGTTTTCATGCCGCGCTCGTGGTAGTTGTAATCCGATTGCAGCAATGCGGTTGATTTTCCGGCGTTCATCGCCGAATAGTAGAAATAGAGCTGGGCCATGAGTTTTGCTACGGTATCTATTTGAAGTTGAGTCATGAATAATACCGGAATCAGCTCAAGTGGAAAAACCGAATGAAAATTATCTCGTTTAATATCAATGGTATACGCGCGCGCCTGCATCAGTTGGAAGCGTTGCGTGATACTCAGAACCCAGACATCCTGGCCCTTCAGGAAATCAAGGTGCACAGCGACATGTACCCGCATGACAATGTTTCTGCCGCGTCTGGACTGATTTCTCAGGTCTTCGGACAGAAAGCACATCACGGTGTCGCCACCCTGACTAGAAAACCAGTTGAACACCAATGCGGCTACCCAACCGACAGCGAAGACGATCAGCGCCGATTGATCATCACTCACCATCCGGTTAGCAACGGTCGCGTACTGACTCTGGTTAACGGCTACTTCCCGCAAGGTGAAAGCCGCAAACATGAAACCAAGTGGCCCGCTAAGCAAAAGTTCTATGCGGATCTGCTCAGTTGGCTAAAAGATCGTAGCCCGGAGGAGTTGATTGTCGTTGTCGGCGACTTTAATGTTGCTCCGGTTGACGCTGATATCGGCATCGGTGAGAAAAATGCCAAGCGCTGGCTGAAAGAAGGCAAGTCCGCCTTCCTGCCGGAAGAACGGGAATGGTTCGAAGCCATTCGTAACTGGGGACTGGTGGATTCCTATCGATATCAGAACCCGGACAGCATGGATTACTTCAGTTGGTTTGATTATCGCTCAAAAGGGTTTGACGACACCCCAAAACGCGGCTTGAGAATTGACCACATGCTGGTTAGTGCGCCACTGGTTCCACTGATAAAAAACACTGGTATCGACTACCACATTCGCGGTATGGAAAAGCCCAGTGATCATGCACCGGTCTGGTTGGAGCTTGATCTGGAGTTGGTGTGATTGTTTAAAAAATTTAAAGAGCTTCATAAATGACCTAACGCCACCAGTAAGCGCATCGCTTTTCCTGTTGTTATGTGCCCTACTCATGTGTAGCAAAAAAGTTGAATTTATTTCCATCGAGGTCTCGAAAGTAAGCTCCGTAGAACCCTTTTCCTCTGAATCCTGGCTCTCCTTTATTGGTCGCGCCAAGCTCCAACGCTCTTGCATGCAATTTATTAACAGACTCAGGTGATTCTACAGACAGAGCCACCATGATCCCATTGCCTACTGACGCACTATTTCCATCGAACGGTTTTGTCATCGTCAATAGCGTAGTGCCTTCCCCAAAGCTCCAAGCTGATAAGCTATCGGTTTGAAATGCCTTTTGGGCACCCATTCCATCAAGAAGTGACTCGTAAAATCTGGTGGCTCTCGCTAAATCATTTGTTCCTATTGTCAAATAAGGGGTGAACCTATGGGTGCACCTGCAATTTTTGAAAAACAAATAGAAATCAAGCTCTTACACCCTGCATCCACTTTGGAGTCACGGATTCAGGTTAATACAGGTTTTACACCAGTTAAAATGGACAACTGTTAATTAAATGTTTCTGCCGCTTTTCTATCTGTTTTTGGGTTGGTTGGGGATATGACTGAACTATTTCCGCCATTTCAGATGAATCTAATGGTGCAGCTATCAAACAGGCTTGAACTGTTAGTTGATCCCTAAACAAAGAAGCATAGTGATCCTGATACTTAATGTCATCACCCCAAATTTTCTCCCCAAACTTAATCCAGCCTGCCTGGATCCCATAAGCATGCGCGATTATTATGCCATGAAGAGAAGAAGATAATATCTGATCACATGAGTTAATTTTATCAATTACCACTTCAACGGAATCGAAGACATCAATAATCAGGACATCTGGAGAGTCTTTAAATAATTCATTACAAATACTTTTATCGACGTAATGAGGTACAATGCCAAAGCGGTATCTATCAGCTAATGGTTTAGGTTGATAATAAAGTGGTAACAGTAGTGCTGGGTCCCCATATATTTCTGGACAGCTGTAACCTTGCTGTAAAAAGTGCTCCCGTGTAATTGGACCCCTTACTGCCAAGACCTTTAGAGGTTTCGGAAAGCATTGACCTTTATATATGATACCGCTACCCCAGACAACGCAGTTTTCTTTGCACCAAAAGAGAAGGCTACCTACGGATAAATGCACCGACTTTAAGGAGTAATTTGACGTTTCGCAAAACTCAGGTTCTGTACCTGCTATTTTTTGATAAAGGTATGGTCCTATAAGGTCACCAAAGTTGGGACACTCTTTTTCTCTACCTACCCAGAACATTCTATTTTTGGGCTCCGTGCGCAATTTCCTCAGCACTAATTTAATACCCTTTGCAATACAGTTAATCATAAGTCCCCTAATTAAATTGCATATTGGTGCGCAGTAAAAATTTCAAAACAGGCTTGAGCCCTATTTTGAGTAGTACCTGAATCCGTGACTCCATAGCGGCGCAGTACGCAAGCCATTGATTCCTATTTGCTTCCCAAAAATTGGGGAGAACCTATGAGTGCACCTGCAATTTCTGAAAAACAAATAGATATCAAGCTCTTACACCCTGCATCCACTCTGAAGTCACGGATTCAGGTTAAATAAAGCACATATTAAGATGACCCGCCAACTTAAAGTGCGGCATAGGTATGATACGGAAAAACGGCGGCCCACTCTTCGAAAAGCCCACCGCTTCGTTTCAGCTCTTGACCAGGGAGGGCCATTGCCTTCGAGCTGCGCCTCGCGGTGAACATATGGAGGTGCTTTCTTAATACAGGTTTTATTCAAGACGCTACACGAGTTTTGCCATGGAAGATAATACGCCGGCGGCGGCACCTCAGCCAATAGTAATAACAGCAGTTCCTGTTGTCATGGCATCACGGGAAGCGGCGCACCTATCCCGGTCATGGCAAGAGCACTGATCAGACGCACTTTATAAACTGAAGGCAAACTGAACCAATGTTTTGAACGCGCCGTAGTATTCAAATTGATTAATAGTTAACAGGAAAGAGAATGGCCACCGCAATGACATGAACACATGCCACCAGAGCCTAATTAAAAAGACACGATTGGAAGTCTTTGACGTTTTACAGTAACCGGCAGGATGTCATGAAGAGTGATATAACACTAGACTGTAAGCCCTTGACCCAACCTTGGTTAGCCACTAACGTTCCAACTAATGACAGAATCACAACAATTTGTATGACAACTCCAACAACACGAATTCATCTGATTGATCAGATGCGCGGCATTGCCATTATTCTGATGGCGGTTTTTCATTTCAGCTATGACCTGAGCGCCTTTCATTTCATCACTTTCTCCATGCATGGGTCTTTTTTCCCGTGGTTTCGTTTTGTCATTGTGACACTGTTCTTTCTGTCGGTTGGTGCAGGCCTGTATCTGGCACATACACCGATATTTCAGTCCAAAAACTTCTGGCTGCGCGAACTTAAAATTGCCGCTGGCGCCGTCTTTATCACCCTATCAACCTTCGTCATGTATCCGCGAACCTGGGTCTGGTTCGGCGTATTGCACTTTATTGCATTGGCCTCACTGATTGCAGTTCCCTTCATCCGTTTTCCAAAAGCGGCATTAATCACTGGTATCTGTATTTTTCTGCTATTTAACCTTACTGATTGGTTTAATCTGCATTTTCTCTGGCAAACTTTGCGTCAGCCACTACACTTGCCGCCTGGCACACAGGATTTAACCCGGCTGATTCCATGGCTGGGTATGGTATTGATTGGTATATATTTTGGCCATGTACGTGGTTTTGGTATCAAGCGGATACCACTGGGGATACTGAATAAACCGGTTGATTTTCTAAGCAAACACAGCCTTATTTTTTATATTGTTCATCAGGCTCCGCTGTTTGGTCTGGCTTGGTTGCTTAACGCTATTTTTCATTGATCACAGGAAGGCGATAAGCCTCTCCCCAGGGAGCAATGACAACCGGCACGTCCAATTGAAGATTACCCTGCTTTAACAGCCAGCTCAGTGCATCCACGCGACCTGTAGATTCTGACCACTCCTGTTTCGTCTCACTATTGTCAGGGTGACGTAAAACATATTTGCGGATAGCTAGAACCTGAATCCGTGACTCCATAGCGGCGCAGTGCGCAAGCCATTGATTCCTCTTTGCTTCCCCGGAAAATTCACTAAAGCGCTTGATGCTATAACGCGAACAGAAAACGATAACAAGTTGCAGGATAAAAAGGCATTGCCAAGACAGAAAATCCGCCTCGGCAATAACAGCAATTAAGCTGCAGAGACACTACTGTGCGGATCGATAACAAATTTCTTCGCAGCACCACCATCGAAGTCAGCATAGCCGTTTGGTGCTTGGTCCAAAGAAATCATCTGAACATTAACCGCTTTGGCAATGTTAACTTTTTCAAACAGGATCGCTTGCATCAGATTACGGTGATACCGCATAACCGGACACTGGCCGGTATGGAATGAATGAGACTTCGCCCAGCCCAGCCCAAAACGCATGCTCAATGCGCCGACTTTTGCCGCTTCATCAACAGCACCTGGATCGTCAGTTACATACAGACCCGGAATACCGATCTGACCACCGGCACGAGTAATCTGCATCGCAGAGTTCAAAACGGTGGCTGGTGCTTCCTGATGGTGGTTATGACCACAACCATGCGCTTCGAAACCAACACAGTCGACGAAGCAGTCAACTTCACGATCACCAAGAATCACTTCAAGTTTATCTTCGATACTGCCATCTTCGCGCAGGTCAATGGCTTCACAACCGAAGCTCCGTGCCTGTTCCAGACGATCAGCAATCATGTCACCAACGATAACGCAGGCAGCGCCCAGCAACTGAGCAGATGCAGCAGCAGCCAGACCAACAGGACCAGCGCCAGCAATATATACAGTGGAGCCAGGGCCAACACCTGCGGTCACGCAGCCGTGAAAGCCGGTTGGGAAAATATCAGACAGCAAGGTCAGATCTTTGATTTTCTCCATGGCCTGATCAGAATCGGGAATTCTCAGCAGGTTGAAATCAGCATAAGGCACCATAACGTATTCAGCCTGACCGCCAACCCAGCCACCCATATCAACATAGCCATAAGCCGCGCCTGGACGAGCAGGGTTTACATTCAAACAGATACCAGTTAAACCAGCTTTACAGTTACGGCAACGACCGCAGGCAATGTTGAAGGGTACTGAAACCACATCGCCAACGTTCAAAAATTCTACATCACTGCCTTTCTCCAGAATAACACCAGTGATCTCATGGCCTAATACCAAGCCTTCCTGAGCGGTGGTTCGACCCCGAACCATATGTTGGTCACTACCACAGATATTGGTAGTCAAAACCTTAAGAATAACACCGTGTTCGTGTCTCCTGTAATATTTTTTTATGGTAGGAATCATCACCTTATCGGCGAGGACAGTGTCGCAGGTAGTTACAGGCGACATTCTTGTACCTTGTCGCGACGATTATCAGTCGCAATAAGACAAAGCCCCTTAAAATCAATCTGGTACTGGAGCCTTTATCGAGATAAAGGAAGTGAAAAGGACGCTTACGCGGGCAATGCCTGTCTACTGAACCAATCAGACAGCCATTAGTGTCTGCCTGGAAATTATCAAGAACCTGAATCCGTGACTCCTTCAGTGGATGCAAAGAGTAAGAGCTTGATTTCTATTTGTTTTTCAAAAATTGCAGGTTCACCCCAATTTCTGGGAAGCAAATAGGAATCAATGGCTTGCGCACTGCGCCGCTATGGAGTCACGGATTCAGGTTCAAGACACGACACTACTGAATTCAGCAAAAATTCATACATTGCTCTATCCACTGTTCAATACCTGTGCTGCGATATTTTCGCTTATGCAGTACCAGATAGAAATTACGTTCAAAGCTGTAACCAGGTATGGCCAGAGGCACCAGCGAGCCTCGTTTGAACGCTTCCTGAAGTGTTACTGCGGACAAACAGCCAATGCCCAGATTTGCCTCAACAGCACGTTTAATCGCTTCGGTATGCTGAAGTTCCAGACGAATGTTCAATCGAGATAAATGGCGATGCATTGCCCAGTCAAACGCTTGGCGAGTGCCAGAGCCGGGTTCACGAACAATCCAGGGCACAGTCTCAATATCACTATTGTCCAGTTGGCCTTTTTTTGCCAGCGGATGCCCGGGCGAACAGAACACCACCAACTCGTCCTCGCGCCACAGAATCGACTCCAGCTCATCATCATTAATCTCACCTTCAATTAGCCCAACATCCAACTCAAAGTTGTGAATCATGCGCTGAATGTGAGTTGTGTTGGCAACATGCAAGGTTGTTTTAGCATGAGGGTGACGATCAATAAAATCCGCCAGCAGATTAATAGCAAGATAATTGCCTATCGACAAAGTGGCGCCTATTTTTAAGCCACCGACGCCGCTGTGACGCATCATCGCCGCTTCAAGATCCCTCGCCTGGTCAAGCAGAGCCTGAGCCTGAGGTCTGATCGACTTCCCAAACTCATTCAATCGCAGTGTTTTACCTACACGATCGAACAGTTGCATATCAAACTGCCGCTCCAGTGTTTTCAAAGCTTCACTGGCTGCGGATTGAGACATTGACAGCTCTTTAGCTGCCTTGGAGATACTTTGATAATGAGCAGCCGACAAAAAAATCTGTACCTGTCTCAGAGAATACTTCATGTTCTACCCTGTATATCGATTTTACCGATATCCTAAAGCTGATAATCCTGATTGTCTGATAAACAAGTTTAAATTTAAACTGTCTAACATCATTTACCCAGTGCAGCGAAGAGGTCAACTGCCAATGGCAGAATTACGTAAAGAAACAGTCACTGATGTACATCATTGGAACGATACCCTGTTCAGCTTCAAAACCACGCGAGATCAGGGGTTTCGTTTTAAAAATGGTCATTTCGTGATGATAGGGCTGGAACAGGATAACGGCCGTCCACTCATGCGTGCCTATTCCATCGCCAGCGCAAACTATGAAGAAGAACTGGAATTCTTTAGCATCAAAGTACCGGACGGCCCATTGACCTCCAAACTGCAAAAAATCAAAACCGGTGATCAAATCGTTGTCGGCTCCAAGCCAACTGGCACACTGATCCTGGATAACCTGTTGCCTGGTAAAAACCTTTATCTGATCAGTACAGGAACCGGTCTTGCACCCTTTATGAGCATCATCAAAGACCCGGAAACCTATGAGCAATACGAAAAAGTTATTCTGACACACGGTGTGCGCAATGTTGATGAGCTGGCCTACCAGAGCCTGATTAACAGTGAACTACCGGAAAACGAATACTTTGGTGATATGGTACGGGAGCAGCTGATCTACTACCCAACGGTGACTCGTGAACAATACGTCAACATGGGCCGGATCACTGAACTGATGGAATCCGGCAAGCTGTTTTCTGACATCGGCTTGCCAAATATGGATCCAGAACGTGATCGTTTCATGATTTGTGGCTCACCCGCCATGTTAAAAGATACCTGCCGTATTCTGGATAAACGAGGCTTTAAAGAATCCCGTCACGGCATCGCAGCCCATTATGCAATCGAGCGCGCCTTCGTAGAATAACACTGCCAGCCGTAGCACTCGGCTGTGGGGCAATACACGGTCGAGCGCTCATCCAATATCTACTGCTGCAGACAAACCGTTCTCAATGAGCAGCCATATTCTCTTGCTCATCCTGCTTTTCGTATTGATATTTCAATAATAACTGGTTCAACTGAGCCAATTGCAGAGGTTTGGCAATGTACTCATTCATGCCCGCCTGAAAATAGGTTCTTATATCTTCTGCGGCAATATTGGCACTGACACCAATAATCGGCAATGCAGTGGAACTTAAGTGCTCGCGAATACATTCTGTTGCCTCAATACCGTTCATAACCGGCATCATGATATCCATCAAAATAACATCGAATGAATGACTGAGTGCTTTGTCAACACCTTCCTGACCGTTCTCCGCAAATTCGACACTATGACCAAGCCGACGTAATTGCTTATTGATAACAAGCCGATTAACCGGGTTATCCTCGACCAGCAACACGTTTAATTTCACCTGCTCATTGATCTCATCCTCACTGACAATGGCCTCCAGCTTGTCTGGTGCTGGCATGACCCTGACCGGAAACTTAAGATCCACAACGGTGCCCTGCCCCGGTGAACTGCGCAAGGTCAGATCACCTCCCAGTAAATGGACCAGCTTCTGACTGATACTCAGCCCAAGCCCCAGACCTTGCATATTATTAAAATCCAGTTCAACTGACTCCAACTTTACAGTCTTTGATTCCTTCGATCGCGCCTGATTAAAAGACTCAAAGATCATCTGCTGATCTTCTTTCTTAATACCAACCCCGGTATCGGAAACAGCAAAATGCAGGAACTCTTCTTCGACGATACCATACAGAGTAACGCCCCCACTCTCGGTAAATTTAATGGCATTGCTGGTCAGGTTCATCAACAGCTGTTTCAAACGGGCAACATCCATTTCAACCCATTGCTCCACGCCCTGCCCCGGAATCAGGTACAGGTTAATACTTTTCTTCTCAGCCTTGGTTTTAAAGAGGTTGTAGACACTGCGCAAAACCTCAATTGGCTGCCCCGCCTCAAGTGTAACAGTTGTCTCCCCAGATTCGATTTTGGACAGGTCGAGGACATCACTCAACATATTCATTAACGAATCAGAGGACTCCTTGATAACCGTAGCCAACTCCAACTGCTCGTCATCTTCGACAATATTCATCAACAGACTGCTAGCGCCAACAATGCCATTCATCGGGGTACGAATTTCGTGAGACATACGATGCAAAAATTCTGACTTGGCGTGAGACGCTTCCTCGACCCCTTTAAGGGCAGTTTTCAGTTGGCTTCTGGATTCTTTAAGGCGCTTGTTTTCGCGGACTAACTGCATATTTTTCTGGTGTAATTCGGCTTGAGCACTGCGTAGATGCTCTGCTGTTCTATGACCAAAGAGATGTCTGGAAACAAATCGCCGAATAGAGGCCAGCCAGCCTCCAACATCTTTCACATGAAAACTGTAAATGCAGCCGCCATCAATTCTTTCCATGGACACATTGGTTTTCGGCAACCCATAGAGGCGGGGCATCACCTCCAGAATTCCCTTACTGGTTGAATAAAACTGAGGAATTTCTGAGTATCCCTCGTCAACTTGCATACTGATTATGTAGTTAAGGTCTTTGTCGTAAGTGGCGGTTACCGTTACACAACTGACAGTCTGATAGGCGGGACTATCCGAACTTTTCCCATCCAGCCAACGGTAAAACTCTGGCAGACTGAACAAAGCCCTGGAAATAACACCAAGCATGGCAAAAAAAGGGATTTTTTCAAAGCAATGCCCTACTCTGACAAAATCTTCGTTCGAGTAGCCTAATCTGGTACTGACATTATCCATTATTTGTCTAAGATCATCCCAAGAGATTCGGTTGCTCTGATTCAGCAAATAGTCCAGATCGTGAGGAATCTGATACAGGTACTGTTCAGGATCTTCACGTCTTCGCTGAAGCTCCACCAACAATACTCTCAGAACCTTACACGAGACTTCCGCGCCCTCTAACGAATTCATTAATCACTGCCACATATATACAAGTTTTAAACCATTATAGACGCTTCTCACATAATCATACTTTATTGATATAAATTAGAAATTGTTCAGGAATCTTGTCTATTCTGTGAGCATTCTCCCAAATGCATTTTTTAAGTGGAGTTCCTAAATGCGACAACCAAATCAATCATTCCTTGACTTAACCGACCAGGTTCTCACTCAAGCAACTCAGGAAGGTGTTATGCATCTTTATACTGAGGATGAACTATTAAATGGCAGGCAAATTCAAGTTCAGGGCCGCTCATTAATCAACTTCGGCTCCTGCTCATATCTAGGCCTCGAATTAGATACAAGACTCATAAAAGGCTGTGCTGAAGCTGCTCAAAAGTACGGCACCCAGTTTTCAAGCTCCCGGGCCTATGTTTCATCCGGTCAATATTTAGAACTCGAAAGTCTGTTTATTGCACTATTTAATGCACATTGTCTGGTAATGCCAACAACAACTCTTGGGCACATCAGTGCACTGCCTGCGCTGGTTACACCTGGAGATATCATTATTCTTGACCATCAGGTTCACGCCTCAGTACAGATGGCCAGCCAGCTCATTAAAGCTCGTGGTGACAAGGTGGACATGATCCGCCATAACCAAATGGATGAGCTGGAAGAGCGGATTCGCAAATACCGCGACACTCATCGTCATATCTGGTACTGCATTGATGGCGTTTACAGTATGTATGGTGACCTTGCACCAATGGACGAGCTTTACCGACTGATGGATCAGTATCCGCAGTTGTATGTCTATGCGGATGACGCTCATGGTTTTTCGTGGGCTGGTAAAAAAGGCCGTGGCACTGTTCTGGGTTCACGCACCCAACATGAACGTCTAATCGTTGCCGTTTCATTATGTAAGGCCTTCGGAGCAGGTGGCGGTTTGCTGATACTTCCGAATATTGAAATGAAGCGTCGTATCAGAACCTGCGGCAGCGGAGTTGTATTTTCTGGCCCCATGCAACCGCCAATGCTTGGAGCAGCCATTGAAGCAGCCAAAATACATCTTTCCGGTGAAGTAGAAACGCTTCAACAGGATTTAATTGATCGCATCCAATATACCCGCGACTTAATCCAAAGCCATAACCTACCTGATGCCGCCAATTCCGAGTCGCCTATTTTTTACATTGGCGTCGGACAGCTACAAGTTGGCTACAATTTAGTACGACGACTAATGTCAGAAGGGCATTATGTAAACATGGGCTTGTTCCCGGCCGTTCCTGTAAACCGAACTGGCATTCGCTTCACTGTTACTGTTCATCACAAAAAATCCGACCTGAAAGCATTGGTAGAAGCAATCGCTTACCACTTGCCTCTGGCATTGGCCGACGAAGACAGTAACCTGTCAGAAGTGCGTCGTGCCTTTGAAATGCAGGATAACAGCGAGAAAAAAGCCTCACAAAGCCAGTGGACATTGGAAGAGTATGACCAATGCCGCCAACTTCCAGATGTTTGGGATGAATTGCTTGGCTTACAGGGTAACTACGACCGATCAGCATTATCAGCACTGGAGCAAACTTTCTGTGAAGAAAACCAGTCCAACCATGTTAACCATTGGAAATTCAAATACCTGATCATCAGAGACTCACAGAATCAGGTTGTGCTGGCTACCTTTGCCACTAACGTTTGCATAAAAGCCGACATGTTTGCGTCAACAGAAATCTCAAAAAAAGCAGAACAGGCACGAAAAAATAACCCTTACGCCTACAGCTACCTGACTATTATGCAGGGCTCTTGGTTAACCGAAGGTCCGCAACTCTATCTTGATCGCACACACAAGAACTGGAAATCTGCCGTCACAGAATGGCTGAAATGGATGGTGGCATGGCGCGAACAAACGGGCTCTGTAATGATCGCATTGCGTGATCATTACGGAATAGACCCAGAGCTTGATGAACTCCTGCAAGGTAAGAGCTTTTTGCGCGTCCAACTACCGGACAGCCATAAGGTGGATCAACCGGAACTATTTAATGAAGCAGGATTTTTCGAAAAATTATCGCATGATCATCGGCGACACTGGCGCAAAGCGGTTGCCCCATTCCAGAATACATTCATCACCCGGATTACCGAAGCAGACAACCAATGGCATAATGCTGATCAGCTCGAACATTGGTACAAGCTATATCGTCAGGTTTATCAGAGAGCGCTGGATATCAACACCTTCCCATTACCAATTGAATACTTTGCCAACCTAATGACAACACCGGGATGGGAAGCACTGGAATTATATTTACCAAATGAAGACCTGTGCGCAGCCGTTGTATTCCAGTACTGGAACGGGAAAAAACTTTGCCCACTGGTGATCGGAATGGATTATCAATATCTGAATCAGGGAGTTTATCGTCAGGCACTTTTTCAAGTTATGCATCGAGCCAAATCACTTAACAGCGAACCATTTTCAATGGGCTTTGGTGCTTCTTTGGAAAAAAGACGTATGGGCGCACGTGCAGTGGAAACCTACACCTATATGCAAGCAACCGATACGTTTGACCTGGCGGCACTGGATTCCATTTCCGACTAACGTTAAATACAGTACCTGAATCCGCGACTCCAGAGCGGATTCAGGCAGTAATAAACATCACTAAAATTCACCTTCCTTATTGGTTCTGCAACGCAAAACCCGATGCAGAACCAACATAAAACTCAAAGCAACTTTAATCCCTTCAATAAACCAATTCAGCATAGCGCTAAAAAATTGCCATACTCAAAATATGTAGAACACTTTAACACCCCATATTTTGGTAGTAATTTTTCTACCAATCTTCGACTTTAGCGGAAATTTACTAGACAAAGGACAAAGGACAAAGGACAAAGGACAAAGGACAAAGGACAAAGGACAAAGGACAAAGGACAAAGGACAAAAAAACATATTATAATAAAATGAATCAACTCTTAGATGTCCAAGCTATCACTCAGGCCTGGATAGCAAATAATTTATAAACATATGACCGGGACCATACAGTTAAGCTCATTTAAATTCCTATATAATTATCCAAAAAACCAAGATATTTAAAAATTAAACCAAAGACAAAAGACATGAATCAATTTATTTCATTTCGGTAGAATGTTAAAATCCATATAATATTTTTACTGAATTATCAAACCCAAAGCTAAAATACCAAGACACTTTTGTCACCAGACCGTTAGGAGAATATTGTGAAGTCATTTTTAACCTGTGCAGTACTTATCGCCGCCTCCGCCAGTAGCACTTTTGCTTCAGAAAAAAGTCACTGGGGGTATTCTGGAGATGAAGGGCCGAAAAATTGGGCAAAACTCAGCCCTGATTATAGCTTTTGTGGTTCCGGTAAAAATCAATCACCTATTAACCTGACTGGTTTCATCGAAAGCGAGCTTTCGAAGATTAACTTTAACTATAAAAAAGGCGGAAACGAAATTCTGAATAACGGGCATACAATTCAGGTCAATTATCCTGCGGGAAGTACGATAAGTCTGAATGGACATCAATATGAACTCAAGCAATATCACTTTCATGCTCCCAGCGAAAATTTAATTAACGGTAAGTCATACCCGATGGAAGCGCATTTCGTTCATGCTGACAAAGATGGTAACTTGGCCGTCATTGCCGTTATGCTTAAAGAAGGAAAGGAAAATCCAACTCTGGCAAAAGCCTGGAAACATATCCCTGAACGGGAAGGAAAGGTAAATACATTCCAAACCGCCGCTTCAGCCTGGGACATTCTACCGGCCAATAAAGAATATTATCGTTTCAACGGATCATTGACCACGCCCCCCTGTACTGAAGGCGTTACCTGGCTGGTGATGAAAAACCCGGTAACAGTATCCAAAGCACAGATCGAAAAATTCTCAAACGTTATGCACCATCCAGATAATCGGCCATTACAAGCACTGAATGCCAGAGTTGTATTGAAGTAAAGCTAAATCCGTGACTCCTTCAGTGGATGCAGAGTGTAAGAGCTTGATCTCTATTTGTTTTTCAAAAATTACAGGTGCACCCATAGGTTCACCCCGATTTTAGGGAAGCAAAGAGGAATCAATGGCTTGCACACTGCGTCGCTATGGAGTTACGGATTCAGGGTTCAGTTAAGATGTGTCTGATCAGTGCTCTTGCCATCCCATTAACTCGAATACTGGAGCCGAAGTGCCCAACACCCCTTAATTCGTGACAACTTTCACATTTTAAAACGCAGATCGAGCTGACCTCTTTACTAAACCGCTGCATTTCGTTTTTAATCCCTTTCTTATCAAAATGAAATCATAAAGGAAGTTTAATGACTGACAATGACCCGTCAACGCGCTACCTAAGAAATCAATTGGATGCCGAGCGCGATACAACGATCCAGCCCTCCGATGACCATCCCCCCACCCCACGCTTTCACGCCAGCAAAGACAAAATCAACACTCTACACAGCAGCATTAAAAACCAAGTCAGCGGTCATATCTCCGATTGGTCAGTGCTCAATGCCGAGCAGGCCAAAGCACTCCATTCCGATGCCGGGATTCAATTCTTCCGCCGCGATGGCAAGGACTATCGCAAAGTCAATTAC
>JARRJP010000085.1:0-26130 GCA_037389025.1 Reinekea sp. | reverse complement strand
TTATTTTGACAGTCGCTTGTGTTCGATATTTGTCGACTCACAAGCGCCCACACGAATTACTTGATTTTATACTGTTAAAGATCTCGGCAGAGGCGCTCTGGGCTTGCCGTTTCAAGGAGCGCGCATTCTACGCCGATCCTCTAACTTGTCAACTCATTTCTTTCGATTTTCCGTTTTAAATCAATCTCTTACTGAGTGACTTCACTGCCTGACTAGGATTCTAAAACTGGCCTTGCCTGACAGCGGAGGCGCATTATAGGCCCCCGATCCTTCCTGTCAATAAATTATTTAAAATTTCATACATACTGGTAAAAAGAAATTAGCTGATCAGCTTCTCGGGAAACGGTGTAGCGATCCAGTATTAACTCTCGCCCTTGAGTTGCCATTGAGCTGCGCAACTCTGGATTGGACATAATCTCGCCTAAGGCTTGAACTAGAGCAGCCTTATCTCCCACCTCAATTAGTCGTCCCATATCTGGGGTAATGATATCCGGCCAAGCACCAGCCTTGGTGGCAACAACAGGCTTACCAGAAGATAAGGCCTCCAAAACAGTCAATCCGAATCCTTCATTAATACTAAGAGCACAGACAATATCAACAGATAGAAAGTAGTCAGCCAATTGATTAAAAGGCACTTTATCTGTAAACAGCACACGCCCCTGCAAACCTTTGCTTTTTAGTTGAGACTCAAGTGATTTCTGAAAAGCTTTTTGCTCAACCGTTATTTCACCAACAATCACACCACCCCATGCGGGGTACTCTGGCAAAACCTCCAGCAAGGCCTCCACAAAGAGATCAACTCCCTTTTGCGCTCTGACGCGCCCGAATATTCCAATTGAATTTTCAAAAGGAACTCGGTTTGTATACGGCTTATCTGGAGAATAAAGATTTGGATCAATACCATGGGGTACAACAATGTCAGGCGGAGTAGGCATATAATGAGCAGCAGCACTACAGGTTGTAATAAGGCCATCCATTTGCTTCATTAACCATTTTGTAATCCAGGTTTTCTCTCTTTGCGCGGTCGATGTAAACACTATTTTAAACTTACAACGAAATACTTTTTTTAGCAGTAGTGCCTGAATCATCTCGTCATTCCTTCGAGCATGAAAAACACGCTTTATGCCTTTTGGTGCTTTCTTGCGAAGCTTTACTATTGCCTGAAAGAAGGTCAAAGATGGAACGTCTGCAGGTAGATGATGATGCCCCAAGACTGATACTTGCGCCTGACGCTGTTGATAGGGTAATACTTGTAACATTGTACTTGTTACCCCAGAGAAGCGTTTATTGGAATTGCCCAGAATAATTTCCAAGGATATTTTCGATTCAGCCATCCTCTTCGATCCTCAAATACCCAACCGGAAGGCCAGGACTCTGCCACATAGAACAATCTGGGCCATATTGTCTACTCAATTATGAATACCATGATCAGTCTTAACCCTTTTATATTTTTTTGTTTCCGCTCGTATTTCTCGATTAAGAGCTAGTGCCTCTTGATCTACATAGCCTCTTGCATGTTCCAAGTGAACACAAATGGCACTATATCGTACCTGCTTGGATTTCAATCCGGCATTCATCAAACGCTCACCAAGCTCTCGGTCCTCTCCCCCATATTTCATGCGTTCATCAAAACCGTTTGCCTCAAGAATACTTGAGGTCCAAGTTGAACTGTTCATACCGTTCCAGGTCGCTTTAGTCGGGGTTAGCCAATTCAGAAGAGATCGTCTCATCGCGGAAGTCGTCAATTTATTCATTTTGAAGCTGCTAGGTTGCCCCATTGCCACTAATGCCTCTTTATGAAAAATAGACTGAGAAACGATTTCTTCTTCTGCCACCTGATCAGATACTGTCTGAGTGAGTTTGAAATAACCGCCAGATAGAAAATATCCCTTCTGCGCATAAGAACGATGAGCAAAAATAAAATCAGACCGGGGAATACAATCACCATCCG
This sequence comes from Reinekea sp., assembly GCA_037389025.1. GTDB lineage: Bacteria > Pseudomonadota > Gammaproteobacteria > Pseudomonadales > Natronospirillaceae > Reinekea. Next base: position 24,179 of record JARRJP010000085.1, on the reverse strand, counting down.
TAAAAATCAGATAATCACAATCCGTATTAGCAATAACTTTATTTAAAATCCGATTTTTCTGAAAGCCATCGTCCTCTTGCCAGTAATGTTCAATATTCAACACCCCTCGTTCACGATAGTTATCAATAACTTCGCGAGTTGACGCCCCGGAGCCATCATCCGCAATTAAAATCTTAAAGTGTTTATCATCCTGACATTCATAGCCAGTAAGCACCAAAGCCAACCACTTCGGAGAATTATATGTTGTAATCACAACGCCTATAGACTGGGGTTTAGTTCTCATAACTTAGGCTCTATGGGCGGATTCAAGATATTCTTCCGATTGCATTTCCAACAAACGACTTACCGTCCTCTGGAACTCAAAACTCAATTTTCCGTCATGATAAAGGTCTTCAACTCGCCGTTCAGCTGTTAACAACAATTTCACACTACGATCGTAAAACTCATCAACAAGGTTGATAAAGCGACGTGCGGCATCATCATTTTTACCAACAAAGGTTGGCACACCGCTAATCAGTACGGCATGGTATTGCTGGGCAATTTCGATATAGTCATTCTGCGAACGAGGACCGTCACATAGTTCACTAAAATCAAATAGGACAACGTCGTCATTTTCCCACCTGGCTTTAATGGAACGTCCAAGAATATTCAAGTCAATATTCTCCTTTACGCGAGAAGCATCCGGTACAAGTCTGTGAAAGCTTGCCAATAAGCTTTCTTCGGCATTCTGATCAAGCGGCGAATGAAAGATTTCAACCTGCTTAAGAGTACGCAATCGGTAGTCCAGGCCACCATCAACATTCACTACGGTGGTGTTTTCTTTGAGCAATTCAATTGCAGGCAAGAACAATTTGCGCTGCAGACCATCTTTATATAAACCGTCAGGAACAATATTTGAGGTTGCGATCAGAGTGATACCCTGCTCAAACAGCGTTTCAAGCAAGTTAGCCAGGATCATCGCATCGCCAATATCACTGACGAAAAACTCATCAAAACACAATACCCTGGCCGTCTGAGCAAATTCTCGAGCAACAAGCTCAAGCGGATTGGCCTTTCCTCTATGCACCCCCAACTGCTCATGGATCATGCGCATGAAGTGATGAAAATGTAGTCGTTTCTTTTCTTTAAAAGGAATTGCATTATAAAAAGTATCCATGAGATAGGTCTTGCCGCGACCCACTCCTCCCCAGAAATAAAGCCCTCTGACCTTTTTGGGCTTTAATTTTAGGCCATTACGCACCTTCCCCAACCATGAGCCTTCCAATTCTGAACGTTTGATCAATTGCTCGTATATGACTTGCAGCGCTTTTACTGCTTCTTCTTGAGAAGGGTCGTAACTGAAGTCTTCTCTTTTCAGGTCGTCTTGATATCGCGCCCAAGGGGTGGTCATAATCTTCTCCAAATAAAGTCTGGGGCATTTTAATGCGCAACAGGTCACAATCAATGACTGTTTGGCACAAATGTTTACGCCTTTGCAAACTATCGCGTAAATAATAGGGCGTTATAATGCTTCTCAATATTTGTAGGAGAACCGAAATGCTAGAACTGCAATGGATAACATTTGGTGCTGCGATAATCGGAGCCATGGTGCTAGGCGCTATATTGAGTAGATTATTCCTGAAAAAGGACGGTCAGGATCGTTCCAGCCTGCGCCGACAGCTCGACGAACTAAAGCAGCAGCATCAAACCTATCAAATCAATGTTACCGAGCACTTTGGACGTACAACTCAATTGATTGAAGACTTGAATCGTCAGTATGCGCAGATTCAGGAGCACTTGAATCAAGGGGCTGAACAGTTCATCAAACCAGAATATCGCCTGGAGTCAGCCAGAACCAGCGAAGCCAGGCTGGAAGACCTTGTTCCGAAAGATCCAGCATCTGATGACCATCCAATACCAAGAGACTACGCGACAAAAGCACCGGATGAGGAAGGAACACTCTCAGAGACCTATGGCCTCAAGCGGACGGACTTTTTAACTGAAGATAACTCATCAGGTAAATAGCTTCTCAGAGTATAGATTTATAACAAATTGCTCTGACAACAGTAATTAAAATAACCAATGGCTCTGTTATAGTTCGCTCAACATCTTATACCTGTGTGAGCGACTAGGGACCATGCAAGATTTTACCCATCTTAAACAGCTTGAATCTGAGAGCATCCACATTATTCGTGAAGTCGTCGCTGAGTTCGATAATCCGGTTATGTTGTATTCAATCGGGAAAGACTCAGCAGTTATGCTACACCTTGCTCGCAAAGCCTTCTTCCCCGGAAAACTGCCATTCAAACTTCTCCATGTTGATACGGACTGGAAATTTAAGGAAATGATCGAATTTCGCGATCAGATGGCAAAGAAATATGATCTTGACTTGCTGGTGTACAAAAACCCGGAAGGTCTTACCAAAGGCATCAATCCATTTGTTCACGGCAGCTCCAAGCATACTGATATTATGAAAACCCAGGCGCTGAAACAGGCGCTGGACAAATACGGTTTTGATGCTGCTTTTGGCGGTGCCCGGCGCGATGAAGAGAAATCGCGCGCAAAGGAACGAGTCTATTCGTTCCGGGATCGAAATCACCGCTGGGATCCCAAGAATCAGCGCCCCGAACTTTGGAACATCTACAATGCGAGGATAAATCGTGGCGAGTCCATCAGAGTATTCCCTCTATCTAATTGGACTGAGCTGGATATCTGGCAATACATCCATTTGGAGGGCATCGACATTGTACCATTATACTTTTCAGACGTGCGTCCAGTGGTAAACCGGGACGGCATGCTAATCAACGCAAACGATGACCGCATGAAATTGCTACCCGGTGAGCAGGTTGAGTATCGCAGCGTTCGCTTTCGAACCCTTGGGTGTTATCCATTGACAGGGGCCGTCGAGTCTGAAGCTACAACGCTGCCTGAAATCATTCAGGAAATGTTGCTGACAACCACCAGCGAGCGTCAGGGCCGGGCAATCGATCATGATTCCTCCGGTTCAATGGAAAAGAAAAAACAGGAAGGCTATTTCTAAGTTTGGAGTCCACTTTATGTCACATCAATCAGAACTTATTGCACAAGACATCAATGCCTACCTGGAACAACACCAGAATAAAGAACTGCTACGCTTTTTAACCTGTGGCAGTGTTGATGATGGAAAGTCCACCTTAATTGGTCGATTACTGCATGACTCAAAAATGATCTATGAAGATCAACTAGCAGCCATTGAGAAAGACAGTCAGAAGTCAGGCACCACTGGTGAGAGAGTTGATCTCGCTCTATTGGTAGATGGACTGCAGGCTGAACGTGAACAAGGCATTACAATCGATGTTGCCTACCGGTATTTTTCAACCAGCAAACGTAAATTTATTATTGCTGATACACCAGGGCATGAACAATACACTCGAAATATGGCAACCGGTGCATCAACATGTGATTTGGCGATCATCCTGATTGATGCCCGTCACGGAGTAATGACCCAAACACGCCGCCATAGTTTTATTGCTCATTTACTGGGCTTGAAGCACGTCATTGTAGCAATCAACAAAATGGATCTCGTTGATTACAGCGAACAGAGATACCACGAAATTCGCGAAGATTATCTGAACTTCTCTGAATCACTGAATATTCCAGATATTCGTTTTACTCCAATTTCGGCCCTTGACGGTGATAATGTCGTCACCAACAGTAACAATATGCCTTGGTTCAACGGTGAACCATTAATGGCTTTGCTTGAAAGCATTGAGATTTCAAGAGATCAAAACATAAAAGATTTTCGCCTGCCGGTTCAATACGTTAACCGCCCTAATCTTAACTTCCGGGGATTCGCAGGAACAATTGCTGCTGGAATAATCAAACCTGGAGACGAAGTCACCACACTGCCTTCTGGTCAATCTTCAGTCGTTGAGCGCATTGTGACCTTCAATGGAGATCTTGCATCTGCTCATGTAGGTCAGGCTGTGACGCTGACGTTGAAAGATGAAATCGATATCAGTCGCGGTGATATTCTGGTTAGAAAAGGGGAACAGGCACTCATTGGTCAGGCCTTTAAAACCAAGCTTATCTGGATGCATGAATCACCATTACTTCCAGGTCGTCAATATTACTTTAAAGTTGGAAATCAGCTCGCCAGCGGTGTAGTCACCTCAATTGATAAACAGATTGACGTTAACACTCTGGAAGAAAAAAACGTTGAATCTCTGGAGCTAAACGCGATTGCTAATGTGACGATCCAACTAAATAAACCGGTTGTGGTCGACCCATACAAGCGCAATCGCTATACAGGTGCTTTCATTGTCATTGATCGCCTGAGTAACGGCACTGTCGGTGCAGGCATGCTTGAAGAGGTCACTGCATCGCAAGACCGTACAGTGATTACCGACCAGGATCGCGAACAACGTTACCAGCAAAAGCCAGTAACGATATTGATTGATCATCACGACGCTGCGGAAATCTCTGTTGGACTCGAACAACGGCTTTTTGAAAAAGGACACACCGCCGTCATTGTACGTGATGAGGATGCCTTAGCCGTGTGCCCTTATGTTGAGGCTGCGGGCTTAATTGCCATTGTTGCAGGTAATACAGATTTACCGTTTGGACTGAAGTTCAATACGGACGATACCAATCAAATTCTCAGCAGCTTGCAGGAACAGGGTATATTGCTGGATCTATAGGATCTAACCATGCTCTGGGTAAACGACCAGTTTGTTCAGAGCATGGTTTCGTCAATTAAACCGGTATTGGCAAATCTACAAACTGAACATCAATACTAAACTGTTGCGCCAGATGCTCGCCCAAAGCTTTAACTCCCCAACGCTCCGTAGCGTGATGTCCTGCAGCAAAATAATGAACGCCACTTTCCATTGCCAGGTGCACCGTGGGTTCACTTATTTCGCCAGAAACAAAGGCATCAACCCCTGCTGCAATTGCCTGCTCAAGATAGCCCTGTGCCGCACCGGTACACCAGGCAATCGTTTCTATATCGTCCAGATCCTCACCGACATGCAAAACTTCAAAATCCAAAGTCGTTGATATCTTCTCTTTTAAACTGCGGCCGGTTTCCGTGCCATCTACGCGCCCAAGTAAACCGATGGTTCCAGGCAAAACGCCGTCAATTTGCCAACCCAGATGATTTGCCAATTGCACGTTATTGCCAAACTGTTCATGAGCATCCAAAGGCAGGTGATAGGCAAACAGACTAATGTCATGCTCCAAAAGTGTCGCGACACGGGTACGTTTAATACCACAGATAGAGGCGCTTTCACCCTTCCAGAAATAGCCATGGTGAACCAGAATTGCCTGAGCGTTATGAGCAATGGCTTCTTCTATGAGGCGCTGACTTGCCGTAACCCCAGTCACAATTCGTTCAATAACGTCACAACCCTCAACCTGTAGACCATTAGGGCAATAGTCCTGGTAGGTTTCGGCTGCCAAAAGCTCATTAAGATATTTTTGTAGTTCTTCACGTGACACAGACATATTCGATAACCCTCCTGATTCAGCCGAAAGACTATAGCTTTAGAGACAGCAAACACCACAGAATGACTATAAACTCTGACTTGCTGACATTATCATTTGACGGAACAAGCTCAGCCAAGTGAAATTAACAGAGATTCACTTATAACAGGATACTGGCTGATAACATTTCATCGTCAGCTGACTCGGTTTTAATACATGATTCAAGTAAAAAAAGTAAAAGACTGGCTGCTACCAATCCTCCTGGGTCTCATTATAGGAGGAGTTTATGTACTTTGCCGGTGGTGGCCAGTAGATACAAATGTCGATAGACCGTCTCTGATTCAAAACAGCTATAAAGATGCGATTCAAAGGGCATTACCCTTTAATGTCAGCATTATTTCATATCAGACCGAGAACACTGATACTATCGAAAAAATCGCCAATGACCCCGTTTTCTCAAAATATTTCATCCCTAATCATCAACCACATACTACGCTTGGTTCTGGCATTATTTTCAGCCAGGATGGATGGATAGTCACCAATGCACATGTTATCCAGAATACAGAAAAAATTGTTGTTCAAACTGCAGATAATCAACTGACCTCTGTTACACAGATATTGATAGACCCGGAAAGCGATATCGCTGTGCTGAAAACGGAGTTAAGCAGTTCGCTTCCAGCACCTATTGCGCCGCCCATGCAGGAAGAGATTGGAGATATCGTTTTCAGCCTCGGGAACCCGTTCGGTATCGGCCAATCGGTGTCTATGGGCATAATATCGGCTCAGCGACGACAGCAGCCCGGACTTACCTCCATCAATGACTTTATACAGACAGATGCTGCCATTAATCCGGGCAACTCTGGCGGTGCACTGATCAATGGTGCTGGTGAAATCATTGGAATGAATACTGCGATTTTTACCTCATCAGGAGGCTCACAAGGTATCGGCTTCGCGATCCCGTTCGATGTCGTCGCCACTGTGGCACAACAGTTGATGAAACAGGGAGCAATTCAACGCGGTTTTTTGGGCATTGATGTTCAGCCAGTGCCAATTCCTGAACAGCTAACGACAAATTCGCCCACTCAGGGTCTATATGTCACCTCAGTTCGAATGCCTTCACCAGCCGAAGAAGCCGGTATCAGGGCTGGAGATATTATCATTGAACTTGCCAATACACCTGTCAGCTCCCGTACTGAGGCAGCCAGGCTAATCTCTCAGCTCATGCCAGGAAAAATGCTTGAAATTGCTTTGATTCGAGACAACAACATCATCAAACTGGAAGCGACCTTGTCAGAAAAACCAAAGCATGAGCCATAAAATGAGACAGCTAGTGTAGTGTCTTGAATAATAAAACCGGTATTAAGAAAGCCCCTCCAGAGGTGTTCACCGCGAGGCGCAGCTCGAAGGCAATGACCCCTCACTTATCAAGAGCTGGAACGAAGCAGCGGTGGACTTCTGCAGGGCTTCGCGAAGAATGGGCCGCCGTTTTTCCGTATAATACCTATGCCGCAACGTTAAACCGGCGGGTCATCTTAATATGCGTTTTATGTGAGACCTGAATCCACTGAAGAAGTCACGAATTCAGGTTAAAAAATAAGTTCCGGGTATTTAACTGGACCTGCTGTTGAAGTGTATCAACAGAAAGGCCTTTAAGTTGCGCCAATAACTGAGCGACATCCAGTAACTCCAATAACGGATTATCCTCACGGCTGGTCATATAGGGCGCATCTGTCTCCAGTAAAAGACAACTCAATGGGGCATGTTGTACAGCTTTCTGCAGTTTTTTTGACTTAAAAAGAGCAGGTCCAATGCCTAAATACATTCCATATCGTAAATACTGTTCTGCAATCTCAGAGCTGCCGACAAAAGCATGAATAACCCCTTTAACTGAGAACTTCTTGATCAGCGCCAGTGTCTCCTGATGCGCTTTTACACTATGAATAATGACAGGTAATTGCAGTTCAGTAGCCAACTGCAATTGCTGCTCAAACATTAAAATTTGTTTTGAACTCTCCGGTTTTGGAGCGCCGCCAGGATAAAAGTCAAGACCGATTTCACCGATGGCGATAACCTTTGTGTTAATCAGATGATTCCGCAGGGCCGTTAGCTGCTCAACGATGGAATCATCTGTGACATACCACGGATGAATGCCCGCAGCGGCATGGCAACCCGACTGCAGTGCATCAATAACAGATTGCCACTGGGAGGGTTCGATACCGGGAATAATGCAGTTGGTTATCTGGTGCTGACAGGCCTGCGCCCAGGCCTGTTGAAAATTAATGAGTTCATTAAGATGGCAATGGCTGTCGAACCAGCCATCAACAGCATCAGCGTCCTCAGAAGTAGGCATATTTTTCTTCAAGCACACGCAGCTGCGCCTGCGCCTGCGCCAGTTCCACTATCAACTGCTTGTTGCGTTGTTCCAATGAACCTAATTCTTCCTGCATACGACCGATCGAATCGTAAATAGAACGCTTATCTTCCGGTGTCGTCTCTGGCGAAAACAATGACTGTTCTGCCGCTGCGATTTTGTTGTGAAGTTGATCGATTGTTCGCTCGTTACTGCTCTGCTCTGAACTAAGAGAACTGATGGCTGATTTCACAGAATAAATCTCTCTGCCGGCACTGTAACCATCGAGAAAATCATCTTCCAGCGAAGGTGGGCAAATACCCGTATAGCTATAGCCTTTCTGGCCCTGAGCAAAACCGTTGCGCGGTGTACAGAAACGAATAACACCTTCTTCATGTCCATCCTGATAAGCCCGAAAATCGGGTGCGATACCATGCTTGGCACAAGCCTCACGGTGATTTCCAATACGAGTGTCCGAAAAACCACGAGCCCCATCTTCATAACCTACCTGATACCAATCGGCCGTCAGGCATTCTTCTTTATTCATTGTAGCGCAGCCTGACAAGAGCACAGCAACAGCCAGTACATTGACAAAAGAACGCATGTTCGAAAACTCCTCAAATTCGTGTAATCAAATTATCAACACCGCCTGAACTGAACATGAACCACTCAAGTTCCCTTAGGCAAATTCCGTTCATTATGATTGACGATGACTGGATAGTGTAGAACATTAGACAGTGGAGTAAGCATCGCCTGTTCTTCTTCGTTAAGTGTCAATGAGGATAGAAATTCAATCGTCTCTGGATACGGATGGCAAATAATAATAACCGTTTCACCATCAATAGCACGTTTCAGCCCTTCCTGCCATTGTCTAGCCATAAAATCGGCTTCATGGTAGTGATCTTTTTTCAGAACCGACATTAACCAGTCCATTGCTTCTGGATCTTGAGTTAATTTAGATCCCATATGATTTGATAAACCAACAGCAAAAGGTACGGAATGAACGACCATCTGAGCAGTCTCCAGAAACAACTCCTTCCCCATTTCATGATCGAGCCCAAGCGGCCCAAGAGGAAAATTGATCTGGTTCGACATAGGCGCATGGACGATAATTTCCTTATTCAAGTCGTTAGCAAAATATGCCAGCTGCTCAGAATAAGGCCTATTAGGCATAATAGCGACGGTTGTCACCCAAGGTATTTGAATCGACGCTTTACCAGAATCGATTTGATTGCCTATGTCATCAAGTACTAAAACAATTTTTCCAGTGTCTGATGCAAAAACGGCACTGTGAAACAGCGCCGTTAATAAGACAAAGAAACCGAATTTAACGAGCCACATTCAGTATAGCCATACCTTTCAGTACGGTCAGAGCCTGATATAGCTGATAATCATCTTTCGCAATATCAGCTTCAGTCTTCTGAACGTTTTCTTTGTCATCTGCACTGTCTTCGTCACCATTTGGATTTTCCAAAGCACCAGCCAAGTCCGCTTCCTTGTAATAAGGATCGATATCATTCTGAGTCAAAGAACCCTGCTTAACCACAATGTCAGGGTCAATACCGTGCGCCTGAATACTACGGCCACTTGGCGTAAAGTACCGAGCAGTCGTCAACTTGAGAGCGTGGGTTTGATCTAAAGGCAAAATAGTTTGAACAGACCCTTTACCGAAAGAACGAGTCCCCATAATGAGCCCTCGGTGATGATCCTGAAGTGCTCCAGCGACAATCTCGGATGCAGAAGCGGAACCACCATTTATCAATACAACCAGATTCACACCGTTGCTTGGGTCTTTTTTACGGGCAACAAAACGACTTTCTGAATTTGGAATACGACCTTCGGTGTATACAATCAGGCCTTCTGAAATCAATGAATCCACTACATCAACCGACGCCTGTAATACACCGCCAGGATTATTACGTAGGTCAAGAACCAGCCCTTTTAGATCTTCCTCTTCATGCAGAGCATTCAATGCCTTCTCAAAGTCTTCGCCGGTACGCTCCTGAAACTGAGAAATACGAATATAACCAAGGCCTGGTTCCAGCACACGATGGCGAACACTGGTGACCTTGATAATGTCCCGGGTAATATCAACTTCCAACGGGCCTGACTCACCGCTCCGAACAACAGTCAGCACTATACTTGTTCCCGGTTTCCCACGCATCATGCTGACAGCATCACTAATGGTCATACCCTTCACAGGCGTATCATCAATTTTGGTGATCAAGTCACCTGCCTGAATACCGGCACGCACCGCCGGAGTATCATCAATCGGCGCGACGATTCGAACAAAACCGGTTTCGTCCATGGTTATTTCGATACCCAGACCACCAAATTCGCCAGAGGTATTTTCACGTAAGTCTTTAAAGTCATCGGGCGTTAGATAATCCGAATGTGGATCCAGACCGGAGAGCATTCCTTCGATCGCAAACTCAAGCAATTGCTCATCTGTAACGTCTTCAACATAGGATTGTTTAATACGCTCCAAAACCTGCGACATTAGTCGCACTTCATCTATGGGTAGTTGGGATTCGCTTTCAGCATGAACACCAGAGGTGATTCCAACTGCCACACCAATAATCAAAGTAGTTGTTACAGTTAAAAACGGGTTTCGAATCAATCTCATAAGTGTTCCTTTAACATCTGTTTTCTGTTCCAAGGCTAAACCTACCTTTTACTTAACCAGGTTGCCGGATTTATGGGCATACCATTTTGCCGAACTTCAAAGTATAGCCCGCTTTCGCTATAACCACCGGACTGGCCAACTTCGGCAATAACATCGCCCGCTTCAACCCAGGCACCGACTTTGGTCAGCAGGGCACGATTACGACCATAAAGCGTCCAAATGCCTTTACCGTGATCAATAATGACAAGCAAGCCATTAGACTTAAAAAAATCTGCAAATACAACGCGGCCACCGTGAACAGCTTTAACAGGTGCTCCTTCAGCGGCAGCAATCAGCAAACCTTGCCAGCGTAGACCGCTATCATCAATCTTTTTGCCGTATTGATTTTGCAAACGCCCGGATACAGGCCAACCCAAACGCCCTTTGACCTCAGAAATAGCTTCGGTCTCAGGAAATTCGAGCGCCATACGTTCTATTTCAGCCTGAATTTGATCAATCAGGGCCGTCAGTCGTTCCCGCTCCTGCTGTTTTTCATTCATTTTCTGAGTCACAGATTGACTGTCTGTCTGCAAATTAGCAATCACCTGCTGGCGTTTATTCTTTTGAGATTCGAGTGATTTACGATCTTTTTGCAGAGCGTTCTGATCCTTTTCCAGCCGAGCAATTGCCAGTTCATGTTGTTTAATGGTTTCAGATAACCGGGTCTGATCTTCCAGCCAATGGTTTAATACATCATGCTGATTGGAGGTGAGTACTGAAAAGTAATATAGATGCCTGGACAAATCTTCCGGGCGCTCGCCGGAAAGTAAAAGTTTCAGTAACGGTTGATTATTCTGCTTATAGGCCAGCTTGAGAATATCCTTAATCTCTTCAGACTTATCCTGTAAGCGTGCTTTCAGTTGTTGGCTCTCAACATCCAACCGCGTAATCGCTTTGCTTTCGGAGGCAATATTCTCTTCCATCTGAGCAATGTTTTTGTNCAATGCTTTAAGCTCGGCCTCTATCTTTTGCTTCTGGACAAGACTGTCACTTAGTTCATCGCTATAGGTAAAGGGCGATGAGAAAACAGCTATAAACCCTGCGATGGCGTATGAGGATATCAGGCGAAATATTCGGATCTTTTTCATAGCAGCATTTTGCCTGCCTGACCACGGAAAAGATACTTGTTTACCTTGGTCTGAACTCTGCCTAGTTTTCATTAATTTGAGTATGATCAGAAAAGAGGGGTTGGTAAATTCCTGAATCCGTGACGCCATAGCGGTGCTGTGCGCAAGCCATTGATTCCTCTTTATTTCCCAAAAGTTTATAGAGGGCAATCGCAACGGATTCCTAATGCCTAAAGAGATACAGAAAGAAAAAATGGCACATAAGAAAGAAACGTTGCAAATATACTTAAGACAGCTTATACACTCTTAAATGTACTTAAAACCATCATTTTGCACGCTTAATACACAAAAACCACTCATAATGAGCGGTTTTTTTAAATTCCAAATTACTAGGTTTAACGATTAAGCAGACTTGTTCCGGTCATCTGCGCAGGTTTTTCAACACCCATAATATCCAGCAGCGTCGGAGCAATGTCGGACAAAGCCCCTTCATTCAATACTGTATTGCCACTGTCATTGGCAACATAAACCAATGGCACAGGGAACACAGTATGACTGGTTACGGCACCACCGGTTTCTGGATCGACCATTAATTCAACATTGCCGTGATCCGCAGTAATCAAGACCTCAGCATCTACTGACAAAGCAGCTTCTGTCACCTTACCCAATGCGACATCAAGTGCTTCAACAGCTTTTATGGCAGCGTCCATTTTTCCGGTATGGCCGACCATATCACCGTTGGCGTAGTTACAAACGATCAGGTCAAACTCTTGGGACTTTATAGCCTCGACCAATTTCTCAGTCACTTCTGGAGCACTCATTTCAGGTTGAAGATCATAAGTGGCGACTTTAGGTGACGGCACCAGAATACGGGTTTCGCCTTTGTATTCAGCCTCTTGCCCGCCACTGAAGAAGAAAGTTACATGGGCATATTTTTCAGTTTCCGCAATCCTCAGCTGTTTGCCACCACGACTGGAAATAACTTCACCCAGAGTATTGGTAAGCCCTTCCGGCGGATAGGCCACATCACAAGGGATGTCCGCTGCATATTCGGTTAAGGAGACAAAACCGGCCAGCTTTGGACTGACTGAACGATCAAGACCTGATTCCAGATCCGGTTGGACGAAAGCTCTCGCCAATTCACGAGCCCGGTCTGGACGGAAGTTCATAAATACAACGGCATCACCATCTGCAATAAATAAAGGATCAGCACTGTCAGCCCGAACTGAGGATGCCGGACAGAATTCATCATCTTTATCCTGTTCATAGGCAGCGTGAAGTGCATCCATAGGCGTCGCCGCAACGATATCGGCTGTGCCTTTTGTCAATAAATCATAGGCAGCCTGAACTCGTTCCCAACGGTTATCACGATCCATAGCATAGTATCGACCGATTAATGAAACGATCCCGCCAACACCCAGCTTCTCAAGTTTTGACTCAAGTTTTTCAATCGATGGCAAGGCACTGCGTGGCGGTGTATCCCGGCCGTCAAGGAATGCATGAACATAAACCTTGTCAGCTCCCTGCTTCACAGCAAGGTCCACCATGGCATGTAAGTGATCTTCATGGGAGTGCACACCACCTGGACTCAAAAGGCCCAGAATATGAACCGCATTACCAGTAGACACTGCCTTATCAACAACGCTCACCAGTTTTTCATTAGTAAAGAAGTCGCCATCTTCAATGGCTTTGGTTACGCGAGTCAGAGACTGGTATACGGTCCGCCCAGCGCCGAGGTTCATATGACCTACTTCGGAGTTGCCCATCTGACCGTCTGGCAGGCCGACAGCCATGCCGGATGTTTGAATCAATGTGTGAGGGTTGTCACTCCACAAACGATCCCAGACAGGTGAATTTGCTTTTTGGATAGCATTTGATTTTGAAGTCTCGCTATAACCAAAACCATCCAAAATAAGCAAAATTGCCGACTTACGATTAGTCATAGATTGCCTCATCAAAAAATGTAGGAAAGTTACAAACCTAGTGTACGGATTTGTAGGAAATTTTCGAGCCGATTTTCAGCGGCACACTGAGTTTAGGATACTTTTCTATAATTGGTTGATCTGAATCTGGGAAAAATCACATAAAGCCACTTGAGCAAAACTATCGAAACTTACTAAAACACCGCTACATCGGCTCGGCCAGTTTAATCACTCGGGCCTTTAATCCAATAGCAAGCCTCTAATAAGCTCAAGGCATAGAATTCATAAACCTTACATTTTATCTGCACTGAGGCGTGCAGGCCCCGAATAATGAACAACAGTTCGCAAAATCACAAACGCCATGCATTCCCTATGCTTTAAAACTGTCCAATCCGCCCCAACTTAGCAGCTTGAATCGGGCAGATTCAACAGCCCCTATATGTTGTGTATACTGCGTTTCCTTTTTACGCGACCACCAGAGATCGATCGATGTTAGAGCAATTTTTAGAATTTGCGATTAACCATTGGATACTAGCCTCCATATGGCTGGTTCTATTTGTTTTGTTAATCATTACAGAAGGCGCACGCGGCGGAAAAGCTCTATCTCCAGCCCAGGTAACACAGCTCATCAATAAAGAAGACGCAACTGTCATTGATATTCGTGCGAAAGATGATTTCAAGTCCGGCCATCTGCCAAACTCCATCAACATCCCGGCGCGTGATATGCAGCGGCGTATGTCAGAACTCCAGTCCTACAAAGATAAACCGGTGATTCTCATCTGTAAAACAGGTACAACTGCAGGTGCTACGGGTGCGATTCTAGCCAAAGAAGGTTTCACCAATCTGAGTAAGTTGCGTGGTGGTATTGCCGAATGGCAAAGTAGCAACCTGCCGCTGGTAAAAGGCTAAAAAAATTGACAGCCAACGTTAAGATGTACACATCCGCCTGGTGCCCTTTTTGTATTCAGGCAAAACGCCTGCTCGATTCAAAAGGGGTAGCTTACACGGAAATTCCAGTTGATGGTCAACCCAAGACCCGTGCTCAGATGATGCAGGAAAGTGGCAGATACACTGTTCCACAGATATGGATCAACAATATGCATGTTGGCGGGTGCGATGATCTTTTCGCTCTGGAGCGAGATGATAAACTGGATACATTACTAACTTAACGCTTGAGCAAAGCGACTTTATGCCGTTGGAATTGCATAAAGTGATACACAGTGCGTTTGCACTTTCAGAAGACAGCAATTTGAGCTGCATATTACAATAATGACGGAGTCACTATGACTGAGCAACAACCACAATTTGGCATTCAGCGCATTTTCACTAAAGATGTTTCTTTTGAAAGCCCTAACTCCCCGGATATTTTTCGCAAAGAATGGAAACCACAGGTTCAACTGGATCTAAATACTCAGACTAAAGCGCTTGATGCAAGCACGTTTGAAGTTGTTCTGACATTAACCGTATCGGCAAAGATCGAAGAGCAAACAGCTTTCCTGTGTGAAGTTCAGCAGTCGGGTATCTTCACCATCTCGGGATTCCCCGATGAAAACCGCGATCAGATGCTGGGCGCCTACTGCCCTAATGTTCTGTTTCCGTATGCGCGTGAAGCAGTGGATTCAGCCGTATTGAAAGGCAGCTTCCCGGCATTGATGTTGGCGCCAGTGAACTTCGACGCACTTTATCTGCAAAACAAACAAGCTGCGCAGTCAAACGAAACCAAGAACTGACGGCCAGCAACCCAAAAGTAACTGACCCGGTATAAATACCGGGTTTTTTATCCCTAACCTCATAGCTACCCTGCACTGAAGGGAAACATAAACAGCTTTCATTCTATTTTCTGGATGCGTTTAGAACTCTTCCACACAAAGCACTTACAGATTGAACAAGAAGCGACTTGGTACGACCATAAGTTTGAGTCGCGACAGTATTGGTATGTGCTGTCGCCAAATGAGAACGACAGCATCGAGGATGCTTAATGCTCTGGCCGACACACGCTTTATGATATCAGGCATCAAACCATTACAAACTTCAGTCAACCGCTGGACGATAGATCCCAACATTGTTAAAACCAGCGTCAGCAAGATGCAATGCGTGCATTTTACTCATCACTCCCTTATCACAATAAAGCAAGTATTCTTTACCATGATCCAGACTGGCAAATTTACGATTCAGGCTGTAAAACGGGATTTCCAATATTTCGTGCCCATCCACTTTGAGTGGAGATAATTCAATCTCCTGTGGATGACGGACATCAATAATCAAGGCCTGAGAAGAATCAAGATTCTGATTCAGTGACAGCTCCATATCCAATGTTGGTTGCCAACGCATTTTATCAATAGGTTCAACCTTAGCGGCTGCCAGCGCATCATCCAGCACAGTTAAATCAAATTCAGCCTCTACTCGTTCCACATCCTCCCGCTTACAAGAAGCATTCGGTTTACGGGAGATCACGCCGCAGTATTCCGGGATACGTTCCACAAAACTCGCCGCACCAATTTG
The DNA here is from genome assembly GCA_037389025.1 of Reinekea sp. Taxonomy (GTDB): domain Bacteria; phylum Pseudomonadota; class Gammaproteobacteria; order Pseudomonadales; family Natronospirillaceae; genus Reinekea. The sequence goes on along the minus strand of JARRJP010000085.1, from coordinate 8,231 downwards.
GCGCGCCGAGGTGACAATGTCATGCTTGTCGGTAACCGCCAGCGGGCGAATCACCATTCTGTCGGCGACATCATCAATCAACCGCTGATTTGTCATAGTCTGGCTCGATACCTGAGATAATGCCTCACCAGTAACAAAGGAATCCAGTCCGATGCGCTCACAAACCCGGTTGGCTGCACGCATCATCATCCGCTTGAGAACAACCCCCATATATCCAGGTTGAAGAACAAGAAATGGGTTTTGATGCCCCGGCGGATCATTTGGTAGGTAGCCACAGTAGAATCAAAACCGCCACTGACCAGCGTGACCGTGGAATCGGCCGCCCCTAACGGAAAGCCGCCCAACCCCTGAACCCGTTTATCAATCACAAATAGTCGGCTGTGTTTAATCTCCAGGCGAATCATGATATCCGGGTTATGCAGATCAACGGCCTGCGCCTGACTCAATTTTCGTAAACCACCGCCAACATAGCGCTCTGCATCAACGGAGGTAAAATCATGAGTTCCAGTACGCTTGACCCGAACCACGAAACGCTTTCCCACCAATTCATCCTGCCACACAGACAGTGTATTGGTAACGACATCATCCAGTGACCCTAACGGAAATTCCCTGACTCGATTAATATGAGCAATACCGGGAATGCATGCCAGAGCGTCATAGATATCATCATTGATAACATCCAAAGCATCATCTGGAGTCCAGACTTCGATGGCATCCCAATTATTACGGATTTTCACCTCGTCAGTTATTCGGCGCAAAACATTGCGAATATTCTGCGTTAACTGCTGTGTCAGAAGTTTGCGAACAGGCTTGGTTTTAATGGTGATTTCAGGGAACAGCTTTACGACAAATTTCATGGCTTTCTGGTATGAATATACGGGCAGGCGAGTATAGCATTAAGTTTGCAACAGTATCATGCAGTACATGCACCAAAATTGCGCACTTTAAAGGTGCGATATTGATCTTATTGATCCATAATAATGCACATTAAGTTGTACAATTAGTAATCACAACCAATAAGACTCTACCTTACAAGAGATTTTATTCTATGGCACAGCACTTGCTTCGCTGTGCACATTGTTAGTGCTCAACTCAAGAAGATTACTCTAACTCTTCTGGATAAGAATATTTATAACCGCTCGACGGTGTCGGGCGCTTTTCACAATGGAGACGTCATATGTCATCAAAAACGCTTTCGCTGATCAAAGATAACGAAGCTCGCTGGGTTGACCTGCGCTTCACCGATACAAAAGGCAAAGAGCAGCACGTTACGATCCCTTCTTCTGAAGTCGATGAAGACTTCTTCCAAGATGGCAAAATGTTCGATGGTTCCTCCATCGCCGGCTGGAAAGGCATTAACGAATCCGACATGATTCTGATGCCGGATGACGAAGCCTCCGTTATGGATCCATTCACCGAAGATGCCACTGTTATTGTCCGTTGTAACATTGTTGAGCCTGCAACAGGTGAAGGCTATAACCGTGACCCTCGCTCTGTTGCAATGCGCGCAGAGGAGTATTTGAAGTCAACCGGTCTGGGTGATTCCGCTTTCTTTGGCCCAGAACCAGAATTCTTCGTTTTCGATGACGTTAAATGGGGCGCTGACATCTCTGGCGCTTTCTACAAAGTCGAATCAGAAGAAGCCGCCTGGTCTTCCGAACGAGTATTTGAGGACGGTAACCTTGGCCACCGTCCTGGTATCAAAGGCGGTTACTTCCCTGTTCCACCAGTTGACAGCCTGCATGAAATCCGTGGTCAAATGTGTGATGCCATGGAAGCTATGGGCCTGACCATCGAAGTACACCATCACGAAGTGGGTACTGCCGGACAATGTGAAATCGGCGTTGGCGCTAACACTCTGACCAAAAAAGCTGACGAAGTTCAAATTCTGAAATACTGCGTACACAATGTTGCCCATGCCTATGGCAAAACAGCGACTTTCATGCCTAAGCCTCTGGTTGGCGACAACGGTAGCGGTATGCACGTCCACATGTCCTTCTCCAAAGAAGGTGTTAACCAGTTTGCTGGTGATGACTATGCCGGCCTGTCTGAAACAGCCCTGTTCTACATCGGTGGCATCGTCAAGCACGCTCGTGCGCTGAATGCTTTTGCCAACGCCTCTACCAACTCTTACAAGCGTCTGGTTCCTGGTTTCGAAGCTCCAGTCATGCTGGCCTACTCTGCTCGTAACCGTTCTGCCTCTATCCGTATCCCTTATGTACAAAGTGCAAAAGGCAAGCGTATTGAAGTTCGCTTCGGTGACCCATCTGCGAACCCATATCTGATGTTTGCCGCTTTCCTGATGGCTGGTCTGGATGGCGTTCTGAACAAAATCCATCCTGGTGATTCTGCAGATAAAGACCTGTACGACCTGCCACCGGAAGAAGCGGCTGAATACCCAACCGTTTGTAACAGCCTGGAGCAAGCACTAGCTTCTCTGGATGCTGACCGCGAATTCCTGAAAACAGGCGGTGTATTCGACGATGACATGATTGATGCTTACATCGAGCTGAAATCAGAAGAAGTAACTCGTCTGAACATGACTACTCACCCAGTTGAATTTGATCTGTACTACTCAATCTAATTGGTAACCGAATTAGAGAGAAAGACAGCGAAAAAATCAAAGCCCCCTAGGGGCTTTTTTTATGCCTTGGAGAACATGATGGAAACAACCTATTACCTGGAAATGAACGACCCTCAGGCACACATCATCCGACCATTACCTAGCAATCTGCTGCTGTCTGAAATTCGCAAGGATCAACCCGGCTTCAATAAAGCCCTGTACCAGATGGTTGGTGAACCATGGCAGTGGACAGACAAGCTGAGCCTGAGTAAACAGGAATGGGTCGATTATGTACAACGGGACGAGCTACGTACCTGGGTCGCCTATTGCGACGGTGCCATTGCCGGTTACTTTGAATTGGAAAAACAGGGTAGTGACGTTGAAATCAAATACTTTGGCCTGACCAGAGAGTTTATCGGCCAGGGCCTTGGTAGCCCGCTGCTCAGTGCGGCAGTTCAAAACGCTTGGCAGTGGCCGGGAACTGACCGTGTCTGGGTTCATACCTGCACACTCGATCACCCTAATGCACTGAACACTTATCAGCGAAGTGGATTCAAAATATACAATCTAAATCCATAACTTCTTCAGTGGATGCAGGGTGTAAGAGCTTGATTTCTATTTGTTTTTCAAAAATTGCAGGTGCACCCACAGGTTCTGGGAAGCAAAGAGGAATCAATGGCTTGCGCACTGCACCGCTATGGAGTCACGGATTCAGGTTATAAGACAGTGGAAGAATAGCCGAGAGCAATCCACTCAAGCACAAAACCTGAAATCAACTACTGCCACTTCTCAACTTCTTTACGGGCAGCCCTGGCACCAGCAATATCACCTGTAGCGGAGCGGCACTGGACAATCACCTGCCATAGTGCCACCTTCTGTTCTGATGTCTGACTGGGGATGGAAAGTCCTTTCAATGCAATCTGCTCCGCCTCGACAAATCGCGATTGCCCCATGCGGACCGTTGCCAGCTGCTCGTAGAGTTCACTCTGTTGGGTGTCAATTCTCAATGCACGTTCCAGCTTCAACTCCGCTGCCCCCCAACGCCCCTGGCTTTGTAATTCCAAAGCTTCTTTCTGTAATTGTTTCACCACCTGATCTGGCAATACGACATCAGGTTTGAAAGAATCCCTTTCCGATTCAGCATCTCCTGTACCGAATACTTCTGGCTCATGACGTATGGCAACATCAAAATCAGTTTCCGGCTCCTGTTCCTGTTCCGGCTGAATGGTCTGACATCCAACCAATACCATAAACGACAGAATCAGGATCGGCCCAACAGTTTTTTCCACCATTTATCTTTTTCCTCTTTTTGTCGCGGTTGCGTCACCTGACTTGAACAACTTAAGCTTTTCTCCGGCTCAGTGCCTTTAACAAAGGGTACCTGACGAACATCATCACACCAGGATGGTACTTTAACGCCAGCGCTATTCACGGATTCAAAGACGATATTAGCAGGTACTCCTCGGCGTTCCGGCAAGGGGTTAAGTACTTTCATGGTCTGAATCCAGATTGGTAATGCACCGGTTGATCCAGTTAATGGCGTGGGCTGATTGTCATCCCGCCCTACCCAAACGACCAGTTGACGGTCACCGGTAAACCCAGCGAACCAGGCATCACGATTGTCGTCGGTTGTCCCTGTTTTACCCGCAACCCACCAACGCGGAGGCAACTGCCGATGAATACGAGCGGCCGTTCCATGCTGGGTAACTTCATGCATGGCTTCCTGCAAAAGATAGATATCTTTCGGTTCAAAACGCTGCGAAACCTGTAATGCATATCGCTGTATCACGCCATATTCAGGATGAGAAACCGCACGTACCAAATTCAGCGGCGAGTAAAAGCCATTACCGGCAATGGTCTGATACATCTGGGCGACCTGATAAGCCGACATACCATGGGCGCCCAACATGACTGAAGGAACCTTGGGAATATCACCGCTAACACCGAGTCTGTCGATAACATCAAACACATTGGCCAAGCCAACCTGCATTCCTAATCGGGCAGTAGCCTGGTTATAGGATTTTGCCAACGCATCAAGCAACATAACCTGGCCGTGCGATTCATGGTCGTAATTTCGCGGCGACCAGACTGATCCATCTCGTGCGGAGACTGCCACTTCATCGTCGCTGATCATTTCAGACAAGGTGTGTCCCTGTTCCAGTGCAGCCAGATAGACAGCCGGTTTCATCAGAGAACCGACTGGACGAATAGCATCCAGTGCACGGTTAAAACCACTGGCTTTGGCATCCCGTCCACCGACCATAGCCAGAATATCGCCTGTGGATGGACGGGTTAGCACTGCAGCTCCCTCCAGAACATTTGCACCCAACCCGTATTGATCTTCAACCCGGCTGACACTTGAGCTCAACACGGTTTCAAGTGCCTGTTGTGCCACCGGATCCAGCGTGGTGTAAATGGACAGCCCTTCAACCATGAGATCATTTTTGCGATAGTCGCGATTTAACTGCCGCCGCAACGCATCCATAAAGGCAGGATAACTGGCCTGACCTGGCTTATTGGCAACATCCAACGGCTCAGCCAGGGCATGCTGATATTCGGCTTCGTCGATCAAACCCTCTTCATGCCATTTTCCCAATACAAGGTCACGCCGTTTTTTTGCTCGCTCGGGATGGCGACGCGGATTGTAAAAGGACGGTCCCTTAATCAAACCAACCAGTAAGGCCTGTTGATGGATCTCCAACCCTTGCAGGGTAGTGCCAAAATAAAACTCGGCACCAAGGCCAAAGCCATTAATTGAACGCGCGCCCTGTTGGCCGATATAAACCTCATTCATATAGGTTTCCAGAATTTCATTCTTGCTGTAATGAAATTCCAGAATGAGCGACATAATGGCTTCGTTAATCTTTCGGGTCAGTTTTTTCTCAGATGACAAATAGAGGTTTTTTACCAATTGATTGGTCAACGTACTACCACCCTGAGTCGCCTTCCCGGTCATGACATTGACAGCCAGTGCTCGCACGATGCCCCGAATGGACACACCGTAATGCTCAAAGAAGCGATCATCTTCAATAAGTAATAACCCCAGCACCAAGGTTTCGGGGATATTTTCAAGGGAATAGAGCACTCTGTCTTCGGTGACACCGGGGTAAATCTGACCAAGATAGAGAGGATCCAATCGAGCCAGAATGACATTTTTGTTGTTCGAATCAACAACGCTGCTGACGCCATCGCCATCAAATCTGACCTTGAGTAACTGCGATGGTTCTTCACCATCCCAAAACCGAAAACCACGGCTATATACATTGACCTGATTCGATAAAACTGAATATCGACCAGCTTGGAAGGCGGTTGCCGAACGTCGATACCCCAACTGCTGCAACAGGCTCATAAATTCGGCTTGACGTACAGCCGCTCCGGCATAGACCTCTTGAGCTTCACTGTAAACACGTGCAGGAATCTGAAAGCGTCGGCCTTCAAATTTTTCGCGCACAACCGCATTCAGATTAATAACCCAGAACAACAACAGACAGGCAGCTATAAGGCTCAACTGAATCGTCAGTCGAAGTGCCTTTTGGCGATAAGAGGTCTGCCCAGGTTGCTTTCTTGTAGATTTGCGTTTTGACGCTTTGGGTTCGCGTCGAGTAGGTGATTTCTTTGTCATAGGTGCAGCATTATAAGACGAATTGAAGACCTTGTCTTTGTTTGGTTTATCATCAGAGCCACCTATCAATAAAACAACAATAGGCGACCTCATTACTACCGAGCCTCAAATCAGGCATAATAGGCGTTTTTTATTCCGAAGCGCCTAATCCATTGAATATCAAGACCTGTACCGCCTATTATCACCGATCCTCGTGACCAGAAAAACCAACATTATTCTTTAGAGAGCCTGCTGCTCATTATCTTTGCCTCAACCATCAGTGGTTACGATCCCCTGGATGGCACGGTCGAGTTCGCACAGCTTAAACTCAATTGGCTCAATAAATACGTCGATTTAAAACGCGTGCCTTGCGCAGAAACTCTCCGCTACTTTCTAGCTTGCCTGTCGGTAGATGAGTTAATTCGAGGGTATCAGGCTTTTATACAATCGGATCCCACAAAGGATGTGATTGCGATTGATGGAAAAACCATGCGAGGCACGGCTCGCAATGGTCGTGATGCTCTTTATGTGCTCAGTGCCTGGTCGGCTGACCAGGGGATCAGCCTGGGTGCTTTGGCCTCTGAAGGGAAATCCAATGAGATCAAAACCATTCCCAAACTATTGGATACCATCAATATTCAAGGCGCGATGGGTTGCCAACGCTCGATTGCGGCCAAGATACGAGAGCGACAAGGTGACTATGCATTACAAGTCAAAGCAAACCCATGTGGACGCGTCGTAATCCAGAGACTTGACATCAAAACCGAGGGCGTTTCTATCTCTCGGGATCAATCTACGAGTGAATTCCGAATGCTGCGTGGGTGGTGTCCGGCGTATAGTGGGCGTAACTCTGTGCTGGGCTCTTCTTGGGAACTGCAGGAACCAGTCATCACGATGCTAAGGGAGAAATGCAAATCACAAGGTACACCGCAGGGAGGGGTGATCAGCCCGTCCTGGCGAACCTATTCCTGCACTATGTTTTCGACAAGTGGATGCAGAAACATCATCCACAGCTGAAGTGGTGTCGTTACGCGGATGACGGCTTGGTTCACCGCCGAAGTGAGGCAGAAGCAAAGCAGATGTTGGAAGTACAGAATCAGCGTTTCAGCGAATGCGGGCTCGCGACCCTGACAAAACCTGAATTGCCTATTGTAAGGACGGTAAGCGGAAGGGTAGGTATGAACACATCAGTTTCGACTTCCTTGGGTATACCTTCAGGCCGAGTGGTTAAGAACCGTAAAAGAAACATTATGTTTGTCAGTTTCACACCAGCGGTGAGCTAGGCTGCTCAGAAGGCCATGCGATTCAAGATCCGCAAGTTGAAGATCAGAATGCGAACAGAACTGAACATTGCGCAGATGGCGGCTTGGCTGAACCCCATGGACCCATGATAAGTGGTTGGTTAGCTTACTATGGCCAATTCTGTCGGTCAGAAATGTACAAAGTATTCAGACAATCCAACAAAGCGCTGGTGCGTTGGGCCAGGTGTTAAGTTTAATTAACCTGAATCCACTCTGGAGTCACGGATTCAGGTTTAAGGCCCTGCGAAGGTACAAAACCCGAGCCTCACAGTTCATCGAAAGGATGTTCCTGAGGTCTACTCACCATAAACTGCACGGGGTATTAGATATGGCGTTCAGAGAAAATGAAAGTCGAGTACGAAAAGGCCATGGTGCTGAAAATCAGCCAAGGTTAAGACATTTTGCATTAAACCTGTTCAAGCAGGATAAAAGTAAGATAGGTATAAAAAGCAAACGTCTTGTGGCAGGTTGGGATCATGATTATCTGCTTCGATTGATAAATGGATCAATGAATATGTAGTGCAATTGCCTTGTCCCGATGCCCCTTCGCATTATTCTTCGTCGCAGGCACATTGTTTTTATAATCATCCCGTGCCTCAGCCGCACAACCCGCACTCTGACAATAAAACCCACTCGGGTCCGTCGCCGTCAACGGATTATTCCAAACATAAGCATACCGGTTATAACTCAGTATCTGCCCCGGCGCCTGCACAAACGGATCCGCCTGCAAGAACCGACCAATCGTCGGATCGTACACCCGGCCCTG